>NZ_JBXAOQ010000001.1:0-248851 GCF_058802985.1 Pseudomonas sp. GW822-FHT01E03
CCCCCCCCCCCCCCCCCCCCCCCCCCCCCCCCCCCCCCCCCCCCCCCCCCCCCCCCCCCCCCCCCCCGCTCCCACAGTTTTTATCCGTTTGACGCTTACTCCATCGTGGTCTTGACCATCGCCAGTTCCGGGTGGCTGACCAGCTTGTCGATGTGCAAATCCGGGTCGTCAAACCAGACTTCGGTCAACACCCGGTAATGTTCCATATCACGGCAGCGCATGCGCAGGCTGTAGTCGAACGCACCGCTGATCAGACGACATTCCAGCACCTGCGGACAGGCGCGGACCTTGGCCTCGAAGGCCTTTTGCGCCGCGCGTCCGCTCTGGTTCGACAACGCCACCAGCACCAGCAACGACAAGCCCGGCGTCAGCTTCTTCTCATCGAGAATCGCACCATAACCGCGAATGACCCCGAGCTGTTCCAGCTTGCGCACCCGTTCCAGACACGGCCTGGGGGTCAGGTGTACGCGCTCGGACAGCTTTTGATAGGTGATGCGCCCTTCGTGGCGCAACACTTCAATGATTGCCTGATCGATACGATCAAGCACGATCGACAGATCGCGGATATCCGCCATGTACGCCTTGCCTCACTTCAAACGACCCGATAGAAATTGCTGCAAACGTTCGCTGGTTGGCCGGTCGAGTATCGTAGCATCACCCTGCTCTTCGACCCGCCCCTGATGCAGGAACAACACCTGGCTGGAGACCTGCCGGGCAAAGCCCATTTCGTGGGTCACCATCAACATGGTCCGGCCCTCTTCGGCCAGTGCCTGAATGACCTTCAGGACTTCACCCACCAGTTCCGGGTCGAGCGCCGAGGTTGGCTCGTCGAACAACAGGATTTCCGGTTCCACCGCCAGGGCACGGGCAATCGCCACCCGCTGTTGCTGCCCGCCGGAAAGAAACGCCGGGTACTGATCGGCCACCCGTTGCGGCAGGCCGACTTTGTCCAGATACGCCCGAGCGCTCTCTTCGGCGGCCTTGCGATTCATGCCCAGGACTCGACACGGCGCCAGCACGATGTTCTCCAGTACGGTCAGGTGGCTCCACAGATTGAAATGCTGGAACACCATCGCCAGTCGCGTGCGCAAACGCTGCAACTGCTTCGGATTGGCAACGCGCATGCCGCCAACGCCCTGACGGGTGAGGACTCGCTCGCCATCCAGAGCAATGGCGCCTTCGTCCGCCCGCTCCAGAAAGTTGATGCAGCGCAGCATGGTGCTTTTGCCCGAACCGCTGGCGCCGATCATGCTCACCACGTCCCCTGCCCTCGCGTTTAACGAGACGCCCTTGAGTACTTCGTTGTCACCAAATCGTTTATACAGATTTTCAACGGTGAGTTTGTACATGCGAATACTCCTGAAGCGGCACACTTATCGGCGCCGCTCTGGATAAAGAATGGAAGTCAGTGAGCCGGGCCCAGAAAGCTCAGCCAGCGTTTCTCAGCCAGGCGGAACGCACCGACCAGCCCGAACGACAGCACGAGGTACAGCAGGCCGGCGATACCGAAAGCCTGAAACGTCATGAAAGTCGCGGCGTTGGCGTCCCGGGCTATTTTCAGGATGTCCGGGATGGTTGCGGTGAACGCCACCGAAGTCGCGTGCAACATCAGGATCACTTCGTTGCTGTAGTACGGCAGCGCGCGGCGCAGCGCCGAAGGCAGGATCAATTGCAGATACAGGCGCCAGCCACTCAGGCCATAGGCATGGGCCGCTTCGATTTCACCGTAGGGAATGCTGCGGATCGCTCCGGCGAAAATTTCCACAGTGTAGGCGCAGGTGTTGAGCGTGAACGCCAGCAAGGTGCAATTCATGGCGTCGCGGAAAAACGCTTCGAGCAATGGCTGCGAACGAACCACCGCAATGCCGTAGATCCCGCTGTAGCAAATCAGCAACTGGATATACAACGGCGTGCCGCGAAAGATGTAGGTAAACAACTGAACCGGCCAACGCAAGACACCCCAGCGCGAGACGCGCAAGATCGCCAGGGGCAATGACAGGAAAAAGCCCATGGCAATACTCGCCACCAGCAGCCACAGGGTCATCGCCAGACCGGTGAGGGTCTCGCCATCGCTGAACAGAAAGGGTTTCCAGTATTCGGCAATCAACTCGATCATCGCGCCATCCCCCGTACACCCTGGTTGTAGCGCCGTTCCAGCACACGCAAAACGTAGTTCGAAGCGCTGGTGATCAGCAGGTAAAGCGCGGCGGCCAGCAGCAGGAAATCAAGCATATTGAACGTACTTTTACCGGCCTCCTGCGCGACTTTGACCAAGTCCGACAAACCGATGATCGATACCAGAGCCGTGGCCTTGAGCAGCACCAGCCAGTTGTTGCCAAGACTCGGCAAGGCAAAACGCATCATTTGCGGGAACACCACGAAACGAAAGCGCTGCCAACGGCTCAGGCCAAAGCACGCCGCGGCTTCCTGTTGGCCGCGTGGCACACTCAGAATCGCCCCGCGAAAGGTCTCGGTGAAATACGCCCCATAGATAAAACCAAGGGTGATGATGCCGGCCACGAATGGGTCGATTTCCATGTAGGGCCAGCCCATGGCCTCGGTCAAGGCGCTGAGCCAGCCTTGCAGGCTGTAGAAAATCAACAGCATCAACACCAGGTCGGGCACGCCACGGATCAGTGTTGTGTAAAAGGTCGCCGGGAGATTCAACAGCTTCAGCGGTGACAGTTTGGCCGCCGCGCCGAGCAGCCCCAGCGCCATGCTCACCAGAAGCGCGAGTGCCGACAATTTGAGGGTGACCCAGGTGCCGTGCAGCAACAAAGGGCCATAGCCTTGCAGGGCCGAAAGATCGAGCCCCAGAATATTCAGGAAGGAGTTCACGCCAGTCACCTGTCTTGATGCGCCCCAGTCGCTGCGATACAACGACCGGGGCACGAGGATCAGTTGTTGTAGAGGTCCAGATCACCGAAGTGTTTCTGCTGGATCTGCGCGTAGATGCCCTTGTCGTGCAGGGCCTTGATGGCGGCGTTGAGCATGCCTTTGAGTTCTTCGTTGTCCTTGCGCACACCAATGGCGATTTCCGACGGCACCAACGGGTCGCTGATGCCTTCGCTGTTTTGGAAGTCCGCCCCTTGTGGCGAGGTCAGGAAACTCATCTGCGCTTGCAGCTTGTCCTGGATCGACGCATCGAGACGGCCAAATACCAGGTCGGCATAGACCTGATCCTGATTCTGATAGGCCCGCAGCTTCACCCCACCCGGCCCCAGTTTGGCCTTGGCGTAGGTTTCCTGAATCGTGCCCTGCATGTAACCGATGGTTTTTCCGCGCAGCGATTCGGCGGTAGGCAGCAGTCCGGAGTCTTTGCGGGTGACGATGGCGGTCGGTCCTGCGTACAGGCGATCGGTAAAGTCGATCTGTTTTTTGCGCGCGTCGGTAACGGTCATCGAAGATTCGATGGCATCGAACTTACCGGCCTTGAGCCCCGGAATCAGCCCGTCGAAATCATTGCTGACCCACACGCAGGTCAGCTTCAGCTCGGCACATATCGCATTGCCCAGGTCCACGCCGAAGCCCTGAACCCCGCCATCGGCCGTGGTGGATTCAAAGGGTGGGTAGCTTGGGTTGACGCCAAATCGCAGCTCCTTCCATTCCTTGGCACTGGCGCCCGTGGTGCAGCAAAGCAACGCGAGTGCCGGCAAAGTCAGCCATTTGATGTTCATTTTCTAGAGTCCCGGATTATTTGGATTTATAGCGATCCGGCGCTTGCGTCGGACCACACTTTTTTGACAGGGGCAGAGGGTCGATGCGGTCTTCACCGCAGCCGTTTTTGTTGTTGTTTTCGACTGGAAGGTGCCAGTCGTCGGAGTTGCACTCCATCTCGGACAGCGATCAACAAGCGCTTGAAATGGACCGTCAGAATGCCAATTGCCGGGAGGGTGCTGGTGTCGTAACCCCACGTTCAAACAGCGTGCCTGTGCTGAACGAAGGGCTTTCACAGCCGATTCTGTCGTCCGCTGTCAGTCACTGTGTATCCACATAAAAGGGAGCGGCACAGGACATGTGCTTGTCTTTGAGGCCTTCTTTACCTGCATGACGATGCTTCGTGAAGCACATCGCGCTTGAGCCGTGCGAGCGAGATGCGAGTGGTCACTGTCACCCGGCCGATTCCGCTGTGCACTCTGTGTTTTTCGACTTCTCTCGCTGTGTCCAGGGTCAGTATTGGCCGAAATCTTCTCTCCATTGCCTCGACAATAGATCCGTTGCAAACACATGGACCGCCTCCTGAGTCTCAGCCGCCAAAGCGAAAGGCAGTCCAGACCGGCACACCATAAAACGCCCAAAGGAACCCAATATGACCCGTTACATTGACGTCAATGATCTGAGCCGTCTCGTCCAGGAAAAAGGCTTGCCTCGTTGCCTGATCGAAATGGCCGAGTACATCCGTCAAGACTACGTACGCTGGCCGGATTTCGAAAAGTGCGCGCGCCTGGCGAACCACTCACCCGAGGGCGTCATCGAGCTTATGCCGGTGTCTGATGCCTCGCTCTATGCCTTCAAGTATGTCAACGGGCATCCGAAGAACACGCACAATGGCATGCTGACGGTCATGGCGTTTGGTGCGCTGGGAGACGTCGATACCGGCAAGCCTGTCTTGCTGAGTGAAATGACGCTGACTACCGCCATTCGCACCGCTGCCACTTCTGCACTCGCCGCCCGTTACCTCGCCCGACCGGACAGTCGCCGAATGGCACTTATCGGCAACGGCTCACAGAGCGAATTCCAGGCCCTGGCATTTCATACATTGCTCGGCATTACTGAAATCAGTCTCTACGACATCGATCCTGCCGCGACGGCGAAGCTGGTAGCCAACCTGCGGGCCTACCCCGCCATACAGGTGACCGTTGCCAAAACCGTCGCGGAAGCCGTACGTGGGGCCGATATCGTGACCACGGTCACGGCCGACAAGGCCTACGCAACGATTCTAACCCCTGAGATGATCGAGCCCGGGATGCACCTCAACGCAGTGGGCGGCGACTGCCCCGGCAAGACCGAACTGCACCGAGACATCGTGGAGCGTGCGCGAGTCATGGTTGAGTACGAACCACAAAGCCGCATTGAAGGCGAAATTCAGCAGATGCCCGCCGACTCACCGGTGATCGAATTCTGGAAAGTCATCAATGGTCAGACCCAAGGTCGCCAGCATGCCGAGGAAGTCACCTTGTTCGACTCGGTCGGCTTCGCCATCGAAGACTACTCCGCCTTGCGCTATGTGCTGGATGTTGCAAGAACGCTCAACATTGGCAGCGACATCCAACTGGTGCCGGAGCTGCAAGATCCCAAGAACCTGTTCTCGTTGCTGCAGCCTTCAGCAGCTGACGATGTAAGGCTTCGGGCCTGACTCCACTCGACTCTCCAAAGCGTTTACCTGGCGGCCCCTTCGGCTGCCAGGCGGAACCCTATACAAGGTCTCGGTCTTTTAAGCTTTTTTTCAGCGCCATCCGCTGCGCGAGCCACCCGGTCCACTGCGGACTCGCTACCTGAGCGGTCGTCAACAAACCGTTATTTCTCCAAAACATCTCATAACCGCTAATCAGCTTTATCTGTTTTTTGACGCTTCCCCGATATGCGGTCACAACTTTTGCGCTCCGGTGGGTCATAACACGGTAGCTGCCGATGGAATATTGGCATCTGCCGAGGTTTTCGCCTGATACGGAGATAAACTCATGATTTTTAATGTACAAAATTTTGGCGCCAAGGGAGATGGCATCACTGACGATACGGCGGCGATACAAAATGCAATTGACGCGGCGGCCGCTGCAGGCGGGGGGCAGGTGTACATGCCGACCGGAACTTACATCGTTTCGGGAGGTGAGGAACCCTCCGACGGCTGCCTGATGCTCAAGAGCAACGTCTACCTGTACGGCGACGGCATGGGCGCAACCACCGTCAAGGTGGCTGACGGCTCCGACACCAAGATCACCGGAGTCATCCGCTCCGCCTATGGCGAGCAAACCCACGACTTTGGCGTCAGCAACCTCACCATCGACGGCAACCGTGACAACACCACGGGCAAGATCGACGGTTGGTTCAACGGCTACATTCCAGGCGAAGCGGGCTACGACTCCAACGTCACCCTCGACAGCGTCGAGATCAAGGATTGCTCCGGGTACGGTTTCGACCCCCACGAGCAGACCGTGAACATGGTCATCAGCAACAGCGTGTCCCACGGCAACGGCCTGGACGGTTTCGTTGCCGACTTCCTCAGCGACAGCACCTTCGAAAACAACGTCGCCTACGACAACGACCGGCACGGTTTCAACATCGTTACCAGCACCCACGACTTCACACTCACCAATAACGTTGCCTACAACAACGGCGGCACTGGCATCGTCGTACAGCGCGGCAGCGAGGATATCCCCTCCCCCAGCAACATCACCATCACCGGTGGCGAGGTGTACGGCAACGGCGCCGAAGGGGTGCTGATCAAACTGTCCAGCGAGGTGACCGTCAGTGGCGTCGACATCCACGACAACGCCAGCGCCGGGGTCCGCATCTACGGCAGCAACCACGTCGAGATCATCGACAACACGCTCAACAACAATTCCCTGGGCAGCCCCGTACCGGAGATCATCATCCAGTCCTACGACGACACCCTGGGCGTATCCGGCAAGTACTTCAACGGCAGCGATAACACCATCCAGGGCAACCTCATCACCGGCAGCGACCTGTCGACCTATGGCGTTGCAGAGCGCAATGAAGACGGCACTGATCGCAACGCCATCATCGGCAACACCATCAGCCACACCAGCAACGGTGCCACGCTGGTCTATGGCGACGGCAGCTACGTCAGCGCCACGGTGCCGATGACCACCGTGCAAGGTACGGCTGGCAATGACACCCTGCTGGGCAGCGCCGCCAGCGAGATTTTCTACGGTGTTGCCGGCAACGACACCCTCAATGGCGGGGCCGGTGGCGACATTCTGGTGGGTGGTGCAGGCATCGACAAACTCACCGGCGGTACCGGCGCCGATACGTTCCGTTTCGCCGCTCAGTCCGACAGTTACCGCAACGCGACCACAAGCTTTGATGACACCATCACCGACTTCGACGTCACCCAGGACAAGATCGACCTCGCCGGCCTCGGCTTCACAGGCCTGGGCAATGGCCGTGGTGGCACCCTGCAGGTCAGCTACAGCGCCAGCAGCGACCGCACCTACATCAAGGACTACGACGCCGACGCCAGTGGCAATCGTTTCGAGCTGATCCTCTCGGGTAACCTGACCAGCACCCTGACGGCCAATAACTTCATCTTTAATCGGGTGATCACCGGCACCAGCGGCAGCGACTCGCTGTTGGGCAGCGATTCGGCCGACACCCTGCTCGGTCTGGCGGGCAACGACAGCCTCAGTGGCGGCGCGGGCGACGACAAACTCGACGGCGGCGCCGGCATGGACACCCTCACCGGCGGTGCCGGGGCGGACACGTTCGTGTTTTCCAGTCGCCTGGACAGTTACCGTAACTACAACACCGGCGGTGCCAACCTTGGTGACCTGATCACCGATTTCGATGTCACCGCCGACAAGATCGACCTCTCGGCCATGGGTTTCACCGGCCTGGGGGATGGCAAGAACAACACCGTGTACGTGGTGCTCAACAGTGCCGGCACCAAGACTTACATCAAGTCCCTGACCGCCGACGCCAATGGCAACCGCTTCGAAGTGGCACTGGACGGCAACTACCTCAACAAGCTGACCAACGCCAATTTCATCTTCGCCACATCGTCACCGACCAACCAGGCGCCGGTGCTGACCACGCCGCTGCTGGATCAGAACGCCACCGAAAACACCGTGTTCAGCTACGTGGTGCCGGCCACCAGCTTCACCGATCCGGACAATGACAGCCTCAGCTACACCGCCACCCTGGCCGATGGCAGCGCCCTGCCCGCGTGGCTGAGCTTCAATGCCAGCAACCTGACCTTCACCGGCACGCCGACCAGCACCGCGTCCGGTAATTACAATGTGCTGGTCAGAGCCACGGACCCGGCCGGTGCATCGGTCAGCGATAGCTTCGCCCTGGCGGTGGCCGATGCGCCCGCCAACACCGTCACCGGCACCAACAATGCCGAAACCCTCAACGGCACGGCGGGTGCCGACCTGATCCTTGGCCTCGGTGGCAACGACACGATCAAGGCCGGCACTGGCGCCGACACCGTCGACGGCGGCGCCGGACGCGACTCACTGTACGGCGGCGACGGTGTCGACACCTTCCGCTACAGCAACGTGCTCGACAGCTACCGCGACTACGACACCGGCGGTGTCACGGCCACCGACACGATTTATGACTTCACCGCCGGCGTCGACAAGATCGATGTTTCGGGTCTGGGCTTTCTAGGCCTCGGCGATGGCAGCAATGCCACGTTGTACATCACCCTCAACGCGGCCGGCGACAAGACCTACATCAAGTCCGCCGAAACGGATGCCGATGGCAATCGTTTTGAAATCGCGCTCATCGGCAACTACCTCAACACCCTGACCGCCAGCGACTTCGTGTTCGGCGAGAGCACCCGGCAGGACATCCTCTATCTGCCCACCCTCGGCCAATCCAATGCGCGCCTGCTGCGCATGACGGAGGACGACGGTCAGTCCGGCACCTCGATGCTGGTCAACGACCTGGACCGCTACTCCCCCTATGACGTGCGTAGCCAGTTCACCGATGCCGATGGCAACGGTATCGACATCGCGGTGGGCGGCAGCACGGTCACCGGCCTGTCGACGCTGAGCGCCGGGGAACTCGAGTTGTGCTGGTGGCTGACCGACACCAACCAGCCCGGGGCCGCGTTGTTGCGCGCCGTGACGCTGCTGCGGGGTCAGCTCAGTGAACTGCAATCGATCAGTAACGTCACCATGGGCATCATTTGGGGCCAGGGCGAGGAAGCAGCCCAGGAGATCGCCCGAGCCACGGACAAAGCAGCGGCAGCAGCGGCGTACAAGGCCGCGACCCTGAAGGTGTTTGATTACCTGCATGCCCAGTTCGGCAACTTCAGCGTGTACATGATGGAAACCGGTCACTACGAACAGGACGCAGCGCGTGCCCGTGGTTATTCGGAGGAGAAAATTGCCTCCATCGTCGAGGGGGGTGGTTATGTACGCGCAGCCCAGGAAGCCATCGCCGCCGAGCGCGCCGACGTCAAGCTGGCGGTGGACTACACCGACCTCCCCTTGCGTCACGAAGTCGATCCGCTGGCGTATCCCGACGACGTCTGGCACCTGCACGAGGAGTCGGCGGAGATCGTCGGCCAGCGCCTGGCCGACTACATTGCCAATGACCTTGGCTTCCAGGGCAACCCCAACGACAACAACAGCGTGCAGGACATTTTCGACAACGCCCGGAACATGATTTCCGGTACCGACCAGGCGGATACCCTGGCGGGCAGCTCGGGCAACGACACGCTGGATGGCAAACTGGGCGCCGACACCATGACCGGTGGCAATGGCAACGACGTCTATGTGGTCGATAACGCGTTCGACCGCGTGATGGAAACCAACACCTCGACCTCGCAGATCGATACGGTGCAGACCTCGGTCAGTTGGACCCTGGGCGCCAATCTCGAGAACCTGGTGCTCACCGGCGTGTCGGACATCAACGGCACCGGCAATGAGCGGCACAATTTCATCACCGGCAATGCCGCCAATAACGTACTCGACGGTGCCGCAGGGGCCGACAGCATGAGCGGCGGCGATGGCAACGACACCTATCATGTCGACAACGCCGATGACACCGTGATCGAGACCAACAGCAGTGCGGCGCCTGGAGGAGTCGACAGTGTGCACAGCAGCCTGGCGGCCTTTACCCTCAGCAATAACGTTGAACATCTGTATGTCGATAGCACTGGCGCCGCCAATGGCACGGGCAACGCGCTGGACAACACGCTGTTCGCCGGAGCCGGCAACAACGTGCTGGACGGACGCGATGGCAATGACACGGTGTCTTTTGAGCGCGCCCTGTCCGGCGTTACCGTAAACCTCTCGACGTCAGCGCAACAAAACACCACGGGTTCCGGGCTCGATACCTTGAAATTCTGCGAAAACCTGACGGGAAGCGCCTACGCCGACAGTCTCTCGGGCAACAGCGCCGCGAACGTTCTGAACGGTGGTGCGGGCAACGATTCGCTGGTGGGTGGTTCGGGCGATGACCGGCTGATCGGCGGTACAGGCACCGACAACCTCATCGGTGGCACTGGCGCGGATACCTTCGCGTTCAGTGCGCTGTCGGACATGGGCGTCGGGGCTTTGCGCGATGTGATCAACGGTTTCAAGAGCACCGAGGGCGATCTTCTGGATTTCACCGGCCTGGACGCCAACCCGCTGACCACCGCTGTCGACACCTTCACCTTCATCGGCAGCAATGCCTTTGACCCTGCCAACGCCACCGGTCAACTGCGCTTTGCCAATGGCATTCTCCAGGGCAGTGTCAACGCCGACGCCACCCCCGAGTTCGAAATCCAACTGGTGGGCGTCCAGGAGCTGCACGCCAGCGATTTCACAGCCTTGGGTTAAGCCCACACCCTGCGGGAGCGGGTTCGCCCTGATGCCGGTCAGACGAGGGTGATACTGAACCTGCAGGCGTAAACGATCAGGTGCGCAAGTGCGCACTCATGCAGTCAATGAACACGCGCAACTTGGGCGAGGCATAACGGCTGGCTGGCCACAGCATCCAGAAGACGACCTGGCGGTCAATGTAATCGTCTGGCACGGTGACCAACTGGCCGCTTTCCAGAGTCGACATGGTATTTAGAGAGTCTTTAAATCTGTTGGCTATGTCGGCAAGGAACAACTGTTCTTTTGCGACAAGCGAAAACAACTAGCCTGATTCGATGGAGGAGTATTTTCAACTTTCATCAGGGCGTACCTATGAACACATCCACCATGGCAACGGATTATCTGGTCATCGGCGCGGGGGCAACAGCCATGGCCTTCGTCGATACATTGCTCGATCAGTCGGATGCGAGTGTGCTGATGGTGGATCGACACGCTCAACCTGGTGGACACTGGAACGATGCCTACTCGTTCGTCCGCTTGCACCAGCCGTCTGCCTTCTATGGCGTTAACTCCTGCGAGTTGGGCTCCGGCCAGAAGGACGAATCCGAATGGGGCGGTGGCTTGTATGAATTGGCCTCAGGCGCCGAGATTGTCAGTTACTTCGATCAGCTTATGCATCATCGATTCTTGCCGTCAGGTCGGGTGCGATATTTTCCGATGCACAACTACGAAGGTGATCGCACCGATAGTCATTGCATCACTTCCCTGCTCACCGGCGAACGTAATGCTGTCCAGGTCCGAAGGAAGCTGGTGGATGCGACTATTGCACAGGCAGCCGTTCCTTCGACCCATCCTCCGCATTACCGGATAGAGCCCGGTATACGGTGCGTACCGCTCAACGACTTGCCAAAGATCGGACAGCCTTACTTGCGTTACGTGGTGGTGGGGGGAGGAAAGACCGGCATCGATGCCTGTCTGTGGCTGCTGCAGAATGGCGTGGTACCAGGCAGGATTCAATGGATCGTTCCAAACGCCCCCTGGTTGTTGGATCGCGCCAACTTTCAACCCGGCCAGGAGAATGTTGTACGAACGATCGGTAGCCTCGCGAACCAGTTCGAAGCAATAGGTGCTGCAGATTCGATCCCGGACCTGTTCCTCAGGCTCGAAAGTGTCGGCGAACTGCTGCGCATCGATCAAGCCGTCGAACCCACCGCCTTCCGTGCTGCGACCATTTCACAGGCTGAGTTGCGTGCGCTACGGCGCATAACCAATGTAGTGCGCCTGGGGCGGGTGTGCGCGATAGAAGCCAGCCGTATCTCCCTCGAAAGGGGCAGCATCGCTGGAGATCCCGACGCCCTTTATATCGACTGCAGCGCAAGCGCTGTCCCGATTATTCCTGAGGGAAGCGTGAAAGCGTTTGATGGCAATCGCATCAACCTGGTGACAGTCAGCAGTTATCAGATTCTGTTCAGCGCCGCAGTCATCGCATACGTGGAAAGCCACCTCGACGATCAGATGCAGATGAATCAACTATGTGGGTTTGTCCCGCTGCCACGCTCACCGGTGGACTGGGTCAGGATGTGGGCCGCTTATCTGGGCAATCAGCGGCAATGGAAGAACCACGCGGGGTTGTCCAACTGGCTTGCGCAGTGCCATCTGCACCTTTTGCCGACAGTGCTGAGAAGCCTGCAGGAGGGGGATCCTGAAAAGCTTGCCGTGTTGAACCGATTTACTGAAGCCAGGAAAAAGGCCCTGGAAAATATGCCCAGGCTCCTGCAGGCCGTAGCAGGTTTGGCGCAAGAGTCCTGAGCGACTGGAGTCAACCAGAACACCTGCCGCCTTTTGCGTGAGCATGGGCGGATCAGTGGCCATCCTGGTCGTGCGCTGGCGCTGGCGCGCTTTCTCGACCTCAAAAGCCTTGCACAGCCAGACAAGCGCATGAACCGGACTTTTTCGTCTAACGTCATTGGATGCGTTTGCATGACCCACTTCCTCTGAAAATGGAGTTTGACGATGAAAACAATCTTTTCCTGGCTGACGATTTCGCTTTTTGGTCTGGTGCTTGGCGGCTGTGCCGCGGTGGGTGCCGGGAGCGGAGGCGCTGGCGAGATGGAGATTCGCTCGGGGAAAATCGAGCAGATCACACAGACCCAGATGCAGACCAATCACGATAGCGGCGTCGGTGCCATCTTGGGCGGTATTGGCGGTCTGGGCCTGGGTAGCCTGATCGGCCAGGGTACCGGCCGGGATGTGGCGATGGTCGCTGGAGCCCTCGCGGGGGCGGCAGGCGGCAACTACGTCGAAAAGAAAAAATATGATCAGCCCGTGGACGCACAGCAGATCATCGTTCGCACCCAGAGCGGCGTACTGGTTTCGGTAACGCAGCCGATCAACCCGACGCTGAGAAAAGGCATGAACGTGTACGTCGAGGGTGCCGGAAACGAAGCTCGGGTGGTACCACAAAGCTAGGATGGCTACCGGACGTTGCGCAGCGGACAAATGAGCCGTCATCACTTGCTGCGCAACATTCTCATGGCGAGCGAGTTCGGTTGACACTCAATGACTCATGCACGACCTCAGGCCAATTGCTGGCAACCCATGGATCTATACCTCTTGCGCACTTAAACTTCGAGCCTCTCGCCCTCCTCGCCGATTGTTGAACGGGTTTCATGACTGAGCAAGCCAAGTACCATCACGTGTCCGAAGTACCAGGCCTGGTGCTGGGGTCCGCACGTTTTGCGGATGTCGGCTTCGATCGCCATTACCACCTCGATTTCCACATTGGTTTTGTCACCGAAGGCATCCAGCGTCATCGAGCGAAAGGCGAGTCGTTTCTTTTGGGGCCGGGAAGTGTTGCCCTGATGCCGCCGGGTGAAATCCACGACGGTGTATCCGAAGACGGCGGCGCTTATACGCTCAAGACATTCCGTCTATCCCAGGCGCTGGTCGCGAGCCTGGCCGAGGAGATCAGCGGTCAACCGAAAGAGCTTGAATTGGCCGGTGTGTTGCTCGAAGACACGGGGCTTGCCGGCAACCTGCGCGGTTTGCACGAAGCGATGCAGCAGGCCGTTGGCCCCGGCAGCCTCGCGGTGCAGACGCAATGGTTCACCCTCCTTGAACAGCTGTTGAGCCAGTCACGGGCAATCAAGCCCGAAACGATTACCGGCTCGCTATCACCCCTGCAATGGTCTCGCGTCAGCGACTATTGTTTCAGCCACATCGATGAGCGAATCACCCTCGATGATCTCGCCGGACTATGTGGGCTGGGGCGTTTCCCGTTTCTCAAGCAGTTCAAGCGGACCATCGGCATGACGCCCCACGCATGGCTGCTTCGCCTGCGTCTCGAACGGGCGTGTGGCCTGCTGTCTGGCAGCGCGCAACCGATCATCGATGTCGCCCACGCCGTCGGCTTCTACGATCAAAGCCATTTCAACCGCGCCTTTCGACAGGCATTCGGCGTCGCGCCATCGCGCTACAGGACTTAGGCCGTCGACCATCGGCGAGCGTCAATTTTTTACAAGCGCAACAACCGTCCCCCTCCATAGGATGCGCCAATCCGGGCGAAACACCTTCGCCTGCGCAGCCGAGAACTGGATGATGAACGGTGAAACAAGCAGACCGCCCGCGCTGGGTTTTTCAAGTGACAACATCGCCGGTGCATCGCCGGAGGTGGCACAAGCCCTCGTCAAACACAGCTCGGGCCAGGCGGGTCCCTATGGCACCGACGAGTTGACGGCACAGGTCAAGCGCAAGTTCTGCGAGATCTTCGAGCGCGACGTGGAGGTCTTTCTCGTGCCCACCGGCACCGCCGCCAACGCCCTGTGCCTGAGTGCGATGACACCCCCCTGGGGCAACATCTACTGCCACCCGGCCAGCCATATCAACAACGATGAATGCGGCGCGCCCGAGTTCTTTTCCAACGGCGCGAAGCTGATGACCGTCGACGGCCCGGCGGCCAAGCTGGATATCGTCCGATTGCGCGAGCGCACTCGCGAAAAAGTCGGCGACGTACACACGACCCAGCCCGCCTGCGTCAGCATCACTCAGGCCACTGAAGTCGGCAGCATCTACACCCTGGATGAAATCGCAGCCATTGGTGACATCTGCAAGTCCTCTTCCCTGGGATTGCATATGGATGGATCGCGTTTTGCCAACGCCCTGGTGTCGCTTGGCTGCTCCCCGGCCGAGATGACGTGGAAGGCCGGCGTGGATGCCCTGTCGTTCGGTGCCACCAAGAACGGCGTGTTGGCGGCGGAAGCGATCGTCCTGTTCAACACCTCCCTTGCCACCGAGATGAGTTACCGCCGCAAACGTGCAGGCCATCTCTCTTCCAAGATGCGTTTTCTGTCGGCGCAGATCGATGCGTACCTGACCGACGATCTCTGGCTGCGCAATGCACGCAAGGCCAACGCTGCCGCCCAGCGCCTGGCGCAAGGGCTTGAGGGCCTGGGTGGCGTCGAGGTGCTCGGCGGCACCGAGGCGAACATCCTGTTCTGCCGGCTGGACTCGGCAATGATCGATGCGCTGCTGAAGGCCGGCTTCGGGTTCTACCATGATCGCTGGGGACCGAATGTCGTTCGCTTTGTCACCTCGTTCGCGACCACCGCCGAGGATGTCGATCACCTGTTGAACCAGGTAAGGCGAGCTGCTGACCAGCCACAAGAACGTTAGTTGATCGCAAGTGGCGGCTGTGCTCGCTCTGGTTTCAATGAGCAGCCGCCAAAGCGGAGTTTACGCCTTCGATGTCATTTACCGCCCGGGCCCGGCTTCGATGTGGTTGAATTGACTGCTTCGCTCAACAATGCTCAGCACAGGAGACATCCGCTTGAGCCTGGAAGCAGAATGCATCTCGAGCCGCCCGCGATGAAAATCGGCGTCATCTCCGACACCCACGGTTTGCTCCGCCCCGAAGCCATTGCCGCCCTGCAAGGCTGTGATCGCATCCTTCACGCGGGTGACATCGGTAGCGAGGCGATCCTCGACCAATTGGCCGCGATCGCGCCGGTGGATGCGGTGCGGGGCAACAATGACCTGGACGCATCCTGGGCGCGGGGGTTGCCCGATTGTCTGCACCTGGAGTTCAACGGCTGGACGGTGCTGCTCTTGCATGACATCGCCGACGTGGCGGCCGATCTTGATAGCCGCATCAAGCTGGTGATCACCGGTCATTCGCACAAACCGTGCATCGACTGGCGCGGTGAACGGCTATTCCTGAATCCCGGCAGTGCCGGGCGCCGACGCTTCAAGTTGCCTGTCACCCTGGCGTTGCTTGAAGTGGTTGACCAGTCAATCGAACCGCGACTGGTATCGCTGCTCGACTGAGTCGCCCTCAACCGTTCGATTCACGACTCGCCGGCAACCACCCTCACTCTGTGGCAGTCGGACGGTCCGAGTTTTTGGCCGCTCGAGGAGCGAACTTCAATCGACATCAGGGACTGGCCGTACTCATTGTCCAACAGCACTGAACGCGTCTCGTCCCCCGTGAACAGAAACCGTTCGCCCCACTGCCTCATACTGACCACCACAGGAAAGATCTCACGCCCTTTCTCCGTCAGGACGTATTCCTTGTAGGCACTTCCATCCGACGCCGGTTGAACGTCGAATACACCGACCTCAACCAACGTCTTCAGGCGCGATGCCAGAATGTTCCTGGCCACCCCCAGGCTTTTTTGAAATTCGCTGAATCGGCGAATGTCGTCAAACGCGTCGCGAATGATCATGAGTGACCACCGATCCCCGATAGCTTCCAGTGTTCGTGCTACCGGGCATTCGCTGCTTGGCGATGAAGGGTCTACGACCATCGTGTTTACCTTTTTGGATAACGACTGCCAAGTCCGTCGACCGGTCTTGAGCAATGTGGTTGCAATATGAAACCTGATTCGACAACAATGAATCCAGTTGCTAATTGAAACCAGTTTAGCGCCACGGAGGCTCACGTGAAAGCAGATACCGATTCAGCCACCCATCCTTTCCTCGCGCAGGCTTCGGGGCTGTCTGCGCAACTCACGTTTCTATTTTCTGTCACCTGCGCGCTTGCCGTCGCCAACGTCTACTTCGCACAACCTTTACTCGATTCAATGGCCCGCAGCCTTGATGTTGCCCCATCAATGGTCGGGTTTGTGGTGACGGCGACTCAAGTCGGTTACGCGCTGGGGTTGCTGTTCATCGTCCCTCTGGGCGACTTGTTAAACCGAAAAGGGCTGATTCTGACGCAAATGCTGCTGTCTGCGATTGCGCTGGCGGGAGTCGGCGCCGCACAGCAATGGCTGACCCTGTTGGGGGCCATGATCGCCGTGGGTTTGCTGGCCGTGATGGTTCAAGTGCTGGTGGCCTGCACCGCCGCGCTGACAACGCCGTCACAACGTGGCCAGGCCGTGGGAACCGTCACCAGTGGCATTGTCCTGGGCATTCTTCTGGCGCGCTTCACCTCCGGGCTGATCGCCGATCTGGCAGGCTGGCGCGCCGTGTATTTCGTTTCCTCGGGATTGATGCTGACCCTCGCAGCGGTGTTCTGGAAAGTGTTGCCTGCGGCAGTGACGCCACGCAGTCGATACACCTATCCGACACTCATCCGCTCGCTCTTCACGCTGTTCATGACCGAACCGGTGTTGCGCATCAGGGGCCTGCTGGCCTTGTTGATCTTCGCCGCTTTTTCCGTGCTTTGGACATCCATGGTGCTGCCGTTGAGCGCCCCACCACTGTCGCTTTCGCACACGGTCATCGGCCTGTTTGGCCTGGCGGGCGTCGCCGGCGCCCTTGCGGCCAGAAGATCCGGGCGCTGGGCCGACCAGGGTTTGGGGCAACGCGTCACCGGCATTTCGCTGGCGATCCTGACGCTGTCCTGGCTGCCCATCGCCTTTGCACAGTCGTCACTGATCGCGCTGGTTTGTGGAGTGGTCTTGCTCGACTTCGCTGTGCAGGCCGTACACGTCACCAACCAGAGCCTGATTTTCGCGGCACGGCCCGACGCCCATAGCCGCATGGTCGGCGCCTACATGTGCTTTTACTCGGTGGGCAGCGCGCTGGGTGCCGCCGCCGCGACGCAGGTTTATGCGCTATGGGGGTGGGTTGCCGTCAGCTTGCTGGGCGCTTCGATCAGTGTGACGGCCCTGGTGCTGTGGTTGTTCACCTTCCAACTGTCAACGGGTCCCAAAGCCGACCATGCGCCTGAGTCAAGCATTGACCTGCAACTCATGCAGAAGAAACCCCAGTGAATCCGGGGCTGCGCAATGACTTTTTGCCGAGCGTTGTTCATCCCACGACATAGCATCATCGGTGCAGAAATCTCCAACACACTCCATGCTCAACTCGCCATCGAGAAGTCCAAGCGGAATCCAGTAGTAAGGCGTTTCGCGAAGAACATTAGGCACGGTCGAGCCACATCGTGAGCAAAAGTCATTTCTGTACCCGCTGGGTTTGCGCCACCCCGTGATCGTCCCTTGCCCTTCCTCCCACCGGAAGTCGCGAGCGTTGACCAGCGTGGCAAGATTATGGCCAACCCCGGTTTGCTTGCGGCACAGGGTGCAATGGCAGCGATAGAAAAATCGGGGTTCAACCGCCAGGGAAAAACGTACCGCCCCGCAAAGACATTGCCCTGATGCCATGAGTATCTCCCTTGAAAAATGCTTCATCCGTATTTGCCGGTTAGTGGGTTGGTACTGGAAAAGGGGGCTGTCCTTTTATTGGCCCCTTATTGCCATGTCGGCTTGGCAATCGTCGTTGCCGACGCAGGCCATGCCGACAGTATCCGGGTTCCCTATGGGGTGCAGCAACCGGCCCAGACAAAGTAACGCCACTCTATCGAGTGGCGTTCTTGTATTGCTGTCTATGGATGGGCCCAGCCATCAGGCAATGTTGGCTTGAGGTGGCGCATCAACAAAAAACTGTCGATACCACTTTCTCAATTCGAACAGTTGTCCGTCCGCCTGACACAACAGCGGAGACTCGCGATAAACCTTGTTCTCCCAGATTTCGACGTCCTCGTAGAACGCCTTATGGGCAAACCCGGCGTATTCCTCGGCAATGGCGTCAATATCCTCAATCGCACGATCATGGCGCAGCTTCAATCCGTAGCAAAGGTCCAGACTCTCGTGATCGACCGGCGTATGGAAGTTAACCTGGCGGCTTTCGTGGGTACCCTGCATTTCAACGTGCATCACGCCGGGTCCAAAGTAGGTGGCCATCGTCTCCAGTTGACTGCCTAGTGTGGGGTGATGGCCAATCAAGGAGATCTGCCGCGCGATGTGCTTGTCGTACTCAACGGTGATCTTGTCGATGGGCGACTGGTGAACGATGGCGAAGTGCGGAGTATCTACCAGGTTTTCTATGATTTCCTTACCCTGGGTCTTGATCCTCCAGCGCTTGAAGTACCAACGTGTCCAGCCCTCCTCCCCGCTCATTTCGGCTGACCGTGGAACCTCCCACTCGGGCTCGCCACCTTCAGGATCGAACCAGATGTGAATCATCTGGTTGAGCTCGCGTACATGATGCCATTTCAGAGCGCCTTCCCTTGCCTTGGGTGGAATACGCTCCGAGTAGGGTATGGAAGTGCACTTTCCCTCCTGATCGAACTGCCACCCGTGGAAGGGACAGCGAATGGTATTTCCTACGCAACTGCCGCCTCCAAGGTGGGCTCCAAGGTGAGGGCAATGCGCATCGAGTATCGCTACTTCCTCGTTCTCACCCCGAAAAGCCACGTAATCTCGATTGAAGTACTTGAACGATTTTATTTCCCCTGCGGCAAGCTCACTTGAAAAGAGCACGCCAAACCATCCTTTGGGAAAACGTTCTGAAAAAAAGTCTTTTTTCACGGTTGTATCTCCAGGCTTTTATTGTTTTTCTTTGCGCATCACCCTATGCGTCAGAACCAGACAGCACCCCCTCCCTTTGGCTCACTGCCTGGCCATCGAGCCCGACACCATGAACATCCAAAAGCCATTGCGCCGTATCCTCTCTTTCGCGAGAAACAAACACTCTTTTCTCGACGGACTTGTGAGGTACTTGCTCGCGGTCCAGATAAAACTGGTCATACCATTCACGCAACTGATATACCGGCCCGTCACCGCCGCAGAGAATTGGATTGTCCACGCGTTTTTTGTTATCCCAGATACGTAGATCCTGAAAGAAAGTTTCCTGCCCGTTGGCAATGTATTCAGCAATGAGCTTTTGATTCTCCGAAAAAGACAAGCATTCCAGCGCCCTCACTTTCATCCCGAAGTGCATCATGAAGCGATCATGATTAATGGGGACGTTACCGATCATCATGATGCATTCGAGCTTATAACCCCACATCTCGGCTTCCATGTCCGCTATTACATAGGATGGCCCATAATAATAGGCAATACTACGGAGTGAGTCGCCCGTACCAATCAACTGATTTCCGCCCGTCAGCATCTGGCAGTATGTATGTCCTTGCGAAACATTAAGGTAGCTACTAACGGGTGAGCCGTGGACAGGTTCAAAGTGATACACGTCGGCAAGGTTGTCGATCAGTTCCCGGCAGTTGGTATTCGCGGGCTTGCTGATAACGGCCCAGTCCGACCAGCCATCTTCAATACAACATCTGTGTGCCGGAATTTTCTGTTCAACAATCGGTCCCTGACCTTCGTGATCGTGCCAGATAAACAGAAGCTCGTTTTCGACCATGCTTTCCCACTGCCGAATTCTCGCTTTAGGCGGGATTTTTTCGCAGTAAGGAATCTTTTCGCAGTAACCGCCATCACCCCACTGCCATGAGTGAAAGGGACATTCCAAGGTATTTCCCTTGACGGTTCCGTTTGCCAGATTCGCCCCCATATGCGGGCAGTAAGCATCGAAAACCCGAATCTGTCCGTCCTCACCACGGAACGCCACCAGTTCTGTCCCAAAGGCCTCAAGAGAAGTTATTTCGCCCCGCTTGATATTTCTTTCGAGCCCAAAACAATGCCAGCCACGTGCATACCGATCGGGCAACTTCGAGATTATCCGTGCAAAATCAACCATCTTCCTTCCCCTATTGAAGTTCACATCCAAGGCCAGCTGCTACACAGATGAATATGAAGAAAACTAGTAGTGCGAGAACTCGGTGTAAAGGATCAAATTTGCACGCAACAGTGCATTCTCGCACTCCGCAGCCAAGTTGCTTTAATACAGGTATACGCCGCGCGCGCCATGAGGCCACTTTGAGTTACGGGTTTTTCCAGATGGTTGATCGCTGCACTCATATGTGCTTTTATGCACAGCCTTGCCACCCCTTCAACTTGATATTGATCAGGTACAAGTAAAAACCGTATTTGAGGGGGGATGATCGGGTTGCACGATCCAACACTATTAGAACAAAAAGGAGCATCGAGAATGCTGGACTGGGACGATCTACGTTATTTCCTCGCCGCCGTTGAAGCTGGCTCCTATTTGGGAGGCGCAAAAGCTTTGGGGGTTAATCGAACAACCGTAGGTCGTCGTGTCGAAGCACTGGAAAAACGCATCGGCAGTCCACTCTTCAAACAATCGGCATCCGGTTATCATCCGACTGAAGTAGGCATTAAAGTCTTGAAGTGTGCTAAGCAACTCGAAAAACATGTCACGCAGTTGTCAACGACACTCGTCAAGCATCAAGGCGCACTGGAAGGGCATGTTCGTGTTGCCGTCGCAGCAGAACTAGGCAGCGACTTGCTCCCCGAAATCATGCGCTTTCAACAGACCCATGCCGAAGTCACCGTTGAAGTCTCGAGCGTGCGTGACCCGGGAATCGCTCTGACCCAACGTAAAGCTGACATTGCCCTGGGCGTTTTGAGGGCAAGGCCTGAGTATTTGACAGGGCTTTGCCTGGGTAGATTGTCACTCGCGGTTTATGGCGCCGCGAGCCCCCCTCGGCCCAGTGTGGACCCGGAGCACTCAACCTGGGTTGGGTGGTCTGAAGACATGAACGGCTGCATGCTGGCAAGCTGGATGACCCGTAATCTCAAGGAGGACGCCCGGACCGGTAGCTGGGTAGACTCCTGGGCTGCGCTCAAGGCGGCGACTCAAGCGGGTCAAAGTGTCGCGCTTATGTGGCAAGCATTTGCCGAATCTGACCCAGGGCTTGTTCAACTTCCGGGATTCATGACGGGGACAGGGCAAGGATCGGATCTCTGGCTTCTATCACTCGAAGCGATTCCGCTTGATGCCTGCAAGAAAGAGATGTTCGATTTTCTGTTCTCCAGCCTCAGGCACAAACTCTGCGGTGGGCCAGGATTCACAGCAGCTCCCCACTAGCCCCCCTGCATTTCAATGACGTTGAACCTATCAGTCGTCGTTGTCATCGCGATCACGGTAGCGACGGTGATCGCGATCATAGTCACTGCGATCATAGTCACGGTCATAACCTCGATCATCGTCCCCTCTCTGGTCGTAACCACGTCGATGGTCATGATCGTGATATCGCCCGTACCGCTCTCCGTCATCCCAGTGCGGGCCGCACCCTCCCAACAAGACGGCGCTGGAAATGGCCACGATCAAGATTACTGCGCGATTCATATGAACGTCCTAAACGTCGGAAGTATGGAAGGGTCATGGCTGCTCGAAACCTTCGTCCGGGCAGTGTTCAGACATAGCTATGACCATTCGGTAACCCAATGATTCCGCTGAAAAATACAAACAAGTGACAGTCACTCTCCCATCGAATGCCCGACGAGACAGCCCGGGCCTGTCATCAATAGCCAAGGGGCTGTCGTCGAATGAAAAGCGCCCCTGATAAGGCGGCTATCTAATGTCAGTACTGAAAAAGTCTCTGGTGATGAGTCGACGTAAGCGACTGCTGCGCCTGAGTCACGAGTTGCCTGGTACGCCAGGCAGGAGAATAACAATATGACATTCGTGAAAAGTCTTCTGGCTGCCGTACCCCTCATGGCGCTGGCCATCGATGCCCGCGCCTATGTATCGAGCCAGGAAGCCGCCCGGCTGGGCACCAGCCTGACGTGGGTGGGAGCCGAAAAGGCCGGTAATGCCGACGGTTCCATTCCGCCCTACAACGGTGGCCTGACCACTGCGCCGCCCGGTTTCAAGACCGGCGACAGCATGCGCCCGGACCCCTTCGCGGGCGAAAGACCGTTGCTGGTGATCAACGGCAAGAACGTCGAAGCTTACAAAGGCATGCTGACCGCCACCACTGTAGCGTTGGCCAAGCGCTACCCCGCCTTTCGCGTCGACGTCTATCCGACCCACCGTACGGCATCGCTCCCACAGGCGGTACTGGACAACAGCCTTAGAAATGCCACCAACGCCAGGTCCCTCAACGGCGGGATCGCCATCGACAATGTGATGCCCGGGGTGCCTTTCCCGATTCCGCAATCCGGCGCCGAAGCGATGTGGAATTTCCTGCTGCGCTACCAGGGCGTCAACATCCACTCCAAGTACGACTCCTGGAGCGTCGACACGGCGGGTGTACCGAGCCTGGCGGTCACCGGCGAGGCATTCGTCTCCTTCCCGATCTACGAGAACCTGTCGAAACCGTTCAACAGCTCCGACATCTACTATCAGTTGAAGCTGTCCTATACCGGACCTGCGCGCCGAGCCGGCGAATCGATCATGCTCAAGAACGCGACCAACCCGGCGGAGTTCCCTGGCCGCGCCTGGCAGTACATGCCTGCCCAGCGCCGCGTCAAACAGATCTCGATCCTGGCCTACGACACCCCCAACCCCGGTACTGCCCGTGCACTCGAGCTGTACGATTGGACGCTGGTGGGCAAGCAGGAAATGATCGTGCCCTACAACACTTACAAACTCACCTACGCTCGCGCTGCCAAGTCGCTGACCACGCCTGACTTCATTTCCCCGGACTTCGTACGTTGGGAAAAGCACCGGGTCTACGTCGTGGAGGGCAACCTCAAGCCGGGGGCGAAGCACATCTACCAGAAGCGCCGCTTCTACCTGGATGAAGACACCTGGGCCGCGGTGGCCTCCGATCAGTACGACACCAGTGGCCAGCTATACCGCGGCTCCTTCGCGTTCTTCAGCCAGAGCTACGACCAGCAGGTCCCGGACGCCACCCCTTTCATGACTTACGACCTGTCCAAAGGCACCTACAACATCAATGGCGTGGTGGGCCCCCATGGCGGCATCCGCTACATCGAGCCGCTATCGACGGCGCAGTGGGTGCCAGAATCCATGGCGGGTGCCGGTATCCGTTAGGACCGCGGCGAACTCCCGATCATGCATGACCGATGAATAACAAAGCCCCCAGGTTCAAAAGAACCAGGGGGCTTGAGACTTCGGGTGAATGTTTTCGTGCAGATATGGAGCGATTGCAACAGGCCAACCGTAGCGTTTGTCCTTGAAAAACGGGACTCTAATAACCCTTGAAACGATCAACCTCATTCAAGAATGGTCTGCCCTCTCGCTCTCTCTGAAGGTTCTCGACGATCACTGCCACACCCCCTTCAATCTGCACATCACTCGCGATGTGCGGGGTCAACAGTACTCGAGGGTGTTTCCAAAAAGGGTTGCCCGGGGACGCAGGTTCCTGTGTCAGGACGTCCAGCACTGCGCCTCCCACGCGGCCTTCATTGAGCGCTGCAAGCAGATCTTGCTCAACCAGGTGGGCACCACGCCCCACGTTGATCAGCCCCGCTCCCTGAGGCAGTCGAGCTAGCGTTGCAGCATTGAGTATGCCCTTTGTTTCGGGGGTCAGCGGCAACATGTTCACAACGATGTCGCACTGAGCTAAAAACTCATCCAGTTGCCCAGGTCCGACATAACAACGCCCTCCAGGAACATCCTTCAAGGAGCGATTCCAGCCACTGAGTTGAAATCCCAATGGTTGAAGACGACCAAGCGCAGCTCGCCCCAGATTACCAAGCCCCATGACGCCAACTCGCCGCTGCGAACCAAGCACGATTGGCCTGGGTTGCCAGCGTCCTTCGCGTTGATCCTGCTGATACGCGAGGATGTCTCGATGCAGGGCAAGGACGGCAAACAAAACATACTCGGCCATGATGCCGGCCATCGAATCATCAACCAGTCGGACGAGCGAGACCCCTGCCGCCAAACCGGCCAGATCGAACTGATCGACGCCAGCCCCCGCAGCGTAAAGGACTCGAAGATTGCAAAACTGATCAGCAAATTTGGGGAGAGGTTCCCAGGCCAGTAGGTAACGCACCTCTGCCGGGTTACCTGCATCAGGCCATGCGCGGAACTCCAGTTCAGGCGCCATCGATGACAGGCAATCACGCCACTTCTGCGCATCGGCCGGGTCTGCCATGTACAGGATGCACATTGAAAGCTCCTTGTCCGCAATCGGGAAACAACCACTGTTTTTTCAGAGTGGCCCCGTCAGATAGTTGATGAACCGCCGAAAAAGCTCGGCGTTCGTGGAAATATCGAGGCGCTGGTAAATATTGTGCTTGTGAACCTTCACGGTGCCTTCCGATATGTTCAGCACGGCGGCAATCGACGTATTGCTATGGCCTTGCAGGATCAGTTTCGCGATATAGCGCTGGGTCTCCGTAAGCTGTCCCTGGAGGATGTGAACGAACGCATCTTCGGATCTCGCCTCGGTACTTTCCGAGCCCATGTAAAAATCGCTGTGCTTGAGCCGGCAATGCAGTTCCAGCAACGAATTGATAACCGGTGCCAGTGTTTCCAGCGCATTCATTTCCCCGGTCAGGAAGGCTCCATTCCTGAGGTTCCTCATCATCGAATAAACGATGGCGACTCGTGCCTGGACGGGAATGATGAAGCCAATTTCTTCTATCAGCGTGCCATGCTCGGACGACACGCAGGGATGCAGATCCTTGGAGATTGAAAACCCCGAAGAAAAGAAACTGTCGGGTGCCAAATCCCTCATCCGCCAGAGGCCGGCTGGATGATTATTGATGCAAGCGACATAGAACGGGTCTAGCAGGTAGCCGCCTCGAATGTAGGCATTCAGCGTTTTCTCCGGCACCGACTTGTTGTACCCGTTGTGTATCAGGATGGGCGGGTGATTGAAGCGGAACAGATAGCCGCAGCTCATATCGAAGCCCAGGATACTTCTCAGCGCTGAATCAATGGACGCGCCCATCCGCTCCGAGCCCACGGCACTGATCAGGGTTGAGAGCATTTTCGCGTCACTGACTTTCATATTGACCACACTTGTTCTGCAAAAATGGAACTTCCCAATGGCGCAAATGTAAACGCACGACAGCATGCCAGGCCATCGTGCGTGACTTCGAGCTCAACCCGGGAACCGCAGGTCTCAGGTCAACTCAGGGGCAGCGCCGAGTCCACTCTCCTTGATGTCCTTCTCGCCCAGTTCCAGCGCCTTGGGCACCGCAAGCCAATAGGCAAGCATCATGCCGATCAGGCCGCCGCTGAGTTTGCCGATGATCAGGGGAAGAATGAGCGAAGGCTGGAAGTTGGCGGAGTAAGCCAGATGGTCGCCAAAGGTGAACGCTGCACAAACGGAAAAGGCAATCACCAGTACTTTGTCCTTGGGCGGCATGTCGGCCACCAAGCGGAACATCGCCAGTATGTTCGCCGAAGCCGCGAGCAGACCTGCCGCGCCCATAGGAGAAAGCCCCAATACAGCGGCCACTTTCTCTATGGGCTTTGAAAGGAAACGCTTGATCAGGTAGACCATCGGGAAGGCACCGCACAACATGATGCCGACATAACCTGCGATTTCGAGCGCCCGGAATTGATCTTCCTTGTCGGCAATGATGGGGGCGAAACCCCAAGTGCCGAATACCGAACTGAAGAACGAGGTGAAGTACTCGACGATCGAGGCCACCAATACCAGGGTCACGACACCGTATACGACCTGACCAAGCCTCAAGAACAACAGCACCATCAGGTTCGGGAAGTAGCGCAATGCGGCGGCCAGTGCACCGCAGAACAGAATCAACGGCATCAGGTTCTGAACCAGCATGCCAAGATTGAAATGCAATGCCTGAGTGGCCTCGCCCGCCGTGGCAATGTCCGGCCTTACACCCAGTCCAAGAAACTGCATGCCCATTGCAATAATGATGATGCTGATCGGAATGCTCAGCAGGCCCGCCATGATGCCCAGCGCCATGTACTTGTGATCGGCCTTGTTGAGCATCGCAAGGCCAACGGGGATGACGAAGATCACGGTCGAGCCGGACTGGAACCCGGTTATCAGCCCCAGGATCCAGCCTTCGGGGCTTTGTGACAGGGCATGAGCCAATTGATACCCACCCAGATCAGAGGCAATGAATATCGGCCCGGCGATACCCGCATCCGCGCCCATGGCGAGAAACATCGGAGCCAGGACCTGGCTTATGAAACTGGAGATGAAGGGGATGGCGGCCATGATCCCTGCCACAGGCAGGAAGATCGGTCCAATGCTGTGGATACCTGCGTTGAATTCCTTTCCGAGTTCGGACTCTGCATTGACGATGGAGGCTATGCCGCCAATAACGGCGCACACCATGATGATATAAATGACATACGTACCTATATGTTCCATTGCTGCCTCTGCTATTTAAGAGTTTTTGTTTGGCAGAATTCAGGTGCAAACGAATTTATTATTGGTGGTCAGTGTTCCGGCTCAGAGCGCGGTGTATCCGTTATCGACGAAAAGATGCGTGCCGTTGACGAAGCTTGAATCATCGCTGGCCAGGAACAGAGCCGCAGATGCCACCTCGCCGGGCTCACACAGACGCCCCTGCATCGCCCCGATTGCCTCGTCGCTAGCGTCCACGCCAAACCGGCGAAGCAGATCAAGCTCGCGCTGGCCATGGGCGGTACTGATAAACCCAGGGCAAATGGCATTGCTGCGAATGTTTCGATCGCGGTACTCGACCGAGATGGCCCGCGAGAACATATGGCAGGCCCCTTTGGTGGTGCAGTACAAGACTTCCATGGGCGTACCGACCACACCGGAGATAGAAGAGGTGCAGATGATGCTGCCACCGCCCGACTCGATCATCCCCGGCAGGACAGCCTTGGTGACGAGGAACATGCTCTTGACGTTGATGCTCATCAGGCGATCCCAGTCGGCCTCGCTGGTTTCCAGGAACGGCCCGGCGGAAATCGTCCCGGCATGGTTCATCAACACCGTAATGGCGCCAAAGCGCTCCTCGGCTTGCCTGACAGCGCGATTGACCTGATCGGCCACCGACACATCCGCAGGCAGGAAACAGGCTACGCCGCCAGCCGCGTTAATCCGCGCGGCGACCGCTTCGCCCTGGCTAGTTGGCAGATCCAGGATCGCGACCTTCGCGCCCTCCCTGGCAAACAATTCCGAAACGGCCAGGCCACAACCCCCTGCCCCACCACTGATCAACGCTACTTTGCCTACCAGTCGACCCATTTTTGGTTTTCCTTATTGAAATCGAAGTGAAGTTTGCGATTTCAAGCTAAGTGCCAGCGACAGGACACGTCCATATATCGACCGATATACAAGACTTCAACCTATTGTTTTTACTTGTTTTTTAGTACTGAAAGATATCGAGCAGCGACTGGCTTGCCGTCGCTGCTCGATCAGGGGGGGTCAATCTCTAATGAATTACGACTTTGCTCAAGCGGACGACCAGGCCGTCTTTTGGGCGTGACGACGAGTATTCATCAGCCCCAATGCGATGATCACGATCGTCAAGGCCCCGGTAGAAAGCACCTCGCTACGGTGCGCGGGCATCGCGACCATGACGCCCAAGGCGAAAACGATAAAACCGATGACCAGCCACGTCAGCCAAGGGAACAACCACATCTTGAATTCGATCCGGGCACTGGATTTTTCCAGCTTCGCTCGCATGCGCAATTGTGAGAACGCAATCACCAGATACACCAGCAGGGCAATGGCACCGGAACTGGCGAGCAGGAACGCGAACACCTGCGACGGTGCAAAGAAATTCAATGCTGTTGTGGCGATACCGATTACCGTACTGGCGATCACGGCACCCCGCGGTACGCCGGCCGATGACGTGCGCTGTAGAAAGCCAGGCGCTTCATTACGCTTGCTCAGCGAATAGACCATTCGGGAGGAGATGTAGATCGCGGAGTTCAAGCAACTGGCAACGGCAAACAACACCACAATATCAACGATGGTTTTCGCGAAGGGTACATTCATGATCTCCAACGCTCGCTGATACGACCCTTGCACTGGCAGCAACGGGTCATTCCATGGCACCACGGAAATGATCACAAAAATCGAGAGCAGGTAGAAAATGCAGATTCGCCAGATGACCGACTTGGTCGCCCGGGCGATATTTTTAGCCGGATCCTTCGATTCCGCCGCTGCGATAGTGACCGCTTCCGTGCCGACGAAACTGAACATGGTGGTCAGCAACGCGCCGATGATGGCTTCCCAACCGTTGGGCATGAAGCCGCCGAACTCAGTCACTAGACGACTGACACCGCTGACTTCCCGACCGGGTAAAACCCCAGCAATGGCACAGGCTCCAAGCGCAATGAAGGAGACGATGGCTATCACCTTGACCATGGCGAACCAGAACTCGAATTCGCCGTATTTGGCGACGCTGAAGAGGTTCGTCAGGGTGAGCAAAGCGGTTACGCCTACCGCGAACACCCATGTTTCGACCTGAGGGAACCAGCTGTTGAGCACAACGCCAGCGGCAATGGCTTCAAGCGGAATCACCAACACCCAGAACCACCAATACAACCAACCAATGGTAAAGCCGGCCCAGGGTCCGATGGCGCGGTCGGCATAGGTGGAAAACGAGCCCGTATCGGGACTGGCGACCGCCATCTCGCCGAGCATTCGCATCACCAGTACCACCAGCAGCCCCGCCAAGGCGTAGGCGACGATCGCTGATGGCCCGGCTGCCGCGATGGCGTGGCCCGAGCCGATAAAAAGCCCCGCGCCGATGATGCCGGCAATGGAAAGCATGGTGACATGCCGCTGTTTGAAGCCAGCGGCCAGATTGTCATCCGTTGTTAGTTTGCTGTTAGTTGACATTAGTGAGCCCTTGTTATTTTTTTGGAGGCGAGCTGCCGCAATTCAATGACTTACAAATATGTTTGCAAGTATCAACTCTGAACTTTGGGAACAGCGTATTTCTAATGCTGTGGAACGTGAGGGTCAGGCTGGAAAGAACGAGATTTAAAAATCTGGGGTTTTATAGTCATGCATAATGCACCTCTTGTAATTTTAAGAATCATCACAATGCAAATCCTTATGACGGCCACGATGCTACGGCTTGCCCTGAGTCGCCGAATCGACTGGGTACGTCATTCGCTTATCTGTTTGCGACACAACGCCTCGCCAGCGCATCAATAAAAAACTTCCTGCACTAAGGCACTAGTTTAGAAAGACGCCCTTTAAAAGTTCAGTTATTGTTATATGTAACGAAGTCGAAATTCGCATTGTCTTACTCATCAACGCGGTTCTACCGCCGGGTCACCTGAGAAGGGAATACAAGATGCTTTATCTTCAGGAAATGCTGGGTATTGCGGTGTTTTCCATCACAGGTGTGCTGGCCATCAAGAAAGCCGATGTCGATTTGTTTGGTGCTGTGGTGCTCGGAATCATCACGGCTATTGGCGGCGGTACCCTGCGCGATCTGTTACTGGATCTTCCGATCTTCTGGATTGCCGACTTCAATTACATTTGGGCCGCTTTGCTTGCAGCACTCCTGGCGTTTTTTCTGACCAAAAGACTACAACAGCGTTACCGTCTGTTGCTTTATCTCGATGGGTTAGCTGCAGCGCTGTTCGGATTGGCCGCTACCGAGAAAGTCCTGGCATTACATCTCGCAGCGCCATTGGCAGTGATGATGGGAGTGCTGACCAGTATTGGAGGCGGCATCGCGCGGGATGTCCTGGCCGGAAGAGTCTCACTGCTGATGTCACGTGACATTTATGCCACGCCAATTTTGCTGGGATGCACGCTCTATGTTCTGCTGCGCAACGTATTCCCCTCGATCTGGATCGCCGGCTGGATTGCGTTGATTTTCACCTTCGGCTTGAGGTTTCTCGCCATCTACAAGCATCTCCAGATGCCGGCGATCTTCTCCACCAAACAGGGCTAGCAAAGCAAAGACAAGACCGGCCCCTAATCCCCATAGAAGCGCTAGGGTGCCCTGATTGCCGAGACCGAATGAATGCGTTACAAGGATTAAACCCAATGTGACGAGAATCAGCAAAAACGATTCTGAAAAACGGATGCGATCGCGAAATATTGCAACATCCAATAAGGCAATGAATGCTGGAAAGCTGGAAAGCTGGAAAGCTGGAAAGCTGGAAAGCTGGAAAATCCAAGTGTCGCCATTATCAGTTTTTTTGCCATTGCTTGATGCAGCACTCATCCCGACATTCGTGGTATTCGGGATGAGTGTGCATACCGCTGTCATCCGTTCGGTAGATTACCGCTCAGAGACGTCGATCCAGATGGTCTTGATTTCGGTGTACTGATCGTGGGCCCAGATTGACTTGTCGCGCCCGCCAAACCCGGACTCCTTGTATCCACCAAACGGCGTGGAAGCATCACCCTCACCGAAGCAGTTGACCGTCACAATCCCCGCGCGAATTTCGCGCGAGAGCTTGATGGCGTTGCGCAGGTTGTCGGTGTACACCGATGCCGCCAGGCCATACACCGAGTCATTGGCCAGAGCGATGGCTTCGTCAACGGTGTTGAACGTGGTGACCGCCAATACAGGGCCGAAGATCTCTTCCTGGAACAGTCGGCTGTCGACACCTACGCCATCGACAACGGTAGGCTCGACAAAGATGTCACTCTCGGTGTTGCCGCCATAAACGACGTCGAGTTTTTCAACGGCCGCTTGCTCGAGGTAGGAACGAACCTTCTCGAAATGCGCTTTGCTGACCATGGCGCCAAGGCGATTGTCCGGATCCAGTGGATTGCCCATTTTCCATTCGCGCATCTGCACGCCGATGCGCTTCAACAACTCGTCCTTGATGTCTGCATGCACGATCAAGCGCGAGGAAGCCGAGCAGTTTTCGCCCATGTTCCAGAATGCGCCATTGACGACGTGGCTGGCGACCAGATCCAGGTCTTCAACGTCATTCATCACCACTGCAGGATTCTTGCCGCCACACTCCAGCACAATGCGCTTGAGGTTCGAATCCGCCGCGTAGTTAAGGAACCGGCGCCCGGTGGCTGTCGAGCCAGTGAAGCTGACCATGGACACGTCCATGTGGCGACCAAGCGGCTCGCCTACTTCACCGCCCCCGCCGGACAGCACGTTGAACACACCGGCGGGCACGCCTGCTTCATGAGCCAGTTCGGCGACACGCAGTGCCGTCAAGGTGGTTTCCTTGGCCGGCTTGACGATGATGGAGCAGCCCGCGGCCAGCGATGGGCCGATTTTCCACGCCAGCATCAGCAGCGGGAAGTTCCAGGGCAGCACCAGACCGACGACCCCGATGGCTTCACGCACCACCAGGCTCAACGCGCCGGGACCGACCGGTGCGGTGCTGTCGTAGATCTTGTCGATCAACTCCGCATGCCAGCGGATCATGTGAATGGTTTCCGGAACATCCGTGAGTTGGCACTCGCGAACGGGTTTTCCACTATCCAGACTTTCCAGGACAGAAAGCTCGTGGGAGTTCTGCTCCAGCAGATCGGCAAAGCGCAGCAACACCTTCTTGCGCTCGCCAGGGCTCAGTTTATGCCAGCGACCATCTTCGAAGGCTTCCTTGGCCTTGGCCACCGCGAAGTCAACGTCTTGAGCGTTGCAGGCCGTGATCTCGGCCAGCACGTCATTGGTCGCCGGGTTGGTTGTCGTAAAGGTGTTGCCCGACACCGATGTGTAGGACTCACCGTTGACGAACGACTGAGTCGGGAACTTCAGGTCCCGAGCGATGGCGGCATATTCTGCCGCGCTGAGAAGGCCAGTCATTTTGCGCTCCCGGTCACCTGGGCGACGTCACGTTTCAGAGTGGTGATGATGTCCTGCAAGGCCTGTTTCTCGTGTTCGTACAGAGGTTGCAGAGGCGAACGTACACCGCCAGTGCGAAGGCCGTTCAACTCGCAGCCAACCTTGATCGACTGCACGAATTTTCCGCTTTCCAGGAAGTCCATCAGCGGCATGAAGGCGCTCATGATCTTGCGGCCTTTATCGAAGTCTTTTTCCACGACACAGGCTTCGTAGAGCGCAACGTGCTCACGGGGAATGAAGTTCGATCCGGCGCAAACCCAGCTGCGTGCGCCCCAGGCGAAGAACTCCAGCGCCTGGTCATCCCAGCCGCAGGACAGGCTGATGTTCGGGTATTGCCGTGCCAGGCGATGGACTTGCGCCATGTCACCGGAGCTTTCCTTGATAGCCACGATGTTTTTGCTTTCGGCAACGGCCGCGAAATACTCCGGGCCCATGCTGACGCCCATGCGTGCCGGGTAGTTGTAGAGCATGATCGGCAAGCCGGCGGCACGATCCACGGTCAGCGCATGGATGGCGTTTTCTTTCTCGGTAGGCAATGCATAAGGCGGAGAGCCCACCAGAATCGCATCGGCCTTGATCTCGCGAGCGGCCTTGGCATATTCGACGGAGTCTTCAGTGCGGATTGCACCGGTACCAATCACCAGTGGCAGTCGTGCGCCGATCACATCTTTAGCTTGGGTCGCCAGTTCGATACGCTCTTGAGAGGTGTGGGCGTAGTACTCGCCGGTCGAACCACCAATGATAATGCCGTGCACTTTCGACTCGATCAGATACTCCAGCACGTCGGCGAAAGCGGCCTTGTCGATTTCACCGCTCGCGGTCAAAGGAGTAATTGCCGGGGTATAAATGCCTTCGAATTTCATGATTGCCTCTCCAGTACTAAGGGAATGTTATTCAACCTGGCGTCCACCGCCATTTATCAGGGACAACTCATCGCTTACGGCTCAGTTGCAGCTGCTCAACTGCTCAGCGCCGCTGCGTCGCGCAAGTTCAACGAACGTGTTTCAGGTGCCATGGCCCAAGCTGCCATCAGCCCGATAAAGGTGACCACGGCGGCCACATACATCGTGTTGCCGATACCCAGGGTCTGTAGCGAAACAGGTACCAGGTAAGTGCCAACCGCTGCTCCCACTCGGGAAAGGGAAGTTCCGATGCCTACGGCAAATGCGCGAACCTCTGTAGGGAACAACTCGTTCGGATAAACAAGCTGCAGAACTTGTGCTCCACCGATAAATACCGCGTAGGCACCGAACAGGAAGAGCACCAGTACTTCATTGCTGTGTGAAAAAGTCGCCAAGCCCAACAGCGCCAGGCCCGACCATAGAAAGCTGTGAATAAGCATGCAGCGTCGGCCAATCGTGTTGATCAGCCTTGTCGCGAGCACACAACCGACCACAAACAGCATCGTGATGATCATGGAACCGTATGAGGCCCACTCCCCTTTCAAATTCAACGCCAGGAGAACCTTGGGGGCGAACGCATAGACTGCAAAAACAGGAATGATCGAGCATGACCAAAAGACGGAAACAAAGAACAACCGTTTCCCATATCCGGAATGAAGCAAATCCAGGAATGACGTTTTCTTCTGGTCTGGCTCCTCAGGGAGATCGCGAAGCGAATAGTGCTGACCGTACACATGCTTGATCACGCGCTCTGCATCAGCCTCTCGCCCCTTGCTCAAGAGCCAGCGCGCGGACTCCGGGGTGCCGACACGCAGCAATAGCAGCAACAGCCCGATGACGGAGGCACTCGCCAGCGCATAACGCCAGGCGTCATCTCCGCCCACATTGAGGATTGATGTACCGACAACGTAGGCAAATGCCGCACCGGCAAACCACAGGATGGTCAGCGCCGCGAGCCTGGGACCGCGTTGTTTCTTCGGCAAGAACTCGACCAACAACGACGTGGCCACTGGATATTCAATGCCCACCGCCAGACCGATGATAAATCTGAGGGCGAACAATACCGGTGCTGACTCAACCCAGAACTGTGCCAACGAGCAAACGATGAACAGCGTAGGCCCAACGAAATAGACCTTTTTGCGACCCAGCCTGTCGGTCAACCAGCCACCGATGAAACCGCCAAAAAACACCCCCATGAGTGCCGATGCGGCAATCATTCCTTGCCAGAACTCCGACAAGTTCAGGGCGGATGTTATTTGCATCATCGCTATACCGATAATGCTCAGTACATAACCGTCTACAAATGACCCGCCCCCGGAGCGGGCGGTCAGTAAACGATGGAAATTATTGAGAGGAACATCCTCAATAGAGGTATTAGGACTTGTCATTATTGTCTCCTATTCCGCTTCGGTCATTCAGAGGGCTGAAGCGCAAGCCCAAAATCCGGGCGAATCAAAGCCGCCTCGATAAGAAACCATCAGCCTTAATGGACTAACCAATAAGCTAAAAACTTCTAACCAATTACTTAACGTTTAACTTGCCTGTCAGAGTGTTGCGAAATCAGCTTTCTTTCCCTGCCCGGCACTGTCCCCATAGCAAGTTCATATTCACGCCTGCTGAAAGTAAGGGTTCCGGTGGGTTTCTGTTAGGTCCTGGGGACGACAACAGAAAATCGATCAGTGGGTCCTTCTTGCCTGCCAGCCAGTCTGCCAGCAAGGTGCCTGTCACCGTGCCACGGGTCACGCCCAGTCCATTGCAGCACAGTGCACCATAGACATTGTTGGCCAGTTGCCCGAAGTGCGCCATGTGGTTGCGCGACAACGCTAGCGACCCGCCCCAGGTGTATTCGAAATTGACATCGGGGAGCATGGGGAATCTGCGATCAAACGAATCCTTGTGTCGCTGGATAAACCGCTCCAGATATTTTTGATGGCTGCGTCCGTCGGCATTGAAGCTGAAGCTGTTACGCACCAACAGGCGGTTATCCGTTGTCCGGCGCAATGTAGTGCCGAAAGGATCGGCTGGAATAACACCCCAATAAGGCCGACCTCCCAAGCGTGCCTGCTCATCTTCCGTGAGCTGCCGGGTCAGGCTTGCGTACGTAAAGATCGGCAGCATGCGCCCTTTCAAAAAACCGAAGCTCATGGCGAACGCGTTATTGGTCAGCAGCAACTTGTCCGCAACAATACGACCGTTCTTATGGGTGAGGATGGTTTTGTCGCCGTACTCCACGTCAGTAATCGGCGTATTTTCATAAAGCGTCACGTTGGCCGGCAGGCTGTCGGCCAAGCCCTTTACCAAGGCGGCCGGCTGGATGAGTGCCGTGCCCGGGGTGAACAGTGCCTTGCGATAGAAAGGCGTGCCGATGTGATCCGGCAAGTCCTTCTCTTCGATCATTTCGTATTCTTGACCGAGTTTGTCCAGCCCACGGCGATAAGCATCCAGAACAGAGATACCCCGGGCTTCAATGGCAGCCTGATACTTCCCGCACATGCGCAACTGACAGTCGATCCGGTGTTTTTCCACGAGGCTCTTCAGAATGTGTTGCCCTGTCAGGTTCAACGCCATACTGATTTTTGCCGTCTCGATATCGCCGATATAGTCATCGGCACCGATATCGTGTGGCAGGTCGATGGCGAAGCCGGCATTTCTGCCGGAGGCCCCGTAACCGACCTCCTGGGCCTCGATCAGGATAATCTCGTCATCCGGAAAATTCAGCGCCATTTGCCGAGCTGCCGCAAGCCCGGTAAACCCGGCACCCAGCACGACCCAACGGGCCGAGCGGATGCCCGAGTGGGGCGCACGGGCCACTCTCGGCTGGCTAAGGTGGAACCAGCCGCATGTAGAGTCATCTGCAGGTGTGTATCTGATTTTTGCCATTTTTCGCGACCTGGGCTCTTTTGTATTTGTAGTTACTAAAAGCGTCCCTTCTGCACGTTCTCGTCACACGGTTCATGCAAGTGGCATCGGTACTGCTTTTTAGTAGGTAAGTGCCACATCCAACCCTTCCGGCGCGGCGTACTCGGACATACGACGTCGCGACAATTCCAGATGCGCGCGCACGATATCTCCCGCCAGAACCTGATCATGGTTTTCAATGGCACTGATCATTTCGTCATGTTGTTGCGCCGCCACTTCCAGGTCTTCTTGCATGTCCACTGTCGTGGGATGGCGATAGAAGATCTTCCCCAGCCGCGCATGGTCGATCAGCAGGCGTTGCAGGCTTGGCATCAAGTAAGCGTTGTGAGCCATCTTGCCGATCTGCAGATGGAACTCGTCGTTGTAGAGCACTCGCTTCTCTACATCTTTCTCTTCGATGGCCGTGCGGAAGAACGCCTGGATGCGCTTGAGCTCTGCAATCTCCAATGGCGTTGCATGGGCGGCCGCCAATTGGGTGGTGGCGATGTAAATCAACGGGGCTGCCAGGAAAAAGCTTCTGAGCGACTGGTAGCTCATCGACGACACGCGGGCGGCACGGTTCGCTTCAAGATCGATGTATCCCTCGGCCGCCATCTGCCGCATGAGCTCGCGCACAGGTGGTCGGGATAGGCCGAACTCGTCGCACAAGGCCAGTTCGTCAACGACTGCGCCAGGTGCCAGCTCCATGCTCAGGATCCGGCGACGCAACGCCTCTCCCAGCACAGCTTTACGGTCAACGGGCAGATCCGCGGTGGCTTGCAGATCGAGTTCTTTGGTAGCCATTTATTAGAAACCTTTGTACGGGTGAGTGAACGCTGTCTACTACCTGTATTCTCACTATAAAACAACGTTATTCGTTGTGTCTACAATTAAAATACACATTCAAAACAGCCCTCATCCCAAATCGACGGGTGGTTTTTGGGAGGCGGATATAGGGTGGCGTCAGGGCGCCGGATTTTGGCAAAAACAGACATTGGCACGCCCAGGCATACCCTGAGCGCACTCGACTCATAAATGGCGGATGGAGAGCGCCGTGAGCATCAAATCAATGGGACTTCTTTACTTGACCAGACGAACTTCCTTCGACGGGCGATAGCCAAAGTAGGAGCTGTAGCACTTGCTGAAATGGCTGGGTGAAACAAAGCCACAGGCAACCAGCACATCGACCTGGGAGAGTTCCGTGTGCTGCAGGAGCCGACGCGCTTCGGTGATGCGCAACTCCAGGTAATAGCGTTGCGGTGTAGTGCCCAACTGCTCCCTGAACAGGCGTTCGAGTTGCCGGCGTGAGCGGCCGGCGTAGGCCGCCAGTTGCTCCAGTTCCAGGGGCTCTTCGAGGTTGGCATCCATCAGCTTGACCACCTCCCGTAGCGGCGCACTCAAACAGATGTTTTCTGTCGGCTTGATGCGCCGGTAGCGAGACTCTTCAAAAGCAAGAATGTCCTCGATGCCTTCAACCAGCGCTTTGTCGTGCAGCCCCTTGATCCAGTCCAGTGCCATGTGGAACGCCCCGGAGGGACTGGAGGCTGTAAGCCGGTCTCGATCAATCACATAGGGCTCACTGCTGACCTGTGTCGCCTTGCAGAACTCGGCCAGTGCGGGACGGTGCTCGGGGTGAATGGCGCACCGGTAGCCGGCGAGCAATCCGGCGCGCCCCAGGAACCATGCGCCATTCCACAATCCGGCGAGCGTGATGCCCAGGCCCGCAGCTGTCTTGAGTAACTGTATGAACTCATCGCTAGCCCTGAGCTCTGTCCGGTAACCGCCACAGATGACCAGCATGTCCAGGTCTTGAAGTACCGAACAATTGATACGGGCATCTGGCCGGATGACCAGGCCCAGGTCACTGATGACCTCCCCGTCGTTCAAGCCGAACGTCTGGGACGAGAACAGCTTGGGACGCAGTAGATTCGCGGTGACAATCGTATCCAGCGCCTGGGTGAACGCAGGTAAAGAGAAATGTTCGAGCAACAGAAATCCGGCTCGAACCATTTGCGTCGGCTGGTTGGGGTTGTCATTCACATAGCGAAGATTCTTCCCCTTCATGCCTCCGCTAAACTGGCGTCTTTCGATCAATCTTCAATCCACTCTATTACGTTCGAGAATGCGTCATTTGCAGCGCTGAGAAGCCCATCATCCTGACGCCACTCCTGCCGCGTCAAGCAAGCTGAAAGCCATGACGAAGGGGATCTTTGTCATCGACAAAAATGGTGTTGTGTCCGGTGATTTGCGCCCAGCCACCGATACTCGGCGTGATTGCGTCAAAGGTTCCCACTTTCACCGACGCTTCGACTTTTCCTTCGAAGATCGTACCGATCAGGCTTTCGTTGCGGTACGTGTCTCCGACCTTCAACCGTCCTTTGCCAAACAGTTGCGCCATTCGTGCCGAAGTACCTGTGCCACCGGGCGAGCGATCAATCGCCTTGTCACCGTAGAATACTGCACCGCGCCCATCTGCTGCCGTCGAGTGTTCCTCGTCACACCAAATGACATGGTGAACGCCACTGATTCTGCTGTTCTCTGGATGCACGGGGTCACTGACTTCAGCCAGAGCGGTGCGCAGCTTCTGACTCAGGCTGACGATGTCTGCCGTGGTCAATCCGTTCAAACCCGGCCAGTTTTCCTGCGGCTCGACCACCGCATAAAAATTACCGCCGTAGGCAATGTCTACGACAAGCTCGCCAACACCAGGCACATCCACCACCACATCGGCGCTGTGCAGATAACTGGCGACGTTGAACAGGCGGATGGAGTCAACATATTCACCGTTCATGGTGTAGTCGACATCCACGCGACCTGCCGGTGTCTCGATGGCCAGCCGACTAGGTTCGCGAGGCGTGACCAGACCTTCTTCGATGACGACGGTAGATAATCCGATGGTGCCCGCCCCGCACATGGGCAGGCACCCGCTAACCTCGATAAACAAGGCGCCGAAGTCGCAATCCTCACGGGAGGATGGATAGATGATCACGCCGGACATGATGTCGTGCCCTCGCGGCTCAAACATCAACGCCGTGCGCACCCAGTCATGATCGCGAACGAATATTTCGCGTCGCTCCGCCATCGAGACGGATGGCAGCAATGGCCCGCCACCCGTGACGACGCGAACCGGGTTCCCGCACGCATGGGAATCAACACAAAAAAAGCTACGTCTCATTCTGAAAATCTCTTACACGAGTTTGCGCGGGGAGTGACGCTGCAACGCGCCGCGAGACAGCCGATCCAGAAGGAGTGCGACAGCGACGATCGCCAGGCCGGCACGCAGGCCCAACCCCATTTCCATCCTTGTGAGGCCTCGGGTGACTTCAGCACCCAGTCCACCCGCCCCCACCAGGCCTGCCAACACCACCATTGCCAGCGACAGGAGGATGCATTGGTTCAGTCCCACCAACAGCGTCGGCGCGGCAGTCGGCAATTCGATCTTGAACAATATCGCCCTTGGCGAAGCACCGATGGCCTGGCCCAGTTCAAGGAACTCCTTGGGCAGTTGCTTGAAGGCAAGGGTCGTCAATCTGAGCATCGGTGGAATGCCGTAGACGATGGTCGCAATGATCGCGGGCACCCGTCCCAGGCTAAACAGCATCACGGCCGGGATCAGGTAAACCCAAGGCGGTACGGTTTGCATGATGTTGAGGATCGGCAAGAACGCCTCGTCGACCCGCTTCACCCGTGCTGCCAGAACGCCGAGCGGAAAGGCGATGGATACCGAAATCAGCACCGCAACCGAGACCAGGGCAATGGTCTGCATGGACGCGACCCACAGCCCGGAGAACAGGCAGAATGCCAACATCAACCCGGCAAACAGGGCCACTTTCTTGTTGGCAAAAAACAATGCCAACACCACTACCCCACCGATCAGGGCATAGGGATGCGGCGCAAGCAATGCACCCTCAACGCCACCCAGTACCGCCTCGATCACCTGGCTGATGACTTTGAACAGCCCATGCAAATTGGCGTTGAGCCAATCGACGGCGGGTGCGAGAAATGCGCCTGGTGAAAAATGGATTTCTGCTGAACTCATTTCGATTCTCCCATCCGGGAACGTGCGGCGCTCTGCGCCAATCGATCCAGAATCATGGTCAAAATCACGATGGCAATGGCGGCATTGATCGACTTGGCGATGTCCAGCGTGCGAACAGCGCCATAGATCGATTCACCCAGGCCGCCGGAACCGACGATGCCGGCGATGACCACCATGCCGAAGGCCATCATCAGACTTTGATTGACCCCGGCCATGATGCTTGGCATGGCAAACGGCAGGCGGATCTTGAAGAACATCTGCCATCCGGTGACGCCGCTGGCGTCCCCCAGTTCGATGAACTCTTTTGGCGTCATGCGAATTCCCAGGGAGGTCAGGCGCATGGCAGGTGGCACAGCAACAATGAAGGTCGCCAACAGTGCCGTGGCCGTGCCATAGCCCAGCAACGCAATGGCCGGCAGCAAGTAGATGTAGGGCGGCATGGTCTGGATCAGATCCAGGAACGGATCCACGACCCGATCAAATGAAGGCGCGAGCCCCGCCAGCACGCCCAGTGGAATCGCCACCACCAAGGCAAGCACGGTAGATGTCAGCACCAGGGCAAGCGTGCTGACTGTTTCTGACCATAAACCAATGACATCACAAAACAACAAGGCCAGCCCGGTAAGGATCGCGAAACGCAAACCGACAGCCCGCCAGCCGATCAGGGCAATGCCTATCGCAATGACGTAGTAAGGTGGGTAGGCGATGCACCACTGCACGCCTTCGTAAACGCCCTTCAAAAACGCATTGGTCGTGTCGAACACGGACTCTCCATTGTCCATTAGCCATTCAAGGCTCGAGTCGACGACCGAATCGAATTGGCTGGAAAAGTCAGGCGTGCTCATGTTGAGGCCTCCAGTGCAGTGGCGGCCTTCGATACCGCGAACTCGTTTGGAATACCTTGGACGCCACGCAGCAAATCACGCGGCGTAATGATCCCCACTACCACTCCGTTATCAACCACAGCGAGTGCGTCGCGCTCGGACTTCATCGTCAAGCCGATAAGCTCGTTGATATCCGCATCGACTGAGGTTTTGATGAGCCGGGCGATGTCGCAGCCGGGGTTTGCTACCTTGAATGACTCCACGGGCGTCATGACGGAATTTGCCCTGACCAGATGCAACCTGGAGATACCGGCGACAAATTCCGCGACGTAATCGTCTGCGGGGTTGAGGACGATCTCCTCGGCAGTTCCCACCTGAATGATCGCGCCGTCCTTCATGATCGCGATCCGGTCGCCGATACGAATCGCTTCGTCCAGATCGTGAGTGATGAATACTGCAGACTTGCCCAGTTCCTTGGTCAGTTGGCGGAACTCATCCTGCAACTGTCGGCGAATCAACGGGTCGAGCGCACTGAAAGGCTCATCCATCAGGATCACTTCCGGGTCTGCGGTGATTGCCCTGGCAAGCCCTACCCGCTGTTGCATGCCCCCGGACAATTCGCTGGGGTAGCGCGACATCCAGTCGCTCAACCCGACTTTGGCCAAGGCCTGCTCGGCAACCTTGTAGCGCTCGGCCTTGCCCACGCCTTGTACTTCCAGTCCAAACGCCGTGTTCTCCAGAACCGTACGGTTAGGCAGCAACGCAACGCTCTGAAAAACCATCCCGATATGACGTGCCCTCACCTCACGCAGTTGTGCGGCATTCAACGACGAGAGTTCTTTGCCCTTGACTACGATCTTGCCGGCGCTGGGTGTGATGAGTTTGTTCAACAGCCTTATCAGCGTAGATTTGCCACTGCCTGACAATCCCATGATGCAGAAGATCTCTCCCCGGCGAACCTGGAGACTGACATCCGAGACCCCGACCACGCAGCCGTAGTTTTGCAGGATCTGAGTCTTGGTGAGCCCCTGCTGAACGACGGCATTCATCGCAGCAGGTGCGGCTTTCCCGAAGATTTTCCAGACTGACTGGCAATCTATCAGCACTTCGTTGGTATCAATGTTGGGCGTTGTCATTTTTCGTACCCGTCGAACCAGTTTTTCTGGTTTTTCTAATGAATCAAAGGGCGGCAGTGGCGTTTAAAAAGATGCTCGTTATTTCTTTATGTTTTCCCAGCGCTTCAACAGGTCAGCGTGCCCATCAGTCCAGCCTTGAATGGCTTGCTCCATGGTCTTGCCGTCCTTTACTTCACCGTTTATTGCCGTGATATCTGAAATCGGCACGTATACGCTGGCCATTACTTCACGTGCACGTGGGTTTTCCTTTGAGAAATCCTTGTGGCCAATCCAGTAGTAACCTTGTGGCGGTGGGAACACACCCTTTGGATCCTTGAGGAACTTCAGGTCGAACTTCTGCGCCATCCATGAAGGCTCCCACACAGTGACGGCAACCCACTCTTTACGATCGACTGCCGATTTCAATGCGGCTGTCATGGCAGCGGTACTGCCTTCGAGCAGTTGCAACTTGATGCCGTAGTCCTTGACCGCCTTGCTCGCGTCATTCATCAAGCCCGAACCTGGTTCGATACCGATGATCTTGTTGCCGAATTTCTCGGCGTTGTCATTGAGTTGTTCGATTGAGTCGATGTCGACGTATTTAGGTACGGCGATCGCCTGGTAAAGGCCATAGGAAACCGGGGATAGTTTTTCCAGGCGGTTCTTGTTTTTGTTCCAGTAGTCATTCGCCGCGTAGTCGGTTTGTGAGGCAAGTACCTGGATATCACCTTTGGTCAGAGCGGCATAAGCAATACCCCACTCGGAAAACTCGATGACTTTTACGCTATAACCGGAATCCTCAAGCACCTTTTTGGTAATACCGGTAATGGGTGTCAAGTCTTCCCAGGTCAACGTGCCCATGGTGATTGTTTTTTCTTCCGCGTGAACAGGCAGCATTACCATGCCCATCATCGCGACCGCGCAGACTGCCTTCCAAATCTTCTTCATGGCGTTCCTCGATCTACGTTAATACTTTTTATATTAGTCTCTAAACAATAGAGGCCCGTGGTGCACAGCTATAAGCTCACCATCTGTTTCAGTTGTTGTTGCCTATCAATCCGTATCCGGATTGATATTCAATGCCGCCGTTTCTGCGACATCAACTCGTATCGATCCTCATGCCAATTAAGCGAGGACCGGTATTATTTAAATGGAGTTGGCAGGTCTGCCTTCATTCCATTGGGCGCGATAAACATTTCCATGTTCTCGCGGGAGAGCTCCCAATGCTCAAAGACCAGGTCAACTACAGCGCTCTCGTCACGACGCTCAATGGCTTCAATAAAAGAATCGTGGTGCTCTGCGGAAAGCTGTAGCCGTTGTTCCATGTCCTCATCGCGAGGGCGGAAAAATGTATGACCAATCCGTGCGTGATCAATCAGCAGTCTTTCGAGGCTGGGCTCAAGGTACTGATTGCCCGACATTTCACCCATGATTGCGTGGAATCGATTGTTTTCCACCACCATCATCAGGGCATCACGGGACACCGTCGCAGCACGGAAACGGCGTTGCGTTTCCTTCAGGTCAACCAGCTGCTGAGCCTTGAAATTCTGAACGGCCAGGCGACCTATCGCGGCGTACACCATGGGAGCCACCAGGAAAAAATTTCGCAGTGTCGAGTGGTTCATGGGAATCACCCGGGCACCGCGGTTCTCCCTGATATCGATGTACCCCTCACCGGCAAGACGTCGAAATACTTCCCGTACCGGGGTTCTCGAAAGCCCGTACCGTTCGCTGATGGCAACCTCATCCAGCGCCTCGTCAGGATCGAGCTCCATCGTGAGGATCTGACGCTTGAGGTCGTCATAAAGAGTGCTCTTGCCGTTTTTCACAATGACCTCCCGAGGCAGTCAAATCAGCGGTTACGGCTTGTTGTTGAATTCAGATTCGCATGGGTTTCGGGTGTCGTCAATGATTTGTATTTTTTATGTATACACAGAAAATACTGTAAGAACACACATAGGAAATGGATTATTTCCTTACAAATCAAATAGATAAAATCTCAAACCGAAATCATAGGGTCGTTAACAGAAATGTAACCTGTCGCAAATTGAACGGCCCTTCGGCCTCGGGATCGGCCACCTGGCTGGGTCGGATGTCCGACGGCGCCATTTTCAAGACCGCAAACGACATGCTGCCGACATGACAAACGGGGCAATGTTCGAGAAATGTAGCGAGGGGGATCTGGTCATTCAAAGCCGCGAAGCGGCTTCGACTTGAAGGAAGGGGTCGACCACGTCTACGCGGTCCGACCTGAATCAGCTCTCAGAGGCGATCGTTGACTCGCCAACGGTTTCTGCCGCCAGCTTCAATCGGTCCGCCTTACAAATGTATTTAGGCTTGCTCTTCGGTGCCAGTTTGGCACTGGCCTTTTTGGCCTTAGCCTTGAACAGTTGCTTTAGTTTCTTTTGACGGTTCATGTTGTTCTACTCAGCCTGTAATTCTTGAATGATATCAGCTTGAGACATTTAGCCGATTCAACTTTGCGGCTCCACGATCCTGAGCCACGGCCAGCGAGCCTGATAACTTCTCGCCTTCTGATCGAACAGCTCTGGCTTGAGATTCTTTGGGTTGATTCGAAGTAGCCCGTGCTCGGTGTCGGCCAGGCCGTTGGGCGCATAGACCTCACCCGTTTCGATATCCAGGCCAATGCAGGTGCCGGCAATCAGGTAGCGATCTATCCCGTCTTTAGCCGACTGAAGCCTTGGATAATCCCCACCAAAGCGCTGGCGGTACCACAGGTGGACGCGGGCCTGATTCTTGATCTCAATGTTCACGTCCAGGTCCTGGAACAGACGCTGACCTGATTCGATGACCTCATTCTCAGCTTCCCATGACAGGTCATCATCGAAGTAAAAGACGTCGTAATCCTTCACGCCCCACTCTGGCGGTCGCTGTGCCTGTTGATTCCAGACGGCCTGGAACAAACAACCGGCCGTGAGCATGCACTGGTTCAAACCGAGCTCCGGCAAACGAGCGGAAATTTCTGCGTTTACCGGATTGGTCATTGCGATCCTGACCAGGCTTTCGACAGTCAATGTCATCTTCATCCCTTCTGATTGATCTAATTCCAGCGACCGACGATACCCTCAACGCTGTTCAAATTTGCAAAAAAGTCGCCCTTTTCTCTCCCTCGGCCAATCTGGCGCGAATCATGCCTGATGCAATGGCCTGAAGTCGGTACTGACTATGTGGGTGACACTTTTGAAGTGAACCACCTCAGTGCCTGCCACGATAATCGATAGCTTACTGACGAACTGTCGAGGTCAAGCATGACGAACGCAACTACGGAACAAGTCAGCCCACAAACACTGAGAAGAGTGATTGTGGCTGCCGGCATCGGCAATTTCGTCGAGTGGTTCGACTTTGCGGTGTATGGCTTTTTGGCCACGACCATCGCCCAGCAATTCTTCCCCAGCGGCGATGCCAGTGCCGCGCTGCTCAAGACCTTTGCGGTATTCGCCGTGGCCTTTGCGTTTCGGCCCCTTGGAGGGATTTTCTTCGGCATGCTGGGCGACAGGATCGGCCGCAAGCGCACCCTCGCGATGACCATCCTGCTGATGGCAGGAGCAACGACCTTGATCGGTCTGCTGCCCACTTATGCGGCAATCGGGGTCATGGCGCCGATTCTTCTGTCCCTGATCCGTTGCGCCCAAGGCTTTTCCGCCGGCGGAGAATACGCAGGTGCCTGTGCCTACCTGATGGAACATGCGCCGAGTGACAAGCGCGCCTGGTACGGCAGCTTCATTCCGGTGTCGACATTTTCCGCCTTCGCCGCGGCCGCCGTGGTGGCCTACGCGCTCGAGGCATCATTGTCGGCCGAAGCAATGGGAAGCTGGGGTTGGCGCCTGCCGTTCCTGATTGCCGCACCCCTGGGCCTGGTGGGGCTTTACCTGCGCTGGAAGCTCGATGAGACACCGGCATTCCAGGCGGTGACTCAGGAACATGCTGTCGCACATTCTCCACTCAAGGAAACCTTGCGCAACCATGGTGCGGCGATCTGTTGCCTGGGCGCTTTTGTGTCACTCACGGCACTTTCGTTTTATATGTTCACCACCTACTTCGCGACCTACCTGCAAGTGGCCGGTGGCCTGAGTCGCGCAACAGCCTTGCTGGTGTCACTGATTGCATTGCTGTTCGCTGCGGCGATCTGCCCGCTGGCCGGGCTGTATTCGGACCGGGTCGGGCGTCGTGTCACGGTGATGACCGCATGCGCGCTGTTGATCGTGGTCGTGTATCCATCGTTCCTGATGGCCAGCTCCGGCTCGTTCGCAGCGTCCATCGTCGGCGTCATGCTCCTGGCGATTGGCGCGGTGTTGTGTGGCGTGGTAACCGCAGCCTTGCTCTCGGAAACCTTCCCTACCCGCACTCGGTACACCGCCTCGGCGATCACCTACAACATGGCGTACACCCTTTTCGGCGGCACCGCGCCGCTGGTGGCAACGTGGCTGATCAGCACCACCGGCAGCAACCTGTCGCCGGCGTTCTACCTGATTGCGATTGCATTGCTCGCATTGGCGGGCGGGCTGGCATTACCGGAGACTTCAAGGATTTCCCTGCATGACGTTGCGACGCAGGAGAAAGCCGAGGGCGTGGGCGCATCCGCCTGAAAACACGAAACGAGCCGGCCAGGCGTCACGTGAGCGAGGTTTCCCTAAGCGGCCGTTGACTGGCCGTCAAAACCCTGCACAATTGCCGGCTTTTTTCGCGACAGGACGTCACTCATGCAACGGATTGTAATTCTAGGCAATGCCGGTAGCGGCAAATCCACCCTCGCCCGCGCCCTTGGCAAGCGTCTGGGCCTGCCCGTGGTGCACCTCGATACCTTGTTCTGGGAGCCCGGCTGGATAGAACCCGACGCGGAGCAATTCCGCGCGCGGGTCAGCGCCGCGATCGCAGCGGATACCTGGATTTGTGAAGGCAACTATGCCCGGCGCACCTTTGACCTTCGCCTGCCCCGGGCCGACCTGATCATCTGGCTCGATACGCCGCGCCTGACCTGCTTCGCCCGAGTGATCATGCGCAGCATCAGCAAGCGCCCTCGCCCTGACCTTGCAGCCGGTTGCCCAGAGAAGCTCGACCGGGCGTTCCTGACCTTTCTGAACTTTGTGTGGAATTTCGATCAGGGTTATCGCCCCGGTATCGAGGCGGTGCGCCTGACCACAGGTCCGCGGATTCCTGTCGTGCATTTGTGCAATAGCCAGCAGATTGCCGCCTTTCTCCATGGCTTGCCCGCAATGCCAGGCACCTGCCCTGTATAGAGGGCGCATGATTTCACATTGATATCGCCGATTTGTCATGAAATGAAAAGAAATTGTCGTCGAATGAATGGTCGATAGCCTCCCCCGTCCATAAATTCCTCTTCGGGCCCGCGCGTTGAATCCCCCGATCTGACGCCTTGCCCGGCTGGCGCAATGCCTGGGCGCATTTCTGATTTATATGCTCAACATAATAATAATCCGAGGGGTCGCATTGTATGCGTGTGAATTTACCCGTAACCGAGCATGAAAGAGTTTTCCCCACCGAACAGCGATTGATCTCCACCACCGATCTGGATAGCCGAATCACTTACTGCAACGACGCCTTTGTTGCCATCAGCGGTTTCACCTACGACGAACTGGTGGGTCAGACCCATAACCTGGTTCGACACCCCGATATGCCACCCGGGGTATTCGTGCATATGTGGCACACCATCAAGCAAGGCAAACCCTGGATGGGCATTGTGAAAAACCGCTCGAAGAATGGTGATTTCTATTGGGTCAGTGCCTACGTCACGCCCATCTATGAAAACGGACGCATGAGTGGCTACGAGTCGGTCCGCTCGGTGCCCAGCCGCGACCAGGTCCGCCGGGCATCAGCGCTCTATTCCAGGATGCGGGCCGGCAAGCCGATCGTTGCGCGCAGCGCGCGGATTTTCCGGCCACTGCGACAGGGGTGGCCATTATTGATGGCTGGCGGGGTTTCACTGCTCGGTATTCAGTGGCTATCGACAACCGCGGCACAAGGAGTCCTGATCGCGAGCCTTGGCGTTGCCTGGTACCTGATCGAGTCCCGAAATCGCAAGGCCATCGAGCGTACCCTGGCCGAGCATCCGAAAGCCTTTTCCGATCCGTTGGTCGCCCTCACCTACAGCGATAACCACGGCCCCCAAGGGCAACTGGACATGGCCATGGTCAGTGAGGAAGCGCGCCTGCAGACAGCCCTGAGCCGGCTCGTCGATGCCGGGGTCAATGTCAAGGCCAAGGCGGCGCAATCATCCGAGCTCTCAGGTTCCCAGGCACAGTCGCTTGATCGTCAGCGCAGTGAAACCGATCAGTCTGCAGCGGCCATTTCACAGATGGCCGCCACCATTCAGGAAGTCACGCAGAACGTCATCAGCACCGCACATGCCGCGTCGGAGGCTGACCAGTTGACCCGTGACGGTAGTGAGTTGGCCCGGCAAAGCCTGAGCGCCATGAAAACCATGCATGAGGCGGTCAACGAGATTGGCCAGGCGGTCGATGCATTGGCGAGCGAAACGCAATCGATCGGCAGTGTCGTGGATGTCATCACCTCCATTGCCGAACAGACCAACCTGCTGGCGCTCAATGCGGCCATCGAGGCGGCCCGGGCAGGTGAGCAAGGTCGCGGTTTTGCCGTGGTTGCCGACGAGGTGCGCTCCCTTGCACAACGCACCCGCACCTCCACCGAACAGATCCACGGCATTATCGCTTCACTGTATGCCGGTGCCGATCGCGCCGTATCAACGGCCAATCGTGGCGAGCAGATTTCCCGCGAAAGCATGCAAAGTGTCGAGGCGGTGCAGTCGGCGTTGGTCGGCATCAGCCAGGCCGTCACCCGGATAACCGGCATGAGCCAGCAGATGGCCTCGGCGTCTGAAGAACAAAGTCACGTGGCTGAAGATATCAATCAGCAGATCACCCGGATTGCCCAACTGTGCGACCACAGTGCCGGGCAGGCCAAGCAAGGCGCGGCGATCAGCCAGGATCTGGAAGTCATGGCCGATTATCTGCACAGCCTGGCCGAACGTTTCAGCCGATAGCCATCAGTGCCTGTTGACCATCTTGCATCCGGACAACAGGCAGCCTCAGTGGAAAACAGCGACGCGTCCCTCAACGCCCCCAGTCCCAATGATAGAATCCTGTTTTGAAAAAGGAGTTTCATCTGTGGAGGCTGGAAAAATGAGTTGCCCTTATTGCGCGGAAGTCATCATGGCTGAAGCCATTCTATGCAAGCACTGCCAATCCGACCTCAGGCAGAAAATACAAATCCCGCCTGGGCGGCCACTACCGTCAGAAAAGAGAATGGGCCCTGTCAGCAAGGTCCTCATCGGAGCCATTATCGCCATCACCTTGTACCTGGCTTTGGGCTCTTCTGTCAGTAACAGGTCGCAAGACAAGGAAATGATACAGGCCCGAGATGCCGTCGAACTATGCCGCCAGGAAGTAAACAGCTACTCCGGCCCTGCAGTCGGGAAAAGCATCATCGTAGAAACTTGTCAGAAGCTTGAAGACGAATTCCGTAAGGGTTTTGGCGACGCACTATAGGAAAAACCGATTACGAAGCCCGCCATTGAGCGGGCTTTTTTGCCTTTGGCATCAGGCAACAATTCACTGATTCACCCAGCATGAAAATCCATCATGACATGTTATGACATCGTTCAAAAACGGACTTTGGTCAACAAATACGGGGTTAAAAGGACGAATGGTCGAAAGGCGTCAAGCGTGGGGAATTGCCGGGAGTTTACAGCCACTACAGGCTTTTCAGGCAGGCGCGTTCGTCGCGGCAAGGTGAACTTCACTTACTCAACGTGTCACATTAGGTCCCCGTCAAGCGAACTTCAGTGGAGGTATAGCCTTATGAGCATGGCCACAATTGTCAGTGCCGTGATTTCCAGTCTCGCACCCAGTGTCTTTGACCAGAACAACCTGCAAGAACCCGGCGCGCATGTTTCAGCCGTCGATTATCACTACGGTATGGACATCGATGTGAAACAGGTACTGCAGCGCACCGATACATCCGACAAGACCGGCGTAGTACCAGTGACTGTGGTCTACCTGGACAGCCAGGGTGAGCTTCACAAGATCCGTTTCCTCGAATGGGGTGCAAGCCCTGCCAACCCCACCAGCATTGCCTGATCCGCTCGTCGATCGGATTCCGGGCCTCACCGCCCCCCCCAGAAGCGGAAGTTAAACCTCCCAGGCACTCAGTGCGATTGAGGTTTTTTGTTACCTGAAAATGGACATGATCGAATGACTAAACGTTCATTCGAGAAACTCACTTTTATCTTGGTGGCTTAATGTCGCAAGATTAATTGATAACAATTGCTGGATCTAAATGGCAGTCAGCAACGGTAAATTCCAATCAAGCCGTGCATAGAGCCAAGTTGATTCACTATTGAAACCAAGAGGTCACCATGGAACTTAGTATGTTCTCTTCGTCCACCGTGGAATATGTGCGTTTAGGCGTTGTATATTTTCATCTTATCGCCTGCTGCGTAGCAATCGGGCTGGTATTGACCAGCGACATTGCAATGGTCAAGCAACTCCTGAAGGGAGATGCGTCAGGCCACCACGATGACGCGCACATGGAAAGCCTTCAAAAAACCGTAGTGCTTGCACTTGTAGCGCTTTGGATTACGGGCATTGGTATTGTCGGGATCGATTATGCCGGCAAGGGGATGGAATATTTCCTCAATCCAAAATTGCAAGCCAAAATCGGCATAGTTGTGCTGTTGACCTTTAACGGTTTCCTGTTGCATAGCGCGGTATTGCCGGCGCTGAAAAAAGCCGGTTCGTTACTCAAACTCTCCTTCAGCTTGCGCATGCTGGCGCTGTTCTCCGGCGCCCTCTCTGGCGTGTCGTGGTTCTATGCCGCCATGCTGGGTGTTGGTCGTCCGCTGGCCTGGAAGTATTCGCTGGTGGAGTTGCTGGCAGCCTATCCGGTACTCATCGTCGGTGGTTTCGGAGCGATGGTACTGCTCACCACCTGGGCAAAAAGCAGAGACACCGAAGCACGTAGGGACCAAGGCACCTGGTCACCAGGAAACGCCGCCCTGGCTGGATGGTGAGACAAGGAAGTTCAGCTTTAGCCAAAAAACCCATTTTTAGCAGTTCGTAAAATGTCACTTGAGGATACCCAAATGAAATCCATGAAAGCCCTTTTCGTAATCGCCGCTCTGACCGCTTCTTCTCTGGCGATGGCCACAGGTGGTGGTGACAAGACGTTCAATCGCATGGAGTCGGCCCGGAAAGTCTCGATGGAGGCCTTCCAGGTTGCACAGAAACAGAAGGCTGAAGCCGCTGTCGCTGAAAGCAAAGCCAAGGCTGCCAATCACACCAACAGCTGATCGATGTAGCCTGTCCTCCCGGCTGACAGAAATGTGCAGCCTCAAGCCTCGCTAGCAGTACCCAAGGTGTTGCTAGCGCCGGTTTAACCGAGATCCCTTGGACCCACGCCTATGCCAGTCTCGCAAACCCGCCCCTCACCCGCGCCGTTGCTCAAACCGGGAGAGACGGTTGTTTTGTTCGACGGTGTCTGCAAGCTATGCAATGGCTGGGTGAGATTCTTGATTCGCCATGACCGCCAGCGGCGCGTGCGGTTGGCGGCGGTTCAGTCACCCGAGGGGCAGGCTCTGCTCGCATGGGCAGGTTTGCCCCTGGATCAGTTCCACACCATGGCGGTGATCCGCGACCGACACTACTGGGAGCGTTCGCAAGCATATTTCGAAGTCATTGCCCAGTTGCCCGCACGCTGGCACCCCGTGCTTCTGTTGCGCATTTTTCCTCGCACGCTTCTGGATTGGGCATACGACCGCATTGCGCTTAATCGTTATCGGCTCTTCGGGAAATACGACACATGCCTGTTGCCGGACCCTGATCATGAACAGCGCTTTTTGAAAGCCCCCCTGTGAACGCCCTCATGCGCATTAACCGGATCGCCCTGAGGAACCGGCTATCGCTTCAGGAGACAATCCCCTCAAACAAACGCCCGACAATGCCGGGCGCCCGTTCTTCAGGTCTGTACTCAGAAGCGATAGTTGGTGCTCAGCTCCAGCGTCCGTGGGGCACCGGGTGTGATCAGATCCACTGAGCCATGCGCCGAAGCGTAATAGTCCTTGTCGAAAACGTTGCGCAGACGCAGGGCCATGTCCCATTTCGGCTCGTTGTACAGCAGCGCGGCGTCCACGGTTGTGTAAGCCGGCATGACCACATTGTTATCCAGCGCGGTATAGCGATCATCGACATAGTTGGCCCCCATGCCCACACGCCAGGTTTGCGTCAGTGAACGCACCAACCACAGGTTGGCGCTGTGGCGCGGCGTCAGGGTGGGCACCTGCCCTTCGTTGGCGACCCCGTTGGTAAAGCTGTTGGACTTGGTGATTTCGGCATCCAGAAAGGCGTAACCGGCATAGACCTGCCATTTGTCACTCAACTGCCCGCTGGCGGTCAGCTCAAGACCGTCGGTGCGCTGCTCACCCGCAAGCACCAGTTTGGTCGGGTTCGCCGGATCGCTGGTTTTCATATTGGTGCGTTCCAGACGGAACAGCGCCGCGGTCAACGCCAGGCGATTGTCGAGCAGGTCCCACTTGCCGCCGATCTCGAAGTTGGTGGTTTCCTCTGGTTCAAGATCCTGGTTCGTCGTGCTCAGGGCGAACATCTCGGCGGAGGGTTGGTAGGAGCGGCTCACCGAGACGTAATAGGACTGCACTTGATCAGGCTGGTAGACCAGACCGACTCGCGGACTCCAGGTCGTATCGGTGCGGGACAGCTCGCTGTGCGTCAGGTCATCGGCGTACTCCTGGTCGAACACGTCGTAACGCACACCCAGCAGTGCCTTCCACTGTGGCGCCAGTTCGATCAGGTCCTGTACGTAGAAGCCGGCGGTGTCCTGGGTGTTGGTACCCTTGGCGGTTTGCCGGTTGGCCTGGAACGGCACGTCGACCAAGGCATCGCGGTACACCGGCACCCGGGCCACATTGGATTGGCTGAATACGGACTGGTCCTTCACCTGGCGCCCCAACTCCACACCATAGAGCAGGTTATGGTTCATCCCGGCAAGCACGGCGCGCTGCTTGAGTTCGGTCTGGTTGAACCACCCGTCCTCCTTGCGCTGCACGTTGCCGCGGTTGAGTTTTACCAGCAGTTCACCATTGGGAGCAGTGACGAAACGTGTCGGGCTGGAGTCAGCGAGTGTGTTGTTGCGATCCAGGTCGTAGTGGTAGTAACGACTGGTATTGCTCAGGCTGAAATCGTCGTTGATCCGGTAGTCGACACCCGCCGTGAACGAGAACACTTCGCTACGGGTGTAGTCATCATCCGGGTCGGCGGCACCGAAGCGCTTGTCGCGGTCCACATCGACCGGGCGGTCGCCTCGTGCCGGGATGCCGAAGTCAATCAGGCGCTTGTCATACAGATAGGTAGCACCCAGGTCCAGTTCCAGATCATCCGAGAGCTTGAAGTAGGCCGAAGGCGCGATGGCCTTGCGGTCGATGTAGCCGTCATCCCGGTAGGTGTCACTGTTCTCCAGCGCGCCTGTCACACGAAAGGCTTTATTGCCTTGCTGCTGATCGGCCCAACCGGCATCGAACTGAGTGCGTTTTTCGCCCTCGCTGTCGACACTGACGCCGACCTCCTGCTTGGGTGCGAAGTTGGGTGTCTTGCTGATGCTGTTGATCAGCCCCCCCGAAGAGCCTCGGCCATAGAGCACCGCAGCCGGCCCCTTGATCACTTCCACCCGCTCGACGTTGGACAGATCCCGGAAGTACAGCGCATCGTCGCGAATGCCGTCGACATACATGTCGCCAATGGCACTGAAACCACGGATGGTAACCTGATCGCGCTGACCGTCACCATTGGACAGGCCGATACCAGGGACGTTCTTCAGCACGTCCTCCATCGACCGCGCCCCCTGATCCTTGATGACGCTTTGGGGAATCACATTGACGGTTTGCGGGATATCTCGTAGAGGGGCGTCGATCTTCAGCGCGCTCCTGCTCTCGGTCGACATGTAGCTCTGCTCGCTGTACTCACTGTTCACAGCGGTTGCCGGTAGGGTTAGAGCAGACTCCGTTTCTGCCTGTAATTCAGGTACAACCAGAACACCCAGCAACGACAGAGAGGCTGGGTAAATGCGCGATCGAGCCACCATGGACACCTTTGTTTGAATTATCGCGCGAATAATAACGATTATCTTTTGTAAGTAAATACATATCATTCCTATATGCAACTCAGAACGATCGTCTCAATTTCATGGGCGGTCGACAGAAGCGTTAGTGCAATGCCGTACTCGGCAGCCATATTATTGAGACGCTGACGCTGTGGTGGATGACTTATCCAGCCCCCCTCGATACCCTTTCGCCCCCGGGTGCCTGACGGCAATTCAGGTCAAACCACACTTCATCCAGACGAACCAAAAATGAAATCCTCCGCAGGTTTGCTGTTGTCAGGTATCGAGCTGGACCGTGCCAGTTCCATCCCCTTGTACCGCCAACTCTACTTGCAGATTCGCAAACAGATCCTCAGTGGCAGGATTCAGGGAGGCGTGCGCCTGCCCTCCACCCGGACCCTGAGCAAGGAACTGCAGTTGTCGCGAATCAGCATTCTCAATGCGTTCGATCAACTGATTGCCGAAGGTTTTCTGACGTCGAGGACCGGGGCCGGGACCTATGTCGGCCATGAATGGGAAAGCCGCGGTATTGAAGACGATGAACACAAGCGCCAGCCTCCGCGCCTGTCCGACCTTAGCCAGTCCATGCTGTCATTGCGCAGCGATCATTTTCGCGGCGTTTCCTATGCCGACTGGGCGACCGGGAGCCCGACCTCGTTCCTGCCCAGCCACAGCGCCTACGATGCATTCCCGCAATCGGTCTGGAAGCGGCTGTTGAACCGTCACCTGCACAAGCCGACCAAGGCCATGCTCGGTTATGGCGAACTGCAGGGATTGCTGGCCCTGCGCGAGGCGATTGCCGAGTACGTCTTCGATGCCCGTGGCATCGATTGCACTGCCGATCAGGTGGTCATCGTGTCCGGCGCCCAGCAAGCCTTCAACCTGCTGGGCATGCTGTTGCTCAATCCGCAGGACAGTTTCTGGATGGAAGATCCGGGGCATATCGCGGCGCGAATTGCGCTCCAGGCCCAAGGTGGTCAGGTCGTGCCGTTGCGTATCGACGAACAGGGGATCGATGTCCGGCAAGGCCTGGCTTTGTGTCCTGACGCCCGCCTGGTGTTTACCACACCTTCCCGTCAGCATCCCTTGGGCGTCACCATGAGTTATGGGCGACGCCAGGAACTCATCGACTGGGCCGCCCAGAATCAAAGCTGGATCATCGAGGACGACTGCGACAGTGAATTTCGCTACAACGGTCGCCCCCTGCCGGCACTCTATGCCATGGACCAATGGGCCCGGGTCATCTACGCCGGAACCTTCAGCAAAGTGCTCTTCCCCTCGCTGCGACTGGGTTACGTGATACTGCCGAACGCCTTGATCGAACCCTTCTGCACCCTGCGGGCGGTCATGGATCGCAGCCCGCCCACGCTGCTACAGGCCGCCACGGCGGACTTCATGCGCGAAGGCCACTTTCTCGGCCATATTCGTCGAATGCGCGCCCTGTACCAGGCTCGCCAGCAGGCACTGGTCGAACAACTGCAGAAACGACTGGGCTCTTTCTTCAGGATCACGCCGGTGGAAGCCGGCATGCACCTGATCGCCTGGTTACCCGCGCATCTCGATGACGACGCCCTGGCCAGGGAACTCGGCCAGCATGACATTCATACCTATCCCCTGAGTGACTACTGCGTCGAACATGTCTTGCCACCGGCGCTGTTGATCGGTTTTGCCAGCACCCCCGAGGACCAGGCCCAGGCGCGCGTCGAAGCACTGGCCCAGGCCCTGGACAAAATGGGCTACCTGCAACCGGCCACTTGACCCAAGGCAAGTGGTCTTATGATTTAACTGATAATGGATCTATCGAGAGTTCCTGACTGGCGCGATAAAGGCTGCGCCGGTAGACCCGGTGTCTGAACCAGGAACGACTCGAATGAACAATAATATCCAGGAACGATTCAACGCCTTGCTCAGCCATAAGGCTGTCGAGGCCGGAACTCCCCCCGTACTGACTGAGGCACTGGCCCGCCGGTTGCTCGACCGACTGGCACAGTTGCGCCTGTTTGCCCATGCGTACCCCTTGCTGACCAACCTGACCCACGGCCGTGTCACCCCTGGCGACCTGCTGGACTTCGCCTATCGCCACGAACTGCAGGGCCTGAGCCTGCACCTGCTCGACGGTGAGGAAAACAGCCTCAGTCAAATGACAACCGCGCAGCTTCTGGCGTTCGCTGCCAAGGCCAATGCGCTGGGGCTGGATGTGCATCTGGAAATCAGCAGCACGCTGAAAAAAGATGTCGATCAAGTGATCGCCATTGCCAAGACGCTGGGCACCCGCAACATCCGTGTCTACTCACGCTACGAAGGGGCGTTGTCCCGGGTCATGGACGTGATCGAGTCAGACCTGCACTACCTCGCGCAACAGGCAGACGAGCACGACCTGTTCTTCGACTTCGAACAGCATGAAGAACTCAAAAGCGCCGAAATCGCGCAACTGCTGAACCGGCTGAACCACCCTCGCCTGCACGCGCTGTTCGACTTCGGCAACATGATCAATGCCTGCGAGCAGCCCCTGGCGGCACTGCGCACCCTGGCGCCGCACATACGCCAGACCCACCTCAAGGGTGTGCGCATCGTGCCTGAACAAAACGGCTTCGGGCATTACGGTGTGCTGCAAGGCTGTGACGAAGACGACCTGCCCAACGCACGCATGTTGTTCGAATTGCTGATGCTCGGCGAATCATCCCCGCAAGTGATCGCCTTCATCCTGGAGCAGGAAAACCACTACGTCGCCCCGGCGTTCCGCCAGCTCGACGAAGCCGCCGACCCGTTCATTGCGTACCGGGAAATGAGTGAAACAGCGCTGCCGGAAGGCTTCTCGCTGGAGCGAATGCTGGTCGATGAGCACCGTTGGGCAAACAACCAGGTCGCCTACGTACGAGGTCTGCTGGCCGAGTTCCGCACCCTGGCCGAGTTGACCCTGGCCCATTGCGCTAACGCCTGAACCTGACGTGCCGACCGGCACTGCCTACCCAATAACGCCTGGAGAACAATAATGACATCCCAAGACAAGGCCAAATGGCTCAGATTCCTGATTCTCATCCTCGGTGGTGGCACCATCTACAAGCTGGCGAATCTCAAAGACGCCTTCTACATCCCCATGCAAGAATTCATGGGGCTGTCCCACACTGAAATCGGCGTGCTGCTGAGCGCCAACGCCATCATCGCCACTGCGCTGTTCGTGGTGGGCGGCATGCTTGCCGACCGGTACGACACGCGCAAGCTGATCCCCCTTGGCTTGATCGGTACCGGCGGCCTCGGGCTGTACCTGGCGACCTTCCCGCCCTTCAGCAATCTGCTGGTGGTGTTCTGCCTGCTGGCCGTGTGTGCCGACTGCCTCTTTTGGCCTTCGCTGCTCAAAGCCATCCGCAACCTGGGCGACGATAAGGAACAGGGTCGCCTGTTCGGCCTGCTCGAAGGCGGGCGTGGCGTCATCGATACCCTGGTCGCCTTCTCTGCGCTGGGCGTCTTCGTCGCCATGGGCTCCGGTGAAAACGGTCTGAAATCGGCGATCCTGTTCTACTCGGTCATCGACATTCTTGCCGGTACCCTGACCTGGCTGCTGCTCAAGAGCGGCAAAACCCAGTCGACCGTCAAGCCGAAGAACGGGTTGTCGAACCTGTTCGAGGCCATCAAGGTGCCGGGCATCTGGCTGGTCAGCCTCAACGTGTTCATGGTCTACATCGTGTACTGCGGCCTGACCTATTTCATTCCCTACCTCAAGGAAATGTACGAGCTGCCCGTGGCCCTGGTGGGCGCCTACGGCATCATCAACCAGTACTTCCTCAAGATCCTGGGCGGCCCTGCCGGTGGCTTCATTGCCGACAAACAGTTCAAGAGTTCCAGCCGCTATCTGAAGTGGGCATTCCTGGCGTTGTTGCCGCTGATGGGTGTCATCATGCTCATCCCGAAAAGCCCGGACTTCATCTACGCAGGCATGGCGGCCACCCTCTCCTTCGCGCTGATTGTCTTTTCCATGCGCGGCGTGTTCTGGGCACCCATGGGTGAAGTCGGCATTCCCCAGCACATCACCGGTTCAGCCTTCGGGATCGGTTGCCTGATCGGCTATGCGCCCGGCATGTTCGCCTACGTCATCTATGGCGCCATCCTTGATCACTTCCCGGGTCAGCAGGGCTACAACTACGTGTTCTCGTTGATGAGCGTATTGGCCATTGTCGGGTTCATGGTGTCCAGCCTGCTGTATCAAGCGGTCCGCAAGAATGCCACGATCACTGGCAAGGTCAGCGCCGCGCAAGCCTGAACATAGACGGTGCATGCAGTGCGGCGGTAACCGGGGTCTCTCGGTTACCGCCGCACTGTGCTGCCATCAAAAGGCGAAATCGGCCTCGTCCATGGCCATCAGGCAATGGGCTCCGCCCCGCAGGCTTTCGCGGTGGCCACTGGCACGGGGCAGCACCCGGCGCCAGTAGAAATCCGCCGCTTGCAGCTTGGCCCGATAGAACCCGGGTTCGTCGGTACCAGCATCCAGTGCCGCTTGGGCACGCACAGCCGCCTGTAACCACAGCCCGCCCACCAGCACGTAAGCGCTGTACGCCAGGAAGTCCACCGACATGGCGCCGATTTCCTGCACATCACGCCGACACGCCTCGACCACCTCGGTACCCAGTTCACGCCACTCGGCGAGACGCTGCTGCATTGCCTCGACCATTTGCCTCAGCGCTGCTTGCGAGCCGGCCGCGTCGACATGCACGGCCAGCTCATCGATCAAGGCGCCCAGTTCCGTTGCGCCGTCGCCCAGCACCTTGCGCCGCAGCAGATCCAGCGCCTGGATACCGTTGGTACCTTCGTATAGCTGAGTGATGCGGCTGTCACGCATCAACTGCTCCATACCCCACTCGCGGATGTAACCGTGGCCGCCGTACAACTGAACGCCCAGGCTGGCGACTTCCTGGCCGACGTCGGTAAAGAAGGCCTTGACGATCGGAATCAGCAGCGCTGCCCGACAACTCGCCTTCTGGCGAGCCTCGGGTTGCGGGTCGCCGTGTTCCAGATCCAGTTGCAGGGCGGTGTAGGCCGCGAGCAAGCGGCAACCTTCGCTCAAGGTTTTTTGCGTCAGCAGCATGCGCCGAACATCGGGGTGCACGATGATCGGGTCGGCGCTCTTGTCCGGCGCCACCGGGCCGCTGATGGCCCGCGATTGCAGGCGCTCACGGGCATAAGCGAGGCCACCCTGGAAGGCGGCCTCGGCGATGCCCAGTCCCTGCAAGCCAACCTGGAAGCGTGCATCGTTCATCATGGTGAACATACAGGCCAGCCCCTGATTCGCTTCACCGATCAACCAGCCTTGTGCGCCGTCGAAGTTCATCACGCAGGTGGACGCGCCCTTGATGCCCATCTTGTGTTCCAGTGCGCCACAGCTCAGCGAATTGCGCGGCCCCGGAGTTCCATCGGCAGCGGCCATGAACTTGGGAACCAGGAACAGGCTGATGCCCTTCACCCCGGCCGGTGCATCCGGCAAACGGGCAAGGACCAGATGAACGATGTTGGCGGTCAGGTCCTGCTCGCCACCACTGATGAAAATCTTGCTGCCGCTGACCTGATAGCTGCCGTCGGCTTGAGGTTGGGCACGGGTTCGCAGTAGGGCAAGGTCGGTACCGGCCTGGGGCTCGGTGAGGCACATGGTACCGGACCATTCACCGCTGACCATTTTCTCCAGGTAAGCCTGTTTGAGCGCCTCGCTGCCATGGCGATGCAGAGCCAGCACCGCGCCTTCGGTGAGGCCGGAATAAATGCGAAACGACAACGAGGCGGCCATCAGCATTTCGTGGAAGCTGGCCGAAATCAGCTGCGGGAAACCCTGGCCGGCGAACTCCAGCGGTCCGGTCATGCTCGCCCAGCCGTTATCAACGTACTGCCGGTAGGCGTCGCGAAATCCCTGGGGCGTTGTGACGTGGCCGTCGATCAACTGACAGCCCTGCTCGTCACTGTTGCGGTTCAGCGGCGCGACCACTTCGGCGGCGAAGCGGGCGGCTTCTTCGAGGACGCCGTCGATGGTTTCCCGGTCCAGCCCATTGTTCAACCGCGCGCAATGGCCGCTGACATCGAACAGTTCGTGCAGCACAAAACGCATGTCGCGCAGGGGAGCTTGATAATTCATGTCGGCCTCATGGGTTGGCGCAGTGGAAAAGATTGCCGTCACCCTAAGCAGGCGCCTACTATTTTTGAAATTTCATTTTCATATGCCTGGTATTTGTAATTTGAATTTAAAAAGCTTCGATCTGAATTTGCTCCGCGTCCTCGATATGCTGCTGCGCGAACAGAACGTGTCGCGAGCGGCCGAGCGCCTGGCCCTCAGCCAGCCCACCGTCAGCAACGCCCTCGCCCGCCTGCGTTCACTGTTCGACGACCCCTTGCTGGTGCGGGTTGGCCGCCACATGCAACCCACCTCCCGGGCGCTGGCGCTTGAGGGGCCGATTCGCGCGGCCTTGCAACAGATCGAACAGACACTCAATGCCGGGGAAACCTTCGACCCACGCCTGAGCCAGCAACAGGTGCGCATCGCCCTGACCGACTTTGTCGAACAGCTGTGCATGCCGCCCTTGCTGGCACGCCTGGGAGAGCTGGCGCCAAACCTGCGTATCGACGTTGCTCACCTGGCCCCCAGCCTTCCTGCCGAACTGCTGGATAGGGGTGAACTGGACATGGTTCTGGGACGCTTCGAAGAAGTGCCGGCGCGTTTCACCCGCCGGGCCTGGCACAGCGAAACCCTGCGGCTGGCCGTGCGCAAGCAACATCCGCTGGCACACAACACACTCACACTGGATGACTTTCTGGGGCTGCGCCATCTCTGGGTGAGTGGCGGCCAGTCGCGCGGCATGGTCGACCAATGGCTGGGCAAGCAAGGCCTGTCGCGTAAAATCGTCTACACCACGCCCAACTACCTGCAGGCGGCGCACCTGGTCGCCCATTCGGACTTGAGCGTCGTCCTGCCGACTCAATTGGCCAATCAATTCGCGCAGTTGCTACCGCTACAGGTGTTCGAACTGCCCTTCGACGTCGGCTCGTTCCACCTCGAACTGGTGTATCTGGCGCAACGCCAACATGAGCCGGCGCTGGCGTGGCTGATCGAGCAAATCCTGGCGGTGCGGCCGGCCTGAACGGACGCCCGGCATAACGCCTTGCCTGAGCCAACGCCAGGATTTTGCCGAAGTGTTTTTTCGGTTGCGCCAGACAACACCAGGAACAACTTCAAGAGCGACGAATTTCTAACGTAGCGCGTAACCCTCCAGGGCTGCGGTTCTCCAGTTTGATCTGCCCGCCAAAGCGATCGGCAATGGCCTTGACGATAGTCAGCCCCAACCCTGCACCCTGATGATTTCCGCTGCTGTAGAAACGCTCGAAAAGCCGTTCACGATCCTGCTCATTGATGCCCGGCCCCTCATCTTCGACAGTCAGTTCGTAGCTATTTTCCTTTTCTACGAGCCTGACGGTGATCACTCCGTGCCGGGGAGAGAAATTCGCCGCATTGGTCACCAGGTTGTTCAAGGCAATATCGATCGCAGCGGGGTCGACTCTGGCAAGACTGATGTCGTCCCTGACATCAAAAACCAGCTCGAGCCCCTTGCTCAGTAGCCAGGGCGTCAACTGAACCAGGCTATCGCGAACGGTGCTGGCCAGATCAATAGGCACAGGCGCTTTAGTCCCTGCTGTAGGCTCTATACGAGCCATCGTCAGTAATTGGTTAACCAGTCGGCTGGTACGGTCCACGCCGGCAATCAAGAATTCGAGCGATGCGCGACGATCCGCTTCACTCCCCGCCGCCATCAGGTTTTCAGCGTGGATCCTGAGCACGGCCAGTGGTGTACGCATTTCGTGGGCGGCGTCGGCGATAAAGCGTCGCTCGCGCCCCATGACGTCCTGAATTTGCGCGAGCATACGATTGAGGGCGGCCTGCATGGGCTCAAGCTCAGTGGGTAGCGGCGTCAATTGCAAGGGTTCGAGTGAACCGGGATGCCGGGCCCGCAGCGTTGCAGCCATATTGACCAGTGGTTTGAGTCCCCAGCCGATGGCCAGCCAGATCATGGCGGCCAGCAACAAGCTCCCCAGGATATTGGGCCACAGTGTGTGGCGTACGATGCGGTCCACCAAGTCCATTCGCACGTCGTCCCGTTCGCCCACCCAGATGCGCAGGTTGTTCTGCTTGTCTACAAGCAGGAAGGCACGCCAATGCCGGTTGTTCAGGTCGACTACATCGCTGAAACCTGGTGTGACCGCGGGTGTGCTGAAGGACGGAGAACTGGCCGTATGTACCAGCACTTCGTTCCTGGCGTTCCAGACCTGAAACGCAATTTTCGTTTCATACGGATGTCCCTCGCCCCCGGGCGTCGCCTCGTTCAGGGCCTGATTGAAAGCCTTGTACAGATCCGCATGTTCCTTGCTCACCATGGGCATACGCATGACGCCTTGTAGCAGGCGAGCGTTCTGGGCCAGATGGGCATCATAGACTTCGGCGATTTCGTGGTTGCTGTCGTGCAGATTCAACACACTGATCACGGCCAGGCCAGCGAGCATCAGGCCGATGATCAGGACCAGGGTCCGACGCCGGATAGAGCTCATCGACGCTCCTCCACCAAGTAGCCGATACCACGGACGGTGCGGATCAGATCGGTGGAGAACTTCTTGCGCAGGTGATGGATGTGCACTTCCAGGGTGTTGCTTTCGGCCTCCTCGTTCCAGCCGTACAGCAACTGCATCAGATGATCGCGAGTCATTACCCGACCCGGTGGCGAGAGCAGTTCGTGGAGCAACTGGTATTCCTTAGGTGTCAGGGCTACTGGCTCGCCTTTGTAGCTGACTTGCTGGGTGCCGGGGTTCAGGCTGATACCTGCGTGCTCGATCAGCGATTGTCCACGCCCGGCACTGCGACGAAGCAACGCACGTATGCGCGCCTTCAATTCTGCCAGGTCGAAAGGCTTGATCAGGTAGTCATCGGCGCCGGCATCCAGACCGGCGATACGGTCTTCGGTGGCATCGCGCGCGGTCAGGATCAACACCGGCAGATTGGAACCGCTGTCACGCAAGCGCCTGAGCACTTCGAGACCGTCCATGCGTGGCAGGCCAAGGTCGAGCACCGCCAGATCGAAGATTTCACTGCGCAGCGAGTGCAAGGCGCTGCTGCCGTCCTGCAACCAGTCGACCGTATAACCTTCCCGGCTGAGGGCCTGATGAATACCCTCGCCGAGCGCCACGTCATCCTCTATGAGTAATAAGCGCACAGGGTCTCCTGTCAGCCGAGTTTCTTGTTCACATCCACCAACAGCGCCTCGATCTCCTTGCGGCGCCCGACGTCAGCGCTCTCGCGGCCAGGTCGAGGCGCAGCCTGCAAGGCTTTTTGCAGCGCTGCCCTGGCTTCAACATAACGCTTCTGACGGTAGAGGTGATCGCCCCAGAAGTACAGGCTGTCGATGCCGTTGGGGTTCATTTGCAATGCCAGCTTGAGCAACTGTTCGGCCTTGTCCGAATCGCCGAAACCGATGGGCCAGCCCGGTACGCGGTCATAGAGGGCCCCCAGACTGGTATAGGCTGAGCCTTGCAGGGCCTTGGGGTCCAGGGTCAAGGCTGTTTCCAGATCGGCTTTCGCATCCTTGACCTTGCTCAGCGCACCCAGCCCACCCTGTGCGCCCGCCCAGCTACTGGTGACGATGCCAGACCAGATCCAGGCCTCAGCCACCGTTTGGCGCTCCTGCTTGAAACTCGAAGCCTGAGCGGCCAGCTTTTCAAAAGCCGCGGTCCGTTGCCCCTCGGGCAACTCGTATTGAATGTGCGCCCAGCTTTGCTGGATACCGTTGAGGCGCTGCTGGTCGGCGGGGTCCAGCGCCCAGACGCTCTGGCTCATTGCGCCAAGCAGTAGGCAAGCGATGATCTTTCTCATGGTTTGACATTCTCCTGGTCGGGTTTGTGGCTCAGGCGGCGGATCAGGGGCAATTGTTTGCGCAACCCACGGTCCACCAGATGGGGCAAAAAGCTGTTCAGGCGTACAAAAAAACGTTCGGGCCAGCCCAGGTACAAGTCGCGACGGTCACCGGCAATGGCGTGAATCACTGCGGCCGCCACGGCTTGCGGATCGTCGACATTGGTCTTGAGCGCATCATTCAGCGCCTGGGCCGCCGGGCTGTTCATGCTGGTACGGGTCGCTCGCGGGGCGACGTAAAGCACACTGACCCGAGTGTCGGCCAGCTCCCGGCGCAGGGCCTCAGAGAACCCGCGCAGGGCAAACTTGGTGGCGCAGTAACTGGCGTAGCCGGGGTAGCCGATGGAGCCATAGGTCGAACCGACGTTTACCACCATGGCACTGGCGGCTTGCTTTAGCTGCGGCAACAAAAGTTTTGTCAGGCACATAGGCGCACTGATGTTCACCGCGAGCATCGAATTGATCTCGCTGTCGTCCAGCTGTTCGAGCATGGCGAAATGATTGACCCCGGCGGCATTGATCAGCAGGTTGATGCCACCGATGCCCTGGGCCTGCGCCAACACCTGACGGCGGTCGGAGAGCAACGTCAGGTCTGCACGGACCCAACTCAGGTTACCGGGATAACGCTCAAGCAGCGGCACCAACGGTTCCCGATGCCGAGCCACGGCCAACACCTGGGCACCACTGGCGCACAGTGCGGTGGCAATGGCCAGGCCGATGCCGCCGCTGGCACCGGTCAACACGACGCGAGTTTCAGACAGGCGCATGCAGGTTCTCCCCGTTACGCGGCAAGCCACGAAACATATCGGTGTAGAGCCGGTACACCACTTTGGAGGCGTGAATGACGGCGGCCTGGTCGCCCGGGTCATCCAGACGGTTCATCAGTCGACGGTAGGTCTGCATATGTTCGATATCCAGTGAGCCGTGGGAACTGAGGTAGCTGAAGGCGCTTTCCGGCAAGTCCAGGTGCTGGCGAATACTGCCGGCGGCGTGGGTCGCCAAAGCGATGCTCGTGCCTTCAAGTACGTTGACCATGCCGAACAGACCCACCGGATTGTCCCTGGCAATCAGGTCGTAGAGGAAGCTGACCATCAATTCGATCGGCAATGACGGGCGTCCGTCCCGTACAGCGGCTCTGTCACCGCCGCAGGCTTCAATATCATTGAGTACCCATTGTTCGTGGCCGTATTCGTCCTCGATGTATTCACATACCGCTTCGCGCAGCCATTCCAGACGTGATGCCAACCGCGCACCACAGGCCATCATCAACGGCACGGTATGGCGCACGTGGTAATAGGCCTGAGCCAGAAAGGCCCGGTAACTTTCCAGGCTGACGTCGCCCTCCAGCGCATCACGGATGATCGGCAGGTTGAACAACTCAATGCGTTCTTGCTCAGTGGCTTTTTGCAACGTGTCAAAAAAACTCATGGTGCGGATTCCTCGGAAAATGCAGATTCGCTCAATTGCCCCCGGTAGCGTTCGACGATGGCGTCACGGCGGGGCCGGCCATTGGCGGTGAGCAAGCCGTTGGTGGCAGTGAAGGGTTGGTCGAGCCGGCTCCAGTGGTGGATCTGGGCGTACTCGGGCAAAGCCTCGTTGGCCTGGGCCACGGCGGCGGCCAGTTGTTCGTCGGTGCAGTCCGGGCGATGGGGCCAGAGCAGCGCATGGTTGTGAGGCATGGCCTCGCCATAGACGAAGGCCTGGGCGACAGGCCCGCGCTGGGTCAATTCGGCTTCCACCCACTCGGGGTTCACGTTGCGCCCGAAACTGGTGACGAACTGATGTTTCTTGCGTCCCTTGAGGTAGAGAAAACCCTCGGCGTCGAACTCGCCGAGATCACCGCTGGGCCACCACTGGGCGGTGTGCGGCGCCTCTCCCAGATAGCCCAGCAAGGTTGAACCCTTGATCAGCACTTCGCCGTCCTCCGCCAGGCGAATCTCCACATGGGGCAATGGCCGTCCGACACTGCCGGGGCGCCGTGCTTGCGGGCGATTGAGGCACACGACCGACGCGCACTCCGACAGCCCGTAACCTTCATGGACGGGTATGCGCACGCGTTGGGCGCGATGCAGTAGATCCTCGCTGACCCGGGCACCGCCCACGGCGGCAAAACGCAGGTGCTGTGGGTCGAAAGCCTTTTGCTCGGCAGCGTTGACCAGCATCAGCAACAACTGCGGTACCAGAACCAGACTCTGGGGCGATCGGCTGGCCAGGCAACTCAACAATGTCGACACATCCACACCGCTGGCGCCTTCAATTCCCAGGGTTTTCGGGCCGGGCAGGCTCAAGGTGGCGCCGGCATACAGTGCAGCGTAACAACCGATGTTCTCCAGCAAAATGGCCAGCGGCAGCAGCGCCATGTGGTGTTGCGGATCGGTGGGTTTGCTGGCCAGGTGCAACTCGTGAGCGACCCGCAGAATGCTGTCGGCACTCAAGCACACGCCCTTGGGTGTGCCTGTGGTGCCCGAGGTGAAGGTCAACTTGGCAGTGCCTTCAAGCATCCGGTTCGGGCCATTGAACGTGCGGTGCCAGAACTCGCCGCACTTCTGATACCCGGTCGCCAGCAGTTCGTCGTGCAATTGCGGCTCGGCAATGACGAGCTCGGCCTGGCTTTGCTCCAGGCAATGCCTGCGTTGCGCCGGACTGAAAAAAGGCGGCAAGGCTACACAGGTCAAACCCTCGAACAACGCGGCCAGGTCCCAGAGCAGAGCTTCGACGCCATTGTCCAGCGCCAGGGCGACCACCCTGACCCGTTCATCGCGCAGGCGCTGCTGGCGAAAAATGACCTCGGCATACAGCGTGGCGTAGTCCAGCTTCAGATGATCGCCCCACAACGCAATGGCGTTGGTTTTTTGCTCAGCATGATTACGCAGGGTCTGTTTGAAGCGCTCCATTTCAGGCGACATGGCAGGCCCCTTCAATAGAGGTCGGCAAGCCCAGGCGACTGAACAGGCCAATGTTGCGCAAATGAATGAAACCGGAGCGAACATTGCCGAAATGAACCCACGGTTTGCTTTCGTAGTAACTGCCCCATGCGTGGCGGTCCTCGCCCAGACGCGCCGGGTCGGCAGCACACAGGGTCACGGGCTTCAAGCCAAGGCGGTGAAAGCTATTGACCAGCCCCAGGTTCCCGGTGAAGGCAACCCATTCCAGCCCCCCCATGGCCAGCAGGTAGGTCATCGCGATGATGCTCATCCGTGCGCTGCCGGTGTCGCTGGCAGCCAGATTGCCTACCTCTACGATGGCTGAGCGACTTACGGTCTGGTCGGCCGCGGCACTGATCAGCGGATCGATCGCATCGTCCAGGTAACCTTCCAGGAACAGCGGTCCGCTGCGCGCCAGACGCACGCCAATCACCGCGCAAAGCGCGCCGGACGCCTCGCTCATGCCAAACAGCTCCGGCATGAAGTGGCGAATATCGGCACCGTGGGCCTTACGAAAGCGTTGCTGGATAAAGGCTTCGAAGGCGCTTCGTTGCGGGGCGTCCGGCAAGGCCCTGACGAGATACATCTGCTGCGCTTCGGTCAGGCCAAAGTGCAGCGGCAACTGAACGTTCCAGTTGAAATCGGACATTGAAAACATCTCCCCCGGATCAATTGGGGAGAAGTATCAAAGGCATTTCTTAACGAAGTCTGAAGGTGAAAAAACGATTGTCGCCTTGGGTGACAGTCCGTAATGACATGCCATGGCCTGCTTCAGGAACGGACTTAGGCCAACAAATACGGGGGTTTAACCGGAGCCCCCGACTGTCTCGCCACAGTTACTCATGGCACGGACGCTTATGCGCCTTCCAGTTGATCGCGCAAAAACTCGATGAAGCGCTGGGTTTTCGCCGGCAACAGGCGCGTCTCGGTCAGCGCATACACTGAAACCGAAGTGGCGTGCCATTGAGGCAAGACCCTAAGCAGCTTTCCATTGATCAGGTCTTGCTCAGCGATGCCCTCGGGCAGCAAAACGATACCCAGGTCCAGTGGTCAGTATCCCTGCCCTCACGCACTAGTCACTTCTGCCAACAGCGGGCACCGATGAAGTCGGGACGAATGAAAGCAGCCGGTCATCGATACATTCAGAAAACAGCCACTTCTCCTGACCCAGACACCCCGCACAATTACACCTTTATTGGGGAATATTCCCCGTCATCGGGGTATTCATCCTGGCTGCCCATACGCCAGCTTGAAGCCCGCGGACAAGGGGGGGGGCGTGGCGTAGAGCCATTAGTCACCTCCTGTCACTTTCGGCGGGAAATTTGCATCGTTCCCATCCCGGCTCGAAATCAAACATTTCGCCAGCCGGGCCAGGAGCCGTGGCTCGTTGCTCATCTATTGCCACGCTCCGAGGAACCCGTCAGAGGTGTTTGCGATGAAACTGGATACCGGAAGGTTGAATCCTAGTCTTTTGTCCAAAACCAGGCTGGCGCTGAGTATCTCTGCTGCCGCGATCATGTTGGGGCTGGGCTTGTCCCAGACCCAGGCAGTCCCCCTCGACAACACCGATCCCCCGCCTCCTACCGACCCATCGGCGTTCACCAATCCGCCCGCCGACCCCAATGCCGCATTGAGGGACTTGCTCAAGCAGCCTCCCGCAAACGTCGGCGCCTTCGACTTACCCAATGGTGTGGCCGGTAACCGCCAGACCCCCTTGGTCGACAATGTGCTGCCACCCGATCTGCAACCCAGCTTCAACATCCCCACTAACGGTAATGCCAGCCCGGTGTTCGGGGTTCAACCGTTCACACAGAAGCTCGAGCTTTTCGAGGAGTTCGGCTCGAACAAACTGGATGCGGCCGACCCTCCATCACCTGTTCCGTTTCCGGTTCCGACGCTGGGCCCCGCACCGGCGCAGGATCCCTTGAAGGTGGCGCGTAGCGGCCCGTCGCCGGCTGCGCTGGATGCCTTTCTCAGGCAGCCAGCTTTGACGCCCTTCCCGACAGAGTTCTCCAACGTACTGGACCGCAACCCGTGGAAGGCGCAGATCGAGGATTTCCTCAATCGCCGAGTCGATTCGCCCGCAGAAGGCCGGCCACCGGGAAAAGGTTGGTCGCACCAGCGTTTCAATGAGTTTTTCCCGCGCAACGCCTTCAAGACTGTGCAAGCAGGCGCGCACGTCAACAGCGGCTTACGAGATCGTATGCAACGGCATAACTACGCCGTGGGGGAATTTGCGCCAGGCGGGCTCTATCACAACACCAGCGGCAACCCGGCCAACGAGGGCACAACCAAGGGCATACAAGTGCAATTTCACGACAACTTCCCTGTCCAGGACCATAATGCGCTGTGGACATTCGACGGCACCTTTCCGCCCAAACTGCTGCAAGTACGCTATGGCCAGGCGATGCTGATGCGTCATTACGATGCCTTGCCCATTGACCCATCGGCCAACCGGGGCTTTGGCCTGCACACCATCTCCACCCACGAGCATAACGGCCACTCGCCCGCGGAAAGCGATGGCTTTGCCAACGCGTTCTTCTTCCCGGGCCAGTACTACGACTACCGCTGGCCGATCCAGTTGGCCGGTTACGACAGCATCAATACCAGCGCTCAGGATCCGCGTGCGGCGTTCCCGTGCGACCCCGGTGAAAAGCTTTTCGTCAACGACGCCAACCCCGGCTTCAAGACCTGCGACCGCGGCACCATCAAGATCCGTGGCGACTGGCGCGAAACCATGAGCACCCACTGGTTCCACGACCACATGCTCGATTTCACCGCGCAGAATGTCTACAAGGGCAATGCCACGATGATGAACTACTACAGCGCCGTGGATCGTGGCAACGAGTCGGTCGATGACGGGGTCAACCTGCGCCTGCCCAGCGGTTCGGGGCTGGGGTGGGGTAACCGCGACTATGACGTCAACCTGACGATCGCCGACAAGGCCTGGGACAAGGCCGGCCAGTTGTGGTTCAACCCCTTCAATACCGACGGTTTTCTCGGTGATCAGGTCCTGACCAACTGGGAGTACAAGCCCTACTTGGACGTGCGTGCCCGCCGCTACCGTTTGCGCATTCTCAACGGATCGGTCTCTCGCTACTTCAAGCTGGCGTTGGTGCGTCAGGTCAATGGTAATGGTGGCGAGTTTCCTGGCCCGAAAAGCTCCGGGGTTTCATACAACCGGGTGCCGTTCCACATGATTGCCAACGACGGCAATATCATGGAGCACGCGGTGCCGTTCGATGGCAGCCTGGACCTCGATGGCGACGGCGACACACAGGACCACAATGCCATTTTGCCGATACAGGGCATTGCCGAACGCTATGACATCGTCGTCGACTTCGCGAAAAACGGCATCAAGCCGGGCGACAGGATTTTCTTCGTCAACATCGAGGAGCATGAAAACGGCAAGCGTCCCGAACGTGACATTCCATTGGCGGATGTACTCTCCGGGAAGTACCTGCCCGTTGTCAGGCAAACCAGCCACGGGCCACAGTGGGTCAACGGTGACCCGGGCGTGGGCGTGTTCATGCAACTGAACGTCCAGCCTTACACCGGCCAGGATGTCAGCATGAATCCGGTCGACTTCGAGCCCGCCAAGCCTGGCAAGCCCGAGGGCAAGTTCATGATCCCCCTGCCCTTGCACCGTGATGACCCTGCCGATATCGCCCGGCTTGCCCAGGCGCGGCACCGCACCTTTATCTTTGGCCGCTCCAACGGCACGGATTTCAAGCCCTGGACGATCAAGACCGATGGCGGCGAAGGCTTCAACATGGACCCGCGTCGGATTTCAGCCGCGCCACAACTGGCCACTGGCCCGACACCGGCAGGGTTCAAGGGTGAAGGCACGCTGGAAATCTGGAAGATCGAAAACGGCGGCAACGGCTGGAGTCACCCGGTGCATGTGCACTTCGAGGAAGGGATCATTCTCACTCGAGGTGGCAAGACACCACCCGAATGGGAAAAAGGGGCGCGCAAAGATATCTACAATATAGGTCGTCATCCTGAGAGCCTCGACAATGTCGAAATGGCCATCCGCATCCGTGAGTTTGCCGGTACCTACATGGAGCACTGCCACAACACACAGCATGAGGACACGTCGATGCTGCTGCGCTGGGACTCTGAGCACCCGGGCCAGTTCCAATTGATGCCCACTCCATTGCCAAGCTGGGACGGCGTGAGATTCGTGGCCTCGGTTGCGTTACCGACATTCCGTACGGGAGATGGTGTGGGGCCACAGGTCGAGGTCGACAATAACCAGGAAGATAGCAGTGGCAGTGGTAGCGGTAGCGGTAGTAGCGGTAGTAGCGGCAGCGGTGTTAGCGGAGGCAAAGGCTAGCGGCGTCTCTGCTCAACTATCTGAGCAATGCGGTGAAGTTGACCGCGCGTGGGCACATCCTGGTTGAGGTGTGCCTGCGCCAGGTCGGCTTGAAAGTCGACGGTGCGGACATGGTTGGCAGACTTCGACGGGTACTGGGCCGGCACAGTCTGCATATTGATTTGCTGCGCAGTTACCAGCCCCACAAGACCCATTTGCTATAGCGCGAGTTACTGGATGCAGTGGCTGTCCGAGACGCGTTACCTGTTCGACGATGGTAATGACATGTTCATTCTTTGTAGTAAGCGCTAGCGTCGTCGAGTTTCAACTTCGCGGGTACCACTCGCTTCGCCGTATCGGATCCGGTCGACAGGGGTACGCTCTGCGTGACATTGGCCATCCGGGTGATTTCCACCTGCAGCTTATCCTTGCCAAGCAGATAGTCGGCCAGCTTCTGGGAAAACGGCCAGTAGTTCAGATCAGCTGTCAGGGTCAGCGGTCCGACGGCGTCGGCCGGCACCAGGAAGGAGAACTCCCCGATATTGTAGCCCTTGGGCAGAATGCGATTGTCCGAGAGTATCTGCGTGGCATTCCAGACCTCGACGTCCAACGGATTGCCGTTCTTGTCGCCTATGTGCACTTTGAAATTTCGCGTGTTGACTTCGGTCTTGCCGTCCTTGATCGAACCCAGGCGATAGAGCTCGCGACCACTGGCATCCTGCACCCGAAAATCGATCCACATCTCCCGCCCCTCCGGAAAACCGGTTGGCAGCTTGTGCCCGGCGCCGACGTTGGTCACTTTGACGGCTACCGAGGCGTATTGTCCGGGAATGATGGCGGCCGGCAGTTGCTGGAACGTTATTTGCGCCGCGCGCGCGAGCATGTCGCGTGCGCGTTGCGCGCCCTCCTCCTGACCAAGATGCTTGAGCATCGTCGCGTTGGCTCCGCTGAACCAATGCGAGGCCACCTCCTTACGGTCTGGCCCCATGATCGCGGCCTTGCCCGCAAAGCCCGGCATGTGGCAACTCTGGCAGGTCACATTGTTAAGGCTGTAGGTGCTCTCCTGCCATTCGTCATAAGTGCGCTCCACCGCCACGCTGCTGAACGGGTGCGTGACGTTGTGGCAGGTGCCGCAAAAGTCCGAGCGCGTGTGCAGAGCGGAATACACGGTGTCGTGATAAGGCGAAACGGCATCCTTGCGCGGGCCGAACTTGGTCGGTTTGCCGTGCGCTCGCGGGCTCAGAACATAGGCGCCGTTATCGAGGCCCGTGCGGGCACTGATGTTGTGGCAGGTGTCGCAATCGACCCCGGGCATCGGATGATTCTTCGCACTGTCTTCAATCGAGGAGCGGTTGACTTGCGAAGTGATCTGCCCGGTGGTGAGACCGATCGGGGTATGGCAGCCGGTGCAGAAGTTATCGACCTTGCCCTCGGTGGCCGCGCTCGCACGCTTGAGCAAGGCCCGATAGATGGGCTCATCCCAGGCCTGGGACATCATCGACGAGCGCCACTGCCTGTAGATCTCCGTATGGCAAGCGCCACAGACCTGGGCATTGTCGAAGTCCTTCACATTCAAGACCAGGTTGCCGGTGGTATTGGCCCGATGCGGAAAGAACGGCATCGCGCCAATCACATGCATGAGCCTGGAGCGTGCCGGCTCCAGCCACTTCTCATTGTTTTGATTGTCATTGCCCTGAGGTTCGTCAGCCACCACCAGCGTTACCGTCAGCAGACAGGTTAGAAAGCACAACCGGTGCAGCGCTACCTGTGCACACGTATTTCTGGAGTGGCTCATAAGCATTTCCCCTGGACGGTTGCAGAGGATGACCGCAGTACTTCTATTGAGTAGGCCCGGTATTGAGAAGCCAGGGCTACTTCGTGATGCAAACCGATGGCTACAGACAATCACTCAATGGAGTACTGACAGCTCCACAGCATCCCGGCCCTGCACCTTGCATGAACGGGACAAGCTCACTCAGCAATTACTCTGCCAGCGTTGTATAAAATAGGCGTGGTGACCTGAAAGATCCGCAAACATTGGCCAGCGATTGAAGTAACCGGTTAATGAACATGCGAATACCGCTGAGCAATAGCCCCCATTAGTGGGGGGCTCACTCCGAATCGGGGGGGTGTCAGACGGGAGGACCAGGGTTTCTCTGCGGGGTGCACCTCGCAAATCCGGGGCCACTCACTTTACTCGATACGACTTACTCTCTGTCCTTGGTCGACCGAATGAGATTGCCCCGTAACTTCACAATGGCCTTCTGCATCTGCACGAAGTCGTCGGGATCAAGACCGGTTTGCGGGAAGCCGTCTTCGGTGAGACCTTCGCGCAGTTTTCGCCCCTCTTTGGTCAGACTGATCCGCACCTGGCGTTCGTCTTCCGGGTCGCGCTGGCGCATTAAATAACCCATCGCTTCCAACTTTTTCAGGATCGGCGTGAGGGTATTGGATTCGAGAAACAGCTTTTCGCCGAGGCTGCCAACGGTCTGGTTGTCCTCCTCCCAAAGCGCAACAAGGGTGATGTATTGCGTATAGGTCAGGCCGAGCCGTTCGAGCATCCGCTTATAGGCCTTGCCGAAGGCCAGGTTGGTGGAATAGACCGCAAAACACAGGAAGTCGGTGAGTTTGAGATCCAGGGCGGATGTCTTGTCGGTGTTTTTCATGGGCGTTCTCCTGGCTCAATCTTGCGAGACCGAAACTATACATCGTACGCGATGGTATCGGAAGTGCGTATAAACGCCGACGGCCAGCTCACCGGGGAAATCCCCGGTGAGCTGGCCGTGTAGTGGGTTATGCCGTCAGGACGTTGATGTCGACATCAATATTGCCGCGTGTGGCCTTGGAGTAAGGGCAGATTGCATCGGCGTTGTGGGCCAACTCGGTCGCCACCCCCTGGTCCAGCCCCGGCACCCGCAAGGTCAGTCGGGCCTGGAGGAAGTAAGCTGCGCCGGTCTGGCCCAGGTCCACTTCAATGTCGACGGCGGTGTCGGTCGGCAGTGTCACCTTCATCTGTTGGGCGGCCAGCCCCACCGCTGCGATGTAGCAGGCCGACCAGGCTCCGGCGAACAGTTGCTCGGCTTTCGGGTGCGGCTGGACGGCGGTGAGCACGTGTGCCGGTGTATCGCTGCCGGGGGACGACAGCACGATATCGAGGTTGCCGTTATGACCGCGCGAGGTGTTGCCCGCGCTGTTATGAGTGGTGTGGGTTTTGCCGCTGGCCAGTACTTTTTCGATCTTGCTCATGATGATTCCCTCAGGATTACAGTGAGTTATGTTCGTGCACGCTTTTATCGCATGCAATATTAGTGACGCATCCAGGCATCACGCCGTAATAACGTTCAGGGCAACGTCGATATTGCCGCGTGTGGCTTTGGAGTAAGGGCAGATGGAATCGGCAATGTGCGCCAGTTCGGTCGCGACATTCTGTGCCAGCCCTGGCACTCGCAGGGTCAGTCGGGCCTGAAGGAAATAGGCCAGACCAGTCTGGCCCAGGTCCACTTCGATGTCGACGGCCATATCCGCCGGCAACACGATATTGCGCTCCTGGGCCACCAGCCCCACTGCCGCGGTGTAGCAGGCAGACCAGGCACCGGCAAACAGTTGCTCGGCTTTCGGGTGCGGCTGTGTAGCGGTAAAGACGTGGGCCGGCTGGGCGGAACCCGGTGACGACAGTTCGATATCGAGGTTGCCGTTGTGACCGCCGACACCGCTGTGGGTGGTGTGGGTTTTGCCGGTTGCCAGTACTTTTTCGATCTTGCTCATGGGGACTTCCTCAGGATTTGATTTTTCGTGCGATTATATCGTATGCGATATTTATGACATTTAAAAAGACAACGTTCATCAAATGGCGTGTGCAATGATCCAGTTGTTGCCGTTTTGGCCATGGGAAGCGTGAGCGGTTGAGATAAACATTGTGCGGCGGCTTCCGGTGTTCATGGCTGAGTCTCCAAACGGCAGGGGTTGTCATTACTTTTAATCGCCACCGATTAGATCGTATGCGATGTATGAATATTCAACCAAAGCACCAATGATGTCAAAGTTTATTTTGTGCCTTGCCGATGAGCGGTAGACGCGAGATCAACCTCGCTACCCTCTCCCTTGCGGAAAGGATGATGGGCTTCTCACCGTCCGGCCCTCCGGAGCCCCTGGTTACGCGCATCGGATCGCTTTCACCCATGACGATCAACGCTTTGGCGCTGAAGTGAAATGGACGTTTTTCACTCGAAAAAAAACCGGCCATTCGAGCCGGTTCTTTGATTTCCTGAGCCCCACACGCAAAAAACCCCCTCACAAGGAGGGGGTCTGATGTTTGAAAGGTTCAGACAGGTTCACCCGTCTTTTCCTGGAGTCTCGTCAGTTCAGCGCAGCGCAGGAATACCCGCAAACAACCACGAAGTTTCTTGAACCGGAGTTGCTTCGTTGCGCTTACGCGCCCACTGGGTCAGCGCCACCATCATCGCAAAGCCGAGCACGATCAACACCGGATAGGCCATCAGCAACTCGGTGAGCGAATACTTCCAGGCCAGCGGTCGACCGACACCGAGCATGGCGGCATACAACCAGGACACGCCCGACAGTGCGCCAGAGAACAGGGCAAACATTCGCACATTGATCTGTAGATCAAGCAGCGAACCGGCCTTCAGCATTGCCGGCAATACATAGCGGTGCAACAACATGCCGTTGAACGTCAGCAACAATACAATAATAACTTTTGCTTGAAGTTTCGGATTGGCAAAATAGGTCATGCCTTTTTCAAGGTAATCAATACCTATAATCGCAGCTCCGGTGACCCACAAGAAGATCAACGCATTGGAAACAGACTTCTGAAGACTGGCCATATGTTCATTATCGTGCCCCGACGACACGCGACCTTTCAATAAGTCCTTTACCATTGCCGCGTCGCTGGCAAACACCAGGCCAATAGCTACGCAGCAAGCCAACAGGTGAACGTACACAACGCCTAAACGCAAAAACTCCATGGATTCTTTCTGGCCGATCAGGCCGATAATTGTACTAATATCCAAGATTACATCTCCACTTATTGCGGCAGTGCAAATTGACCATGCCCCAGGCATGCGAATTAATTAATTAATTGCGCCTGCACGATCAAGTTCGCATTGATTGAATCAACTAAATAATTTGGTATTACAAGAGAGAGCGACTCGCCCAGCAAGTCAGTGATGACGACATACTATCACTCCAGGTCTCAGGTAAAAAAAATCCCCATGCGCATTCCATTCAATGCAGATGAGGTATACGTCCATTTTATTAGTGAGTGCAGCGCGAACTGTCAAAGGATCCGCCTGCCGGTAAATCAGAGCGAAGCATATCAAAATCGTTCACTTTTTGAGCAGCACGCTCGACAAACGGTACTAAATTCAACACCTGGAGGTACCTGTTTTCCTGGCTGAAACCTGCATAGCTACGGTGCTGAATCGCTTCACCATGCATACCGAAAAAAAACCCGCTATTGCGCTGAACTTTCGTCGCCAGCCCCGACCAATGGCGAAAATTGCCTACTGGTCACCGGCAAATTCGAGTCGCCTGAAGGGGCCGTCGACGCGTCTCGTTCGACTCAGCCACACCCACGCTGAATCGAGGTTCTTTTTGAGCGGTGCCCCAGGCTTGCTCAAGCCAGCAATTGGGTGATCCACCGGGCCTGCCGAGCGATGTCCTGCACCGTTTCCTCGGGCACGGCCTGCTGCGCCTGGGCAAAGTGGCTCAGGGTCTTCTGTTTCTGGCGCAACTTGCGCTGCCACTTGACCAGGAACGCCGGGCTGCGGGTCTGCATCTGCAACGGGCCGAAGTACAGCTCCTGGGCGGTGTAGATCACCGGCCCTGCGCGTTCGGCGACGATGATTTCGTAGTCGAAACGATTTTCCCGCAGCACTTCCTCGCAGAGGATGCGATAGCCATTGTCCATCAGCCATTGGCGCAGTGGCTGCTCGCCGCCGTTGGGCTGCAGGATCAGGCGCTCCTGACCGCTCAGGTACGCCTTGCCACTGTCGAGGATGTCACGGATGGTTTCGCCGCCCATGCCGCAGATGCTGACCGCTGTAATCCCGTCTCCCGGCTCGATCGCCGCCAGGCCGTTGGCCAGGCGCACGGTGACTTGCGAGTCCAGGCCGTTCTCGCGCACGGTGCGGTTGGCCGCGTGGAACGGCGTCAACGCCACCTCGCCGGCCACCGCCGCCGCAATGGCGCCACGGCGCATCAAGGCCACCGGCAGGTAGCCGTGATCCGAGCCGATATCGGCCAGGCGTGCACCGGCTGGCACATAGGCGGCAACGCGCTCCAGGCGCATGGACAATGTCTGCTCGTTCAACTGCGGCCCCTTTTCACCACTAACGTCCGGCGACTTGGGCCGGATCGGGGCGTGATTCTGTCGAGCAATGCCGTGCATTTCAAATTTATGTGACCAGGGTCATGGCCCTTTTCACGCAATAACTTGCGCATACACCGATCTGTCGACGTTGCCACCGGAGAGAATCACCCCCACCCTTCTTCCCGACATGGCTTCACGCTCCGAGATGAGCGCTGCCAACGCCGACGCACCGGCCCCTTCGGCAAGGTTATGGGTATCGGTGTAATACACGCGCATGGCTTCGGCGATCTGGTCATCGCTGACCGATACGATCCGCGCAGCACCTGCCGCATAGACAGCAAAGGCTTCAGGAATCGGCTTGCGCACGGCAAGGCCGTCGGCAAAGGTGTTGGCCGAGGCGGTTTCGCGAATTGCGCCAGCGTCAAACGATAACTGTGCAGCCGCCGCCTCCGTGGAAACCACGCCAACCACTTCTGTTTCCAGACCCAGCGCATCGCGGGCGGCGATCACCCCGCAAATCCCCGATCCACAGCCAATCGGTACATAAACGGTATCCAGGTCCGGCGCTGCGTTGAACAGCTCCAGCGCATAAGTGGCGACGCCTTTGACCAGCTCGGTGTGAAACGGCGGAACCAGGAACAGGCCATGCGCGTGCGCCAGACGGGCCGCCTCTTCACGGGCATCATCGAAATCGCGGCCATATTCGACCACTTCAGCGCCAAAGCCGCGCATGGCGTTGTTCTTTTCTACCGAGTTACCTTCCGGCACGACGATCAACGCCTGCAAACCCAGTGTGCGAGCCGCCAGTGCCAGGCTCTGGCCATGGTTGCCGCGGGTAGCGCTGACAATGCCCTTCGCGCCTGGGTGCTCGCGCTTGAGCCAGTGCATGAACGTGATACCGCCGCGCACTTTGAAGGCACCGGTAGGCGTGTGATTTTCGTGCTTGACCCACACCGTGCAACCCAACCGCTGAGCCAGCAAGGGCCAAGGGTACTGGGCTGTGGCGGGCATGACCTGGTAAACGTGGCGAGCGGCTTGTTCGATATCGTCGCGAGTCAGTGTGTGCATGAGAGGTCCCCCTGAGGTTTTGCCCAGTCTGAACAACGGCGCAGTACTCCGGCTTTCAAAAAACTGACCTGACTTTTGTCCCCCCTCTTCACTACTATGGTGTCCATGAGTCATCGAAATCGCCCGCCGCCACCACGCTTGTCCGAACCGGTCCGTCGTATCGAGGCCGGCCCTTGGGCAATCGAATTGCTCCCCGGCTGCGCCTACGCGACCCGCTATGTCGCGACCCAGGCGGGAATCGGCTTCGCCTTCGACAGCCAGCGAGGCCTGCACGCCATCGGCAGCGACCGAATACGCCCCTTCGATGCCGTGCCCAACGGCTTGGCGTTCGTCCCCGCCGGGTGTGACGTGTTGTCCGAATCCCCCCAGGGCGGCGAATACTTGCGGGTGATTCGCACCGATGGCATGGCGTTGATGGGGGATCGTGCCTTCAACAATCGCATCGACCGGCAGGCCACGGCTCTCGCGTGGCGTATGCGTGCCGCGCTGTTGCTGTCCTCTGTGGAGGACGATTGGGAGGCCTGGGCACTGGCATTGTCCGAACGGGCGACGGGTAGCGAAGCGGTGTCGACAACACCCCATGGCTCGATAACCGGCAGCCGGATGCGCTTGCTCGATGAGTTCATTGATGCAGGCCTCGAAGACCCGTTGAGCGTACCGGCGATGGCGGGCCTGCTTGGATTGTCCGAAGGGTATTTCATGCGGGCCTTCAAAAACGCCACCGGCAAAAGCCCGCACAGCTACCTGATCGACCGACGCCTCGCCAAGGCCCGTGCCCTGATGCGTGATTCGACCGCCACCCTGACGGAAATCGCCTACGCCTGCGGTTTCAATTCCCAGGCGCACATGGCGACCACCTTCAAGCAACGCCTTGGAGTGAGTCCGGCGCAGTTGCGTCAGTCTTTGGGGTTAGAGCAGATTGAAAGCGAAGCCCACGCCAAAGCTGACCTGCTCGGCGTGGCCAAAAGAAACTGAGGAACCTAGGGAATCGAACGGTGTCGCAGCGGTCCAACACGCGGCAGCACAATGGGCGCGAGACGCCCAACGTATTGCCTGCCGACCGCCTTTGCCCATGGGAGGACCCATTGCCAGCTATTTTTTTGCGTCAAGTTTTCCGGTTAGCGATCGTGCTCTTTTGTGCTGGCACCTCGTCCTCGGTTTTCGCCTGCCCGGCCGGGCAGTATCAGGTCTGCATGGTCGCTTGTTTTTGTGCTCCAGGTTCCGAAGAGGAAGCTGGAACGATCTTCGACGACATGAACCAGATGGCGGCCTCTGGATTGCAGAACTGGATTGTGCAATCGCGCAACACCGCGGCAACCGGCGATATCCAGCCAATCCCGCTGAATATCCGGGCCCAGCTCGAACCCTACTATGACATTCAAGTGCTCGATTCGGTTCGCTACAAGGTAGGCGATGATGTGGAGCTGAACGCCGCACACACCATGCTGCAGAATCCCGATGTACGTGCGGTCACCCTTATCGACATCATCGTCTTTCGAAATCCCGAAGATGCACTTAACGATGTCGCGCTGTGGGCGCATGAGTTGAAGCACGTGCAGCAGTACCAGCAATGGGGCGATCGCGAGTTCGCCACTCGTTATACCCGTGATTACGAAGCCGTCGAGGCGCCGGCCTACGAGATTCAAGCCCAGGTAGCCAGAACGCTACGAGCCAGCCAGGCTCGGGCAGAATCGCCTCGGCTTCCTTGAGTTCAAAAGGTCAATCCTGGTCAGGTCAACATGGAAAGGTGGCACCGCCCCTTCTCATGCGGATTGTCTGCGCCAGGTGCCGGGGGATGTGCCGAATTGGCGTTTGAATGCGCGACTGAACGCCGCTTCGGAGTCGTAGCCAACGGCAAAGCCGATTTGCGCCACATTGCCGCGACCTTCGCGCAACTGTTGAGCCGCCACGTGCATGCGCCACAGCGTCAGGTATTGCATCGGTGGCTGTCCGACCAATGCCGTGAAGCGCTCGGCGAACACCGAGCGCGACATGCCCACCTCAAGCGCTAGGGCTTCTGCCGTCCAGCCTTCGGTTGGACGCGCATGCAATAGCGCCAGTGCGCGCCCGATATGCGGATCCCGCAACCCCGCCAGCCACCCGCGCCGCTCAGCGGGAAGGCTGGCGACATACTGGCCGACGGCTTCGACGAATAGCAGCTCCGATAGCTTGGCGATGACCGTTGTCGAACCGACGCGGCCCGCCGCGATTTCACTGACCGCAAAACGAAAGGAGCTTTCGATCCAGGTGCCCGAAGCCGTCGCGCGCAAATCCAGCTTCAGTAAGGAAGGCAACGACGAAAGCAACGGACTGAAGGGTGTTTCTGAACCGAGGAACCCGCACAGCAACTGCGTGGCCTCACCGCCCCCGCCGTACTTGATCCGTGATATGCCGCCGACTTCTGGCGGCTGGATGACTTCTCTGGCCGGCATGGGCGCAATGCTCAGGTCGCTGCCAAAAGAATGTGCGTCGTTGCGAGGAAGCAAAACGAGCTCGCCTGCCCCTACCTCGATGGCGGCACCACCGTCGATTTGAATTTGCATGCGCCCCGCGGCGACAAAGTGCGACGCAATGATGTGTCGAGGTGCCGCCAGGAACGGCTTGCAATCATCCGCCGAGATTCTGCCGTTGATGCACCAGGGCGCAGTGAGCTCCGCCTCGAGGAAGACCCCTCCAGACAGCCGAATCACACGCAACACATCAGAAAGCGCATCCAACACTTGACCGCCCTCCTTTCCGGAGTCCGGAGCAGGTTTTCAGGCGCACCGGTCATTCACCGCCTGAACTGCGACGCCTAGATTAGCACCAACGCGGAATCAGCGATCGAAACTGTCCCCAGAGGCTTCACCCAGGGTCATTGGCTCCGACGTCAACCGAAATTGCCCCATTCCAACGCCACCAGGGCAGCAGGAGATCCATATGAACAGCGTCGTTACCCTACCCGGCTCAGCGTCAGGCAACACCGCCCGTTATGCGCAAATGGTCAGGTCATCGAAAAAGTCCGAATGGCAGATCGATCGCGATCTGCTCCAGGAACGCAGTTTCGACTTCTCGCGCAAATTCCTCCCCGACGGACTGTCGCAGGTCGACCGCCTGACCTTTCTCGATGCGGCCCAGGCGCGCCTGCTCAGTCAGATCCAGGGCCGGACCTATGCATACATCTTTGGCCTGGTCGAGCGCTTTATCAGTGCCAAGATGCTCGATCAGGGTCGGGCCCATGTATTTGACAATCAACTGGCCCTTGAAGCGCTGGTGCGTTTTTCCAACGACGAGATCAAGCACCAGGAGTTGTTTCGGCGCATGGAGACGATGATGAGTTCGAAATTGCCAGCGGGATATCGTCAGGTTGCCGATCCAAACGAGGTGGCGCGCGCGGTACTGGCGGCCAGTACCTGGTCGGTGCTGGCGCTGACCTGTCACATCGAGCTGTTTGTTCAGGCGCACTACGTGCAAAGCATCGCCCCGCGCGAGGAACTGTGCCCGTTGTTCAAGGATGTCTTCAAATTCCACTGGAAGGATGAAAGCCGGCACGTCGTACTCGATGAGCTGGAATGGCAGGACGAGCACGCGAAACTCTCGTCGGCCGAGCACGACCAGGCAGTGAATGACCTGATTAAGCTGGTAGCGGCCGTCGACGCAATCCTGCAGGCACAATCGGCAGCCGATGCCGACTACTTCATCAGTCATGCTTCACGATCGTTCAGTGTCGATGAGACTGCGCAAATCAAGGCCTGCGTGCTGAGCGCCTACCGCTGGCAATACATTATCTCGGGCGTACGGCATCCACACTTCGGTCGACTGCTGACGCAGATGACAACGCCAGCACAGATGTCCAGGATTCAGACCGCTCTGGCCCCCATCATGAGCAATTGACCGACAGCGCGCGACTGACTGCTCGTCGGTCGCGCTGCGGGACGACGTGCTGATAATGAACCATCGAGGATGGCGGCCATGACGATACCGATGTGGATGCTGCTTGGGTTTGCGACCTGGACCTTGCTGCTATTGATGGCAACCGTCGGGGTTTATCGCTGGGTCGCAATCCTGTTCTCGAGTGTTCCGATCGCCTCTTTCCGAAGCGATCGGCTCGAAGGCGAAGATTGGTATCGCCGCGGGACAAGGGCCCATGCCAACTGTGTGGAAAACCTGCCTGTGTTTGGCGTCATCGTGTTTGTGATTACAGCCCTTGATGTCAGCGGCGCCGCAGTGAACTACTTGTCCACACTCGTCCTGATCGCTCGCGTGTGCCAGTCATTGGTTCACGTCTCCCATGAGCAAACCAATGCGTTCGTGGCAGTTCGGTTTGCCTTCTTTAGCGTTCAGTTGGTGTGTTTTCTCGCGCTCATTGTCATAGCCGCTTGTTATGGCATATGAACAGGTGCCCGCTAATCCTCAAATCGCCCCGTGCCGTCTCGATCGCGCTCGTAGTGTCGGGTGAGTGCAAACGCCGGCAACCAGGCCTCGCGCCGCACAGTCCAGCTCTCGTAGGTTGGCGTCAACTGGTCAGGGGCATCCAGAGATCCAAGGTTCACCTCGACTTCGTCTGCGCTGCGTGAGAACACCGACGAACCGCACTGCGGACAGAAGTGCCGCCCGGCGTAGTCACGTGTTTCGCCCTCGATTGTCACGGCATCCTGATGAAATATCGCGGACGCGTGGAACAGCGCCCCATGGTGCTTGCGGCAGTCGAGACAGTGACAAACACCAACCCGGAACGGGCGCCCCGACGCGACAAGACGCACTTTGCCGCACAAACAACCGCCGGTGAATCGGTCCATGCGGTGCCTCCTTCAGGCCGTCCGAAACGGCGTATCAGCGTGGGAACAGGAACGTCACGGCGGCGCCAAAACCGGCGCTGCAAAGGGTTAGCGTAGGCAACTGTGATCGATGTGCAATTTGTCCTGAGCGTGTGTTTAACAGTTTTTGAGAGTTATTGATTCGGATTATCCCGCCGCTACGGGCAGCATTCGGCCCGCATTGACCGGCGTGCAAGCACCTGCTTTGCGTAACCGACCGGCAAATACCAGTGCCTGAAAACAAGGCGCCCGGACCAATGCCCGGGGCCAGGTCGGAACCCGAATGACAACTTTCATCACTTGAGAACCAAACATATGGGCATGTCGAATAAATGGATTGCGGGTATTGCTTTGAGCTGTGTATTTCAGGTCGGCTGTGTCTCGCAAGTCGCGCAGCAAGAGCAATACTCGGGCTTCCTGGGCAATTACCAGGGCCTGGAGGAGCAAACTACGCCGAGTGAGCAGAAAGTATTGCGCTGGGTATCGCCAGGGTTCGATCCACGCGCGTATTCCACTGTGGTGTTCAGGCAGATGGAACTGTATCCATCGCCGCAGCCGACCGCGCGCGTCAGCCTGAAAACCCTGCAAGACCTGCAATTGATGGCCAGCAACAGCGTCAAGACCGCCTTTGCCCGCCGCTACGCGATCGTCCCTTATCCACAATTGGCGCCGACCAATTCACGGTCGCTGATCCTGCAGGCGGCGATCACTCACGTCAGCGCCAACAACGAAGGCATGCACTGGTATGAGGTCGTACCAATCGGGGCCATTGTCGGGGCGACACAAGCAGCCACCGGGCACCGGGACCAGACCGCCGAGATGTACATCGAAGCCAACCTGATCGACGCCAAAACCGGTTTGCCGGTAGCGAAGATCGTGCGCAAGGTGTTCGGCGAGACCATCAAGAATGCCAAGCAGCCGATTGTTGCCAATGACTTCAAGGTTGCACTCAAAGGCATGTCAGACGATATGCAGGCCCTGCTCCTCAAGCATTGACGTTCAAGCAAACCCCATCGCAAGCGTGAAAGTGCCTGCCGTCCACCGGCATTGGATGGCATTGCAAGCAAACCGGCATGGGGTTTCAACGTGGCGCCACGCCGCGTTTTCCCTCTGACAAACCGTTAGCCGTGCCGACGCCTGACGCGAGACTCGATGATGAAAATTCTGGCCCATACCCTGGCGATCCTGATGCTGTTGATGAGCACCAGCGCCCTGGCGGCAACCGTGATTCCCCTCAAAGGTCAGACCTCCCAGACCATCCAGCAGGACACCAGTGCCTGCCAATCCCAAGCCAACGCGCAGCATCCGGTACAAAGCACCGTGCCCTCCGGTGGTCGGGCCAAGGGCGCCGCAACCGCTGCGGTAGCCGGTGCGACGGCGGCGGAAGTTCGGGGCCGCCAACATGAAAACGTCTATGACCAGATCGACGACGATACCCGCCAAGACTATCACCAGAACCACGCACGCAGTGCCGCGGCTGCCGGCGTCGTCGTGGGGGGCGCCAGGCAACGCCAGGCGCGCCGGGAGAATCTGAGTGAGAGCGAACAAAGCATCACCGCCAACAACTCCGTCTATAGCAGCTGCCTGCAACAACGTGGCTACGATGTTTTGCCTTGATCGATGACGACAACGGCGTGAAGAACCAAAAAAAGCCCCGGGCCCTTCATGAAAGGACTCGGGGCAAAGTCGTAGAACGAGAGGTGAGGATCGTTGACGCCGCGACAAACAAACCGTGAACACGCAACGTTCCTCGAGATCCATTTAAATCGGTAACGTCCCTGGTTAAAAGCTAATAAGAATCAAAAATAATCTTTCACAAGCCAAGTGCACAAGAACACGATCATTGATTTGTATCCTGATAGTTCAGGCTGATACAGAAACCTGGCGCAACAGCGAGGTTAGTTCATTGAGGTGTAGCCGCGCGCCCCCCCCTCCTGCCCGAGCTTGCAGTTTTCGGATAGCGCAGTTAATCCATTCCAAGCATTATTCATGGTGTCCAAATCGAAAACCATGGGTCATCCAGCAATGCTTTTCCTTTGTATGATTGAACGGATACCTCTGACAGACAGGGCTGTTTGCCGAACTGCACGCCTCTGAAACGAGCCAATCCAGCATCGTAAATGCAACACACAGTGCACCTTCCGCTGGGCCCTCATCTTCGTTCACTTCCCAGACCAGAATGTACCGAGCCAAATCCGGCCCCTATACTCAGGCCAGCACCGCCTGAACGGAAGATTTCTATGAGTTACACCTTCAAGTTGAAAAATGGCGCCGTCGCGGTATTCGACCCGGACAGCGCCATGCTTTCCATTACAACACCCCATGGAGATGTACAGAATTCCACGCTAGGTAGAGCTGAGTCGCGCCTGTTGGACCTGCTGCTCATGGAGCCAGGTGTCACTAAAAGCCGCGATGAAATCATCGACTACACCTGGAATGACCGCGTGGTTGCCTCCGGCAGTTTGAATCAAACGGTTTTCTCACTACGCAATATTCTCAATGACAGCCGGGATCACGAGATCTTGATGACTGTTCCTCGACGAGGATATTGCTTCAACCGGCAATGTGTCGTCGATGCACAAGCAGATGTACCGGCACCCCGGGAGGAAACAACGCAGCCCCCCGCCCCCATCGCTGAGCAACTACCGCCGGCTGGTAGTGACGGGCTGCTTGCACCCTCAGGTAAAACCAATGAATCCGTGCGCATTACAAAAACCCAGCTGATCGCTTATATCGTTACGCTGGCAGTCGTTGCCTTTACTGTTTTTCAATTCGACTTCGACGCGCCAAAAATTGAAATTTCCAGTGCCGACAAGAATGGACTGGTCATACACGCCGTGGGCAGTGATCTTGCCGAGGCGCAAGCGCTGATGGAGTTGTCGGCCAAACAAACCGAACAGCTGCCACCAAACCTGAAGGGCCAGGTCTGGATCAACCTGTATAAAGCCAATTATTCCGTTTCGTGCATCCGCCAGGATCTAAGCACTGCAAATCTACAATTGAACAGCAGCGAAAGGGACCTCGCCTTGATGATTCGTCAATGTCTGGAAGTCACTTTATGAAATTTGAAATTTCGCAAGCGGTTCACTGGCCTCTTATAGGCTTGATCAATGCACTGTGCATTTTCTCTTTCGTTTACTCACCTTCGCACTACATGGAAAACATCAGTTACCAGACAAAATCCCGACAATGGCTGGAAGATCTCAACCAGCTCAACACCGAAGAGTACCTCACTATCGGGCATGGCAGGCTCACGGGGACCACGCTGGAAAGCCTGAATGGGAAAATCCGCAACGCGACCATCTCAGCGAACATAATCGGAGAAAGCAATAAACACGTCGAGATCAAAGTCAGCAACATCAAGCTCAGCCAGGACAATGAACTTTTTGCCATTGAAAAGACCCCTGACTTGTTCTTTAGACGTCAATACGTCTTGCAAGAAGGCGCCATTCTGAACTACGAGTTGATCCCGACCCAGGATAAAAACGCGGTGTGTTTTTACATCCATGAACTTGGCCGTTTGCGCTGCATGAACCATTAATCGGCCTCCCGAACGGGCTCGACACCCGTCTGGCAAAGGTTCACATCAAAGAATTTTCAAACAAAAATAATACTTATTGATTTGAATCAAACGTCTCCCCCGCCAAAAATCCCTCCTCGATAATCCTTGGAATCGAGCCCGCTTGATTCTCGTCCGGGACAATGCCCTACAGAGGGAATCAAGTGAACGCCATGCATTTCCTGCGAGCCCATAAATCGACGACTTTCAGATTCCTGGGGGTCTTGTTTCTGTCTGCCATTCCACTTTATTCGTTGGCGCACGACGAGCACTCCGTCGAAAGCACGACCATTGAATATTATGAAGTTGAAACAAGCCCGGATGACAGCCAGAAACTATCGCATCTGAAGATTCACAGTGAGAATGAGTATCATACAGACGAGCAGAGCAGTGATTCTACTCTCCCCGCCCCACCACAAAGTGACACAGGCATGAGCTACGCCAGTTCGCTCATACTTCTATGAGGGGCGGGCAACGCTGACTGGCCTCTTCTGACGACCTGACAAATATGAGTTATTGACTTTGGCAGGCACCATCGAAGTGAGATTATTTGCAGCCCAAGTCGTGGCAGAGATGCAGCTGACATTCTGCGCTGCCTGAATAAACTGTTAATAAGGAATCGCCTCGATGCTACTGAAAAACTTCGTCACCGTGTCGTTTGGTTTATTGCTTTCTCTCAAGGCCATGGCCGACGACAAGGGTGTCTACAGTGCCAAATTGACGAGTGTCGAAACCAACAAAAAGGCCCCAACTACTGTGAAAACTGGCTATCAGGTAAAAAACGGTTATCGTATTGACGACTTTTACGCCTTTACAGCAGCAGCCATTGACCCGATGAAACCCCAATCGCAGATCTTCAGTTCGAAAATCGATCCACGCAACGTTCAACACATGGACGACTCACCGTTGGACAGCAAGTACGCATTTTCGGCGGAACTGGAACTGATCCGGGGACTCTGAAAACCCGTTCAAAGCCAATGACAATGGGGTCGATTTCACCGACAGCGAGAACGCCCAATCGCGCATCTTCTCCATGACTGCCCGTCAGGCTTGACCCTTATCATTTAACAGATGAGCCTTCAATTTCATGAGTATCGCACCGCCCGACGAGATCTTTCATTTGTCCTCTGCCTTGCCGAGCCAACTGAATAGAACAATAGGCAAATGGGAAATGAGCCTTATTCCGACCGAGCATGAAGCGCGCATTCGGCAACACAAACTCTTTCACAGTCCGCAACTGCAGTGCAGTCGCCTTGAGTTCGACTCATCCGTGACGCTGGTCAGTTCTGTCCCTGCCGGATTCGTGACATTCGCCATCTCCCAGGCACCGATTGGCCGACCCGTCGTAAACAATCAAAAACTACGGCCTGACGAAGTCATCGTACTGCACAGTGATGAATCGGTGCATTACACCTGCGAACCGAATGAAACACTTTTCACCATCACCACGACACTGGAAAACTATGAGCGGTGCCGCCAACATCACTCTGTCATAGATGTCCTTGCAAACAGAACACAACACAGTTTCCAGGCTGAAAACTTTCAATTCATACAATCGGCCATTCAAGCCATCAGCGCGTGCTGTGTCGACATCAACGACGCTGCTTCAGCACAGCGCAGCGAAACAGAAGGTTCGACGATTGAAAGTGCGGTACTCGCTTCTCTGTTGCAATCGTTGACGCCCGCTGGCCGCTTCATCCGCAAAGTCCCGACAAGAAGAAAGGTGGCGATACAAGCCATACAGTACATTCATGAAAACACAAAAAAAACGCTCACTATAAAATCGCTGGTAAGGCAACTGGAAACCACCACTCGCACTTTGCATTTTGGCTTTATTGAAACGTTCGGGATATCGCCAATCGCTTATATCAGAAACTTGAGGCTCGCAAGCGCCCGTCGCGACCTGATCAATAAAACGTGGCCTACCGTCACAGAAACCGCGATGTTTTGGAATTTTCACCATCTGGGCCGGTTTTCCAAGGCCTATCAACTGGCTTACGGAGAGACGCCGTCGGAAACGGCCAAGCGCAACTCGGCCAGGCCAAGGAACACGACAACATCTGTTTACAACCAGGTCGTCGGGGATAGAAATTATCGTTAACAGGCGTTTATCAAAGCCCCGAAAATGATGATTAATGATTTCCCTTGATTAACCACAAGTTTCCACAATTGCTTATTTGCCTACTCAAGGAGATAAGCATGCAACATCGAATAAACACACTGCCACTCAAGCAGAAAATCGCACTGTGTATTACCGTCTATGCCAGCGGCATCTTGTTGGCTTGGGTAATTGACTGGTACTGAAGTCGCTTAACCCGTGACTACAGAAAGCACAGCGAATTAATGATACCTCGGAGTTTTTCGATGGTTGCCGCATATAAAGCGTTACTTGGAAGGCACGCAGTCACTGTATGTCTGATTGCTGCAACAGGTTGGGCCGCATGGTTCTGTGCTGGAGGGTTGGCGGATCAATTCGTTGCACGGAAGTTGAATAATGTTTATGCCGATCTGCGTGCTGCTCAAGTGGAGCCCAATGCGCAGATCGACAAAGTACTGGAAACCCTCGGCGATCTCGATCGCTCGGGTCAGGAATGCTCCATAGAGCAATATTCACAACTGGCTGACCTGGTCAAGAACCTGCGATTTGTTGATCAAGCGGCAATCCAGTTGCCCAATGGCAAGATCTGTTCCTCCTACGGACAAGCACCTCCCTCGATACTGGCCGATAGCGACAAGCGCAAGTTTTCCGTTGGAAAGCGAACCTACTGGGTGGATGCTGGCCACACGGTTTCTGCGGACTCCGATTTTATCATTGTGTCGGAACAGTCAACCTACGTCTGGGCAAACAAGAAGCTCCTGCTCGACAACTTGAAGTTTCCCAGGGACCTGCAACTGGACCTCATCGGCCCCGGCGGCGCAGTGCCCATTGCCTCTACGGGCCACAAACCGCTGGCGATGCAGAAACCGTTCCACCTGGAAGAACTGGTTACCTCGGCAGACAAGGTCCTCATCGCCTTTGCGGGCAACCGAAATGAACTGATCTCGGTCATTTCTCTTCCGTTGAGCTACCTGACGAGTCTCAAATTCAAATTATTCATTGGCCTTGTCTGCGTGTTCGCAGCGCTGTTTTTGCTCGCATGGTGTGTCAAACGGCATTACACCTCTACCGCCGTACGGCTTCGCAATGCCCTGAAAGCCAACAGGCTGGATGTTCACTACCAGCCTATCGTCAACCTGACGACGGGCTATCTGGTGGGCGCTGAATCACTTTCTCGCTGGAACGACAACGGCACCCAAGTGCCTGCGGATGTTTTCATTGCGGTGGCGGAAAAATCCGACTTGATCCGCGTACTTACACGTTCGGTGATTCGACAGGTGGCGGAGGATTACAGCACCTACCTTTGGGCCTGCAAGGACTTCTACATTACGGTCAATCTTTGCGCCCAGGATATCCAGGACCCAAGTTTTCCAGACTATGTGGCCAGCGTGCTGGCAACCTACAACATGCCAGTGTCCGCCATGGCTTTTGAAATCACCGAAAGGACCCTGATCGATCAGAAGCCAGCCGCCCTGCAATTGCGACGGCTTCGTGCGTGCGGACATCGTATTGCCGTGGACGACTTCGGTATCGGCTATTCCAACCTTTCGCTCCTCGACTCAGTGCCTTTCGACATTCTGAAACTAGATCGCTCATTCATCGCCGACGACAAGATCGCGGCCAAGGATGCCTTGTGGCGCCACATTGCCCAGTTGGCCAGGTCGCTGAGACTCAAGGTCGTGGCCGAAGGTGTCGAGACTCAGGAGCAACTGCCGCATCTGGTCTCGGAGGGGGTTCTATTGGCACAAGGCTGGTTGTTCTCCAAAGCGCTGCCAATTCAAGCATTGGCAAGACGCTACTTTCAATGTCCGGAAAACATCCCGCCTTACGACTCAAAAATATCAATCAATGATTTTTATTAACCCTTCATGGCCCCTCAAATGCTCGCCGAACCCTAACACCAGACAAACCTGAACAAGGACTCCACCACCCATGCTACTTCGAAACCTTGGCTTCGCTTCACTGCTATCGCTGCTGTCTTTTCAGGCGCTCGCTGATGACAAAGGTTTATATCTTGGAGCTGGCGTAAGCAGCATACAGACCGACGAATCCAGATTGGACGACGACGACACCAGCTACAAGGTTTATGCCGGGTATCGCGTCAATAGCTACCTGGCGTTCGAGGGGGCCTACGTCGACCTGGGTCAATTCAAGGACAAGAATGTCGATTTCGATGGTAAATCGGCTCAGGCTGCCGCCCATGTCGGCTTTCCACTGGGCGATCGGTTGCGGGTATTCGGCAGTGTCGGTGCTCACGCCTGGGACGCCGACGGTAATGCCACCGACGACGATACCGGGGTTGACCTGACCTACGGTGTCGGCGTCGAGTTCGATGTCTTTCGCAACATCGGCGTGCGCGCTGAATACGAAGTTCTGGAGGTCGGAGAGATCGACCTGAATCAGACGACTGCATCCGCCTATATGCTTTTCTGACACCGCTACAACTGAGCGGCCTCCCCCGGGCCGCTCATCGCACTCTGCACAATGCTCGTCCTCGCCCTACCTACCCCACCCTGCCATTACTTCAACGTCTCCTTCGATTCCTGCGCAGGTGCCATGTACCACTTGTCCCTGGGCACCCATTTCTCTTGTTGCGGATCGCCCAGATAGTGCGGCGACATGATCTGCACACCGTACTCGTTGAACACGTCCTGGATGTTGGCGTGCAGCATGCTTAACAGCACGGCGCGCGGTCGAGGCTGGCTGGGTATGGCCTGGGCCACCAGCCGGTATTCCGGGTAGAAGTCCGACAATGCCGTCTGGAACACCTGCGGCGGTGGGGTTTCGAGGACGCCGGGCGTGCGTCTGGCGGCTTCCAGCAACATCCCTTCGACCTGCCGCCAGGGGGTGTCATAGCCAATGGTGACTACGGTGTCGACCACATAACCGGGGCCTTGTACGACCCGTGAGTAGTTCTTGGTGACCGTGCCGGTGATCATCGAGTTGGGCAGGGTCAGCACTTCGCCCAGGCCGGTACGAATGCTCGTGGTGAACATGCCCAGTTCAGTGACCGTCCCTTCGTGCTCGCCGATGCGCACGAACTCACCGGGACGCAGGGTTCGGGTGTACGTCAGGATCAATCCGGCCGCCGCCTGCCCGACGACGCTGGAAGCACCCAGGGAGATCATCAGGCCGACCAGCACCGACAAGCCTTTGAACGCATCGGTACCCGCACCCGGCAAGTAGGGATAAGCCATGGCCAGGGCAAACAACCAGATCGCCAGCGAAGTCAGGCGCTGAGTCGGTTTCAGGGTTTCGTGGTTCAGCCAGTTGAAGGTGCCGGGCGTGGCCATGCGCCGCAGTATCCGGCGAGAGAACGCTGTCGCGCCACGCGCAATGAAAAAGATCGCCAGCGCCACGCCGAGCCCGGGGATGGCCCCTAGAATCCCTTGCAGCAAATAGTCGGCGACTTCCAGCAGATAGTTGTTAAGGCTTTCACCCCAAGGCCGGGTATAGGGAAACCGCGACAGGACAAACCCCAACCACTCGTAAGAGAGCAGCAGCACGATGACCCAGCGCAGCAACTCCAGCACGCGGCTGACCAATGGATACAGGAAGTTGGCGTCGATCAGCGGAACCTTTCCGACTTTCAGCGCCTGGGTGTGCCGATGCATCAGTTCAGGCAGTTTCTGCAGCACTCTGCGCCGCAGGTATGACATGCCGAACAGCAGCGCGATGTAAATGCCGGTGGCCAGCAACGCGGCGACGACGGAACGCAGGATCAACTGCAGGCTACGGGCTTCCCGGGTTTCAGCCACGACCTGGCGCAGCCTGTCGGCCGCGGCTTCGGCGGCCAGTTGCACCGAGTCGAATTCGGTCTCGTCGACATCCTTGGGCGAAACGATAAAAGCACGGCGAGACCCCAGCAGCACCATGTAGCTTTTCATGATCGGGTCGAGGGTGACATTGAGGTCGTCGGCGTCATCCAGCGCCTCACCGATCACCGCTTTCGCCCGTTTGACCCGCGAGGCCGGGGCTTCACCGAGGATGGTCGCGCGAAACACCATGATGCTGCGGTTGGCCACTTTCAATTCAACGGGAGTATCGACCACTTTCGGGGCGTCTTCAGCCCACAGTTGCACCGACCAAAACATCCCGAAAACAGTAAACAATACAGTGAGCAGCCTGCTCCGCATGTGTCAGATCCTTACGTCACGAAATTCAAATCCAGAGTACGTATCGCAGCGTAGTTCACCGATGAACGGTTGTCAGATTAGAGCTACAGGCCGTTTCCTTATCCGTCTGTTTTCTTGAAACAGCGAGCTCAAGCCCCGGAATTTGTGCTCTCGACCGAATTCTCGAAACACTGAAGATCCCTGTGGGAGCGAGCCTGCTCGCGAAAGCGGTGGGTCAGACACCGGGATGTCGAATGTGCCGCCGCCATCGCGAGCAAGCTCGCTCCCACAGTGTGTTCCATACCTGATTCAAGGATTGACCTGATAACCCTTGCCTTGCAAACAGCTGGTGTAAGCCGTCGTGGTGTTCGCCTGGGTGGTTTTCGATTGCTCCCGGCGTTCCTGGCGCTGACGTGAAGCACCGACCACGGCGCCGGCCGCCGCCGTCTCCTTGGCGCGGTTCTGGCGATAGTCCTGTTTCCTGTCATCGTCGACACGATCATAAGCTTCGTCATGCTGATTGCCGCGCACCTGGGCCCCGACCGCGCCGGCGGCGGCCCCGGCAGCAGCACCCTTGATCCTCCCGCCGGAAGGCGTGGAAGCCGTCGAGGCACTCTGGCTGGCGGCGATACTGTTGCATTCGTTGATGTCGGCCTGGGTTTGTTGCGAACTTTGCCCTTTCATCGGCACCACCGATTGCGCCCAACCCGGGGCACTCAAAATCGACAATGCGATACATAGGCTGACCGGTGAAAATCGTTTCATGATGACCTCCGACAGGCTTGCCACAACGGGCAAGCCTTTGGGTCGACTGGCGGGCGGCAAGCGGCGCCATGCGTCGCCTGCCGATCGGGTGGAGCACCTGAAAAGTGTAGTTCAACGGCCCCGCACAGAAGGACTTCCGTACAAGCGGTGGACGTTGTGTAGGAGCGAGCCTGCTCGCGATGGCGGTGTATCAGGCACATAAATGTCGAATGTGCGGCCGATATCGCGGCAGGTTCGCTCCTGCAGGTCTATTGGTGAACTGCGGATGTGCGGTTACTCAGCCGGATCGAGCCGATCCAGCGCCCGATTCACTGCCAATACCAAACGAGGGGTGGTGGCCATACGCAGGTTGGTAGACCGGCCCAGGAACCCGGCGCATCCGAAGACGCCCTACGCAGGCTGCAGAATACCTGGCACACACCAAAAACCTGTGGGAGCGAGCTTGCTCGCGATGGCGGTGGCTCAGTCAACATAGATGTTGAAGCTGATGTCCTCATCGCGAGTAAGCTCGCTCCCACAGGGGGTATGTGGTGTTGGTCAGGCATTGGTTGTCAGCGGATAGAGCTTGTCATCAAACTCCGCCAACTTCGGAAACACCAGCGGCTGATCATCGCTCAGATGCTGCAGTCGCTGCCCGTAATCCACCAGAAACTGCTGGCGCGCCTCGTCACTGATGTACGGCACATGCCAGGCCACGAACGGCTCCAGCACATCAAAACCAACATAAGCCAGGGTGCCACGCAGGATCGGCCGCAGCATGTCCTCCAGCGGACCGTGAATCGCACCTTCGCCGAACATGTGTTCACGCCCGCCCAGGGTCACGGTCACCAGCGCTTTCTTGCCGGCCAGGCCGCCCTGATCGTAGAAACGCTTGCCGCCATAGCAGATGCCCGACACCAGCACCCGGTCGATCCAGCCCTTGAGCATGGCCGGGGTGGAGAACCAGAAGATCGGGAAGTTGAGGATCAGCAGGTCGGCCCACAGCAGTTTGTCCAGCTCAGCCTGGATATCCGCCGCCAGCGACTGGCTCTTCACGCCCAGGCGTTGTTCCAGGGCGTAGACCAGGTATTCGGGGTTTTCCCGATTCGAGAAGTCCGCGTCGCTGGCCACCGGGTTCCAGTTCATTTTGTACAGGTCACTGACCTGCACTTCGTGGCCCTGGGCTTCAAGCGTGGCGACAGCCTGGTCCCGCAGGGCGGCGGTGAAGGATTGCGGCTCCGGGTGAGCGTGGACGATCAGTACTTTCATGGTGGTTCCTTAGACTTGTTCCAGCGTATCGGTTGAAGGTGTGGAAGCGCGCGTGGCCAGCAACCGGTCGAGCCAGTCGGGGTCCATTTGCGGTTCGGAAGAAAACAGCAGCCCGGTGTAGTCCTGATGCGGCGGGGTGAAGATCTGGCTGCGCGAGCCGTGGTCCACCACCCTGCCCCGTTGCATCACCAATACCTCATCGGCGATCGCCCGCACAGTAGCAACATCATGGGTGATGAACAGATAGCCGACACCCAGTTGCTGCTGGATGCGGTTGAGCAATTTCAGTACGCCTTCAGCCACCAGTTGGTCGAGGGCCGAGGTCACTTCATCGCAGATGATCAGTTGCGGCTCGGCCGCCAGGGCCCTGGCGATGCAGATGCGTTGCTTCTGCCCGCCGGACAGCTCCCGGGGCTGACGATCCATGAAGGTCGCGGGGTCGAGTTCGATCATCTCCAGCAGTTCGGCAACCCGGGCGCGCATGGCTTTACCCTTGAGACCCAGATAAAACGTCAGCGGCCGGCCGATAATGTCGACGATGCGCTGGCGCGGATTCAGCGCGGTGTCGGGGATCTGGTAGATCATCTGGATGCGCCGCAGTTGCTCCTTGCTGCGCTGGCGAAAGTCCGCCGGCAAGGGTTCGCCGTCGTACAGCACCTGGCCGTAGGTCGGTGGCAGCAAACCGGTGATCAACCGCGCGGTGGAGCTTTTGCCACTGCCAGACTCGCCGATCACCGCCAGGGTCTGACCACGGTAGAGTTTGAGGGAAACGTCGTGCAGCACCGGTTGCTGGCCATAACTGGCGCAACTGTTGCGCAGTTCCAACAGCGGTTGTTCCTGCTGCGGACAGGCCTTGGGTTCGGTGCGGAAACTGCGCACCGCCCACAACGACTTGGTGTAATCCTCCTGCGGGTCACCGAGCATCTGCCGGGTTTCGGCCTCTTCCACCAGCTTGCCGTGACGCAGCACCATGATGCGGTCGGCCATCTGCGCCACCACCGCCAGGTCGTGGCTGATGTAGATCGCCGCGCTGCCATAGGTCGCGACTGCGTCACGAATGGCTGCCAGCACCTCGATCTGGGTGGTGACGTCCAGCGCGGTGGTCGGTTCGTCGAAGATGATCAGGTCCGGATGGCAGGCCATCGCCATGGCGGTCATGACCCGCTGCAACTGGCCGCCGGAGACCTGATGCGGATAGCGCTGGCCGATAGTTTCGGGATTGGGCAAGCGCAGCACCCGGTACAACTCCACCGCCTCGCGCATGGCCTGCTCGCGGCTCATGCCGCCGTTTTTCACAGCGGTTTCGACGTGCTGGTCGATCAGGCGATGGGCCGGGTTGAACGAGGCTGCCGCACTCTGTGCCACATAGGCAATACGCAGCCCCCGCAGTTTACGCAGGGCTTCAGGCTTGGCGTTGAGCAAGTCGATGCCGTCGAAGTGCACCGAGCCACCGGTGATCCGGCAGCCGTCGCGGGTGTAGCCCATGGCCGACAGGCCGAGGGTCGACTTGCCCGCGCCGGACTCGCCGATCAGCCCCAGCACCTCGCCCCGTTGCAGGGTCAGGTCGATGCCCTTGATCAGCGGATGCCAGGCATCTTCGTAATGGCCTTCGATGTGCAGGTTGCGGATTTCCAGCAAAGGTTTTGAGGTCGTCATGTTCAGCATTCCTTGAGGCCGCTGGATTTGTGCAGCATCCAGTCGACGACGAAATTGACGCTGACTGTGATCAAGGCCACGGCCAGGGCGGGCAGCAACGGGCTGATGTCGCCAAAGGTGATCAGCACCGCGTTGTCGCGCACCATGCTGCCCCAGTCGGCGGTGGGCGGCTGGATGCCCAGGCCGAGGAACGACAGCGCACTGATGAACAGGAACACGAAGCAGAAACGCAGGCCGAACTCGGCAATCAGCGGTGCCGCCGCGTTCGGCAACACCTCGCGGGTCACCAGCCACCACAGGCCTTCACCGCGCAGGCGTGCGGCTTCGACGAAATCCTGCACCACCACGTTCATCGCCACAGCACGAGACAGCCGAAACACCCGGGTCGCATCCAGTAGCGCAATCACCAGCACCAGCGACGTCGCCGTGGTGCCGACCACGCTGAGAATCAGCAAGGCAAAGATCAGTTGCGGAATGGCCATCAGGATGTCCACCACCCGGGACAATCCCTGATCGACCCAACCGCCCTTGATCGCTGCGATCAGGCCGCTCAAGCCACCGAGCAAGAACGCCAGGACGGTGGTGAGGAAGGCAATGCCCAGGGTGTTGCGCGCGCCATAGACCAGGCGGCTGAACATGTCACGCCCCAGGTTATCGGTGCCCAACAGGAACTGCCCGCCCCAGGGGGCGAAGCCCTCGCCCACCACCTGGGTTTCGCCGAACGGTGCCAATACCGGCGCGAACACCGCCACCAGCACGTACAGCAGGATCATCAACAAACCGAACTTGGCGCTCAGGGGCGCCTGCCACACTTGTTTTAACAGGCTCATGGTCTACCCCTTCGGATGCATCAGGCGTGGGTTGCTGGCAATCGACAGCACATCGGCACTGGTGTTGAGCAGGATGTAGGTCGCGGCGAAGATCAGGCTGCAGGCCTGCACCACCGGAATGTCACGCTTGGCCACCGAGTCCACCAGCAACTGGCCGAGCCCCGGATAGACAAACACCACCTCGACCACCACCACGCCGACCACCAGGTACGCGAGGTTCAGCGCCACTACGTTGACGATGGGGGCCAGGGCATTGGGCAAGGCGTGACGGAAGATGATCCGCGACTGACTGATGCCCTTGAGCCGGGCCATTTCGATGTAGGGGCTGGCCAGCAGGTTGATCAAGGATGCGCGGGTCATGCGCATCATCTGCGCGATGACCACCAGGCTCAGAGTCGCCACCGGCAACACCGAACGCTCCAGTACCGTGCCCAATGAGGCGTCCGGCGCGAGGTTGGAAATGCTCGGGAACCAGTTGAGCTTCACCGCGAACACCAGGATCAGGATGTAGGCGACGAAAAACTCGGGGAACGACACCGCGCTCAGCGCCGAGGTGTTGAGCAAACGGTCGAACCAGCTGTTGCGGTACAACGCCGCGAGCATCCCCAGCAGCAAAGCCAGCGGCACCGACACCAGCGCTGCCAGCAATGCGAGGCTGAAGGTGTTGCCCAAACGCGTACCCACCAGTTCGGCGATCGGCCGCTGGTTGGCCAGCGACACACCGAGATCACCGTGCAGCAACTGCCAGATCCAGTGGCCAAAGCGGGACAATGGCGGCAGGTCCAGCCCCAGTTGCGCGCGGTAGGCGGCCACGGTTTCCGGGGTGGCCGACTGGCCCAGCATGGCCTGGGCGATATCGCCCGGGAGCATGCCGACGGCCAGGAAAATGATCACTGAGACGGCGAACAGCGAGAGCAGGCCTAGCGCCAGACGCTGCCCCAACAGCTTGAAAATACTTCTCATCGTGCAGTTCCTTGAATTTGGCACGTCTTTGAAGGCAGCGATTTCCCCTGTGGGAGCGGGCTTGCTCGCGAAGAGGTTCTGTCAGCTGACATATGTGGCGACTGACACACCGCTTTCGCGAGCAAGCCCGCTCCCACAGTTGATCGTCATTGTTTGATCGATCCCGGCATCACGCCTGCCACCACCGCTCGATCACCCGCAGGCCATCCAGCTCGCCATAGGGCGCGGTCTGCCCGCCGTGAACCACGCGTTTGGAACGCGCCGCCACGGAACTGGCGAACAACGGCACGATCGCCCCGCCCTCGTCCCGGCACAGCGCCTGCATTTCGTTGTACATCTCGCGGCGCAGCGGGTCGTTCATTTCGCCGCGAGCGGCGTTGAGCAGTTGATTGAAGCGCGGGTTGTCCCAGTGGGTTTCGTTCCACGCCGCGCCCTTGGCGTAACCGATGCTGAACATGCGGTCGGCGGTCAGGCTGCTGTACCAGAACGAAGTGGTGAACGGTTGCTTCATCCATACGTTGGAGAAGAAGCCGTCCGCCGGTTCGCGCACCACGTCGATGTCGATCCCTGCGGCGCGAGCCTGTTCCTTGAACAGCACCGAAGCATCCACGGCGCCGGTATAGGCAGCGTCAGAGGCTTGCAGGCGAACCTTGAGCGAATCCAGACCGGCCTTTTTCAGGTAGAAGCGCGACTTGTCGGGGTCGTAGGTGCGTTGCTCCAGCGCAGTGTTGATGAAGCGGCTGCCAGGCTGGATCGGATGGTCGTTGCCCACCAGGCCATAGCCATGCAGCACCGAAGCCAGCAGGGTTTCGCGGTTGATCGCGTGCTTCATCGCCAGGCGCACGTCGTTGTTCTGGAACACCTGGCTGTCGGTGAGCATCGGGAAGGTGTAGTGCTGGGCGCCTTTGGTTTCTTCGATGACCAGGTTCGGGTTGCGCTTGAGCAGCGCGACGGTTTTCAGGTCGACCTTGTTGATCACATCCACTTGCCCGGTGACCAGCGCGTTGACCCGCGCCGCGCCGTCGGCGATGGCAATCAACTCGGCACTGGCGAAGTGTGCCCGGCCCGGTTTCCAGTAATCGGGGCTGCGTTCCAGGGTCATGCGCACGCCCGGCTCGAAGTCCTTGAGGCGATAGCCACCGGTGCCGGCGCCGGCCTGCCAGTCCGCCGCGCCATCCTTGCTCGGCATGATCGCCAGGTGGTAATCGGCGACCACATACGAGAAATCGGCGTTGCCCGAGTGCAGTTCGAACACCACGCTGTCGCTGCCGTTGGCGCTGACCTTGGCCACGTCACCCAGCACGGTCTTGGCCGCCGAGGTGGATTTCTCGCCGAGGTGGTGCTGGATCGAAGCGACCACGTCATCGGCGGTCAGGGTCTTGCCGTTGTGGAAGGTCACGCCCTGACGGATTTTGAAGGTCCAGATGCGCGCGTCCGGGGTCGAGGTCCAGCTTTCTGCCAGCTCGGGGATGGCCGTGCCGTCGACGGCAATTTCGGTCAGGGTGTTATAGACCGCCGAGAAGCCGACGAAGGTGAAGGTGTCCGCCCAGGAGCCCGGATCCTTGGAGTCCGTGGTGCTGCCACCGGCCAGGCCCAGACGCAGAACACCGCCGGGTTTTGGCGTGGCCTCCCCGGCAAAGGCGCCAAACGGCAGGCCCATGGAGAACGCCCCGGCCACCGCTGCGGCAGCGGCGCTGTACTTGAGGAAGTCTCTACGCGGAAAACTGAATTCATGGTTCGCTTGAGTAATCTTGTTTTTGTTATCGCTCATTGCATTGCCCCTGATCAAAAAGCTAATGAATTACCGGTTCAAAACCACGCAAAACACCGGGCCATGGCCCGGTGCATACAACGTTTGAATCGCCAACCGTCACACCTGGATCGCCTTCACTTCGACGAACTCGTTCAGCCCCTCCTCACCCCATTCGCGACCGTTACCCGACTGTTTGTAGCCACCGAACGGCGCCTGATAATTGAATGCGGCACCGTTGAGGAAGCACTGACCGGCGCGTAGCTGACGCCCCAGTTGCAAGGCGCGCTCGGCACTGCCGGCCCAGACGCCGCTGGACAGGCCGAACGGCGAGGCGTTGGCGATCTGGATCGCTTGCGCCTCATCGGCGTAGGGAATCAGGCACAGCACCGGGCCGAAGATTTCTTCCTGGGCAATGCGCATGCGGTTGTCGACATCGGCGAACAGTGTCGGGCTGACATAGAAGCCGCGCTCGAACGTCGATGGCGTGTCACCGCCGCACAGCAGTCGTGCGCCTTCCTGTTGGCCGACCTTGATGTAATCGAGCACGGTGCGTTTTTGCCCGGCCGAACACATCGGGCCGAGGAAGCTTTGCGGGTCGAGGGGATCGCCCATGCGCAGACTCAACGTTTCCGCCAGCGCCAGTTCGACGGCCTCCGCGTAGCGGCTTGCCGGCAGCAGCATGCGGGTCAGCGCGGTGCAGGTCTGGCCGGAGTTGATCATCACGTCCTGCACGCCGTAGCGCACCGCCGCTGCCAGGTCGGCATCCTCGGCGATCAACAACGGCGACTTGCCGCCCAGTTCCAGGCACACGCGCTTGACTGAAGGTGCAGCCGCTTGCGCAACCCGCACCCCGGCACCGGTGGAGCCGGTAAACGACACCATGTCCACGTCCGGGTGTTTGGCCAGCGCTTCGCCGACTTTCGAGCCCGGACCGCTGACCAGGTTGAACACCCCGGCAGGCAGGCCGATGTCCTCGATCATCTGCGCCAGCAGGAAGGCATGCAGCGGGGTTTCCTGACTCGGCTTGACCACTACCGTGCAACCGGCGGCCAGTGCCGGGGCGAGTTTGCCGATCAACTGGTGCAGCGGGTAATTCCACGGATTGATGAACGCGCAGACACCCACGGCCTCGCGGATCACCAGCGAGTTGCCGACTTCGCGCACCTCGTCCATGAGATGCGCCAGTTCGACGTACTGCTCAAGGCCAGTGATCGGCCCGTCGACCTGCACCGAGCGGCACCATTGCACCGGCATGCCCAGTTCCGTTGTGATGACCGCGGCCATCTCATCGGCACGATTGCGCAGTTGATCGGCCAGTGCACGGATATAACCGGCACGCACGCTGGACGGCGTGCGCGACCATGAAGCGAAGGCCCGGCGAGCCGACGCCACGGCGTTTTCAACATCGAGTTCATCACCCAGCGGAACGCTGCCGCAGACTTCCTCGGTGGCCGGGTTGATCACCTCGGCGATGCCCCGCCCCGACGGGGTTTGCCAGCGGCCATCAATGAACAGTGTCTTGTGATTAAGCATGAGCCTGGGCCTCCATCAATTCCTGGGCACAACGGGCAATGCGCTGGCAGGCATCGCGCAGCGGTTCGGCACCGACCACCAGACCGAGGCGAATGTGCCCCGCCGCGCTCGGACCAAAGGCCTCGCCCGCCAGGACCGACACGCCGTGGCGATCCAGCAGACGGTCGGCAAACGCCTGGGCGCTGAGCCCGGTCTGGCGGATATCGAGCATCACGAACATCCCGCCATCGGGTTTCAACGCCCGCACGCCGGGGCAATCGGCCAGGCTGTCGCACACCAGATCGCGACGCTGGCGATAGGCTTCGCGCATGGCTTCGAGTTCCGGCAGGTTGCTTTCCAGGGCCACCACGGCGGCGTCCTGAATGAAATCCGGCGAGCCGTAGAGCATGCACAACGCGAGGTTTTCCAGGTGCGCGGCCAAAGATGGCGGCGCCACCACCCAGCCGACGCGCCAACCGGTCATGGCGTGGGATTTCGACAGGCTGTTGAGGGTCGCGGTGCGCTCGGCCATGCCCGGCAGACTCGCCGGGCTGACGTGTTCGCCTTCGAACAGCAGTTCGCTGTAGACCTCATCGGAAATCAGCCACAGGTCGTGGGCGATGCACAATTCAGCCAAAGCCGTCCATGTACTGCGCGGCAAACTGGCGCCGGACGGGTTGTGCGGGCTGTTCAGTGCCAGTGCCCGGGTGCGTGGCGTGATGCGCGCGGCGACATCTTCGGGCAACACGCGAAAGCCGTTTTCCGAGCGTACGGGCACCGGCACCACCACGGCACCGCAAGCACCGAATACCGCTTCGTAGGTAACGTACATGGGCTCGGCGACGATCACTTCGTCACCCGGATTGAGTACGCATTGGGCCACGCTGAACAGCGCACATTGCGCCCCGGCCAGTACGGTGACCTGATCGGCCGAAACGCTTTGGCCGCTGCGTTGTTGATGACGCCTGGCAATGGCCTCGCGCAGGGCACGCTTGCCGCGCACTTCGGCATAGTGCGTGTTGCCGTTTAGCAGGCTGTCGATCGCACCCTGCACGATGGGCTGTGGCGTGTCGAAATCCGGGTCGCCCACGGACAACAGCAGAATGTCTTCACCTTGCTCGCGCAGTGCCAGGGCGCGGTAGTGAATGTCCCACGCGGCGGCGCCGTCACCGGCGATACGTTGAGTCAGATCGGAAAAGCGCATGGCTTCATCCCCTTAAAATGCAGATCAATGCGCACAGGCATGCTTGAGTTCGATCAGGGTCACGCCGTTGCGCTTGAAGCCATGGCGCAAGTCGGTCTGCAACTCGGCGAGGCTTTGCGGCTGGGTCACGGTGCAGCCGAAGGCACGCGCAAGGGCGGCGAAATCCGGGTTGCGCGGCAAGACGCCGATGGGCTCGATGTCCAGGCCGAGCATGTCGTCGCGGATCTGCCCCAGCGCATCGTTGTTCCACAGCAGCACCACCAGCGGGCTGTCCAGTTCTTCCACGGCGGTGGCCAGTTCCTGGGCGGTGTAGAGGAAACCACCGTCGCCCACCAGCACCAGCCCAGGCCGCTGCGGCGCACCGAATTTGGCGCCGATCCCGGCCGGCAGGCCATATCCCAAGGTGCCGTAGCCGGTCGGGTGCAACCAACTGCGAATGGCGAGGCTGTCGAAGGCATAGTTGCCGGTGTAGGCCAGTTGGGTCATGTCGGTGCTGATGAAAGCGTTTTCCGGCAGCTCCGCCGCAATGCGATCCAGAATCGACTGATGAATCGATTGCAACGGGCCATGGCTGGCCTTGACCGCTTCACGCAGTGCGGCGACCGAGGCAATCGCAGCGCTGGCCTCGCGCACGTCGGTTGGCAGGCGCCCAAGCAAGCCACTGAGGGTTTGTTGCGCATCGCCATGCAACGCCACCGCGCAGGGGTAGAAGTCGTTGAATTTGCGTGGGTCGATGTCGACGCGCAGCAGTTCGCCATTGAGTGGCAGGCGTTCGCGCCAGAAGTCGGTGTCGGCCATTTCGGTGCCGACCGCCAGCACCACGTCGGCCTCGGCGATCAGGTTCCAGCCCGGCTCCACACACAGGGATGAGCCGGCGTTGAGCGGCGCGTCCGGCGGCAGCAGGCCTTTACCGGCGACGCTGGTGAACAGTGGCGCGGCCAGCCGGGTGCTGATTTCTTGCAGTTCAGAGGTGGCATTGAGGGCGCCACCACCGGCGATGATCATCGGCCGCTTGGCAGCCTTGAGTTTGGCCACGGCTTGATCAATTGCGGTGGTCGACGCCGGGCCACGACCCGGACGACGCACCACCTCATTGCTCCAGTCACGGGCAATCGGCGCCGACAACACGTCCAGCGGCACCGAGATGTGCACCGGGCGCGGGCGCTCGCTGCCGAACACCGCGTAGGCACGGGCGATCAGTTCCGGCAGGTCTTCGGCAGTCAGTGCCACGGCCGAGAACGCAGTGATCGGCGCGGTCATTGCGCGCTGGTCCTGGCACTCGTGCAGGCTGCCCCAGCCCTTGCCCAGGCTGGCGCTGTGGTTGACGCTGGAAATCACCAGCATCGGAATCGAGTCGGCGTAGGCCTGGCCGATGCCGGTGGCGGCGTTGGTCACGCCGGGGCCGGTGATGACGAAGCACACGCCGGGTTTGCCGCTGACCCGGGCGTAGCCGTCGGCCATGAAACTGGCGCCCTGCTCATGACGAGTCAGCACATGGCGGATGCCACTTCCGGGCAAGCCGCGATACAGCTCCAGGGTGTGTACGCCGGGAATGCCGAACACGGTATCGACGCCGTAGTTGGCCAACAGGCGCACCAGGGCCTGGCCACCGGTCAATGTTTTGCTTTGCATGTTCATGTCCTCACTCCTGGCCGAAGCGAATCAACGCATCGACCGCAGTCGTGCCTTGGGCACTGACCAACAATGGGTTCACATCGAGTTCCAGCAACTGCGCGGCGTTTTCGCAGGCGTAATCAGCCACGGCGCGAATCGCGGCCACCAGGGCGTCGAGATCTGCGGACTCACGACCACGGAAACCTTGCAGTAGCGGTGCGCTGCGCAGACTGAGCAAGGCATTGCGGATCGCGCCGTCGGTGGTCGGCAGCAACAGACTGCGACTATCCTTGAGCAACTCCACCAGAATGCCGCCGGCACCGATCACCAGGGCGAGGCCGAAATCGTTTTCGCGCTTGATGCCGACAATCAGCTCAGCCAGTGGCGGCTTGGCCATGGGTTCGAGCAACAGCTGATCGAACACGACGCCCGGGGCGTAAGCGGCAATGCTGGTGCGCATCTTCTCCAGTGCTGCGCTCAATGCCGCGCCATCCTTGAGGTTCAGCGCCACGGCACCGGCCTCGGTCTTGTGTGGCAGTTGAGCGCTGACCGCTTTGAGTACCAGCGGATAGCCCAGGGTTTCTGCGTCCTTCAGGGCCTTGTCCGGCGTGCTCAATACGCCGTTGGGCGTCGGCAGGCCAAAGGCTTTTAACGCCTGTTTGGAATCCCATTCATTGAGCAAGCGTCCCTCGCCTTCCAGCGCCTGCGGGCACAACGGCACCAGCGCCGATTCCCCCAGCGCCAGCAAGGCATGGCGATTGCGCTGATAACCGGCGATGCGGCCCCACGCGGCCAACCCGTCTTCAACGCCCTGCAAGGCTGCGACGCCTTGGGCGTGCAGACGTTCACGGGCATGGGCCGGCAGCAATTCAGGGAAGGCCGAGGTGACAAAGCCGGTCTTGCCGTGACGTTGCAGTGCCGCGCTGTACAACTCCAGCAGCAGGTCGCATTCCTTGCGCTCGCCGGTGAACTCCGACGGATAGTCGAGCACCAGCATCGCCGCGTCGGCTTCGGTGCGCAGCGCGCTGTCGAGCATGCGGTTCAAGGCTTCGCCGTCGCCCCAGATCGCCGTGGTGAAATCCAGCGGGTTGACCAGGTTGGCGTAGGTCGGCAGCACTTGCGCGAGGTCGCCGACCTGCCCTTGATCGAGTTTCGGCAGGCCCAGGCCGTTGCGTTCGGCGTAGTCGGCAATCAGCCCGGCGTCGCCACCGGAACAGGCCAGCGCAATCAGGCTGTTGCCCGCCGGCAGATTGCCGCAGGCCGCGGCTTTAAGGGTTTCGACAAAACTCACCGGGCCGCTGACGCGAATCACCCCGAGACGGTCGAACAGCGCGTCATACAGCGCATCGGAGCCGGACAGTGAACTGGTGTGACTCAAGGCCAGTTCGGCACCGATCTGCGACACGCCGGTTTTCAGGGCGATGATCGGAATGCCCTTCTCCAGTGCCTTGTGCGCAGCGCGGGCAAAACCCGGCACATTCTTCAGGCCTTCCAGATGCAGGCCGATGGCGGTGACCCGAGGTTCGTCGAGCAACACGTCCATCAGTTCAGCCACGCCCAGTTGCGCCTGATTGCCCACCGAGGCCATGTAGGCCACCGGCAGCGAGCGGTCGCTCATGGACAGGTTGTAGGCAAAGTTGCCGCTCTGGGTCAGCACCGCCACGCCCTTCTCGACTACCTTGCCGCCGTGGGCCACCGGCCACAGAGCGGAGCTGTGCAGGTAGTCGAGCAGGCCGTAGCAGTTGGGGCCGAGCAAGGCCATGTCGCCAGCGGCCTTGAGCAGTTGCTGTTGCAGGGCCTGGCCTTCGGCACCGGTCTCGGCGAAGCCGGAGGCGTAGCAGATCGCGCCGCCTGCGCCGATGGCGGCCAGTTCGGCCACGCAAGTCAGGGTCAACTCACGGTTGGTGGCGATGAATACCGCGTCCGGGCCGCAAGGCAGCTCGGCAACGCTGCGCACGCAAGGAACGCCTTCGAGGCTGTCGTGTTGCGGGTTGACCAGCCACATTTGCCCTTGGTAGCCGCCTTCGGCACAGCGCTTGAGGGCGCGCGCCATGCTGCGGCCGCCGACGAACGCCACGTGTTGCGGCGCGAGCATGCGTTTGAGGTTGTCACGAATGGTTTGGGACATGGGAGTTCTCCGGGCCGATCAGCGCAGCAGCGGCCGCAGCAGCTCGCGGGAAATGATGTGGCGCTGGATTTCCGAAGTGCCTTCCCAGATCCGTTCGATCCGCGCGTTACGCCAGATGCGCTCCACCGGACCTTCGTCCATCAGGCCCATGCCGCCGAAGATCTGCACCGCTTCGTCGGCGGTACGGCCGAGCACTTCACTGGCGAACAGCTTGGCCATGCCGGCCTCGCCATCGGTCATGGTGCCCTGGTCCATTTTCCAGGCGGTGTGCAGGGTCAGCAGTTCCGCGGCGCGGATTTGCGTGGCCATGTCCGCCAGCTTGAAAGACACGCCTTGATAGGTGCCGATCGGCTGGCCGAATTGCTTGCGGTCCGCCGCCCATTGCAAGGACACGTCCAGTGCGCGCTGGGCCTGACCGACACAGTTGGCCGCGACCATCACGCGCCCGGCGGTCAGCCAGGCGTTGGCCACGTCCCAACCCTTGCCGACTTCGCCCAGCACTTTGCTGGCCGGCACGCGGCAGTCGTCGAAGAACATTTCGAAGGTGTGATAGCCACGGTTGCTCACGCACTTCGGCCCACGACGGATGGTCATTCCCGGAGTGTTGCGGTCGACCAGGAACGAGGTCACGGCGTTGCGTTTCTTGCCGTTGTGTTCGTAGGTGTCGGTGACGGCGAAGACGATGGCGAAATCGGCGTGGCCGGCGTGGCTGATGAAGTGCTTGCTGCCGTTGAGAATGAAGTCGTCGCCTTCACGCACGGCGCGGGTCTTGATCGCATTGGCATCGGAGCCGGCACCCGGTTCGGTCAAGGCGAAGCAGTCGATTTTTTCGCCCTGGATACACGGCAACAGGTAGTCGTTGATCTGTTCGCCCTTGCAAGCCATGAGGATTTTCGACGGCCGTGCGACAAACACGTGCAGCGCCCAGGACACCTTGGACAGCTCGCGCTCGATCAGCGCCTGGGACAGGTAGTCCAGGCCACCGCCACCCACTTCTTCGGGCATGTTGAAGGCGTAGAAACCTGCCGCGATGGCCTTGCCGCGAATCTGCGCTGCCAGTTCCGGGGAAACCTCGTCGGCGCGGTCGACTTGCTCTTCATAGGGCAGCAGTTCCTTCTCGACGAAGCTGCGTACCGAGTCCACCAACATTTCTTGTTCTTGGGTCAGTTGGAAATTCATGGTGCTACCTGTTGTTCGTGTTCTGGGAGATGGAGAGGAATCAACGACCGATGAAGCGTGCCGGGCGTTTTTCCATGGCGGCACGCAGGGCTTCGTTGCCGTCTTCGCTGCGACCGCAGAGCAGGCCGGCGGCGAGTTCGGCTTGCAGTTGTTCGGCCAGGCTGCGTTCGGCGCCTTCACGCATGAGTTTCTTCGTCTGGGCGAAGGCAAAGGTCGGGCCAGCGGCCAGGCGTGCGGCCAGTTCGCTGGTGACCGTCAGCAGTTGATCGTCGGCACAGACATCGCCGACCAGACCGGCGTCGAGGGCACGGTCGGCGCCCCACAATTCGTCCAGGAACAGCAGACGCTTGGCCTGTTCGCTGCCGATCAGGCGCGGCAAGTGCCAACTGGCGCCGGCGTCCGGCGAGTACGCCATGCTGGTGTAGCCGGCCTTGAAGCGTGCCGATTGCCCGGCGATGCGCAGGTCGCAGCACAGGGTCAGGTCCATCCCGGCGCCGACGGCGGTGCCGTTGATGGCGGCGATGGTCGGTTTTTCCAGGCTGTGCAGGCGAGTCATCAGGGCGTGGGCGGTTTCGGTCCAGCCGTAGGTTTCCAACGCACCCCGGGCTTCGGCATCGGCCCATTCATCAAGGTCCGCGCCGGCGCAGAAACTACGGCCGCTACCGGTGAGCACCACCACGCGCACCGCTGGATCGGCGTTGTAAGCGTCGAGCAGGCCGTGCAGGTTTTTCAGCGTCGGAATGTCCAGCGCATTGCGCTGGGCAGTGCGATTGAGGGTGATCCAGGCAACGCCTGCTTCGACCTGACTGAGCAGCGACGATTGAGTGGTCATGGGAATCCTCGAATTATTGTGTTTGGTCTGAGGTGATGCGACTTGAGGCCATACTAAACGAGTGTTCAGTAAGGCGGCAATCGGCGGGGAAATGGGCTGTAACAAGCTCAATAGATACTTAACCTATTGTTTTTTTTGAATTATTTTTTGATTGGCGAGCGTGAACCGTTGGTGCTGTTACAACTTCGAACAACTGGCGACAGGACGTCAGTCGCAGATCTTTTGCCCACCACAAACCAATGTGGGAGCGAGTTTGCTCGCGATGACGGCGTCAAATTCAACATCACAGTTGACTGACTTACCGCAATCGCGAGCAAGCTCGCTCCCACAGGAGATGTAACCGGGTTTGAGGGTGATGTTGTCGGAACTGACTATGGAATTGTTTTAACCGACCGATTTATCCGAAAGATCCACTGTGTACTTCACGTTGTTGAGGTAGATCGGTCCCAACGCTGTTGGTTGAGATACAGGCGCAAGTGCAATAGACAATTGCACTTCAGTGACACTAGATCGCATATCGCCGATGTATTCAAATACTGTGCTGGTTCCGGATAACGTGAAGGGTATGAGCAATATGATTGGCATCGGTTGGGAAGGCTCGAATCCGGAGAGCGTGCAATACAACTTGGTGGTAGCGTCTTCATCACCGGGTTCAGGCACGGAAACTTCAAGGGACAGCTTGAACTGTGGCCGCCTGATTGAGAAGCGCGCTGTTTCGAGCAATACCGGCTTTCCTTTACCCAGAGTGACTCTGGCTCTGTAGCCACTTCCATCCCTCACGACTTTCGCTGTCCCGTCATTTTCGCTCACCGTCCAATGCTCGAAGTTTCCGGTGGTAAAGTCACCGTTCCTGATCCGATTGCTGTCCATTGGGTGCTCCTTCCTGGTTGATTTTAATCTCGCACGGCAGACCGACGAATTCCACATCATTAGGCTGTGGAGTTCCGATGCAATCTACTGTCAGATCTGACAGTCGCGACCAGCGGCTAATCGCTTGAAACAACTGTGGGAGCGAGCTTGCTCGCGATAGCGGTAGACCAGTCAACAGTGATGTTGGACCTGATGCCGCCATCGCGAGCAAGCTCGCTCCCACAGGGGGGGAAGTGGTTATCTGGAGGTGTTATGCAGCCGGCAAGCTCGGCGCCAGCACCGCCCCGCGCTTGCGATGAATCAGGAAGTACGCGCCATAGCACAGCGCAATGAATCCAAAGCCCCAATACAGCGACGGACGCTGGGTTTCATCCAGGGCCAGGAACACGAACAGCGAGCAGCACAATGTGATGCACATCAGCGGAAGCACCGGGAACCACGGCGCGCGGTATTTCAGGTCGCTGAGTTTGCCGCCGTCACGCAAATACGCCTTGCGGAACTTGTACTGCGCCAGCGCGATGACAATCCAGGTCACGGTGCCGGACATGCCGCTCACCGCCATCAGCACCATGAACAAGGTGTCGGCGGCGACGAAGCTGGTCATCAGCGACACCAGCGCGAAGCACAGGGTGATGCTCAAGGCGCGCAGCGGCACGCCACGCTTGCTCAAGGGCGACAGGCTTTTGGGCGCCATGCCGGTTTTCGACATCGCCCACAGGATGCGCGTCGAGGCATACAGGCCGGAGTTGCCCACCGACAGGATCGCGGTAAGGATCACGAAGTTCATCAGGTCGGCCGCATAGGGAATGCCGACCATGTCGAACACCTGCACGAACGGGCTTTCCATCAGGCCCGCCTGCTGCCACGGCACGATGGCCGACAGCACGATGATCGCCAGCACGTAAAAGATCAGCACGCGGAACACCACGTTGCGCACGGCGCGAGGAATGCTTTTCTCCGGCTGGTCGGTTTCACCGGCGGCCACGCCCATGATCTCGCAACCCTGGAACGCGTAGACCACGGTCATCATCACCGCGAACACGGCTGACAGGCCGTTGGGGAACAACGAATCGCCGATCAGGTTGGTCGCCATCGGCGCCGGTGCGCCGCTGCTCAGGGGCATCACGCCGAAGATCACCAGCACACCGACCACGATGAAACCGAGAATCGCCGCCACCTTGATCCCCGAAAACCAGTATTCGGCTTCACCAAAGGCGCGGGTCGCCATGGCATTGATACCGAACAGCACCACCACGAACAGCGCCGACCAGTACCAGATTGGCACCTCCGGGAACCAACGGGTCATCAGCATGCCGGCGGCGGTGAACTCCAGACCCACGGTGGTGGCCCAGCTCATCCAGTACACCCAGCCGATCATGAACCCGGTGGCCGGGCCGATGTATTTTGTGGCGTGGGTCTGGAACGAACCGGACACCGGCATCTGCACCGACAGTTCACCCAGGCAGACCATCACCAGATACATCAGGAAACCCGCGACCAGGTAAGCCAGGATCGCCCCCACCGGGCCGCCCTGGTTGATGGTCACTCCGGAGCCCATGAACAACCCGGTGCCGATGACGCCGCCCAGGGACAGCATGAAGATGTGCCGGCTCTTGAGGGCCCGGGTCAGCTGGATGCCTTTACGATCAGTGCTGTGATCAGTGTTTTCGTTCATGTCGGCACCTCAGCAGTCAGAGAGGTGCGCAGCGCGCGACAGGACGTCACGGCGCAGGGAGGGATCAGCTTTACGGCAATTCATTATTATTATCTCCAATAAGCTTCGAAGACCGCGCTGCGGCGGTTGCGTCGATTATTGGAAAGCCATGTAAGTTCGCGTTGACCGTAAAGATCGAAGTTGTACAAAGTCGTAACAAACTTGTACGTCAGCTCTGCAACAGGCCTTTGAGGGTATCGAGCGAGTGCTGCAATTGCTCATCGAGGGTGAGGCTCATGCGGCGGATCGCCGATTCATCGTTTGCCAGCGCCAAGGTCTCCAGCGCCCTTAACGTGCTGGCCAAGCCCCGAAAACCCAGGGAGTCGCAGCTACCGGCCAGGCGGTGAGCCAGTTGCGCGACCTCTGTGCAGTCATCGGCGGCCATGGCTTCATTCAGCGCCTCGCGGTGCTGCAGGATCGAGTCACGCAGAACCGCCAGCAGACCCTGGACCTTTTGCGCACCGAGCAGGCTGCGATGGGTCTGTAACAGCGGCCAGTCCACTGCGTCATCGCTGAGCAGCGATTCGACCACAGGCACATGCCCTTCCAGCACCTGGCGCAGGTTTTCCAGTTTCAAGGGCTTGGCCAGGACACCGTCCATGCCGGCCTCCAGATAACCGCGCACCAGTGCCGGTTGCACGCTGGCGGTCAGGGCGAAAATGCGGGTATGGCGGTTCGGCCCGTCGCTGAGGCGGATCTGGCGGCATAGCTCGACACCACTAATGCCCGGCAGATGCACGTCCAGCAGGATCAGGTCGAACACCTGCGCCGCGCAGTGTTGCAGCGCCTGATCCGCTTCTTCGGCGAGCCACACCCGGTGGCCGTCCCGTTGCAGCAAGCCCTGGACCACTTCGCGGTTGAGCGCCACGTCTTCGACCACCAGGATGTTCAGTGCCGGCCCCGCCGCCCGAACCGGCGGGGCCTCAGCCACGCCGCTGGCCGGCTGCAAGGACAACTCGAACCAGAAGCAACTGCCGCGCCCCTCTTCACTGTCCACGCCGATGCAGCCCCCCATCTGCTCCACCAGGTGTTTGCAGATCGCCAACCCCAACCCCGTGCCCCCAAAACGTTGCGCGACTTCTTCGCTGGCCTGGGTGAAGCGCTCAAAAATCTTCGCCTGCATCGCCGGGGCAATGCCGATGCCGTCGTCCGTGACACAGACCCGCAGCCGCTGTCCCAACTGTTCGCCGGTTTCGCTGAGCAGCGCCACCTCGACGCTGACTTCGCCGCCTTCGGTGAACTTGATCGCGTTGGCCAGCAGGTTGCTCAGCACTTGGCGCAGGAACTGCTCGGCGCCGTGGTGATGCTCGGCAATCCGCTGATCGACGCGGCAACTGAGGATTGTGTCGTTGTTCAGCGCTCGCGGTTCCAACAGAGTCAGTACCTCGTCGAGCAACTGGCGCAGCGAGAAATCCACCGGTTCGGGATGGCTGACGCCCTCCTCCAGCTTGGCGAAATACAGCACTTCGTTGAGGATTGTCAGCAAGCCTTCGCCGGCCTTGTGCAAGGCATCCAGGCGTTTGCCGTCCTGGGCATCCAGCCGAGCACCGCGCAGCAATTCGGCCATGCCGAGAATGCCATTGAGGGGTGTGCGCAGTTCGTGGCTCATGGTCGCCAGGAACCGCGACTTGGCAAGGTTGGCCGCTTCCGCTTCGTCCTTGGCGCGCATCAGGCTGGCGGTACGGCGCTCGACCATTTTCAGCAGTTCGTCACGGTTGTCCTGCAAGGCCAGCCGATCGGTTTCCCGGCGCTCGATGTCCCGCAGGATCGCCCGGCGCATGTCGTCCAGCGCATGGGCCACGGTGTCGATTTCGTCACTGCCGCGGCGTTTGTCCAGGTGCAAGGGTTCCTGCCATTCACCGGCGGCGATACGCCGGGCAAACTCGGCCATGACTTTCAGGTGCCGGGTCACCAGTCGATAAAACAAGCCCGACAAGGCAACGGCCAGACCGCAGAGAAACACCGCCATCCACAACAGGCTGGTCAAACCGGTGGCGTAGAGACGCTGGTACACCGCTCCCAGATCGGTGCTGACTTCCAGTTCACCCAAGTTGCGCAAAGGGCCGGACGGCGGCTGATAGTCCAGGGCAAAGCGCTCGATGCGCAGCGGTCCCGCAGGGGCCGGATTGCCCTGTACCAGGTCGAAATCGGCGCTGGTCAAGTGCACCCGCGCGACGTCGGAGAAGTCCACCAGCCCGCGCAACTGCACATTCAACTGCTCCTGGTTCAAGTCCCAGAGGCTGCGTTCCAGGCTGGCCAGGTACCCGGCGCGGATCAGTTCCATGCGCGAATCGATGTCGCGCATTTCCCGTCGATACTCGATGTACAGTTGCACGCTGCTGGCCAGCACGGTGAAGCACAGGCTGAACAACAGAATGAACAGCAACAGGCGTCGCAACAGTCCACCGGGACGGGCGCGAATCATTGCGCATCCGCCGGCAGGTTGATCATGTCACGGTAGGTCACTTCGCTTTCGTTGAGCCAGCGCTCGATGTCACCGGCATCGACCATGCGCTGCAATTGCGCATTGATCTCGGGCATGCGAGTGGCCAAGGGCGAGCGCCGCGACACGGCAACCCGCAGGTAGTCCACGTTCAACGCCTTGGGCAAGGCGACGATGTCCTGGCCGCCGGGCAGGTTTTCCACGTACAGCTGGCCGGTGCGCCGCTCCTGAGTGATGAAGTCGATGCGCCCGCGAATCAGCTTGCCGAAGTTCTGGTGGCTGTCGGAAACCCATTCGATATTGTTGTTGCGCGCGACCATACGATCGAACTCCACGCCGTAGCTCTCACCGAACAACAGGCCACCGCGGTAACGGGCCAGGTCGTCCAGTTGTTCGAATTTCACCGGATGCTGGCGGTTGACGAACAACGCCACTTCTTCACGCAATACCGGCACCGTCGAGAACAGCATGCTCTGCTCCCGTTGCGCGGTGCTGTAGGCCAGTACCACATCGACCCGGCCTTCGGCGGCGTCCAGCAGGCAGCGTTTCCAGTTGCCCAGCACGACCATCTCGACTTCATACCCCAGTTGACCGAACAGGTGCTTCACCACGCTGGGCGCCAGGCCACGCACCTGCTTGCCATCACTCCAGGAGATCGGCGGGTACACCGGGTAATCGCAATAGCGAACCTTGTCCGCCGCGACGGCATGGCCGGCCACCAGTATCGCCAGCAGGCAAAGCCATCGCGCCATCAGCTTCAGGCCGCCACGCTGGCGGTGAACAGGTAACCGGCGCCGTGAATGGTGATGATCAACTGGGGTTCGGCCGGATCGTCATGCAACTTGCGGCGCAGGCGCCCGACCAGCACGTCGATGGAGCGGTCGTTGGGCACCCATTCGCGGTTGCGGATCTGGTCCATCAATTGATCGCGGCTGAGGGTGTGGCCGCTGTTGCGCAGGAACACGCTGAGCAACTGGTATTCGCCGTGGGTCAGCAGGGTTTCGCTGCCGGACGGATCGATCAGGCGACGGCGGTCGGTGTCCAGCGCCCAGTCGGCAAACTGCTTGACCGGTTTTGCCGCCGCGATGGCGGGCGCTGGCGTTTGCGCATGACGTACCCGGCGAATCAGGTTTTTCGCCCGGGACACCAGCTCCCTTGGATTGAGGGGTTTGATCACGTAGTCATCGGCGCCGCATTCGAGGCCGACGATGCGGTCGATTTCATCGTTGCGCCCGGTGATCAGGATGATCCCGACCTCCGAACGTACCCGCAACTCGCGGGTCAGGGTCAGGCCGTCCTTGCCCGGCAGGCGGATGTCGAGCATCACCAGGTCGACGGTCTGGCTAGCGAGGAAGGTTTCCGCCAGTTCCGCCGTGGCGGCGCAATGGACGTCGTAACCTTCCTGGGACAGGTAGGCGTGTAGCAGATCGCGAATCAGCGGATCGTCATCGACGATCAATACCCGAGGAGTCATCGCTTGGTGTCCGGCATAGGCCCGAAGGCCAGTTTCTTATTAGAGTGTTTTCCTGCGTCGGCGCCAGAGAGTATCGATTGCTGAACGACTGATCAACAGTCGCTCGTCTGCACGCAGAAGCGCTGTCGTCCGCCGGCCTGCAAACCATCGACCCAGGCCTCGCAAATCTGGATTCCCTGCTCCGGGGTGAAGGTGCCGGGGTTCAGCCCGGACTCCAGCCACAAGCCGTCGAGCAAGGCGCTGAGGCTGATGGCGGCGAGGTCGGCGTCGAAGTTTTCCCAGCCCTCCTCCTGGGCCAGTTCCGCCAGAACCTTGCGCAGGATGCCGCGATACTCGCCATAGGAATGATCGTGGGCCTGGTTGATGGCCTCGGCGGTTTTCACTGCGCCCCAGAACGCCAGCCACGCATCGATCAGCTGAGGATCGAGCAGCTCGGCGGAAAACGATCCGCGGAAAAACGCCGACAAGCGTTCCCGGGCATTCGGCGCGGCTTGCTCCATGGCGTCACGCAGCAAGGTCATGACCCGCCCGGTGATCGCCATGTAAGCCTCGGCCACCAGCTCATCCTTGCCGGAATAGTGATGGCTGATCAGCCCCACCGAGACCCCGGCCTCGGCGGAAATCTTGCGGATCGACGCGCCCTGGAAGCCATGACGCTTGAGGCACACCAGCGTCGCCTCGATCAGGTTGGCTTTGCGCAACTCCGGTTCCATGCGGGAAAAACGGGCTTCCTGATTCATGGGCGACACGCTCCTTGGTTCAATCGTTTAGGCCCGCGCGGGGTAGCGGCGGGCTGAACGAATGTACAGCAAGAGCGGGCAGTTTCTCTAGTCGGGTGTAAGCCAGGGGGACCGTGGTGCGCCCATCGCGAGCAAGCTCGCTCCCACAGTGGTCTGGGTTGTTCGCAGATCTTGCGTACGCCCACTCACCCTGTGGGAGCGAGCTTGCTCGCGATGGCGTCAGTCCATACAACACAGGATCTGGATCAGTCGCGGTAACCCGGCGCCACTCGATCCAGCATTCTCAACAACGCCGCCCACGCCAGTTGCATGGCATCCGGATCAGCCAGCTGACCCTCCTCCAACGGCCGCCCCGGATCATTGAACTGCCGTTCGGTATGCGCGCAGACCTCGTCAGACGGCAGTACGACTTCACCGGCGGCCTGGGCGGCCAACTGGATTTCACAGGCCTTTTCCAGGTAGTACATGCGCAGGAAAGCCTGGCTCACCGTCTCACCGACGGTCAGCAAACCATGGTTGCGCAGCATCAGTACCGATTTGTCGCCCAGGTCCGCGACCAGCCTTTTTTGCTCGCTCAAATCCAGCGCCACGCCTTCATAGTCGTGGTAGGCGACCCGGCCATAGAACTCCATGGAAATCTGGTTCACTGGCAACAGCCCGCACTTCAACGCCGCCACCGCGCAACCGGATTTGGTGTGGGTGTGCAGCACGCATTGCGCATCTTCGCGGGCGCCATGAATAGCACTGTGGATCACGAAGCCAGCCGGATTCACCGGGTACGGCGACGGTTCCACGGCGTGGCCATCAAGGTCGATCTTCACCAGGTTGGACGCGGTGATCTCATCGAACATCAGCCCGTAAGGGTTGATCAGAAAGTGATGCTCCGGCCCCGGAATGCGCACCGAGATGTGGGTGAAGATCAAATCGGTCATGCGAAAGTGCGCAATCAAGCGGTAACAGGCCGCCAGTTCCTCACGCAGGCGCTGCTCGGTGGCGCTGCGTTCGGGTGCCAGGTGGGTGGCGATGTTGTTCATTCTTGTGGTTCTCCAGGCTGATCGGCTGGGGCAGACAGTAAGGCTGGACGCTTGGACACGTCCAGCCGTCCGTGTTTATTTACTGGCCCAGGCGTTGAAGCGCTCTTCGAGTTCTTCGCCATGGTCGACCCAGAAACCGACGTTCATCGACAGTGCGCCCTTGAGGTTCTGCGGCGCGGTGGGCACCCATTGCGCCAGTTTGTCGTCCAGCCGTGCGGCGGCCTGGGTGTTGGTCGGGCCGTAGGGGATCTGTTGCACGTAGTTGACCTGGGCGTCCGGTTGATTGGCGAAGGCAATGAATCGCTTGGCCTGATCCACATGTTTGGACCCTTTGATGATCGCCCAGTAATCCATGCCGTACAGGCTGCCGGGCCAGACCAGACCGAGGTGGCTGCCTTTCTGCGCGGCGTCGGCGATGCGCCCGCTGTAGGTCGAGGTCATTACCACATCGCCGGCGGTCAGCCATTGCGGCGGTTGCGCGCCCGCCTCCCACCACTGGATGTAAGGCTTGAGTTCAGTGAGTTTGGCGAATGCCCGGTCCACGCCCTGCGGGGTGCTGAGTACCTTGTAGACGTCTTCGGTCTTGACCCCGTCCGCCAGCAAGGCGAATTCCAGGTTGTACACCGCACGTTTACGCAGCCCACGCTTGCCGGGGGTTTTCTTCACGTCCCAAAAGTCTGCCCATGAGGTTGGGGCCTGGGCCAGTTTGTCGGTGTCGTAGGCAATGGCCACGCTCCACACCAGCGCAGCGGAGCCGCATTCCTGTGCCGCTTCGGGGATCAACTGGTCGGCATGGCCCAGACGGGTCCAGTCCAGGCGCTCGTACATGCCTTCCTCGCAACCGCGCATCAGGTCCGGGCCTTCGATCTGCACTACGTCCCAGTCGACGTTGCCGGTATCGACCATCACTTTGATTTTGGCCATTTCGCCGTTGTATTCGCTCTGGATCACTTTGCTTTGATCCACGGCGGCGAAGGGTTGAAAGAACGCCACGTCCTGGGCTTTTTGTCCGGCTCCGCCGTATCCGACCACCACCATGTCCGATGCTGCCTGAGCGCTGCCCAGGCCCATGGCCACGGACAACACCAAGGGATAAAAACCGTGCTTGAGCTTGTGCGATTTCATCAGTGGTTCCTCTTGCAGGTGCCACGGGACCCAAGGCCCGCGCAGCCCTTTTTTATTGTTGTGAGGTTTGGCCCTGGAGCGGGCTCGAGACGAAACTACTGCAAGGCATAGTAAAAAAACAAGTTGATTTTTTACTGAAGGTAAATTTCTATAGATAAAAATAACAACACCGAAAACCTTATGCCTCTGTAGGAGCGAGCTTGCTCGCGATGGACCTGAGGGCGACGCGTTCATCCGGACAACACGCGTTATCGTTAACGTCCATCGCGAGCAAGCTCGCTCCTACAGAGGTAGCCTGCCAGGAGTACCCGCACCATGCCGACCTCTGCACCCGCCTTCGCGCACCTGTTCGAACCCCTGGAGATCCGTGGCAAGCGCCTGAAGAACCGCATCATGTCCAGTGGTCACGACACCTCGATGCCCACCGACAACTTGGTCAACGAACAATTGATCGCCTATCACCGGGCGCGGGCCGAAGGCGGAGCCGGGCTGATCGTGCTGCAAGTGGCCGGGGTGCATGACAGTGCGCGCTACACCTCCCACGTGCTGATGGCCACCGACGATGCGTGCATCGAGGGCTACCGCAAACTGGCGCAAACCTGCCATGCCCACGGCACCCTGGTGTTGTCCCAGGTGTTCCATCCGGGGCGGGAGATCATGGAGTCCAGCGATGGCCTGCTGGCGGTGGCCTACTCCGCATCGTCAGTGCCCAACGAACGTTTCCGGGTGATGCCCCGCGCGCTGGACCAGGCAATGATCGACGAGATCGTCGCCGGTTATGCCGCTGCCGCCCGCCGCCTGCATCAGGCAGGCATTGATGGCGTCGAGGTCGTGGCCAGCCACGGTTACCTGCCGGCACAGTTCATCAATCCGCGGGTCAACCGGCGTACCGATGGCTACAACGGTGAGCTGGACCAGCGTTTGCGTTTTCTGCGCGAGGTCATCGCCGCCGTGCGCGCGGCGACCGACGAGCAGTTCATCATCGGCCTGCGCATTTCCGCCGACGAGCGCGACCCGGAAGGCCTGACCGAGGACGAATCCCTGGCCGCCGTGCAGTCACTGCAAGCGCAGCTCGATTACGTGCATATCGTCGCCGGCACCTCGGCTTCCCTTGGCGGCGCGGTGCATATCGTGCCGCCCATGGCGATCGAAGCCGCGTACCTGGCCAGGGAAGCCGGAACGTTCAAGGCCAGCTTGAACATTCCGTTGTTCGTCACCGGGCGCATCAACCAGCCCCAGGAAGCCGAGCTGATCCTGGCTCGTGGTCAGGCCGATGTGTGCGGCATGACCCGGGCACTGATCTGCGATCCGCAAATGCCCAACAAGACCGACACCGGCCGCGTCGAAGACGTGCGGGCGTGCATTGCCTGCAATCAGGCGTGCATCGGCCACTTCCACAAGGGCTTGCCGATTTCCTGTATCCAGCACCCGGAAACCGGACGCGAACTGATCTTCGGCGAACGGCGACAAGCGCCACAGCGCAAACGCATCATGATCGCCGGCGGTGGCCCGGCCGGGATGAAAGCCGCCACCGTCGCGGCCCAGCGCGGCCATGAGGTGACGTTGTACGAAGCCAATTCGCAACTGGGCGGTCAGGTGTTGCTCGCGCAATTGCTGCCACGGCGCAGCGAATTCGGCGGTGCCAGCACCAACCTGCAGCGGGAAATGGAACTGGCCGGCGTGCGCGTAGTGCGCAATACCCGAGTCGACCGGGCACTGGTGGAGCAGGAAAAACCGGACATGGTGATCGTCGCTACCGGTGCCGAGCCCTACTGGCCACCCTTCGAGCGCGGTGGTGAGTTGCAGGTGGTGGACGCCTGGCAGGTATTGCGCGATGAAGTACGGATCGGTCGTTCGGTGGTGGTGGTCGACTGGCGCTGCGACTGGATCGGCCCCGGCATCGCCGAACGCCTGGTTCGCGCCGGGCACCAGGTACAACTGGCGGTCAACGGCACCCATTGCGGGGAAAACCTGCCGCTGTACGTGCGCGATCAACTGGCCGGCGAGCTGCATAAACTGGGCGTGCCGATCACGCCATATGCGCGGTTGTATGGCTGCGATGACAACACGGTTTACCTGCAACACACCGCCAGTGGCGAACCGATGCTGATGGAGAACATCGACACGCTGGTGCTGTGCCAGGGGCATCAGCCGGTCGATACCCTAGGCGCGGAGTTGCAAGGGCTGGTGGAGTTTCGCCGGATCGGTGACTGCCTGGCGCCGCGCACCGCCGAAGAAGCAATTTATGAAGGCCTTAAAGTCGCGTGGGAGCTTTAAGGCTGTTTATACTCCGGGGCTTAGACGGCTAACACCAACCCTGTAGGAGCGAGCTCTGCTCGCGATGAACCCGAGAACACCGCTGGGTGTCAGGCTTCCAGCGTTATCGTTGGCGACCATCGCGAGCAAGCTCGCTCCTACAAGGGATTTGCGCCACTCCTCCCGGTTCGGATTTGACCATGAGCAACAGCAGCACCACACAGCCCGCACCCGGCAGCGCCGAACCGCACTTTCTCGGCACGCGCATTCGCGGCCTGCGCAAGCGTCGGGGCATGACCCTGACGGAACTGGCGCAACAGAGCGAGCTCACCGCCGGCTACATCAGCCAGCTGGAACGCAACCTCGCCTACCCGTCGATTCCGGCGCTGTTCAACATTGCCCGCAGCCTCGGCGTCACCATCCAGTGGTTCTTCGCCAGTGAAGCGGTCACCGCGCCCGAAGACGATGGCATCGTGGTGCGCAAGAACAGCCGCCTGAACGTGCATTACGAAGACGGCATCGTCGACCAGTTGCTGACACCGCAAGCCAACCGCCAACTGGAAATGCTCCACTCGCGTTTCCCGCCCGGCACCTACAGCCAGCAAAGCTACAGCCACGACGGTGAAGAAGCCGGCTACTTGCTCTCGGGGAGTTTCGAGTTGTGGGTGGGCGAGCGCCATTTCCAGCTCAATGAAGGCGACAGCTTCAGCTTTTCCAGCCAGGAACCGCACCGCTATGGCAACCCTGGCGATGTCGATGCGGTGGTGATCTGGGTGATTACACCGCCGACGTTCTAACGTCGGCCGCGACCAGGGGACGGCGTGACACTCGCACGCTTGAGGGTGTCGCTCGGCAATTCCTTGAACAGCGCACGATAGCTGCTGGAAAACCGCCCCAGATGCCAGAACGACCAACGCATCGCCACTTCAGCCACGGTGGTTTGCGTCGGCGTGCGACTCAGCAATTCGCGGTGGGCGCTGTTGAGTCGGCGCAGGCGCAGCCACTGGGTCGGCGACATGCCGGTGTAGGTCTTGAACGCATGCTGCAACTGACGCAGTGAAAACCCCGCGATTTGGGACAACTGCAGCAGATTGAGATGTTCTTCCGGGGTGTCCGCGGCCCATTCCCCTACCCGTTTCATGATCGAGCGCTCCCCGGCCCGACGCTGCAAGGCGCCCTGGTCGAGGCCGACACACGCGTTGTCGAGGATGAACAGGCAATCTTCCAGCAGTTGCTGGGTCAGCGCTTCGCGGCTCGGTGGATCGAAGGTCTGCGACAGCCGCGTCAAGGTTCCGCTGAGCCAACGGCAAAACAGCGCGTTCTGCTGGGCGTTGAGCGGTGCCATGAACAACCCTTCAAGCCTGGCGATGTCCAGGCTGTGGCGCTTTACAAACTCCGGCCCGAACACCACGGCGATTTCCTGGTAGTTCTCCGGGGTGATCCAGATGTTGCGGCTTTCGCCATTCAACACGTACAGCGCGTTGTCACCGCGATCGAAACAGAACGATAACGAACCCTGGGGCGCGCTGAAATTCTGCTCGACCCGGGTGTTCATCGACTCTTCGTAAATCTCCACGCCCTGCAGATCCAGATAACGCACCCGACCCGCGAAGTGCCCCGGCGACATCTGCTGGTATTGCTGCACCCAGCCCGGCGTGGCGCGGATTTGCTCGGCGACATCGGCGGTGTTGAACGCTTGGACCTGGAGGGAACTGGAACCTGTCATGGGGCGACCTTACGCACTCTTTTGGTGCGTTTTGTGCTGCTTAAAGTGGATAGATGGAACCGCAAGGCTCGCACAAGATAGTCGTCAACGCGCTACAGGGGAAGTGTCCGGCGGATGAAACCGGTCTCTCCTGGCGTTAATAAAACCAATAACGAGGTCTTTATGAATGTCCCTTTCGATCAGCTGTTCACTTGGCTGAAAGATCACAAGATTACCGAAGTCGAGTGCGTCGTCAGCGATCTGACCGGCATTGCACGCGGCAAAATTGCACCGACCAACAAGTTCCTGCATGAGCGAGGCATGCGCTTGCCGGAAAGTGTCCTTCTGCAAACGGTAACCGGGGACTTTGTCGACGACGACATCTACTACGACCTGCTCGACCCGGCCGATATCGACATGGTCTGCAAGCCGGACGCCGACGCCGTCTACGTGGTGCCATGGGCCATCGAGCCGACCGCCATCGTGATCCACGACACCTTCGACAAGTTCGGCAACCCGATCGAACTGTCGCCGCGCAATGTGCTGAAGAAAGTCCTGCAGTTGTACACCGATAAAGGCTGGCGGCCGATTGTCGCGCCGGAAATGGAGTTCTACCTGACCCAGCGCTGCGAAGACCCGGACCTGCCGCTCAAGGCGCCGATGGGCCGTTCGGGCCGCGCCGAAAGCGGTCGTCAGTCGTTCTCCATCGACGCGGCCAACGAATTCGACCCGCTGTTCGAAGACGTCTACGACTGGTGCGAACTGCAAGGTCTGGACCTCGACACGCTGATCCACGAAGACGGCCCGGCGCAGATGGAAATCAACTTCCGTCATGGCAACGCCCTGGACCTGGCCGACCAGATCACCGTGTTCAAGCGCACCATGCGTGAAGCGGCGCTCAAGCACAACGTGGCGGCAACCTTCATGGCCAAGCCGGTCGGCGACGAGCCTGGCAGCGCCATGCACCTTCATCAGAGCGTGGTGGACATTGCCACCGGCCAACCGATCTTCGCCGATGCCGATGGCAACATGAGCGAACTGTTCCTGCATCACATCGGCGGTCTGCAGAAGTACATCCCGAAAGTGCTGCCGATGTTCGCGCCGAACGTCAACTCGTTCCGCCGCTTCCTGCCGGACACCTCGGCACCGGTGAACGTCGAGTGGGGCGAAGAAAACCGCACCGTCGGCCTGCGCGTGCCGACCTCCAGCCCGGACGCCATGCGTGTCGAGAACCGTCTGCCGGGCGCTGACGCCAACCCGTACCTGGCCATCGCCGCCAGCCTGCTGTGTGGTTACCTGGGCATGGTCGAACGCATCGAGCCAAGCGCTGCGGTACAGGGCCGCGCCTATGAGCGTCGCAACCTGCGCCTGCCGATCACCATCGAAGACGCCCTGACCCAGATGGAAGAATGCGACACCATCAGCCGCTACCTGGGCAGCAAGTTCGTGCGGGGCTATGTCGCGGTCAAACGCGCCGAGCACGAGAACTTCAAACGGGTGATCAGCTCCTGGGAGCGTGAGTTCCTGATGCTCAGCGTCTAAAAAACCCGCTCTCGCATGGGATCACACATCCCTTGTGGGAGCGAGCTTGCTCGCGATGAGGCCAGTGAATCCAATATCTTCGTTGACTGACAGGCCGCCATCGCGAGCAAGCTCGCTCCCACAGGTAGGTGATCACCTGAAGAATCCAATAATTCCAAGAAGGTATCGATATGCGCTTATTGAAATCCATGGTCCCGGTCGCGCTGGCAGCACTGTTCAGCGCCGTTGCCCAGGCCCAGCCACAGGTCAGCGTCTACAACTGGACCGACTACATCGGCGAAACCACCCTCGCCGACTTCCAGGCCAAGACCGGGATCAAGGTGATCTACGACGTATTCGATTCCAACGAAACCCTTGAAGGCAAACTGCTTGCCGGTCGTACCGGGTATGACGTGGTGGTGCCGTCCAACCACTTCCTGGCCCGCCAGGTGAAGGCCGGCGCGTTCCTCAAGCTCGATCGCGAGCAACTGCCGAATTTCAAGAACCTCGACCCGAAATTGCTGGCGCTGCTGGAGAAAAACGATCCGGGCAACGCGCACTCGGTGCCGTACCTGTGGGGCACCAACGGCATCGGCTATAACGTCGACAAGGTCAAGGCTGTGCTGGGCATCGACAAGATCGACTCCTGGGCCGTGCTGTTCGAACCGGAGAACATCAAGAAGCTCAGCGCCTGCGGCGTGTCGATGATGGACTCGGCGGACGAAGTGTTCCCGGCGATGCTCAACTACATGGGCATGGACCCGCGCAGCGAAAACCCCGAGGACTTCAAGAAGGCCGAAGCCAAGCTGCTGAGCATTCGCCCGTACATCACCTACTTCCATTCCTCCAAGTACGTCTCGGACCTGGCCAACGGCGATATCTGCGTAGCGTTCGGATACTCGGGTGATGTGTTCCAGGCCGCCAACCGCGCCAAGGAAGCCGGCAACGGCGTGAACATCGCCTACGCCATTCCCAAGGAAGGCGCCAACCTGTGGTTCGACCTGCTGGCCATCCCCGCCGACGCCAGCAACCCGAAGGAAGCTCATGCCTTCATCAACTACCTGCTGGACCCGCAAGTGATCGCCAAGGTCAGTGAGTCGGTCGGCTACGCCAACCCGAACCCGGCCGCCAAGCAGTACATGGACCCTGAGCTGGTCAGCAACCCCGAGGTTTATCCGTCCCAGGAAGTCCTCGACAAACTCTACATCTCCACCACGCCGCCGCAGTCGATCATGCGCCTGATGACCCGTTCGTGGAGCAAAGTGAAGTCCAACAAATGAATCAGTACACCAAGGAACACACCCACTCCTATTACGCAGCGTCCGCCAAGGGCATGAGGCAGCGCCCCGCGCTGGCCTCGGACCTGGTGGCCGATGTCTGCGTGGTCGGCGCGGGTTTCACCGGCATCAACACCGCCATCGAGCTGGCCCAGCGTGGGCTCTCGGTGGTCCTGCTGGAGGCCCGACGGATCGGCTGGGGCGCCAGCGGGCGCAACGGCGGCCAGTTGATTCGTGGTATCGGCCATGACGTCAGCGGTTTCGCCAAGCACATCGGCGCCGATGGCGTGCAATACCTGGAACACGCCGGGAACGAGTCGGTGCAAGTCGTGGCCAATCGCATCCGCGAGCACGGCATCGATTGCGACCTGAGCTGGGGCTTCTGCGAACTGGCCAATACCCCGGCCCAGTTCAAGGCGCTCAAGGCCGAGCAGGCGCAACTGATTGAATCCGGCTACGCCTTTGAAACCCGACTGGTGGCGCCAGAACAAATCCGTGAACAGGTGGTGAACTCCGGTGTGTACGCCGGCGGCCTGGTGGACATGGGCTCGGGGCATTTGCATCCGCTGAACCTGGTCCTTGGCGAAGCGCAAGTTGCCGAGTCCCTTGGGGTGCGGATTTTCGAGCAGAGCCCGGTGCTTGAGTTGATCCATGGCAGTACGGTGCAAGTGCGCTGCGCCGGTGGCACTGTGAGTGCAGGCACGTTGGTGCTTGCTTGCAATGCCCATCTGGAAGAGCTCGAACCGAAGCTCAGCGGCAAAGTACTCCCGGCAGGCAGCTACATCATCGCCACCGAACCCTTGTCGCAAGAGGCCGCTGCAAAACTGATCCCGCACAATGTTGCGCTGTGCGACCAGAAGGTCGGCCTGGATTACTACCGGCTCTCGGCTGACCGGCGCTTGTTGTTCGGTGGTGCCTGCCATTACTCCGGGCGCGATCCTTCGGACATCAGCGCCTACATGCGCCCGCAGATGCTCAAGGTGTTCCCGCAACTGGCCGATGTGCGCATCGACTATCAGTGGGGCGGCAAGATCGGCATCTCGGCCAACCGCTTTCCCCAGGTCGGGCGCCTGAGCCAGCACCCGAACGTGTTCTACGCCCAGGGCTACTCAGGCCATGGCCTGAACGTGACCCACTGGTGCGCGAAGTTGTTGGGCGAAGCGATCCATGCCGGCCACAGCAAAGGCTTCGACGTGTTCAGCGCCGTGCCGCACATGACCTTCCCCGGCGGACGCGCCCTGCGTTCACCCTTGCTGGCCCTTGGCATGTTCTGGTATCGGATGCGGGAAATGCTGGGCTGACGTCGTCCTGCCGGGCGCCTGCTAACCACTGTGGGAGCGAGCTTGCTCGCGATAGCGACCTGAAATCCAATGATTGGGTTGTCTGGCACGCCGCTATCGCGAGCAAGCTCGCTCCCACACTGTTTTACGTATTCCCTCTTCTACCATCCCCTTGTTTCGACTTTCGATTTGCTCAATTGCGAGTCACTTCTATATTGAGGGAGTGCTCTGAACTTCCTGCCTTCTGTCGAGCTTGACCCATGGCAACTACTGATCAGCTGATCATCTGCGAGCACTGCGACAGCGTGTACCAAAAAGTGACGCTCGCCAAACATCAAAAAACCCTGTGTACACGCTGCGGCGGCGTGCTTCAGCGCTATAACGGCCTCACTGTGGAGCAGCGTCTTGCGTTGACCTTCACCGCGTTGATGCTCTGGATATTCGCCAATTTCTATCCGGTAATGAGCATCAACCTCAAAGGCGTGAAGAACAGCGCAACGCTCTGGGACTCGGTGCTGGCCCTGAGCCTGGGGCCTATCACCTTCATCGCCATGGTGGCGGCAATCGCCATGATCATCGCGCCGATTGTCCAGTTGCTGCTGCTGATCTGGGTGCTGGGCTTCGCACTCGGCGGGCGACGCTCGCCCGGATTCAAATTCTGCATGCGCTGGCTGGAAACCCTCAGGCCCTGGAGCATGCTCGAAGTCTGCCTGCTGGGCGCCATGGTCGCGGTGATCAAGCTCGCCGGACTGCTCGATGTGCTGCCCGGCATAGGGTTGTTTGCCCTGGCGGCGCTGAGCCTGATGATGATCCGCATCGCCGGGCGCGACATTCGCGAACTATGGGACATTGTATGAGCACGCCTCCTTACGCCGACGAGCTCAACCTGTGCCTGTGCCACACCTGCGGCCTGGCCTGCGACATGACTTGCGAGCCCCACGAATGCGAGCGTTGTGGTGCACCGTTGCACCGGCGCAAAGCCAATTCTCTGGCCCGCACCTGGGCCTACATGATCGCGGCCCTGGTGTTCTACATCCCGGCCAACCTGTTGCCGGTGATGAACACCGAGATGGTCGGCAACGGCGCCGACAGCACGATCATGAGCGGCGTGCTGGAGTTCTGGGAAGCCGGGGCCTGGGATATCGCCCTGATCATATTCATTGCCAGTATCGCGGTGCCGGGAATCAAGTTCGTCGCCATCACATTGCTGCTGGTCACCGTGCAACGCGACAGCGAGTGGGCACGCAAGGAGCGGTCGACGCTGTACCGCTTCGTCGAAGTCATCGGTTACTGGTCGATGCTCGATGTGATCGTGGTCGCCCTGGTGGCCTCGCTGGTGAAATTCCAGGCCCTGGCCGACATCGAACCGCGCCCGGGCATTCTGTTCTTTGGTCTGGTAGTGGTGTTCACCATGCTTTCGGCAATGAGTTTCGATCCCCGCATGATCTGGGATAAAGAACGGAAAAACCCACACAATGAGGAGGTCAATGATGAAGTCACAAGCCACTGACGGGCCACAAGCCCCCGGGCAGGCGCCGATCAAGACCCGCCGTTTCAGCGTTTCGCTGGTCTGGATCGTCCCGATCGTCGCGGTGCTGGTGGGTATTTCGCTGGTGGTCCACAGCATTTTGCAGCAAGGCCCGACCATCGTTGTCACGTTCAAGACCGGTAACGGCCTGACCGCGAACAAGACCGAGGTCAAATACCGCAATGTCGTGATTGGTCATGTCTCCGATGTGGAGCTCAGCAGTGACCAGAAAAGCGTCAACGCCACCATCAAACTGGAAAAGCAGGCCGAAAGCTTTACCCGCGAAGATTCGCAGTTCTGGGTCGTGCGGCCGCGCATTGGCGCGGGCGGTGTGTCGGGGATCGATACGCTGCTGTCGGGCGATTACATCGGGGCCGATATCGGCCAGGCCAACGGCCGGGCAAAAAACTTCATCGGACTGGAGAATCCGCCTCCCATCACCTACGGCGAACCGGGCAAGCGTTTTACTCTGTTCACCCAGGACCTGGGATCGCTGGACATCGGCTCTCCGGTCTACTACCGCAAGATCCCCGTGGGCCAGGTGGTGGCCTACGCGCTGGACCCGGATGGCAAGGGCGTGAACATTGAACTGTTCATCCATGCACCCCATGACAAGTACGTCACCGAAAACACCCGTTTCTGGAACGCAAGCGGCATTGACGTGAACGTCGGCGCCAATGGCTTTGCGGTCAAGACCGAGTCGTTGTCTTCCTTGCTGGTGGGCGGCATAGCCTTCCGCGCGCCCGACTACAGCCCCAACGACAAGCCGGCTGCCGCAGAGTACGCCTACGAATTGTTCGACGACCAACAAACCGCCCTGGCCCCGCCGAACGGCAAGCCGCAATACCTGGCCATGCGCTTCGACCAGGCACTGCGCGGGCTCAAGGTCGATGCCCCGGTGGAGTTCCTCGGTGTGGAAATCGGCAAGGTAGTGGCGGTCAATCTGGATTACGACGAGAAAAAGCGCTCCTTTCCGGTCAACGTCGGTATCGTGATCTACCCGCAGCGCCTGGGCCAGGCCCATGTCAAAATGCTCAAGGCGCTCAATCATGACCCTGATAACGAAGCCGCTGGCGTACGCTTGATCGGTACCTTTATCGAAAACGGCCTGCGTGCCCAAGCCCGCACCGGCAACTTCCTGACCGGCCAGTTGTACATTGCCCTGGACTTCTACCCCAAGACCGACAAGGTCGCCTTCGATGTAAACGCACGCCCGGTCATGATTCCGACCATTCCCGGCAGCCTCGAGCAATTGCAGGAAAAACTCGAATCCATGGTCGACAAGATCAACAAACTACCGATCGAGCGTATTGCCGGCAATCTCGATGGCAATCTCGTCGAACTGCGCAAAGGCATGATGCAATTCAACGGAAAGATCTTGCCTGGCGTGCAAACCACTTTGTCGGAAGTCAGCAAGACGCTGGAAACGGCCAATTCGACCCTGCAGTCGGCCAGTTCGACCTTGGCCGAGGATTCGCCGCAACGGGAAAAACTGGGGCTAACCCTGGATGAACTGGGACGCACGTCGAGATCCTTGCGTGATCTTTCGGATTACCTGGGACGGCATCCGGAATCGCTGCTTCGCGGTCGTCCGAATAATGCCGCCCCCATGGATCTGCAAGGGCCACCGCGCAATTGAACACAGGAGCAACACCCATGGCTTTACCGCTGAAGTTCACCCTGGTCACCGCGATGTTGCTGCTCGCCGCCTGCCGCAGCGACCCGATTCAATTCCATACCCTGACCCCGGCCCAGGAGGGCAATCACTCAAGGACCACCGTCGGCGTGATCCAGATCGAGTCGATCAGCGTGCCGCCCCAGGTCGATCGTGCGCAGATCGTCATTCGCGAGGGCAACAGTGGCCTGGCGATCCTGGAAACCCAATGGTGGGGAGCAACCCTGGTGGACGAACTGCGCAGTGCGTTGGTCGATCAACTGAGCAACAGTCCTGTACAAGGCCGACACTCGGTGCGGGTCGATGTGCAGCGTTTCGACTCGGTGCCCGGCCAGTACGCCTTGATGGACGTGGAATGGCGCCTGCGCAGCGCCAGCACCGGCGACACGGCACGGTTGATTTGCCGTAGCACCTTGCAAACGCCCTCGGGTGCGAGCATCGATGACCTGGTGCTTGCCCAGCAAAACAACGTCAAACGCCTGGCCGCGCTGATCAGCCAGGCTGCCGTCAGACCACAGGCAACCTGCCCTGCGCCCTGAATGTATTCATCCCCAGGATTAACGGCGACAAGTTCGCCGTTAATCCGTCCCTCCTGTTTCCTGCTGTCATTCCCCGCGACAGGCGGCCCGCAGCAACTGGCAACGTCAAATACGCCGAGGCACACGACAAAAAGGCAGCCGGGGCAGCGTCATATTCTGATCGGCGGCATCGTTTGATCGACGAGTCGAAACACAGCGGGCACAGTGCTGCTAATCTGAATGAAAATTACATGTATTAACGGTTTTTTTGACGTTATTTTCTCATTTGGATCTCTACATTTCCCGCACTTCAAAAACATGCAAATGATTCGCATTGGTTAACTGGCGTTTCTATGCCCATGACTTTCAAAAAAATGTACCAGGAGCAGCCCACAGAATGATTCCAAAAATCCCTTCGTTCTTGAAAAAGGCCCTGCTGGCCACCGCTTTGCTGAGCGCTGGCCAGGCCTATGCAGCCGACTCCGTCGGCATCGTGGTGTACAACGCGCAACACGCAGGCCTGACCAAGGCCTGGGTCGAGGGTTTTACCCAGGAGACAGGTATTCCCGTCACCTTGCGCAACGGCGATGACACCGAAATGGGCAACCAGATCGTGCAGGAAGGCGCGGCTTCGCCAGCGGACGTATTCCTGACCGAGAACTCTCCGGCCATGGTCCTGGTCGACAATGCCGGGCTGTTTGCGCCTGTCGATAAGGCCACGCTGGAGCAGATTGACTCCGCCTACCGTCCGGCCCACGGCAAATGGGTAGGCATCGCCGCGCGCTCCACGGTGTTCGTCTACAACCCGAGCAAACTGCCAGAAGCCGACCTGCCGAAATCGATCATGGACCTGGCTTCACCGAGCTGGAAGGGTCGCTGGGGTGCATCGCCCGGTGGTGCTGACTTCCAGGCCATCGTCGCTGCCATCCTCCAACAAAAGGGTGAAGCCGCCACGCTGGATTGGCTCAAGGCGATGAAAACCAACTATGCCAACTACCGTGGCAATAGCTCGGTACTCAAGGCCGTGAATGCCGGGCAGATCGACAGCGGCGTGATTTACCACTATTACAGCCTGGTGGATCAGTCCAAGACCGGCGAAAACAGCAAGAACACCGCCCTGCACTATTTCAGGCACAAAGACCCGGGCGCTTTTGTTAGCATCTCCGGCGGCGGCGTCCTCGCTTCCAGTAAACACCAGGACCAAGCCCAGGCGTTCCTCAAGTACATTACCGGCAAGGATGGCCAGGCTGTCCTGAAGAACGGCAAGTCGTTTGAATACGCCGTGGGCAAAGGCGCTGAATCCAACCCTAAACTGGTGCCTCTGAATCAACTCGATGCGCCGACTGTCGATGCGTCAAAACTCGACAGTAAAAAAGCCGTGGAGCTGATGACACAGGCCGGACTGCTCTAATTGATGCCAGAAACCCTGCCTGCGGAGGTCGCTGAGGCGACACCCGCACATTTACGTCGACGCTCCCGCGGAGTCTTTGCGGGACGTGGCGGTGTATGGGTGATCGGTTTGTCGGTGCTGGTTTCATTACTGGCACTGCTACCGATCGCCTACGTTATTGGTGTGTCCCTGCAAACCGGCTGGTCAACCGTTGTGACCCTGGTGTTCCGCCCTCGGGTCGGTGAACTGCTGGTCAACACCGTGCTGCTGGTGCTGCTGACGATTCCCTTGTGCGTCGCGCTGGGGGTGACGCTGGCGTGGCTCACGGAACGCACGAATCTGCCTGGGCGGCGCTGGTGGTCGTTGCTGGCCACCGCGCCGCTGGCAGTGCCTGCGTTCGTTCACAGCTACGCCTGGGTCAGCCTGGTGCCACCGATTCACGGCTTGTTTGCCGGTGTCCTGGTCTCGGTCATCGCCTACTTCCCGTTCCTGTATTTGCCGGTAGCCGCCACTTTGCGCCGGCTCGATCCGGCCATCGAAGACGTCGCCGAGTCCATGGGGCTCAAACCCTGGAAAGTGTTTTTCCGCGTTGTGTTGCCGCAATTGCGCCTGGCGATCTGCGGCGGCGCCTTGCTGGTCGGCCTGCACCTGCTGGCCGAATATGGCCTGTACGCCATGATCCGCTTCGACACCTTTACCACCGCGATCTTCGATCAGTTCAAATCGACCTTCAACGGCGCAGCGGCGCACATGCTGGCCAGTGTGCTGGCGCTGTGTTGCCTGGCGATGTTGACGGCCGAATCCGCCGCCCGGGGTTCGGCGCGTTACGCCCGCGTCGGTTCGGGAAGCGCCCGGGAGCAACGGGTTGTACGCCTGAAACCGGTATCCACCCTGCTCTCGCTGACGCTGCAGATCGCGACCTGCGCCCTGGCCCTTGGCGTGCCCTTGATCACCTTGGGCAAGTGGCTCATCGCCGGAGGCGTGGAAGTCTGGGACATGGCCGAATTGTTGCCCGCACTTGAGCAAACCCTGCTGCTGGGCATCGGGGGCGCGGCGCTGACCACCTGCGCGGCGATCCCGATTGCCTGGCTGTCGATCCGCTACCCCGGTCGACTGCAACGGGTGCTGGAAAGCTGCAACTACATCACCAGTTCCTTGCCCGGCATTATCGTGGCGCTGGCACTGGTGACCGTCACGATCCACTTTGCCCGGCCGATATACCAGACCACCTTCACCGTGCTGCTGGCGTACCTGTTGATGTTCTTGCCCCGTGCCCTGGTGAGCCTGCGCGCGGGCATTGCCCAGGCCCCGGTGGAACTGGAAAACATTGCCCGCAGCCTTGGCCGCTCGCCAGCCCGGGCACTGTGGCTGATCACCTTGCGCCTGGCTGCCCCGGGAGCGGCCGCCGGCGCGGCGCTGGTGTTCCTGGCGATCACCAACGAATTGACCGCCACACTGCTGCTGGCCCCGAACGGCACGCGCACCCTGGCGACCGGGTTCTGGGCCTTGACCAGCGAAATCGATTACGCAGCCGCCGCGCCCTACGCCTTATTGATGGTTGTGTTGTCGCTTCCGTTGACCGGACTTCTTTATCACCAATCGAAAAAAACGGCTGGCCGATGAACACTCTTGAATTGAATGCCCTCTACAAGTCCTATGGCGCCCATTGCGCCCTGGACAACGTCAGCCTCTCGGTGCCCAGCGGCAGTCGCACGGTCATCGTAGGCCCCTCCGGCTCGGGCAAGACCACGTTGCTGCGGATGATTGCCGGTTTCGAGTTCCCCGATTCCGGACGCCTGTCGCTCAATGGCCAGACCCTGGTCGACGGCACCCACGAAGTGCCGGCCCATCAACGCCTGATCGGCTACGTGCCACAGGACGGCGCACTGTTCCCGCACATGACCGTGGCAGCGAACATCGGCTTCGGCCTGGCGACCAAGGGCACTGAAAAACAGCAGCGCGTTGCCGAACTGATGGACAGCGTGGCGCTGGACGCGAAGATGGCCGAGCGCTGGCCCCATGAATTGTCCGGTGGCCAGCAACAGCGCGTGGCCCTGGCCCGGGCCTTGGCGCAACAGCCACGACTGATGCTGCTGGACGAGCCGTTCTCGGCGCTCGACACCGGATTGCGCGCCGCCATGCGCAAGATGGTTGCACGGCTGCTGGAGGACGCGGGCGTCACCACCATTCTGGTCACCCATGACCAGAGCGAAGCCCTGTCGTTCGCCGACCAGTTGGCGGTGATGCGTCATGGCCGACTGGTCCAGTCAGGGCATCCGCTGGACCTTTACCGCTATCCCGAAGACGAGCAAACCGCGCTGTTCCTGGGGGATGCCGTGGTGATGCCCGCACGCATCGAGGCTGGTTGGGCCCATTGCGACCTGGGCCGGATCCCCGTCAACAACCACCGCAACAACAGTTCGGCGCAGATCATGCTGCGCCCCGAACAACTGCAACTGGCCAGCATCCTCCCCAGCGACCCGGAAGCCAGCGGTTGCCGGGCCGTGGTCACCGATCGGGATTTCAGCGGCAACACCTGCACGCTGACGGTGGAACTGCAGCCATTGACCCGCAACGCGCAGTCGGGCCGATCACTGCTGGTGCGCAGTTCAGGCATGTATGCACCACCCGCCGGCAGCTCGGTTCAAGTCTCGACCATCGGCCATGCCCATGTACTGAGCGAGGTGTGATCGTTCACAGATCGAATCGATCCACCGCCCGACGCCGCTCGTTGTCATCGCGCACATCGTAGTTGGCCGTGGTCTGGATATTGCTGTGGTGCGCCAGCTTCTGCGCAATCGACAAGTCATGCTCTTCGATCACCCGGGTGATGAATGAGCGCCGGAAGTCGTGGGGCATGATTTTCACCCCGACCTGCGCGCCCCGTTGCCGGGCGATGTAGTAAATCGCGTGTTTGGTGATGCGTTCACGAGTGATGTGGCTGCCACGGCGGATGCGGTTGAACAGGAACGGGTCGTCCGACTCGCCGTCCTTGAGCATCGAACGGCGCAGCTCGAGCCAGGCTTCAAGCTTGGCGAAGGCCCAGGCCGGTGCGTACTTGATCAACTGCTTGTTGCCCTTGGCCGTCACCCGCAGGCTGCGCTCGGTGAAGTCGACCTGGTTCAGCTCCAGGTTCACCGATTCGGATTTGCGCATCCCTGAACCGTACAAAATCCCGATGATCGCGGCATCCCGCAGGCCTTGCGGCCGCGGATCGGCAGCGCAGACCGCCATCAGTTCCTGGATCAGCGTACGCCTGAGATTGCGCCCCTGGGACAGCCGTGTACCGGCCATGCCCTTCACCGTACGCATCTTCAACAGATGCTCCTGAGAGATCAGGCTCATGCGCCACGCTTCGTTCATCACCCCGCGCACCGCGTTGACATAGAGCGAAGACGTGTTCGGCGCATAGCCGTCCGAACGCAAGGTGGCCACCAACGCAATGACGTCCTCTGGCTGCAGATTGTGCCAGGGAATTTCCTCGATATCGTGGTCTTCGAAGCCCAGGCGGTCGGCGGCATCCTGCAGCACATAACGCATGGTCAGTTGGCTGGACGGCGCCAGTCGCGCCAGATACAGGGTCAGTGGATTGGTGAGGGGTGTGCGTGAATCAGATACAGGTAAGTCAATCAAACGAAACGGCCTTGAATTAAAACAGTTAAGTGAAACAACTAATAAGTAAAAAAACAATGATGTAAAGGCTATTTACGTTTACAGCCCCGGGGTTGCCCAAGAGTCAGGCATTTCTCCCTTTTTCCCGGCACGGTATCGGCGACGAGGAAATCGCTGCCGTAGAGCATGCCGCGGTTCTTCAAGCCTTGCGCCCGTTGCAGTACTGGGTAGCGTCGGCATTGTCCTGACGGTTGAAACGGCCGGATGTGGCTTTTTTCAACACGATAGACAAATTGAAATATGACCTTGCCTATCCTGACTCGATTTTGATTATTCCTCAGGCGGCACCATGAGCCTGTTATTGCTACTGGTCGCCTGTCTGCTGACCTGTCTGGAAAAGCCTTGGCGTGGCATAGCTCTTCCTCGGCGTCATAACCATCAATATCCCGACCTGCTCGTGCGCCTGAATCAAGGAGTGACCCATGAAAATCAGTGTATTTGGTAGCGGATATGTCGGCCTGGTGCAGGCAGCGGTATTGGCGGAAGTCGGCCACGACGTGGTCTGCATGGACGTTGACGAGAGTAAAGTCGAACTGCTCCAACAGGGCCACGTGAGCATATTCGAACCCGGGCTGGCCAGCCTGGTACGCGAAGGCCTTGACGCCAGGCGGTTGCAGTTCACCAGCGACGAAAAATTCGCCGTCCAGCACGGACAGGTGCTGTTCATCGCCGTTGGCACTCCGTCACGGGACGACGGCTCGGCGGACTTGCGCTACGTGATGTCGGTGGGCGACGCCGTGGCCCGTCATCGCGAGCAACCGGCGATCCTGGTGGAGAAGTCCACCGTCCCGGTCGGCACCGGCGATGCCTTGCGAGCACACATCGACAAATGCCTGATCAGCGTCGGACGCGTATTGCAGTTCGATATTGTCTCCAATCCGGAATTCTTGAAAGAAGGTTCGGCCGTGGCCGACTGCCGACGCCCTGACCGTATCGTCATCGGCTGTGAACGCGAAGAAGTGCGTGAGGTGATGCGTGATCTGTACTCGCCCTTCAACCGCAACCATGAGCGCATCATGTTCATGGACCTGCGCAGCGCCGAGCTGACCAAGTACGCCGCCAACTGCATGCTGGCGACCAAGATCAGCTTCATCAACCAGATCGCAGAACTGGCCGAACACCTGGGTGCCGACATCGAATCGATACGCCTGGGCATCGGCGCCGACTCCCGCATCGGCTACCACTTCATCTACCCCGGTTGCGGCTACGGTGGCTCATGTTTCCCCAAGGACATGCGCGCCCTGATCCACAGCGCTGAACAGGCCCATTGCTCCAGTGACCTGCTGCAAGCGGTGGAAGCCATCAACGAGCGGCAGAAATACAAGCTGTTCGAGCGCATCAACGCGTTCTACAAGGGCGACTTGCGTGGCAGGACCTTTGCTCTGTGGGGCCTGGCATTCAAGCCAAACACCGACGACATGCGCGATGCGCCGAGCCGGGTGTTGCTCGAATCCTTGTGGGCCGCCGGAGCGCATGTCCGTGCGTTCGATCCGGAAGCCATGCAGGAAACCCAGAAGCTGTATCCCGATGAATCGAAGCTGATGCTCATGGGTACACCCGAGTCGGTCTTGTCCGGTGCCGATGCACTGATCATCTGCACCGAATGGCAACAGTTCAAGGCGCCGGACTTTCAACTGATCCGGCAGCGGCTCAACGCACCGCTGATCTTCGATGGCCGCAACCTTTACGACACAGACCGTCTGGCACGCATCGGTTTCACCTACTTCCCGATCGGTCGGGGCGAGTCGAGCAAATTGCCGATTCCGTACCAGCAATGGTTTGCCGAGTCAGTGGTCGCCTGAACAGCCTGTTCCCTCACATCCGCCAACAGTCTCCCGCGCTGGGTCTGCACGGCCGTCGGGGCATTGCCGCCAGTGCTGGGCGGGCGGTTCGACAAAAATGATTTTGTGCTGCGGCACCTCAAGCAAATCCCGTAGCAACGACCGCGTATCTGACTGCTAGAGTAGCGCTCACGATCGGGCTGATGCCGGCCCGATTGAATAAGGATATTCGCGCCGTGACCAGCTACTCCCCCCTCATCCGCCGCCTGTTGATCTGCTCGCTGACCATCGTCGTCAGCCGCGCCATCACCAGCCCTTTGCTCACGCTATTCGTCAGCGACAAGCTGGGACTCAACCAGCAGGACGTTGGCTTGCTGCTCGGCATTGCGGTGTTCGTCGCCACCCTGCTCTCCCTGTATGGCGGCTACATCATCGATCGCTTCGAAAAGCGCCGGTTGCTGATTCTCTCGATGGCGTCCAGCGCTGTCGGCCTGGTGTTGCTGACCTTTGCTGAAAACCTCTACCTGACTACCATCACCCTGATCGTCACCGAAACCGCTTCATCGCTGTTCCTCATCGGTTCGAAAGCGATCCTCAGCGACAACCTCCCGGTGGGTCAACGCGCCAAGGCGTTTTCCCTGAGCTATACGCTGACCAACATTGGCTACGCTGTCGGGCCGATGCTCGGTGTGCTGATTGCCGGAGCCTTTGCCAGTGCCCCCTTCCTGATCGCTGCGGCCATCGCTTTTTTCAGTATTTTCCTGATGACCGGGATCGCGAAGGACCCGGCGCGCTCGCCTGTCGGCGGCCAGGGGCAGAGTTTCCTCAAAACCCTGATCACCCTGAAAAACGACCGCACCCTGATCCTGTTCACCGCCGGTTGCCTGCTCAGCACCGTGGTGCACGGGCGATTTACCTTTTACCTGTCGCAGTACCTGCTGGTGACCAGCAATCCCCAACACACCATGGAAATCATGGCCGCCCTGCTCGCCTGCAACGCCATCAGTGTGATCTTGCTGCAATACCAGATCGGGCGTTTTCTCAAGCGCGAGCAACTGCGCCAATGGATCATGGCCGGCACCGGCCTGTTCATCCTCGGGCTGATCGGTTTCAGCCTGGCGGACAGCCTGGTGAGCTGGTGCGTGGCGATGTTCGTCTTCACCCTCGGTGAAATCATCATTTACCCGGCCGAGTTTCTCTTCGTCGACACCCTGGCACCGGAAGAACTGCGGGGCAGCTACTACGGCGCGCAAAACCTTGCTGCCCTTGGCGGTGCGTTGAGCCCGGTGATTTGCGGCTTCATGCTGATGCACACCCCGGCGCCGACGATGTTTTATGCCTTGAGTGCACTCGCGGCCCTGGGTGGTTTGCTGTGCTACACAAGCGGTCGATGGAGCAAATTACAGCAAAATTAATGCACTGAAAGCTCATTAATATGAATTTGTCAGTAGCAGGATTGGACGGCACACTGTGCGCGTTCCTCCCCCAACAGTTGGAACAACTTCAAGGGCTTTCTGGGTTCCCCAGCCAAGCCCTTTTTTTTGCCTGGATTTTCTGCCGGAGTCTTCTCGAAATGCTTGCTCGCTGGTTGCCCGCCGCCATCAACACCCGCCCCACCGAATGGAGCCGTGCCGCCATCGGCATGGCCCTGGGGACACTGATGAGCGTGTGGCTCTGTAGCCAGGTGTTCGGCATTGAGGTGGCCCAGCACCTGATCGGCCCGCTGGGGGCGTCGGCGGTGCTGTTGTTTGCCGTGTCTTCGGGCGCGCTCGCCCAGCCCTGGTCGATTCTCGGTGGTTACTTGAGCGCCGGTGTGATTGCCCTGCTGGTGGCCCATGTGTTGGGCCGGACCCTGGGTAGCGCTTGCCTGGCGGCGGGCATGGCGTTGATCCTGATGTGCTGGCTGCGGTGCCTGCATCCACCGGCCGGTGCGTTGGCCCTGACCCTGGTGCTGGCCGATCCTGCAACCATTGCCATGGACTGGAAAGCCATTGGGCCGGTGATGCTCAGCGCCGCGACGATGCTGCTGTGCGCCCTGGCCTACAACAACCTGACCCGCGTTCGTTACCCCAAGAGCGCCAGCGAGCCCGCGGCCAGGATTCCTGCCGATCACCCGCCGGTCGACCGTCAGGCCATCACCGCCGAAGACCTGAAACTGGCGTTGGCCGACATGGAAGCGTTCTATGACGTGACCCCCGAAGACCTTGAACAATTGATCCAGGCCAGCGAACTGCACGCCAAACGCCGCAGCGTTGGCGAAGTGTTCGCCCCACGACTGTAAGTCGCTGTTCTGGAGGTTCTTTTGCCGTGGCCGGGCGGTTCTGGCATCCTGCGCCTCCATTTTCTGACCCGGCCCGCCTTCTGGCACGCAAACCACCATGACCGCCTCCGAAAAAGCCCCCGCTCCACGCCACAGCGACCTGATCTACGGCCTCGATGACCGCCCGCATCTGACCGCCACCGTCTTCGCCGCCCTGCAACACGTGCTGGCAAGTTTCGTCGGCATCATCACCCCGACGCTGATCATGGGCAGCGCCCTGGGCCTGCAAAGCGAAATTCCTTACCTGATCAGCATGGCGCTGTTCGTTTCCGGCCTGGGCACCTTCGTGCAGGCGCGGCGCTTCGGCCCGGTGGGCTCTGGCCTGTTGTGCCTGCAAGGCACCAGTTTCTCGTTCATCAGCGTGATTCTCAGCGCCGGCTTCATGGTCAAGGCTCGTGGTGGCGGTACCGATGAGATTCTCTCGACCATTTTCGGCGTGTGCTTTTTTGCCGCGTTCATCGAGGTGGTGTTGAGCCAGTTCATTGGCAAATTGCGCATGCTGATCACCCCGGTGGTGACCGGCACGATCATCACGCTGATGGGCTTGTCGCTGATCAAGGTGGCGATGACCGACATCGCCGGCGGCTTCGGCGCCCCTGACCTGGGAGCGGCCAGTCACCTGGCCCTGGCGGCGCTGGTGCTGGGAACCATCGTAGTGTTGAACCGGGTGGATGTGCCGTTTCTGCGCCTGGGGGCGATTGTCATCGGCCTGACCCTGGGCTACGGGGTGGCATGGCTCATGGGCCAGGTGGATTTCAACAGCCTGCCCGAAGTGCCGCTGATGAGCGTACCGGTGCCGTTCAAATACGGGTTCTCCTTCGATTGGGTGGCGTTCATTCCGGTGGCGGTGATTTTCCTCGTGTCGCCGCTGGAGGCCGCCGGTGACCTCACGGCCAACTCGATGATCTCCCGGCAACCGGTCAAAGGCCCGGTGTACATTCGCCGGATCAAGTCCGGCCTGCTCGCCGATGGCCTCAACTCGGCCATGGCCGCGGTGTTCAACAGCATGCCGATGGTGACCTTCGCCCAGAACAACGGGGTGATCCAGCTCACCGGCGTGGCCAGCCGCTACGTGGCGTTTTTCATTGCCGGATTGCTGGTGGTGCTTGGCCTGTTCCCGATGATCGGCGCGGTACTGCAACTGATGCCGAAACCGGTGCTCGGTGGCGCGGAACTGGTGATGTTCGGCACCGTCGCCGTGGCCGGGATCAAGATTCTCGCCGAAGCCGGCCTGCATCGGCGCAACATGCTGATCGTGGCGATCTCCATCGGCATGGGCCTGGGCGTGGCCGCCGTGCCGGAAGTCTTGCGTGAACTGCCCAAGGCTCTGCACAACATTTTCGAATCGCCCATCACCGTCGGCGCGCTGTGCGCTATCGTTCTTAATATCTTCCTGCCCGAGGAGTTCATCGAGCTGGAGGAGGACGAATTCGATCCGGAAGCCTCCGTGCTTCAGGTGATGCAGAACCCCGATGTGACCGCCAGGGATGAACCCGCAAAGGCTGCGGTGGTTGCACAGTCGAACCACTAGTCGGGCTCAAGGGCTGAGCCGCTGGCGGTTCAGCCTTTTTCAGATGAGAGCACGTCCATGCGTAGCCTCCACGCGGTCCTGATTTCCCTCCTGCTTTGTCTGAGCGCCTGTTCCTCGCTGCCCAATCGAGACCCGTTGAAAATCAACGTCGTGGATGTCGAACCCCTGCAAGGCGAAGGCATGGAAGTGCGCTTTGCCGTGAGAATCCGCGTGCAGAACCCCAATGACTACACCCTCACCTACAGCGGCGTTGCCTTGGACCTGGACATCAACGGCCAGCCCTTCGCCTCTGGCGTCACCGATGAGAGGGGTACGATCGGGCGCTTTTCCGACACCATCGTCAGCGTACCGGTCAGCGTTTCGGCGTTTTCGATGATCCGCCAGACCTATGGCATCAGCCAGATGGAAACCCTCAACAACATGCCTTATGTCCTGCGCGGCAAGCTCTCGGGTGGGGTGTTCAACACGAAGCGTTTCGTGGACAGTGGCACGCTCAATCTGCCTGGACCGACCACTGGCAGCCGTTAAACGCCTTGGATGAATTGGCTGTTGCGCCGCTGAATTCACTCGGTGTCATTGAGAATCAGGCTGCGGTAATGCCCCGGATTTGACCCCGACCATTTGCGAAACGCCTTGTAGAACGAACTGACGTCAGCGAACCCGAGCCGCGTGGCGATTTCGCTGAAGCTGATCGTGGGTTCCGCCAGCCAGACAATCGCCAACTCCTTGCGTACGCCGTCCTTGAGGCCTTGGTAGGTTTGCCCTTCTTCGGCCAGTCGGCGGCGCAAGGTTGAAGCCGACATGCACAGGCGTTGCGCCAGGGCTTCGGTTTCCGGCCAGTGTTCGGCCGGCAGGTGGCGCAGGTCGTGTTTGATGCGGCTGGCCAGGCTCTGCGGATCGCGGTACTTCACCAGAATGTTCGCTGGCGCACGGGCCAGGAATCGCTCGAGTTCTTCAGGGCTGCGCTTGATGGACAGGTCCAGGCAATCGGCGGAGAAAATCATCCGGGTGCGTGGGCGGTCGAAGCGCAGGTTCTCGGAAAACATCACCTGATAGTCATCGCAGAAATCCGGCCTGGAACAGCGCAGCTCGATGGCAAGGATCGGAATCCGCCGTCCTGCCAGCCAGCAGGCAACGCCGTGCACGATCATCCAGTAAGTGAAATAAGTGAAGGCCCTGCGCGGGTCCTTGTCGTCCTCCAGCAGGACGATTTCCGCCAGGCTTTGCTGACGTACCAACTGCGCCGGCAAGTATTCGAGGATCAACGACAGAAACGCCAGGCCGCTGGCCAATCCCGCCGCCACGTTGGGCTGGAGCATGGCGCTGCGACACAGGAACGCAAAGCTGCCGGATTTGAGTTTGCGTGGGTCCATGCCAAAGAACTCATCATCCCCGCGCCGTGCCAGCAACCGCCACAGGCGCGCATAAGCCGTGGCCGGAACACGGGCGTCGGTGCTGCCCAACAATTGCGGGTCGATGCCGACCTTGATCAACACCTCATCCGTGGCGATTCCTGGCGCGCAGCTTTGCAACAGCGCTTCACGCACCAGTTGAATGGAGATGGTGTCTTTTTCCGACATGGATCGCGGCAAGCCCTGTTCTTGTTCGAGTGGGGGCATATTAGCTGAAACAGTATCCCTGTTGATTGATCCACCGCTATCGCGAGCAAGCTCGCTCCCACACTGGATCTGCGTTGTTCACAAATGCTGTGAACACCCGGATTCCTGTGGGAGCGAGCTTGCTCGCGATGGCTTTTCTGAATTCACAGAATGCGGTAGAGCAACCGTTCGATCCGCACACGACTCACGCGCTTGAGGAACTTGGCCACGCCCGCCGGGTATTCGGCCAGGGTTTCCAGGTTCTGGAAGTGCTCGATTCGCCGGGTGTGCTGGAAGATCTCCGCCAGCTCTTTGCCACGCGGTTCCAGCAGTTCGCCATGGGGATCATCGAGCAACAAGGCGTTTTCCAGATCGAGTCGAAACGCTCGCGGGTTGAGGTTGTTACCGGTCAGCAAGGTATAGCGCCGGTCGATCCACATGCCCTTGAGGTGGTAGGTGTTGTCACCGTCACGCCACAGATGCAGGTTCAACTGCCCGCTGTCGATGTTGCGCTGATGACGCTTGGCAAACCGGCGCAAGCTGATTTCGTACAGGTACGGCAGCGCCGAAATGACCCGGAACGGTTCGCTCGGCGGAATGTAGAAGTCGTTGGCCGTCTTGTCGCCGACCACAATGTCGATCTTCACCCCGCGGGCCAGCGCGCGGTTGATCTCGCGGATGATCGCCAGCGGCAGGTTGAAGTACGGTGTGCAAATGGTCAGTTGCTGCTGGGCGCTGGCGATCAGTTCGCAGATCACCCGGTTCAGCGGATTGTTCTTGCCGACGCCAAGCAGCGGGCTGACGGACAAACCGGTCCTGTCGGTGGTGCCCTGCGTGGTGTCGTACGCCGCGTGCTTGAGGCGGCTGCGCAGGTCACCGATGTCATTGCGCAGGCTGCGGGTGGTCGGCAGGTTTGGCAGGTCGAGGCGGTGCACCGCTTTGGAAGCCACCAGGCCGTGCTGCACCAGATGTTGCATCGAATCGGCCAGTTCACGATTGTGCAGCAGGTGATAGCGGTCGTAGCGGTACTTGTCGAACTTGTGCAGATAGACGTTGTTCAGGCTCGCACCGCTGTAGATCACGCAGTCATCGATCACGAAGCCTTTAAGGTGCAACACACCGAACAGTTCGCGGGTTTGTACCGGGACGCCGTAGATCGGCACTTCGCTGGCATGGGTGCGGGTCATTTCCTGATACCAGGCGGAGTTGCCCGGTTGCTTGCCGGCACCGATCAGGCCGCGCTGGGCGCGCAGCCAGTCGACGACCACCACCACGTCCAGTTCCGGACGCGCCAGTTTGGCGGCGTGCAAGGCATCGAGAATTTCCTGGCCGGCTTCATCCTGTTGCAGGTACAGCGCAACGATGTAGATGCGCCGGGTCGCGCTGGCGATTTTCTCCAGCAGGCAACGACGGAATTCGGCAGCGCCGCAGAGGATGCCAACGGCATCGGCCGTCAGCGGAAAACTGCGCAACTTGGGCAGCAGGGAGCGTTTGAAAAGCGACGGCATAGGGCTCGCAATGGGTCGAATCCGAAGAATCCAAGAGCTTACACCATCGATGGGTTCGGGTCTTGTTACTGTCTGTAATGCCCTCTTCGCGAGCAAGCTCGCTCCCACAGGGGAACGCATTTCAAATGTGGGAGTGGGCTTGCTCGCGAAGGTAATTTGTCAGGCGGCGCAAAAACAAATTGACCATGGAGAACGATCGTTCTACTGTTTGCAGCATGAACGAAATCACTAGCAACGACACACGCGACATCATTCTGGATGTCACCGAAAAGTTGATCTACAAAAGTGGCATAGCCGCCACTGGCATGGATCTTCTGGTGAAAACCGCCGGCGTCTCCAGAAAAAGTATCTACCGCTACTTCGCCAACAAGGACGAACTGGTGGTGGCCGCCCTGCAACGCCGGGACCAGCGCTGGATGCACTGGTACAGAGACGCAGTCGGCCAGGCACAAACCCCGGCCGAGCGACTGCTCAACCTGTTTACCGTACTCAAATCGTGGTTCGCCTCCGACGGTTTCCGCGGCTGCGCGTTCATCAACACCAGTGGCGAAACCGGCGACCCGCAAGACCCGGTGCGCCTGCTCGCCAAAGAGCATAAACAGAAGCTGCTCGACTACGTGTGCGAGCTGTGTACCGAACATGGCGCCGAGGATCCGCAACTGCTGGCCAAACAGCTGCTGATCCTGATCGACGGTGCCATTACCGTGGCGCTTGTCATGGGTGATCACAGTGCCGCCGATAATGCGCAATGCATGGCGCGAAAGTTATTGGACCTGTAGCAACCTGATCAAGCTCGACTGTTGTTTTAACTTTAACTTGATACGGAGACTTTAAATGTCTAATGCCGAAGTTCGTCCGCCATTACCCCCTTTCACCCGTGAATCGGCCATTGAAAAAGTTCGCCTGGCCGAAGACGGCTGGAACTCCCGGGACCCGGAGCGGGTGTCCCTGGCCTATACCCTGGACACTAAGTGGCGCAATCGCGCCGAGTTCGCCTATAACCGCGAAGAAGCCAAAGGCTTCCTGACCCGCAAGTGGGCCAAGGAGCTTGATTATCGGTTGATCAAGGAGCTGTGGGCGTTCACCGACAACCGAATTGCCGTGCGTTATGCCTATGAATGGCATGACGACTCGGGCAACTGGTTCCGCTCCTACGGCAACGAAAACTGGGAGTTCAACGAGGACGGCCTGATGGCCCGCCGCTTCGCCTGCATCAACGACATGCCGATCAAGGAAAGCGAGCGCAAGTTCCACTGGCCGCTGGGGCGTCGACCTGACGATCATCCGAGTTTGTCGGATCTGGGCTTGTAATTCAGCTTCACGCTAAACCCTGTGGGAGCGAGCTTGCTCGCGATAGCGGTTGTACATTCAACAGATCTGTTGCCTGTCACACCGCCATCGCGAGCAAGCTCGCTCCCACATTGGTTTTGTGTTGTACAGATGAGTAAGATGCTGCCCTTCCCCGCAGCCTCTTTCTGCACCCGCCGAATAAGCCGATCCCATGCCTTTCGAACTCAGCGTTGACCTCTCCACCCTGGCCATCCTGGCCTTAGTCGCTTTTGTTGCCGGTTTCATCGACGCCATCGCCGGTGGCGGTGGGCTGTTGACCACCCCGGCCTTGTTGACCGCCGGCCTGCCGCCGCATCTGGTGCTGGGCACCAACAAACTCAGCTCGACCTTCGGCTCGGCCATCGCCAGCTTCACCTTCTACCGCCGCAAGCTGTTCCACCCCGCGCAATGGATTCATGCCATCGTCGGCACCCTGGTCGGAGCGCTGACCGGTGCCGTGGTCGCGCATTACCTGCCGGCGGAATGGCTGAACAAGATGCTGCCGGTGATCGTCTTCGCTTGCGGTGTCTATCTATTGTTTGGCGGCACGCCAAAAGCGCCACTGGACAGCGAGGCACCGATCAAGAAAAAGTGGCAGTCGACCCAAGGCTTCAGCCTCGGTTTCTATGACGGTGTAGCGGGTCCCGGCACGGGCGCGTTCTGGACCGTGAGCAGCCTGCTGCTCTACCCCATCGATCTGGTGAAAGCCAGCGGTGTGGCACGCAGCATGAACTTCGTCAGCAACGCGGCGGCGCTGTCGATCTTCATCTTTTCCGGTCAGGTGGACTGGATCATCGGCCTGTGCATGGGCTTGTCGTTGATGGTCGGCGCCTTCTTCGGCGCCCGCACCGCCATCAGCGGCGGCGCGAAATTCATTCGTCCGGTGTTCATCACCGTGGTGCTGGGCCTGACCGTGCGCCTAGCCTGGCAGCACTGGTTCAGCGTGGCCTAAGCGCCGCGCCACGTAGACGTCGATCAGGTAACGGGCAATCGAGCGTGACGCCGGTAACGGCGGCAGCTCGTGCACGTTGAACCACTGGGCGTCCTCGATCTCGTCTTCCTGACAGACGATCTCGCCACCGGCATATTCGGCGTGAAAGCCGAGCATCATCGAGTGCGGGAACGGCCAGCACTGGCTGCCCATGTACTGGATGTTCCTGACCTCGATGCTCACCTCTTCGCGAACTTCGCGAATCAGGCAGTCCTCGGCCGATTCGCCCGGCTCGGCAAACCCGGCCAGGGTGCTGTAGACACCGCTGACAAAACGCGGTGAGCGCGCCAACAGCACTTCATCGCCTCGGGTCACCAGTACGATCATGCTCGGCGAAATCCGTGGGTAGCTGCGCAGATCGCACGGCTGACAGTACATCGCCCGTTCGCGTGGCACCTGGGTCATGGCCTGACCGCAGTTACCGCAATAGCGGTGTTCACGGGCCCAGGTGCCGATCTGTGCGGCGTAACCGAGCACCTTGTAGAGCGTGTGATCGCCTTCGAGCATGAACGCCCGCAGGCCTTTCCAGTTGCAACCCGACACTTCGCTGTGACTGCGCAACTCCAGCAGATAGACCGGCTCGCCATCGAGATGACCGATGCCATGCTCGGCAAGAATCGACAGGTCCTGGCGCTTGAGCCATTCGCGAGCGAACAGTGCGCCGTTGTCATCGAACAGAAAGCCTTCGGGGCTGCGCGCGATGGCCCAGCCGCCGGGTTGATCGGTGTCCAGTACTGCGGTGGTCCAGCGAGGAATCATGGTTAATCAATCCAGAAATTCGGGTTTCTGTTTGCTCATATGGGCGGCCATGGCCACGCGCAGATCGGTGGATTGCAGCATGGCGGCGTTCCAGGTGGCGATGTATTCGAGGCCGTCATCGATGCGATGGTCGCGCATGTAGCTGATCATTTCCTTGGTGCCGGTGACGGCGATCGGCGACTTGCTGGCGATTGCGTAGGCAATGCCCATGACGCCGTCGAGCAGGCTGGCGTTGTCGCTGTAGACGCGATTGACCAAGCCCATGCCTCGCGCTTCATCGGCGCCGAAGGTGCGACCAGTGTAAGCCAGTTCGCGCAGCATGCCGTCACCGATGATCCGCGGCAAGCGTTGCAGCGTGCCAACGTCGGCGGCCATGCCGATGTCGATTTCCTTGATCGAAAACTGTGCGTCCTCGGCGGCATAACGCATGTCGCAGGCGGCAATCAGGTCGATGGCGCCCCCCAGGCAGTAACCCTGAATGGCCGCAAGCACCGGTTTGCGGCAGTTATCGACGGCATTGAACGACGCTTGCAGGGTGAGGATCTTGCGCCGCAAAAGGCGCGCATTGCGTCCGACGTCCTTGCCCAGCTCATTGGCCACACCGGCCAGCATCATCAGGTCGATCCCCGAGGAGAAATGCTTGCCTGCCCCGCTGAGGACCACCACGCGCACTTCATCGGTGTCGTCGATCCACTGGAAGATCTCGACGATCTCGCTCCAGAACGCCGCGTTCATCGAGTTGATCTTCTCCGGGCGGTTGATCTGTACGTGGGCGATTTTATCGACCAGCTCGACGTTGAACGCGCTGTATTGAGACATGCCAATGATCCTTTTGCGGGCAAAAATGAGGCCCGAACTATAACAAGGCATCAAGGTGGGCAGTAAGGCAGCGGTTCGGCCAAATGCGGGACTCAAACCAGCGCACCAGAACAGTGCGCTACTGATAAATCGTGTCGCACATTTATATGACTGCCCAGTGACTTTTTGAGGCCAAAACGCAAAAAAACATGCACTTCGTCGGAGCGTTTGCACCTCGATCAGGCACGTCCGTACCGCTACAAACCGATTGTCGAACAATTTTGCCATCCGGCCTTTACCGCTCTAAGTTCTGGCCTAGACTCATTTTCTCAAGGCGAAACCGGTCGGTCACAAAGTGGAAAAATAGTCGAAACTTTTTCCAATCCCGATCGGTCCTCTGACAAGAAGGTGCGTTGCGACTGGTGCAATCTTTGCAACGGCTGATTCAACCCTTTTGCTTCGACGCATTGGGCAGCGCTTGCTCACTGATGCGCAGCGCGATTGCGCCCGGCCACAGCAATTGGCCATGAAACACCGTTTGCCAGACCTAAGAATTAGATCAACAACACGGGAGATTCATATGATCAGTACGGCTTTGGAAATACAGGGAGAGCGTGCTCATCAGGTCGGCGAATCGAGCGCCGTAACTGCCGCAAACACCCAACCCGTCGGCGTTCCTGGCACCAGGACGCTGACTCCGGCAGCCAACCAGAATCCGAACCGTAAAAAAGTGTTGTTCGTCACCTCGGAAATTGCCGACCTGGTGAAGACCGGTGGCCTGGGCGACGTTTCCGCGGCGCTGCCACGGGCCATGGCCCATCTGCACGATGTGCGGGTACTGATCCCGGGTTACCCGCAGGTGCTGAACAGCGAAAATCCGATCCATATCATTGGCGAGCTTGGCGGTCATGCTGCGCTGCCACCGTGCAAGATCGGGCGCATGGACATGCCCGACGGTCTGGTCATTTACGTACTGATTTGCCCCGAACTCTACGAGCGCGAAGGTTCGCCCTACGGCGCCAACAACGGCCGCGACTGGCCGGACAACCATATCCGCTTCGCCCGCCTGGGCCTGGCGGCGGCCGATATTGCCGCCAACCTCGCGCAGATCCATTGGTGCCCGGATCTGGTGCACGCCCACGACTGGCCGGCCGGCCTGGCCCCGGCCTACATGCACTGGCGTGGGCAGCGTACGCCGACGCTGTTCACCATTCACAACCTGGCCTATCAAGGCGTGACCAGTCTGGGCTCGTGCCCCGAACTGGGCATTCCCCATCACGCGCTGCAACAGGAAGGCATGGAGTTCTACGGCAAGATGTCGTTCCTCAAGGCCGGCATGGCCTATTCGAGCCACATCACCACGGTCAGCGCAACCTACGCCCAGGAAATCACCACCCCGGATTTCGGCTGCGGCCTGGACGGTTTTCTCGCCGCCAAGACCCAGCAAGGCCTGCTCAGCGGGATTCCCAACGGCATCGATGAAAGCTGGGATGCGGCGACCGATCCGCACCTGTTCTGCCCGTTCAGCATCGGCGACTGGGATGGCAAGGCGGTGAACGCCGCCCATGTCCGCGAGCTGTTCGGTCTGGAAGATTCCCAAGGGCCGCTGTTCGCCGTGGTTTCGCGCCTGGTCTACCAGAAAGGCCTGGACCTGACCGAAGCGGTGTCCGAGTACATCGTCAAGTCCGGCGGCCAGATCGCGATCATCGGCCGTGGCGAGCCGGAAGAAGAACAGTCGATGCGCCAGCTTGCCCTGCGTTTCCCCGGGCAGATCGGCGTACGCATCGGCTTCAACGAAACCGACGCCCGGCGCATGTTCGCCGGCAGCGACTTCCTGCTGATGCCTTCGCGTTACGAGCCATGCGGCCTGAGCCAGATGTACGCCCAGCGCTTCGGTTCGTTGCCGGTGGCGCGCAACACCGGTGGCCTGGCCGACACCATCGAAAACGGCGTGACCGGTTTCCTGTTCGATGAATCCACGGTGCAGAGCTACCAGGAAGCCCTGAGCCGCGCGTTCAAGGTGTTCGCCTTTCCCGACCTGCTGCACGCCATGCGCTGCCGGGCCATGGCGGCGCCGTTCAACTGGTGCAAGGCGGTCGAACCCTACGCCGAGCTCTACGAACAGCTTGTGGCCAAGGCATTGGGGAAATCGCACAAACAGTAAGAGGCTTTCAAGATGCCGTTACGGACCCTTGAGACCTGGCCCCACGGCGCAATCATGCTGGACGCAGAGCACACGCGATTCGCGTTGTGGGCGCCAGATGCGTTCTACGTCAGTGTCGAACTGGAAAATGGACAGTCCTTGCCGTTGCTGCCCCAGGCCGACGGCTGGTTCGTGAGCAACATCCGATGCGCGGCGGGCACGCGTTACCGCTACAGCATCGACGGCGAACTGGAAGTGCCCGACCCGGCCTCCCGCGCTCAGGCCGGCGATATCGACCGGCACAGTGTGGTGGTCGATCCGCTGGTCTATGCCTGGCAACACAGTGCCTGGCTGGGACGGCCATGGAACGAAGCGGTGATCTACGAACTGCATGTCGGTGCGCTCGGCGGCTTCAGCGCCGTCGAGCAGCATTTGGCGCGGCTGGTCGAACTGGGTGTCACCGCGATCGAACTGATGCCCGTCGCGCAGTTTCCCGGTGAACGCAATTGGGGTTATGACGGCGTCCTGCCCTACGCACCCCAGGCGTCATACGGCTCCCCCGAGCAGCTCAAGCACTTGATCGACACCGCCCACGGCCACGGCCTGGCGGTGATTCTCGACGTGGTCTACAACCACTTCGGCCCGGATGGCAATTACCTGCATCGTTATGCCAAGGGCTTCTTTCGCGAAGACAAACACACGCCGTGGGGCGCGGCCATCGACTTGCGCCGTCGCGAAGTACGGGACTTCTTCATCGAAAACGCATTGATGTGGCTGCTGGAATACCGTTTCGACGGTTTGCGCCTGGACGCGGTGCATGCCATCGAAGACCCGGATTTCCTCCAGGAACTGGCACGACGGGTGCGCCAGCAGACGGGCCCGACGCGGCATGTGTGGTTGATGGTGGAGAACGAACACAACCAGGCCAGCCTGCTCGAACAGGGTTACGACGCGCAGTGGAACGATGACGGCCACAACGCCCTGCATGTGTTGCTGACCGGGGAAACCGACGCCTATTACGCCGATTACGCGCAAAACCCCACCGAGCAACTGGCGCGCTGCCTGAGCCAGGGTTTCGTGTTCCAGGGCCATCTCAACCGCCATGGTGTGGCGCGGGGTGAGCCCAGCGGGCATCTGCCGCCCAGTGCATTCATCCTGTTTTTGCAGAACCATGACCAGATCGGCAACCGGGCCTTCGGCGAGCGCCTGCATCAACTCGCCCACCCGCAAGCGCTGCGGGCCGCCACGGTGCTGCTGCTGTTGTCGCCGATGATTCCGCTGCTGTTCATGGGCGACGAATTTGCGGTCGAGCAACCCTTCCTGTTTTTCACCAGCCATCATGGTGAATTGGCCAAGCAGGTTCGCGACGGCCGGCGCAGCGAGTTCGCGGCGCTCAGCGCCTTTGCCGACCCGATCCTGCGCGAACACATTCCGGACCCGAATGATCCGCAGACGTTTGCAGCGTCCCGCCCGGTCCTGCCATCGACCGGCCATTGCGAGATGCACGACCTGTATTGCCGCCTGTTGCAGATCCGTCACCGGCACATCATCCCGCGCCTGCCGGGCGCCCAGGCACTGGGAACCGATGTGCTGGGCGAAGGCGCGGTCAGTGCATCCTGGCGCTTGGGCGATGGCAGCCAGCTGCGCATTGACCTGAACCTCAGCGCCAGGCCTGTAGTCCATACCTCACAGACCGATGCCATGCGCTTGTTCGAATACCCGCCACAGAACCCCGACCTGCCGGCTACAAACACTCTTGCCCCGTATTGCGCGCTCGTCAGCCTCGCCGCCGCAGTCCCCTTTGCTACCTCGTTTGGAGAGCGTCCATGAGTGATGCGCAACTGGAAATCCTGGCCAGCCGTGCCGGCCTCGCCGTCGACTGGATCGACGCCAACGGCCGCCCGCAAAAAGTCGCGCCGTCCGTGTTGCGCAACGTGCTGGCCGGCCTGGGCCACCCGGCCGGCAGTGCCCAGGAAATCGACGCCAGCCTGCTGGAACTGCAAGAGGCGCAACAGACCCATCATTTGCCGCCATTGATCACCGCCGATGCGGGGATGGGCCTGGACCTGGCGCGTTTTTTCGAGCCCGGGACCCCATGCGAAATCCACCTGGAGGACGGTTCGCGGCTCAACCTGAAACTGGACGCCAACGCGGTGCTGCCGGGGCTGGTACCGGTCGGCTATCAACAGATCAGCATGGACGGACAAACCTTCACTCTCGCCGTGGCCCCGGCCCGTTGCTATAGCGTGGCCGATGCCGTGGACAACCCGATCCCCCGAGCCTGGGGCCTGAGCGTGCAGTTGTATGGCCTGCGCCGCCCCGGCGACGGCGGGTTTGGTGACACCCAGGCGCTGGAGGACCTCGCCCGGGTAGCCGGCGAGCGTGGTGCCGAGGCGCTGGCGATCAGCCCGCTGCATGCGATGTTTTCCAGTGACACCCAACGCTACAGCCCGTATTCGCCGTCCAGCCGTTTGTTTCTCAACAGCCTTTACTGCGCCCCCGGCACCATTCTCGGCGAACGCGCGCTGCGTACCGCCATCGATGCAACCGGGCTGGCCATTGAACTCAAGGCGCTGGAAGAGCGTCCGCTGATTGACTGGCCGGCCGCCGCCGAAGCCAAGCATCGGCTGTTGCAGTCGCTGTACGAAGGTTTCGTCCAGGGTGAACACCCCTTGCACGAAGACTTCAGCAGCTTTCGTCACGCCGCTGGCGAAGCGCTGGAAAACCACTGCCGCTTCGAAGCCATCCAGGAGGCACGCGCCGCCCGGGGTGAACACCTCGACTGGCGGCAGTGGCCCGAACCCTGGCGCAACCCGCGCAGCGCCGAACTGGCGGCATTCGCCGAAGAGAATGCCGGGCGCATCGGCTTCTTCGCCTTCTGCCAGTGGCTGATCACGCGCTGCCTGGAGCGCGCGCAAACCGCCGCCCGCGCCAGCGGCATGAGTATCGGCCTGATCGCCGACCTGGCCGTTGGCGCCGATGGCGGCGGGAGCCAGGCCTGGAGCCGCCAGGACGAACTGCTCGCGTCCCTCACCGTCGGCGCGCCACCGGATATTCTCAACCGCACCGGCCAGGGCTGGGGGATTTCCGCGTTCTCCCCTGAAGGCCTGGTGCGCAATGGTTTCCGGGCCTTCATCGAAATGTTGCGGGCCAACTTCGCCCACTGCGGCGGTTTGCGCATCGATCACGTCATGGGCTTGCAGCGTCTGTGGGTCATCCCCAACGGATCGCCGCCGGCCGACGGCGCTTACCTGTACTACCCGGTGGACGATCTGTTGCGTTTGCTGACCCTGGAATCCCATCGTCACCAGGCCATCGTCCTCGGCGAAGACCTCGGCACCGTGCCGGACGGCCTGCGGGAAAAACTCATCGCCCGTTCGATGCTGGGCATGCGGGTATTGCTGTTCGAACAGGACAACACGCACTTCAAACCGATCCTCGACTGGCCCGACAACGCCCTGGCCACCACCAGCACCCATGACCTGCCGACCCTCAACGGTTGGTGGCATGGTCGCGATATCGACTGGAATGCCCGGCTCGGCATGGTCGATGCCAGCGGTGAAATCGAATGGCGCCAGCACCGCGAACGCGAGCGCGAAGGCCTGCGCCGGGCGTTGAGCCAGGACCCGCAGAACTTCCGCGAAGAGTCCCACGAAACCGACCAGGTGCTCGATGCCAGCGTGCGCTTCCTCGGTCATACCCGGGCACCCTTGGTGCTGCTGCCCCTGGAAGATGCCCTTGGCGTCGAACAGCAAGCCAACCTGCCCGGCACCACCGACACCCACCCCAACTGGTCGCGGCGCTTGCCCGGATACAGCGAAGCCTTGCTCGACGGAGCGGATGCCGCACGACGCCTGGAATTGCTCGCCTGCGCGCGGCTCCAGGCGGCCGAGCGTGATCGATGACCCAGGTGCCGACCCGACCACTGCGCGCCACCTTGCGCCTGCAATTTCACAAAGGCTTCACGCTCGAAGATGCGGTGCCACTGGTGCCGTATTTCGCCCGCCTCGGCATCAGCCATGTCTACGCCTCCCCGCTATTGCGCGCCCGCGCCGGGTCGATGCATGGCTACGACGTGGTGGATCCGACCAGGGTCAATCCGGAACTGGGCGGTGAGGCGGCGCTGAACAGCCTGGTCAGTGCTCTGCATGGGCACAACATGGGGTTGATCCTCGACGTTGTCTCCAACCACATGGCGGTCGGCGGCAACGATAATCCCTGGTGGCTGGATTTGCTGGAGTGGGGACGCCTGAGTCCTTACGGAGAGTTTTTCGACATCCAGTGGCACTCATCCGACCCGTTGATGGAGGGCCAGTTGCTCCTGCCGTTTCTGGGCAGTGACTACGGCGTCGCGTTACAGGACGGCACCCTGCCCCTGCGATTCGATGCCTGGCACGGCACCTTCCATGTCGAGCACTACGAACACCGCTTTCCCATTTGCCCCAGCGATTACGGGGAGCTGCTCAGGACCGATGCACCGCTCGATACGCAACAGGCCGAACAACTTAAAAACCTGGCCGATCGCTTCAGCACCCTGAGCTACCAGACCGACGCCCACAGCCTGGCCCTGCCATTGAAAGCAGAACTTCGCGATCTGGTCAGCGATCCGGCCATTGCCCAAGCCATTGAGCAGCACCTGAACAACTACGTCTCACTGACCGGCGAAGGCTTCCAGCGCCTGCACAACCTGCTGGAACGCCAGAGCTATCGCCTTGCCAGCTGGCGCACCGCCGCCGATGACATCAACTGGCGGCGCTTCTTCGATATCAATGAGTTGGGCGGACTGCGCGTCGAGCGTCCCGCCGTGTTCGAAGCCACCCACGCGAAGATCTTCCAACTGGTGGCTCAAGGGCTGATCGACGGGTTGCGCATCGACCACATCGACGGCCTCGCCGACCCGCGGGGCTACTGCCGAAAACTGCGCCGCCGGGTCGACAGCCTGTCAGCGGGCCGCCACCTGCCCATCTATGTGGAAAAAATCCTCGGCGAAGGGGAAACCCTGCATCGCGACTGGTCGGTGGACGGCACCACCGGCTACGAATTCATGAACCAGTTGTCACTGTTGCAACAGGATCCACGGGGCGCGCAGACACTGGCCGAACTCTGGCATCGTCACAGCGAGCGGCCCGCCGACTTCTGCCAGGAAGCACAACTGGCCCGTCAACAAGTCCTCGGTGGTTCCCTGGCCGGAGATTTCGAAAGCGTCGCCCAGGCCCTGCTGCAAGTGGCCCGGGACAACCTCATGACCCGCGACCTGACCCTCGGCGCCATTCGCCGGGCCTTGCAGGCGCTGATCGTGCATTTCCCGGTGTACCGCACCTACATAGGCCCCCTTGGCCGTTCAGCCCGGGACGAGGCGTTTTTCCGCCAGGCCATGGACGGTGCCCGCCAAACCCTGGGCGAAGCGGACTGGCCGGTGCTCGACTGCCTGGCCGGCTGGCTCGGCGGTGAACCCTGGCGTTCGCGCCCGGCCAGGCGTGAACGCAAGCGTCTGAAGCACGCCTGCGTACGTTTCCAGCAACTGACCTCGCCGGCGGCGGCGAAATCGGTGGAAGACACCGCGCTCTATCGGTCGGCCGTCCTGCTTTCGCGCAATGACGTTGGCTTCAACACCGAACAGTTCAGCGCACCGGCCGCCGACTTTCATCAGGCCTGCATCGAGCGCCTCGACACCTTCCCGGACAATCTGCTGGCCAGCGCCACCCACGACCACAAGCGCGGCGAAGATTCACGGGCGCGGCTGGCGGTACTGAGCGAGCGCAGCGGCTGGTACGTCGACCAAATCGGCCTGTGGCGCGCCCTCGCCCGGCCCTTGCGCAACGACGATCAAATGCCATCGTCGGGCGATGAAATGATTCTGTACCAGACGATTCTCGGCAGTTGGCCGCTGGAGTTGGGGATCGATCATCCGCCGTCCCTCGAGGACTACGCAAAACGTATCTGGCAGTGGCAACGCAAGGCCCTGCGTGAAGCCAAACTGCAAAGCAGCTGGAGCGTGCCCAATGACCCTTACGAGCAAGCGACAGAGGACTTCATCCAGCGCCTGTTGCTCAGCCCCGAAGGTGAGCTGTTGCGTACGGCCCTCGCCAAGGCTGCCCGTTCGATTGCCGCCCCCGGCGCACTCAATGGTTTGGCGCAAACCTTGCTGCGCATGACCGTGCCCGGCGTGCCGGATTTGTATCAGGGCAACGATTTCTGGGACTTCAGCCTGGTCGACCCGGACAACCGTCGTCCCGTGGATTACGCCAGCCGCCAGCAGGCGTTGCAGCAAGCGGTGGACCTGCCGGACTTGTTGCAGAACTGGCGTGACGGGCGCATCAAGCAAACCTTGATTGCGCGCACCCTGGGCCTGCGCGCCGAGCATGCCGAGCTGTTTCGGCGGGGCACCTACCAGGCCCTGGAAGTGGTGGGCAGCGAGGCCCATCGAGTGCTGGGATTTGTCCGTGAACGGGAGGGGAAACGCGCCATTGTGATTGTGCCGATACGTTGTGCCGATCTGCTGGAAAACGGTGCCGAACCACAGGTCCACGCGCCGCGGTGGGGCGAAACCCGGGTCAAACTGCCGTTCGCCGACCCTGACGAACATCTGCAGGGACTTTTTTCCGGCATCACAGTCACAAAACACAGGGAGCTGTTGATCAGCGCCGCGCTGGGGGATTTCCCGGTCAATCTCATTATTCAAACTACCCACACTTGAGTTCAGTTCAGGAGCATTGCGATGAGTACCGACGAAAAACGCATCCGCGAATTTGCCTATCAGATCTGGGAATCCGAAGGAAAACCCGAAGGCCAGGAAGCCCGCCACTGGGAGATGGCGTGCAAACTGGCGGACGCCGAAGCCCTGGCCCCGAAAAAACCGGCCAAGGCTGCCCCGAAAACCCCGGTCAGCAAAACGGCCAATGGCAAGGCTGGCGATGCCAAGGTCGCCGCGCCAAAAGCCAAGGCCAAACCGGCAGCGGCTTCAAAAGTGGTCCCACCGGGGGAAAAGGCCGTCGAGAAAAAGCCCCGGGCTGCGCGAAAACCGCCAGCGGTTTGAATATGTCTTGAGGCCCCTTCGCGGGCAAGTCGGACCGCCGCACCGCCGCTCCCACAGTGTTTGAAGGTGTGGCTGCAATCTGTGGCAACTCACAATACCTGTGGAAGCGGGCTTGCCCGCGAAGAGGCCATCACTTCCAGCATTGATGTTGCCTGACACACCGTTTTCGTCGGAGCGCCGCCCGGAGCAAACTCGCTCCTACAGGTAACCCCCGTTTACAGGAGTACCTATGACCAGTCCGAAGAAAGCCGCCGCGCCAGCCCCTCGTGCCGAAACCACACGAATCCGCGAAGGCCTGCCCTTTCCGCTGGGTGCCACCTGGGATGGACTGGGAGTCAACTTCGCCCTGTTTTCCGCCCACGCCACCAAGGTTGAACTGTGCCTGTTCGACGACACCGGAGAAGTGGAACTCGAACGCATCGAACTGCCCGAATACACCGACGAGATTTACCACGGCTACCTGCCCGACGCCCATCCGGGGTTGGTTTATGGCTATCGCGTCTACGGTCCGTACGACCCGGCCAACGGCCATCGCTTCAACCCCAACAAACTGCTGATCGACCCCTACGCCAAACAACTGGTGGGCAAGTTGAAATGGTCCGAAGCGCTGTTCGGCTACACCATCGGCCACCCCGACGCCGACCTCAGCTTCGATGAGCGGGACAGCGCGCCCTTCGTGCCCAAATGCAAGGTCATCGACCCGGCGCACACCTGGGGCCACGATCATCGTGTCAGCGTGCCGTGGGACAGGACGATCATCTATGAAACCCATGTGCGCGGCTTCAGCATGCGTCACCCTGCCGTCCCCGAGAATCTGCGCGGCACCTTTGCCGGGTTGATGGTCGATGAAGTGGTCGAGCACATCCGCAAACTCGGTGTGTCGACCGTGGAGCTGCTGCCGATCCATGCGTTCGTCAACGACCAGCATTTGCTGCACAAGGGCATGACCAATTACTGGGGCTACAACAGCATTGCGTTCTTCGCCCCCGACCCGCGGTACCTGGCCAGTGGCAAGATTGCCGAATTCAAGGAAATGGTCGCGCACCTGCACGAAGCCAATCTGGAGGTGATCCTCGACGTGGTCTACAACCACACCGCCGAGGGCAACGAACAAGGCCCGACCCTGTCCATGCGCGGCATCGACAATGCGTCCTACTACCGCCTGATGCCCGAGGACAAACGCTTCTATATCAACGATTCCGGCACCGGCAACACCCTGGACCTGAGCCACCCGTGCGTGCTGCAAATGGTCACCGACTCCCTGCGCTACTGGGCCACGGAAATGCACGTGGACGGCTTTCGCTTTGACCTCGCAACCATCCTTGGGCGCTATCACGACGGTTTCGACGAACGCCACAGTTTCCTGGTGGCCTGCCGCCAGGACCCGGTGCTGCGCCAGGTCAAACTGATCGCCGAGTCATGGGACTGCGGCCCCGGCGGTTATCAGGTCGGCAATTTTCCGCCGGGCTGGGTCGAGTGGAACGACAAGTTCCGCGACACCGTGCGCGCCTTCTGGAAAGGCGACGACGGGCAACTGGCGGACTTTGCCAACCGCCTGACCGCTTCGGGCGAAATGTTCAACCAACGTGGCCGGCGGCCTTACTCATCGGTCAATTTCGTCACCGCCCACGACGGTTTCACCCTCAACGACCTGGTGTCGTACAACGACAAACACAACGAAGCCAACGACGAAAACAATCAGGACGGCAGCAACAACAACCTGTCCTGGAACCACGGCGTCGAAGGCCCCACCGACGATCCCGAGATCAACGCGCTGCGCCATCGGCAGATGCGCAATTTCTTCGCCACCCTGCTGCTGGCCCAAGGCACGCCGATGCTGGTGGCCGGCGACGAGTTCGCCCGCACCCAGGACGGCAACAACAATGCGTACTGCCAGGACAGCGAGACCGGCTGGGTCAACTGGGACCTCAGCGACGACGGCAAGGCCCTGCTCAAGTTCGTCAAACGCCTGATCAAGTTGCGCCTGACCTACCCGGTCCTGCGGCGCGGGCGTTTCCTGGTGGGTAATTACAACGAGGACATCGGCGTCAAGGACGTGACCTGGCTGGCGCCGGACGGTACGGAAATGACCACCGAGCATTGGCACGATGCGCACAATCGATGCCTGGGCATGCTGCTCGATGGCCGCGCCCAGGAAACCGGCATTCGCCGCAAAGGCGTCGACGCGACATTGATGCTGGTGGTCAACGCACATCACGACATCGTCAATTTCCGGCTGCCTGAAGTGCCTGACGGCGGTTTCTGGACATGCATGATCGACACCAACCAACCGTCGATCCGCGGCCAGGAGCGCTTTGAGTTTGGCCACGAGTACTCGGTCACCGGCCGTTCGTTGCTGCTGTTCGAATTGCAGCATGAGGAAGAAGAGTAAAAGAGACGCCAGGAATTCATAGCCGTGACACCGCAGGGCGGAAATATCATTGCGGACAACTTCACGACGCGACGAATAGCGTTACATGAGCAATACTCGATTTGCGGCAATCCAGGGTTTGGCTTGTCGCGCCGCTATCCACCAGCCCTCAAGGGTCTGCCGGGCTTGTCCCATGCACGACTGAAGGCGACGCAGAACAAGGACGTATCCACCATGAAACCCGTTTCCCTGAGCGAAGTCAGCCTGCCCTCACAGATCTGGAACAGCGCCCCGCAACTGGACAGCATTCCGGTCATCAACACCCAATCCCTGGTACCCATCGGCGCACGCGCGGTGCTCATTGCCCCGCACCCCGGCGATGAAGTCGTGACCTGCGGCGGCCTGCTGCAATTGCTCAGTAACCTGGGCCACCCGCTGCAATTGATCTCGATCACCGACGGCAGCGCCAGCCATCCGGGGTCACAGCAGTGGTCGGAAAAACGCCTCAGCGTGTTTCGTCCCCAGGAAAGCGTGGAAGCCATACGTCGACTCGGGTTGCCGATGCACAGCCTGAAGTGGATTCGTGGCGGGTTTACCGATAACGCGCTGGCGGAGCAGGAAGATCAGATCGCCCGATTCATCACGCGCTACCTGCGCCCAGGTGATGTGGTGTTCAGCACCTGGCGCCAGGACGGCAATGTCGACCACGACACTGTTGGCCGCGCGAGCGCCAGGGCGGCGGCCAATATCGGGGCCACCTACAACGACGTACCGTTCTGGGCCTGGCACTGGCCGGCACGGGATCGGGAGTTGATTCCCTGGCACCGTGCCCGCAAGGTGCGCCTCGATACCTGGACCGTCGCCCGCAAGAGTCACGCCACCCATGCCTACGCCAGCCAACTGGACGGCGAACCGGCCATCGGCCTCGCGCCGTTGCTGCCCCGGCCGCTGCTGGAGCGTATCCGTTTGCCTTATGAAATTGTGCTGGTTTGAAAACGCAGCCCATTGGACTGAACTGCCTGCCATCGCATCAGTCGCATACATAAGCAGCCCTGAGTCAGAGGAGTGCATGTGGCCAGTCATTCAAAACCGCAGGTAACCGAATCAATGCCATTGAACACGCCCCCGGCGATTCATCGGCTTCGCGTGCTGACGGTCAACACCCATAAGGGTTTTACCGCACTCAACCGGCGCTTCATCCTTCCTGAATTGCGTGAAGCGGTGCGCAGTACGTCGGCAGACCTGGTGTTCCTGCAGGAGGTCGTCGGCGAGCACGACCGCCACTCCTCCCGCTACAACGATTGGCCACAAACCTCGCAATATGAATTCCTCGCCGACAGCATGTGGAGCGACTTCGCCTATGGGCGCAATGCCGTCTACCCCGACGGTCACCATGGCAATGCCCTGCTGTCGAAATATCCGATCCGCGAGTATCGAAACCTGGATGTTTCCATTACCGGCCCGGAACGCCGTGGCTTGCTGCACTGCGTGCTGGACGTACCGGGTCATCGCGAAGTGCATGCGATCTGCGTTCACCTCAGCCTGCTGGAAAGCCATCGTCAGCTGCAATTGCAGTTGCTCTGTCAGCTCCTCGAGTCCCTGCCGGATGATGCGCCGGTGATCATTGCCGGCGACTTCAACGACTGGCAGATGCAGGGCAATGCCACCCTTGCCCGCCGCGATTACTTGCACGAAGCCTTCGAACGCCACCTGGGTCGTCCTGCCAAAACCTACCCCGCACGGTTTCCCTTGCTGCGCCTGGACCGCGTCTACCTGCGCAACGCCAGCAGCCATGAGCCGCAAATACTGGGAAACAAGCCGTGGACGCACCTTTCAGACCATTTGCCGTTGGCGGTGGAAGTGCATCTCTGAATCACGGCCATTCATTGCCAGGTGCCGGCGTCGATAGCACCGGCCCCTTCGCGAGCAAGTCGAATCGTCGCACCGCCGCTCCCACACTGGATTGATGCCGTACTCAAAACCAGTGTGGGAGCGGGCTTGCTCGCGAATTGCAGCACCGCCGACTTCGGATCAGCCCTGCGGCCGCAACATCAACACCGCCAACGGCGGCAAATTCAACACCAGCGACAACGCCTGGCCATGGCTCGGCGTTTCCTCGGCAACCGCCCCGCCACTGTTGCCGTAGTTGGAACCGGCATAGATGGACGAGTCGCTGTTGAGCACCTCGTTCCACTGCCCGGCAAACGGCACCCCGACGCGATAAGCCTCGCGTGGCACTGGCGTAAAGTTGGCCACCACCAGCACCGGTTCGCCGTCCTTGCTCCAGCGCAACCACGCATAAACGCTGTTGATCGCGTCATCGCCGATCAGCCATTGGAAACCCTGCGGCACGTCGTCCTGCTCATGCAGCGCCGGCTCTTCGCGGTACAAGCGGTTGAGGTCGGCCACCAGTTTCTGCACCCCCTGGTGCTCTGGGTATTGCAACAGGTACCAGTCCAGTTGCTGGTCATGGTTCCACTCGCGCCACTGGCCGAACTCGCAGCCCATGAACAGCAGTTTCTTGCCCGGATGCGCCCACATGAAACTCAGGTAGGCCCGCAGGTTGGCGAATTTCTGCCAGCGGTCGCCGGGCATCTTGTCGATCAGCGAGTGTTTGCCGTGCACCACTTCATCGTGGGAGATCGGCAGGATGAAGCGCTCGGACCACGCATACACCAGGCCGAAACTCAGTTCGTTGTGGTGATGGGCGCGGTACACCGGGTCCTGCTGGATGTAATGCAGCGAGTCGTGCATCCAGCCCATGTTCCATTTGTAGGCAAAGCCCAGGCCGCCCTGTTGCGTGCCCTGGCTTACACCGGGCCATGCGGTGGATTCCTCGGCGATCACCAACGCACCGGGCGCTTCGAGGGCCACCACGTCATTGAGGTGACGCAGGAAGTCGATGGCTTCCAGGTTCTCCCGCCCGCCATGGCGGTTCGGCACCCACTCGCCGGCCTTGCGCGAGTAGTCGCGGTAGAGCATCGAGGCCACCGCATCGACCCGCAGGCCGTCGACGTGGAAATGCTTGAGCCAGTGCAGCGCCGACGCCAGCATGTAGCCGTGCACTTCGGTGCGACCCAGGTTGTAGATCAGGGTGTCCCAGTCCTGATGGAAACCTTCCTGCGGGTTACCGTACTCGTACAGCGCCGTGCCGTCGAACTGGGCCAGGCCGTGGGTATCGGTGGGAAAATGCGCCGGCACCCAATCGAGAATCACCCCGAGTTCGGCCTGGTGGCAGGCGTTGATGAACGCGGCGAACTCGTCCGGCGTGCCATACCGCGCACTCGGCGCGAATTGCGACAACAACTGATAACCCCACGAGCCGCCGAACGGGTGCTCCATGATCGGCATCAGTTCGATGTGGGTGAAACCGAGGTCTTTGACATAGGGAATCAGCCGCTCGGTCAACTCGGGCCAAGTGTACTGGCGGGCCACTTCGCCCAGATCGTCCAGCTCGCATTGCCACGAGCCGGCGTGCAATTCGTAGATCGACAACGGCGCCGTCACCCGCTGGCGGTCACCTCGGGCCATCATCCAGTCCTGATCCTGCCAGTCGATGTTCAAGGGTGAAGCGACTTTCGAGGCGGTGTCCGGTGGCAGGCTGGTGGCCAACGCCACGGGATCGGCCTTCAACGGCAGGATGCCGTGGGCGCCGAGAATCTCGTATTTGTAGGTGTCCCCGGCTTGCAGGCGCGGGATGAACAATTCCCAGACGCCTGTGGGGTGACGCAGGCGCATCGGGTGCCGGCGCCCGTCCCAGACGTTGAAATCACCGACCACCGACACCCGCCGGGCATTCGGCGCCCACACGGCGAAACGCACGCCGTCGATGCCGTCCACGGTTTTCAGTTGCGCGCCCAGGCACCCGCTGAGGTCGCGGTGATTGCCTTCGGCAAACAGATACAAATCCATTTCGCCCAACAACGGACCGAAGCTGTAAGGATCTTCTGCCGTTTGCTCGCCGCCGGCCCAACGGGTACGCAGCAGATACGCTTGCGCACGTTCGAAATGCCCGACAAACAATCCCGGCGTCTCTGTGGCTTCAAGTTGGCCGAGCTCTTGTCCGGTATCCCTGGCCAGCACCTGCACACTCAAGGCACCCGGCAGATACGCGCGAATGAATTGCCCGCCAGCGCCATCAGCGTGGGGGCCAAGAATCGCAAAAGGATCGATATGCTCGGCGCGCACCAATGCGTCGATATCCCGCGCCCTGGGCAGCAGCGCTTCTTTGTGATGACCCTGTTCCTTGTTCGAGACACTCATGACTACTCTCCACCAAGATCGGAAAAGGGTTTAAGCCCACTCAATAATCCATATAAACCGTGCAACGGCACGGGCAACCAGGCGGGGCGATTTTCCGCCTCATAAGCCACTTCATACGCCGCCTTCTCCAGACCGAACAACGCCAGCGCGGCATCCTCGCCTTCGGGATCTTGCCATGCATGGGCAAGACTAGCTGCCGCCAGCCGATAAGCGTCGACAAATGCTTGCCGCGCCTCGCTCAAGTAGCGATCGGTGACCCGCAAGCGCGCGGCATCGGCCGCTGCGGTGTTATCGACGCTCTGCACGTTGATCGCCATCGCCGCCGCATAGTCGAAAGACCGCAGCACGCCGCTGACATCCTTGTACGGGCTGTGTTTGCCCCGTCGTTCATGCAATGGCCGGGCCGGTTCGCCTTCGAAGTCGATCAGGTAGGCATCGCCCTTGATCACCAGCACCTGCCCCAGGTGCAGGTCGCCGTGCACACGAATGCGCAAGCCGCCCGCGGTCTTTTTGCCCAACGCCTGTACATGGCCGAGGATGGCTTTCTTGTTGTCCAGTAAACGGCCGACCAGGGTCTGGTCCGCCGGGTCAAGTTGATTTTTATGCTGCTTGAGCAAGTTCAGCGCGCGCTCGATTTGCGCCGCGACATCCTTGGCCGAGGCCAGCGCCTCCTTCTGCGTAGTGACCTGGGGCAAGAAGTCCGGGTTGGCACTCGGCGCCGCCAGCACCTGGTGCATTTCCCCCAGACGCTGACCAAGCATAGCGGCGAAATCTTTCAGTTCGCCGAGCGCGTTGTAATGCTGTTCCTGCTCGGACACGGCGTCGGCCAGTTCATCACGAAGTGCCCGTTCGAGGTTGTTCTGAGTCCATTCCCAGGCGTCGCCCTGATTGCTCAGGTAGCCTTGGGCGATCATCAGCAAATTATCTTCACCCGCCCCATCCCGGCGCACCACGGCCCCCAGCAATGGCGAAATATTGCTGAACCCGGCTTGCGTCAGGTACGCGCTCATTTCCAGCTCAGGGTGCACGCCGCAGGCGACCTTGCGGATCAGCTTCAGTACCAAGCTGTTGCCGATCACCACCGAGCTGTTGGACTGTTCGGCGGACAGGTAACGTACCGGCGACTCGGCATTGAGGCCGAGCTTTTCCAGTTCGGCAGTGGACTCGAAGCGAATGTCGCCATCGCTGGAGGCCAATACGGTGCCGGCCTGAATGCCCTGCAATACGGCATGCACAAAGGTGTCCAGGCTGAAGGCATCGGTGATCAGGCCGACCTGGCGCCCACGCCGTACCCGCGACAATGCCAATTGCTGCGGCAAGGGAGTACCGACCTGATCTTCCGAGATAAAACCGAACGGCAACTGGTAGCGGCTGCTCTGGCCACCGCTGGTGACATTGATCTCGCTGAACAGCACCGGGTGCTGCGGATCGCCGAATCGCACGCCATAGGCCAGTTCGACCTGTTCGATGGCGGCGTCCTTACCTGCGAACCAGCGGCGGTTCTGCAACCAGTTGGGCAGGATGCTTTGCTCCAGCGTGGTGCGTGACGGTGCTTCGAGCAGTTCCTCCATGCGTTTTTTCAGCACCAGCGTGGTGAAGTCCGGCAGGCTCTGTGCAGGCTCCACGTGCCAGCTCGGCATCTGGTTTTCCGCGGCGAGGCCGAACCAGTAGAAGCCGTAAGGCGCCAGCGTCAGGAGGAAGTTCAGCTGGCCGATGGGGGGGAATGCGTTACCCCCGAGCATCTCCACCGGCACCATGCCGACGTAGGCCGACAGATCCAGCTCGGCGGCCTGGGCGCTGCGCGACACGTTGGCCACGCACAGAATGATTTCGTGTTTGCCGTCCACCCCGGTGTATTCACGGGTGTAGGCCAGAATCCGCCGGTTGCTGGGCGACAGCATCTTCAACGTGCCGCGCCCGAAGGCCTTGGAATGCTTGCGCACGGCAAGCATGCGCCGGGTCCAGTTCAATAGCGAATGCGGGTCGCCAGCCTGGGTTTCGACGTTGACCGACAGGTAGCCGTATTGCGGGTCCATGATCGGCGGCAGCACCAGACTCGCCGGGTCGGCTCGGGAGAAACCGCCGTTGCGGTCGATGGACCATTGCATCGGCGTGCGCACACCGTCGCGGTCGCCGAGGTAGATGTTGTCGCCCATGCCGATCTCATCGCCGTAATACAGGGTCGGCGTGCCGGGCATGGACAGCAGCAGGCTGTGAAGCAACTCGACCCGACGGCGGTCGCGTTCCATCAGCGGCGCCAGACGCCGGCGAATCCCCAGGTTGATCCGCGCCCGGCGGTCGGCGGCATAGTAATTCCACAGGTAATCGCGTTCCTTGTCGGTGACCATCTCCAGGGTCAGCTCATCGTGGTTGCGCAGGAAGATCGCCCATTGGCAGTTGGCGGGTATATCCGGGGTCTGGCGCAGAATGTCGGTAATCGGGAAACGATCTTCCTGGGCCAGCGCCATATACATGCGCGGCATCAACGGGAAGTGGAAGGCCATGTGGCATTCATCGCCGTTCAGGCCTTTCTTGTCGGTGTCGCCGAAGTACAACTGAGTATCCTCCGGCCACTGATTGGCCTCGGCCAGCAACATGCGGTCGGGGTAGTTGGCGTCGATTTCCGCACGGATCTTTTTCAGGACGTCGTGGGTTTCCGGCAAGTTCTCATTGTTGGTGCCATCGCGCTCGATCAGGTAGGGAATCGCGTCCAGACGCAAGCCGTCGATGCCCATGTCGAGCCAGTAACGCATCACCGACAGCACCGCTTTCATGACTTGCGGGTTATCGAAGTTCAGGTCCGGTTGGTGGGAGTAGAAACGGTGCCAGAAGTATTGGCCGGCGACCGGGTCCCAGGTCCAGTTGGACTTCTCTGTATCGAGAAAGATGATGCGCGTGCCATCGTATTTTTGATCGTCATCGGACCACACATAGAAGTCCCGCGCCGCCGATCCGGGTTTGGCCTTGCGCGCCCGCTGGAACCACGGGTGCTGGTCGGAGGTGTGGTTGATGACCAGTTCGGTGATCACCCGCAGGCCGCGTTTGTGCGCCTCGGCAATGAAGCGCCTGGCATCGGCCATGGTGCCGTAGTCGCTGTGTACGCCACGGTATTCGGCGATGTCGTAGCCGTCATCGCGCCGTGGCGAGGGGTAGAACGGCAACAGCCAGATGGTGTTGACGCCCAGGTCGGCGATGTAATCGAGCTTGGCGATGAGGCCGGGAAAGTCGCCAATCCCGTCGTTGTTGGAGTCGAAATACGATTTGACGTGGACTTGATAGATCACCGCGTCCTTGTACCAGAGCGGGTCCTTGATGAACGTGGCTGCCTTGGGTTTCTTCGCCATGTGCAACTCCTGGTGAATTCGAAAGTTCCGCCGGGCTGGTCACTCGAGTCAAACGCAATGAGGTCTACGTGGGAGCGAGCTTGCTCGCGATGACAATTGAATATTCAATAAAGAGGTTGCCCACAAAATTGCTATCGCGAGCAAGCTCGCTCCCACAGGTTTTGCGTTTAAACAGTTATCCTCCAAATCCCGAACGGCTGATACGCCGGGTCGATCCGCATGAACTGCTGCTTGCCGTGCCAGGTCCAGCGATGACCATTCATCAAATCTTCGCCCTGGGTGCTGGCGTAGTCAGGCAAGCCCATGTCCCACAACGGCAACTCGAAGTTCGCTTCCTGCACGTTGTGCGGATCGAGACTGACCGCCACCAGAATGAAATTGCCTCCATCGGCGCTGCGCTTGCCGAAGTAAAGGATGTTGTCGTTCCAGGCGTTGTAGACCTTCAGGCCCAGATGCGTGTGCAACGCCGGGTTCTGCCGTCGGATGCGGTTGAGCTGGGCGATCTCGGCAATGATGTTGCCCGGCGCGTTGAAGTCCCGCGGGCGGATCTCATACTTCTCGGAATCGAGGTATTCCTCCTTACCCGGTACCGGAGCCGACTCGCACAACTCGAAACCCGAATACATGCCCCACAGGCCCGAGCCCATGGTCGCCAGCACGGCGCGAATGAGAAACCCGGGACGCCCGGATTCGTGGAGGAACGCCGGGTTGATGTCCGGTGTATTGACGAAGAAATTCGGCCGGTAGCATTCTCGCCACGGCGACTCGTTGAGTTCGGTGAAGTAGGTCGCCAGTTCGGCCTTGGTGTTGCGCCAGGTGAAATAGGTGTAGCTCTGGGAGTAACCGACCTTGCCCAGGCGCGCCATCATTGCCGGGGTGGTAAAGGCTTCGGCGAGGAAGATCACCTCGGGGTACAGCGCCCGTACATCGGCGATCAGCCATTGCCAGAACGGCAACGGCTTGGTGTGCGGATTATCGACGCGAAAGATCTTCACGCCCTCCTCGACCCAGCCCACCACGATGTCGCGCAGTTCCACCCACAGGCTCGGAATCGCCTCGGGGGCATAGAAGTCGACGTTGACGATGTCCTGGTATTTCTTCGGTGGGTTCTCCGCATATTTGATCGTGCCGTCCGGCCGCCAGTTGAACCAGCCGGGGTGTTGCTTGAGCCATGGATGGTCCTGGGAACACTGGATGGCAAAATCCAGGGCGATTTCCAGACCATGGGCCGCAGCGGCCGCCACCAGTCGGCGAAAGTCTTCGCGGGTACCCAATTGCGAGTGAATCGCCTCGTGCCCGCCTTCCTCGCTACCAATCGCATAGGGGCTGCCCGGATCATCGGGACCCGCCGTCAGCTTGTTGTTCGGGCCTTTGCGGTAGCTGCGCCCGATCGGGTGGATCGGCGGGAAATACAGCACATCGAAACCCATGTCCTGGATCATCGCCAGTCGCGTATGCACGTCATTGAAGGTGCCATGGCGCGTCGGGCTGTCGGTGATCGAGCGCGGGAACAATTCATACCAACTGGCGAACTGCGCCAGTTCGCGCTCGACATCCACCGGGTACTCCGGGCTCAGGCTCAGGTAGGCGCGATGATTGACGCGGGCCATGAGGTCGGCGCTACGGGGGTGCAAAAACAGTGCGACCTGCTCGGTTTCGAGCAGTCCTGACAGTTCATGGTGCAAGGCCGCCAGTTGCTCGCTGAGTAGCCCTTCGCTACGCTCGGCGGCCTGCTGGACGTGAATCCGCCCTTCCTGCAATTCCAGACTGACGGGCACTGCCGCCGCATGCTTCTTTTCCAGCTCATGGCAAAAACTGGCGAACTGATCGATCCAGGCTTCGATACAGAACAGATAACGGCCCTGGCTGTCGACCCGGAACTGCCCTTGCCAGCCGTTATTGCCCAGGTCGTTCATGGCCGCGCTTTGCCAGGCGTCCTCGTCCTCGGCCCGCCAGCGCACGCGCACCGCCAGCTTGTCATGCCCGTCGGCGAAGACTTTGGCCGTCACCACCACGTCCTGCCCCACCACGGCCTTGACGGCGAATTGTCCGCCTTCAAGGATCGGCATGATGTTTTCAATGACGATACGCGGCAGCAACAACGCCTGCGACAGCGGCATGTGCGGGTTGTAGCTCAACTCAGTCGGTTTTTCAGCCGTCATCGAGCCTCTCTCCTTACGCCCCATGGACGCGCTTGTGTCTGGTCGCCACCCGCCGGGCAATCCGCCCCAGGATGCACTCACTTAGGTTCCGAGCGACAACCGCCGGGAAAGTTTCATCGGCAATTCCCGGAATCAAGTCCTTCGCGCCGCGGTCAACCAATCAGTCCACCTACTTAAGCACGACTCACGCCATGTGCCACTGGAGGCTTGAACAATGAACAATCCATTCCCGGCTGAAACCCCCGATCCCAACATCGACAACCCGGTGATCCCACCCAGCGATCCGCAACCGGTGCCCGAACAGGATCCGCCCGGCACGAACCCGCCACCAAGGGAAGAACCGCCAACGACGATGCCGCCGGTGATTGTGCCCCCTGAATGACGACAGTTGATCGCTCCCATACTGACGGGGAACGATCTCATTGGTGATCCTTGTCGATCAGTTTCACAATCCCCGGCATCACACTGAACACTCCCAGCGCCAACAACGTACTGAACACCGCCGTTGCCTCCCGGCCCAGCCCGGCCGCGACGCCGATGGCGGCGGTCATCCACAGGCCGGCGGCGGTGGTCAGGCCCTTGACGTGCCCCTCATCGCCGTCGCGGTTTTTCAGGATAGTGCCAGCCCCCAGGAAGCCGATCCCGGCAATCACGCCCTGCACCACCCGGCTCATGGCATCGGCCTGTGAGCCGGACATCTGCGGCACCAACACGAACAGCGCCGCCCCCATTGCCACCAGCATGTGGGTGCGCACGCCGGCGGCCTTGCCCTGGTGTTCACGCTCGAACCCGAGAATTCCGCCCAGCACCGCGGCCATCAACAGGCGCACGGTCACTCGCGTCAATTGCGAGGCATCGCCAATGTCGGCGAACTCGCCTTGCAGCGTCACCCAGACTTCGTGCCACCAAGTGTTCATGGGATTGTCCTTGTGAGGGGCCATGGACGGTGGACCGCAGCGACCATTAATCAGTTGCACAGAACGATGACCGGCGGTTGCGGCCTGAAACTTTAGTTTCCACTGAAAAAAGGATCCCGCCATGACCGTACGCATCGAGAACCAGACCTGCTTTTTCACCACTGAAAATGGCGAACTCATTCGTCTGTGTCCCGACGTGACCATCATCACCGACGGTGCCATGGCCATGTCGGCAGTGGACATCGAAGGCGAGCGCATCTACATCACGGAAGCCGAGGCCGACGCCTTGACCGTCGCAGGCGCGGTGGATGGACGCCGGCACCTGAAAGCTACCGACAGTGGTTCGGTGATTTGACCGGGTTTGATCCGCACTTGCCGCCGCTGCTTTGCAAAGCTCCATGGACCCTGCAGCGGTGGCTGCTTCAAGTTGTCGCAGTCCGTGCAAACATGGCCATCTGATCCGCTTTTTAATGCAATACCTGAGTCTGTTATGCAAACAGATCGCCGCTCATAGTGCTCATGCCTGATGGAGGCTGATGAGCGAATGACCATGAGCGAAAGAATCCCCGTCCGAACCGTAGAAACATTCGAGCCTTCGCGCCCCAAGATGAAGGCCAAATCCAGCGACAACCTGATCCACACCCGCAGCTTCACCGGGCTATACCGCAACCTGCGCATCAGCGGCGCCGGTTTTCTGTTTGTGCTGTTTTTCGGCACCGTGTGGCTGAACTGGGGCGGCCGCCAGGCGGTGCTCTGGGATCTTTCGCAAAGCAAGTTCCATATCTTCGGCGCGACCTTCTGGCCGCAGGATTTCATCCTGCTCTCGGCGTTGTTGATCATTGCCGCGTTCGGCCTGTTTGCGATCACCGTGTTCGCGGGCCGGGTCTGGTGCGGCTACACCTGCCCACAAAGTTCATGGACCTGGATCTTCATGTGGTGCGAGAAGATCACCGAAGGCGAACGCAACCAGCGGATCAAGTTGCAAGCCGCGCCGTGGGGCCTGAACAAGCTGATGCGTCGCGCGGCCAAGCACACCTTGTGGTTGGCCATCAGCCTGCTGACCGGCCTGACCTTCGTCGGCTACTTCACGCCGATCCGGCCGTTGGCCGAAGAGCTGCTGACCTTCCAGATGAGTGGCGTCAGCCTGTTCTGGGTGCTGTTTTTTACCGGCGCCACGTACATCAATGCCGGTTGGCTGCGTGAAGCGGTGTGCATGCACATGTGTCCCTACGCGCGGTTCCAGAGCGTGATGTTCGACAAGGACACCCTGACCATTTCCTACGACGTGGCCCGTGGCGAGAGTCGTGGCCCACGCAAGCGCGAAGTCAAACCGGCCGAGGTCGGGCTGGGTGATTGCATCGACTGCCAGCTGTGCGTACAGGTCTGCCCCACCGGCATCGATATCCGCGACGGCTTGCAGATGGAATGCATCGGTTGCGCGGCGTGCATCGACGCCTGTGACTCGATCATGGACAAAATGGGCTACGCCCCAGGGTTGATCAGCTACACCTCCGAGCATCAGTTGCAGGGTGGCAAGACACACCTGCTGCGCCCACGTCTTATCGGCTACACCGCCGTGCTGCTAGTGATGATCGCAGCCCTGGTGATGGCGCTGGTGGAACGACCGATGGTGTCCCTTGATGTCAGCAAGGACCGGGGCCTGTTCCGCGAGAACAGCCAGGGGCAGATCGAAAACATCTACAGTCTGAAGGTGATCAACAAAACCCAGCAGCGTCAGGACTATCAATTGAGCCTGGTGGATGCCGATGATTTCCAGTTGCAGGGCGGGACCGAATTCAGCCTGGCGCCGGGCGAGATTGTCGATGTGCCGGTGTCGGTGGCGATGCTCACGGAGCGTCCGGCCAGCAGTTCACAGAGCCTCGGCTTCAAGGTGGTCGACAGCGATGACCCTGGCGTCTACAGCGTGGCGAAGAGCCGGTTTGTGGCGCCAATGAATCGCTGAGCCTTTAAGATGCTGACCTTTGTGAAGTGCAGTCTTGTTTTGGCAATGCAATCCACTGTGGCGAGGGGGCTTGCCCCCGTTGGATCGCGAAGCGGCCCCAAAATGGGACTGCTGCGCAGTCCAACGGGGGCAAGCCCCCTCGCCACAATTAATCGAACCGACTCCATTGCGGGACACCGATGAAACGCTACGAAAAATTCGCCGACGACATCGCAGAACTGATCCGCTCCGGCGTCCTGGGTCCCGGCCAGCGGGTGCCGTCGGTGCGCTACGCCAGCCAGACCTACGGGGTCAGCCCGTCGACGGTGTTCCAGGCCTATTACCTGCTGGAGCGTCGCGGCCTGATCCGCGCTCGGCCGCGCTCCGGCTATTTCGTCAACGCCCACGCACCCCGGCCGTTTTCCGAGCCGGTGATCAGCAATGAGGTCAACGAGTCGACGGAAGTAGACGTCAGCGAACTGGTGTTTTCGGTGCTCGACTCGATCAAGGACCCGAACACCGTGCCCTTCGGCTCGGCGTTCCCCAGCCCGACGTTGTTTCCCCTGCAACGTTTGTCCCGCTCCCTGGCCAGCGCCAGCCGCGACATGGACCCGCGCATGGTGGTCACCGACATGTCGCCGGGCAACCCGCAACTGCGCCGGCAAATCGCCCTGCGCTATATGGTCGGCGGGCTGATGTTGCCCATGGAGGAACTGCTGATCACCAACGGCGCCCTCGAAGCCCTGAACCTTTGCCTGCAAGCGGTGACCGAACCTGGCGATCTGGTGGCCATCGAAGCCCCGGCGTTCTACGCCTGTCTGCAAGTACTCGAACGCCTGAAACTCAAGGCCGTGGAAATTCCCGTGCACCCGCGCGATGGCATCGACCTCGGCGTACTCGAGCAAACCCTGGAACGGCATCCGATCAAGGCCTGCTGGTGCATGACCAGTTTCCAGAACCCCATGGGCGCGACTCTGCCCGAGGCCAAGAAACAGCAGCTTGTGGAATTGTTGCGGCGCCACCAGGTGCCGCTGATCGAAGACGATGTCTACGCCGAACTCTATTACGGCCAGCAAGCACCGAAACCGGCCAAGGCCTTTGATACCGAAGGCCTGGTGATGCACTGTGGTTCATTCGCCAAGAGCCTGGCCCCTGGCTACCGCATCGGCTGGGTGGCTGCCGGGCGTTACGCACAGAAAATCGAACGGCTGAAACTCATGACCTCGCTGTGCGCCTCGATGCCGGCCCAGGCGGCAATCGCCGATTACCTGCAACACGGCGGCTACGACCGGCACCTGCGTAAATTGCGCCACGCCCTGGAAGACCAGCAAAGCGCCATGCTCGCCGCCATAGCCCGCTATTTCCCGGCGCAGACGCGGGTCAGTCAACCGGCCGGCGGGTACTTTCTGTGGCTGGAATTGCCACAGCAGATGGATTCGTTGAAGTTGTTCCAGATGGCATTGGCGCAAGGCATCAGCATTGCACCGGGGCCGATCTTTTCACCGACCCAGCGCTTCAGGAATTGTATTCGGTTGAATTACGGCAGCCCGTGGACCGAGGACTCGGAGAAGGCGATGGAGACGTTGGGGCGGATTGTGCGGTCGTTCTGACAGCGCCATGTCGTTTTATAAATTGCTATCGCGAGCAAGCTCGCTCCCACAGGTTTCTCTGTACACACAAGATTTGTGAGCACTTGAGATCCACTGTGGGAGCGAGCTTGCTCGCGATGAGGCCAGCGCAGACAACGCTTGTCTCAGGAACTAACGCCCACCACCAAGATCAACAAAAGTCCCCGTCGCATAAGAAGCCTTGTCCGACAACAACCAGACAATCGCCTCCGCCACTTCATCCGGACGCCCGCCCCGCGCCATCGGAATCGCCGATTCCAGCTTGCTGACCCGATCCGGATCGCCGCTCAAGGCATGGAAATCGGTGTAGATGTAACCCGGACGCACGGCGTTGACCCGAATCCCCTCACCCGCCACTTCCTTGGACAGGCCGATGGTGAAGGTGTCCAGCGCGCCTTTGGACGCTGCGTAATCCACGTACTCGTTGGGCGATCCCAAACGCGAGGCGACCGACGATACGTTGACGATGCTGCCGCCCTGCCCGCCGTGCCTGGGCGACATGCGCAGGATCGCGTGCTTGGCACAGAGCATCGGCGCCAGGACGTTGGTTTTCATGATTTTGAGAATGCGGAACTCGGACATCTCGTCGACCCGGGACTTCTGCCCGACGGTGCCGGCGTTGTTCACCAGCGCGGTGACCCGCCCCAGTTCACTGTCCACCCGATTGAACAGCGCGATCACTTCGTCTTCGATGCTGACGTCGGCCCGTACCGCAATGGCTTGCGCACCGAGGGCGCGGACTTGCTCCAGCACGCCGAATGCAGACTGTTCGTCCGCCTGATAGTTGATGCAGATCCGATAGCCCTGCGCGGCGGCCAACAGAGCGGTGGCGGCACCGATGCCGCGGCTACCGCCGGTGATGACGATGACTTTGTCCATGCGAGCTTTCCCCCAATCAAAGCTTAAGCGGTCGGGGGCAAGAATAACCGCCATTGGCGGTTTTTGCATGGCTTCACATCAGCTGTCATGTCATCGACATCTCGCGCCTGGCACTGGCTTTCAACTGCTCGACCAACTGCTCCCCGCGATGGATTTCCACCATGAAGCCTGCGGCCGGCAGCGGATGCCCCAGCAGGTAACCCTGCAACGAATCGCAGCCGAGCTGAGTCAGGAAGTCCTGCTGCACACCGGTTTCCACACCTTCGGCGACGATGCGCAACCCCAGCGCCTGACCGAGGGCGACGATGGCCGAAACGATGGCGGCGTCATCGCTGTCGCGCTCCAGGTCCCGGACAAAACCGCGGTCGATCTTCAGCTCGTTGGCCGGCAGGCGCTTGAGGTACATCAAGCTCGAATAGCCGGTACCAAAATCGTCGATGGACAGGTCGACACCCATTTCCGACAGTTCCTGCAGCACCGTCATGCTCGCATCGGCATCGCTCATGGCGGTGGTTTCGGTGATTTCCAGGGTCAGGCTGTTGGGTGGCAGATGGTGCGTCGCCAGCGCCTTGGCAACGCTCTGGACCAGCCCGGCATGGCAAAACTGAATGGCCGAAAGGTTCACCGCGATGCGCCAGTCGGTGTAGCCCAGCACGTACCACTCGCGCATCTGACGGCAGGCTTCGTTGAGCACCCACTCGCCGATCGGAATGATCAGCCCGGTTTTTTCCGCCAGCTCGATGAATTTGTCCGGCAACAGCATTCCTTGAGTCGGGTGTTCCCAGCGCAACAAGGCCTCGGCGCCCACTGGCCGGCCATTGGCGGCGTCGAACTTGGGCTGGTAATGCAGGCTGAATTCCTGCTGTTCCACGGCATTGCGCAGATCCTGCAGCAATTGCAGCTGCTTGCGGGCGTTGTTGTTCATCGAGACATCGAAAAAGCTGTAGCCGTTTTTACCCGCGCCCTTGGCGTGGTACATCGCCGCGTCGGCGTTCATCAGCAACTCGTGGGCGGACTGCCCGTTACCCGGGTAGAGCGCGATGCCGACACTGGCGGAAATGTGCAAATCATGTTCGGCAACCCGGAACGCGCGCGCGATCAACCCGACCTGACGGGCCGCCAGGTTCAAGGCGTCGTTCTGTTCGCTCAATTGCACCAGCAACACGAACTCATCGCCGCCGATCCGTGCCAGGGTGTCCTGGCTGCGCAAGTCTTCGCGCAGGCGCAGGGCCACTTCGCGCAACAACAGATCACCCATGTGGTGGCCGAAGGCATCGTTGACCGGTTTGAAGCCGTCCAGATCGATGAACATCAGGGCAAAGCACCCCCCTTCTTCCCGGACCCGCGACATGGCCTGATCGATTCGATCGGCGAGCAACGTCCGGTTCGGCAATCCGGTGAGGGTGTCATGCAAGGCCAATTGGGTCAGTTCACGGTTGGCCTCGGTCAGCGACTGGGCCAGGCTCGCGGTGCGAGCCTCCAGGCGTGCATCGAGGATCGAGGTCAGCAGGGCAATGCTCAGCACCGCCAACGTGGTGATCAGCACCAGGTTGTCCAGGCCATTGCCGCTCAATCCATTGACCGCCGCGCCACAAAAACTGCCGTCGGCAAAGCGTGCGGCGGCCATCCCGGTGTAGTGCATGCCGACGATGGCGATACCCATGATCACGGCGGCACCACCACGGATCAGACGGACATAAGGCGTGTGCTGGCGCAGATGGAAAGCGATCCACAATGCTGCGCCCGAAGCACCGACAGCGATCAGCAGCGAGGCGCCGAACAGCGTCGGGTCATAGTCGATGCCCGGTTGCATGCGCATGGCAGCCATGCCGGTGTAGTGCATCGCGCTGATGCCGGCGCCCATGACCAACGCGCCAAAGGCCAGTTGCCAGGCCGGCAATTGCGGCTGGCTGACCAGCCACAGCGCAAAACCGCTGGAGAGCACGCCGATCAGCAACGACAACAGGGTGATGGTGCCGTCGTACCCCAGGTCGATCGGCAACTTGAACGCGAGCATGCCGATAAAGTGCATCGACCAGATGCCGATGCCCATGGCAACGGCCCCGCCCGCAGTCCACAAATGCACGGCGCGGCCTTTGGCGGTGGCAATGCGTCCGGTCAGGTCGAGTGCGGTGTATGAGGCGAGAATCGCTACACAGAGCGAAATGATGACCAGGGTGGGGGAATAGCTGCCGATGAGCATGGAGACTTCTCGCGAAAGCCCCCTTGTTAATGGCTTTCATTCTCGGGCGGGGGCAAATGCGGCGATTGTACTGATTCCAAATGAGAACGCACTCACAAAATGAGCAAAGGGCCATCAGTCCGATGAAACGCTTGTTTTAAGGTTTTACATTAACTTGCTTCAAGCTGCTGGCACCTGACAAAACCTGTGGAAGCGAGCTTGCTCGCGATAGCGGTGGGTCAGGCAACATCCATGCTGAATGTGACGCAGCCATCGCGAGCAAGCTCGCTCCCACAGGGATTGCAGCTACGCTATCGGTTTTCGCTCACCTCAAGCTGCCCGTCCCAGCCACCCCCCAACGCGGCAATCAACTGCACACTGGCTATCAGGCGGCTTTGCAACAGGTCCAGGTTGCTGCGTTCATTGTTCAGCGCCGCCGCCTGGGTCACCACCACATCGATGTACGCGATCAAACCGGCCTTGTACTGGTTCTGGGTCAGGCGCAATGATTCACGGGCGGCATCCAGTGCCTGTTGGCGCACGACGGCTTCATCCTCAAGCACCTTGAGCTGCACCAGGTAGTTTTCCACTTCGCGGAATCCGTCCAGTACGGTCTGGCGGTACTTGGCCACCGTTTCGTCATAGGCCGCTTCACTGCGGTCGACTTCCGCCGAGCGCTGGCCACCGTCGAACAGGGTCATGGCCAATTGCGGTCCGACCGACCAGAAGCGGTTCGGCAGGCTGAACAAGTCTTTCGAGGTACTGCTGCTGTAACCACCGTTCAAGCTCAGGGTCAGGTCCGGGTAATAGGCAGCCTTGGCCACACCTATGTTGGCGTTGGCGGCCATCACCGAGCGCTCGGCCGAAGCGATGTCCGGGCGACGCTCCAGCAACTGCGAAGGTAGCGCCAGCGGTACTTGCGGCAATTGCGGGATGTCCTGGCTTTGCGCCAGGCTGAACTCGGCCGGCGGCAGGCCGATCAGCACAGCGATGGCGTTCTCCAACTGGGCGCGTTGCCAGATCAGGTCGATCATATCGGCTTCGGTGCTTTTGAGCTGTGTCTGGGCCTGGGCCACCGCGTCCTTGCCCGATACGCCTGCGCGGTACTGGTTTTCGGTCATCTTCAACGAACGCTGATATGCCTCGACCGTGTCCTGGAGCAAGCGTTTCTGGCCATCGATCACGCGCAGTTGCAGGTAATTCTGCACCAGCTCCGACTGTTGACTCAGGCGCATGGCCGCCAGATCGGCAAAGCTTGCCTGGGCATTGGCGGTATCGGCTTCGAGGCCTCGGCGCAGCTTGCCCCATACGTCCGCTTCCCAACTGACGCCCGCCTGGGCCGAGTACGTGTCACGAATACCGCTGGACGAACTGCTCAGGCTGGAGCTGCTGCTGCCGGTGCCCTGGCTTGAACGGTTCTTGCTGACGTTCAGGTCCACTGTCGGGAAAAACGCCCCGCGTGCACTGCGCACCAAGGCCTGGGCCTGGCGGTACTGCGCTTCGGACTGGGCGACGGTCTGGTTGGCGCTGTTGAGTTTTTCGATCAGGTCGTTGAGCTGCCGGTCGCCATACAACTCCCACCACGCGCCACGTGCCAGGGCATCGCTCGGGTTGGCCTGACGCCAGCCCTCCGCTGCCTTGTACTGCGCAGGCTCCGCGGTTTGCGGGCGCTGGTAATCCGGGCCGACGGCGCAGGCACTGAGCATCGCCACGCACAGTGACAGGCTCAACAGGCGCGAGCCTCGAGCCGTGATCAGCGGTGCAGCCAGGTTGAAAAGCGAACGGTCAGTCATAGCGGAGTTTCCAGAGCAACATCAGTACGCACCCCGCGCCATTTATTGAAGCGATGGCGCAGGTTGTCGAGATAGAGGTAAACCACCGGGGTGGTGTAAAGCGTCAGTACCTGGCTGAAGATCAGCCCGCCGATGATGGTCAGGCCCAGCGGCTGGCGCATTTCCGCCCCTTCGGCGCGGCTCAACAGCAACGGCAAGGCACCGAGGATCGCCGCCAGGGTGGTCATCAGGATAGGTCGCAAACGTTGCAGGCAGGCGCTGCGGATCGATTCCAGCGGTGCCATGCCCTGGTTTCGTTCCAGTTGCAACGCCAGGTCGATCATCAGGATCGCGTTTTTCTTCACCACGCCGATCAGCAGAAACAGCCCCAGCAACGAAATCAGGCTGAACTCGCCGCCCAACGCATAGATCGACAGCAACGCGCCGACCCCGGCCGACGGCAGGGTCGAGAGAATCGTCAGCGGGTGAATGTAGCTTTCGTACAGCACACCCAAGACCAGATACACCGCCACCAGCGCCCCCAGAATCATCCACGGCTGACTTTTTTGGGTCGCCGCGAAAGCGTTGGCTGTGCCGGCCATTTTCGCGATCACGTCTTCCGGCAGGCCGACCTTGGCAATCGCCCGCTCGATGGCGGCACCGCCCTGCTCCACGGTCACGCCTTCGGCCATGTCGAAGGCAATGCTCTCCGAAGCAAACTGGCCTTCGTGGCTGACCCGGTCGTTTTCCAGGCTGTTTTCGTAATGGGCGATGGTCGACAGCGGGATTCGCGCGCCGTCAGCGGTGATCACCTGGACTTGCGTGAGGGTGATCGGGTCCTGGGCGTATTTCGGATTGACCTCCATCACCACCTGGTACTGGTTAAGACTGTCGTAGATGGTCGAAATCTGCCGCTGACTGTAGGCGTTGTTCAGCACCGCCGTGACCATGTCCATGTCGACACCCAGGCGCTTGGCCTGGTCACGGTCGACGATCAGGGTCACTTGGCGGGCGCCCCGGCCTTCCCGCGCATCGATCGCCGTCAGCTCCGGCAAGGCCCTGAGCGCGGTGACGACTTTCGGATACCACTCGCGCAATGCCCCCAGATCCCCGCTCTGCAGGATGTACGAGTATTGCGAGGTGGTCTGCTCACGGCCACCACCGAATTGCAGGTCCTGGTCCGCCATGAGCATCAGTTGTGCCCCGGGAACCTTGGGCATTTCCTTGCGCAGGCGTTCGATGACTTTCTGCGCGGAAATGCTGCGCTCCTTGATCGGCTTGAGGCGCACCAGCATGAAGGCGTTGTTGGTGCCGTTATTGCCGCCAATGAACCCGGCGACGCTTTCTACCGCCTCATCCTTCAACACCGCCCGACGGAAAATCTCCATCTTCGGCTGCATCACACTGAACGACAGGCCGTCGTCGCCGCGCACGAAACCGATCAGCTGACCGGTATCTTGCTGTGGTAAAAATGTTTTAGGAACAACAACATACAACGCAATGTTCACGCCGATTGTCACGAACAGGCTGAGCAAGGTCAGGCGCTTGTGGCGCAGCACCCAGTCGAGACTGGTGGCGTATTTGCCGACCATCCAGTCGTTGGTCCGCCGGCTCCAGCGTTGCAGGCGGTTCTCCTGCCCCGGCGTGTGCGGCTTGAGCCAGCGAGCGCAGAGCATCGGGGTCAGGGTCAACGACACCACCAGCGAGACCACGATGGCCGCCGCCAGGGTGATGGAGAATTCGCGGAACAGGCTTTCGATGATCCCGCCCATGAACAGGATCGACAGGAACACCGCCACCAGCGACACGTTCATCGACAGCAAGGTAAAACCGACTTCCTGGGCGCCGAGGTACGCGGCCCTCATCGGCCGCACGCCTTCGTCGATGTGCCGGGAAATGTTCTCCAGCACCACGATGGCATCGTCCACCACCAGCCCGGTGGCCAGGATCAGCGCCATCAGCGACAGGTTGTTCAGCGAAAAACCGTAGAGGTACATCACGGCAAAGGTACCGACCAGCGACACCGGCACCGCCAGGGTCGGGATCAGCGAGGCACGGAAGTTACCGAGGAACAGGAACACCACCAGGATCACCAGCGCCACGGCGATCAGCAGGGTCATTTCCGCCTCGTGCAGCGTGGCCTTGATCACCGGCGAGCGGTCCATGGCCAGGTTCAGCTTGACGCTGGCCGGCAGCACCGCCTGCAACGCCGGCAGCTGGGCCTTGATCTCGTTGACCGTCTCGATGATGTTCGCACCGGCCTGGCGGTTGATCACCAGCAGCACTGCCGCGTCGTCGTTGAAGAAACCGCTGTTGTAACGGTCCTCGACGCCATCGCTGACCTTGGCCACATCCTTCAGGCGCAGGGCCGCGCCGCCGTTGTAGTGGATGATCAGCGACTCGTAGTCCTTGGCTTTTTCCAGCTGATCGTTGGCCTGGACCTGCCACAGCCGCTGATCGTCTTCCACCGAGCCCTTGGGCCGGCGCACGTTGGCATTGGCGATGGTGTTGCGCACATCGTCCAGGGCCACGCCGTACTGGTTCAATGACTGCGGTTCAAGCTCGATACGTACCGCCGGCAACGAACTGCCGCCGATTTGCACCTCGCCGACACCCTGCACCTGGGACAGGCTCTGGGACAGGATGGTCGATGCCAGGTCATAGAGCTGGCCTTTTTCCAGCACATCCGACGTCAGCGACAGCACCATGATCGGCGCCTGGGACGGGTTGACCTTCTTGTAGGTCGGCATGCTGCGCATCCCGCTCGGCAGCAGGGTGCGCGAGGCGTTGATCGCTGCCTGCACTTCCCGCGCCGCGCCGTTGATGTCGCGGTCCAGGTCGAATTGCAGGATCACCCGGGTCGAACCCTGGCTGGACCGGCTGCTCATGGTGTTGACCCCGGCAATGCTGCCGAAAGAACGCTCCAAAGGCGTGGCCACGGTCGACGCCATCACCTCGGGGCTGGCCCCGGGCAGGCTGGCCTGGACCACGATCACCGGAAAGTCCATTTGCGGCAGCGGCGACACGGGCAGCAAACCGAAGCTCACGCCGCCCAGCAGCATGATCGCCAGGCTCAGCAGCATGGTCGCGACCGGGCGCTTGATGAAAGGGCCGGAAAGGTTCATCGATGATTGCCCCCCGCACCAACCCACGAGCCCTGCTGCCCCCCTGTGGGAGCGGGCTTGCTCGCGAAGAGGGCCTTGCATTCAACATCCCTGTCGACTGACCGGACGCCTTCGCGAGCAAGCCCGCTCCCACAGGTTCTGCGGGGCGTCATACCGTCGCCTCCTGAGCGTCGGCCTTGCCAAAACGCCGACCGAGACGGTCGAAGTACAGGTAGATCACAGGCGTAGTGAACAGCGTCAGAATCTGGCTCAGCAACAGGCCGCCGACCATCACCAGACCCAGCGGTTGGCGCAGTTCCGCGCCGGAACCGGTGGCCAGCATCAACGGCACGGCACCGAACAAAGCCGCCAGGGTGGTCATCAGGATCGGCCGGAAACGCAGCAATGCCGCCTGATAGATCGCCGTTTGCGGGTCCATGCCCTGGTTGCGCTCGGCGTCGAGGGCGAAGTCGATCATCATGATCGCGTTCTTCTTCACGATGCCGATCAACAGGATGATGCCGATGATCGCGATCATGCCCAGGTCGTTGCCGCTGAGGATCAACGCCAGCAAGGCGCCCACCGCCGCCGAAGGCAAGGTCGAGAGAATGGTGATCGGGTGGATGTAGCTCTCGTAGAGCACACCCAGCACGATGTACATGGTCACCACCGCCGCCAGAATCAGCAGCAAGGTGCTCGACAACGAAGCCTGGAACGCCTGCGCCGCGCCCTGGAACTGGGTCTGCACGCCAATCGGCATGCCGATGTCCTTCTGCACCTGTTCGATGATCTCGACCGCATGCCCCAGCGCCACGCCGGGCGCGAGGTTGAAGGACATCATCACCGCCGGGAACTGGCCGATGTGGGTGATCGCCAGTTGCGCCTGACGCTCCTCGACATGCGCCAGGCTGGACAGGCGCACCTGACCGCCGTCGGTGGTCTTGACGTGAATCTGCTCCAGCGCCTGCGGGCCGATCTTCTCGCCGGACTGCGATTGCAGCACCACGCGGTACTGACTGGCCTGGGTGTAGATCGTGGAAATCTGCCGCTGACCAAAGGCGTCGTACAGCGCATCGGTGATGTTCGACACCGACACACCGACCCGCGACGCCGCATCGCGGTCAATCACCAGATAGACCTGCAAGCCCTTGTCCTGCAAATCGCTGGCGACGTCGGTCAATTCCGGCCGGTCGGCCAAAGCCTCGACCAGACGCCCGCTCCACAGGCTCAGCAGCTCCGAGTCCGGCGACGACATGCTGAACTGATACTGCGTGCGGCTGACCCGGTCTTCGATGGTCAGGTCCTGCACCGGCTGCATGAACAGGCGGATGCCGACCAGTTTGTCCAGTTCCGGTTGCAGGCGGGCAATCACTTGCATGGCGCTCAGGTCGCGGTCGTTGTGCGACTTGAGGTTGATCAGCAACCGGCCGCTGTTGAGGGTCGAGTTGTCGCCATCCACGCCAATGTAGGAGGACAGGCTCTCGACCGCCGGGTCGGCCAGGATGACCTTGGCCAGTTCCTGCTGGCGCTCGCTCATGGCGGCGAAGGAAATCGATTGCGGCGCCTCGGAAATGCCCTGGATGACGCCGGTGTCCTGCACCGGGAAGAAGCCCTTGGGCACCATCATGTACAGCAATACCGTCAGCGCCAAGGTGCCAATGGCCACCATCAAGGTCAGCGGCTGGTGCTTGAGCACCCACTGCAACTTGCGCCCGTAGGCGGCGATCATCCAGTCGATGAACGCACCGCTGGCACGGTAAAAACGGCCCTGCTCTGCTTCCTTGGGTTCGCGCTTGAGCAACCGCGCGCACATCATCGGCGTCAGGGTCAGGGAAACGACCAGGGAAATCAGGATCGCTACCGCCAGGGTGATGGCGAACTCGCGGAACAACCGCCCGACCACGTCCGCCATGAACAGCAGCGGAATCAGCACGGCGATCAGCGACAACGTCAAGGAGATCAGGGTGAAACCGATCTGCTTGGCGCCCTTGAGTGCCGCGTTCAGCGGGCTGTCGCCCTCCTCGATGAAACGCGAAATGTTCTCCAGCATGACGATCGCATCGTCCACCACGAAACCGGTGGCGATGGTCAGGGCCATCAGGGTCAGGTTATTGACCGAGAACCCAGCCAGGTACATCACGCCGAACGTACCGATCAGCGACAGCGGCACGGCCACCGACGGAATGATCGTGGCGCTGGCGCGACGCAGGAACAGGAAGGTGACCATGACCACCAGGGCGATGGCGATCAGCAATTCGTGCTGCACGTCCTTGACCGAGGCGCGGATGGTCTGGGTGCGGTCGGTCAGCACCACCACGTCGAGGCCGGCCGGCAGGTTATCGGTGATGCTCGGCAGCAGGGCCTTGATCCGGTCCACCACCTCGATCACGTTGGCACCGGGCTGACGCTGGATGTTCAGCAGCACGGCCTGGTTCTCGTTGGCCCACGCAGCGAGCCGCTCATTCTCGGCGCCGTCGACAATCTCCGCCACGTCCTTGAGCCGCAACGGCGCGCCGTTGGCGTAGGCCAGGATCAGGTTGGCGTAATCCTTGGGCGACGTCAGTTGATCGTTGGCATCGAGCATCGAGACCCGGGTCGGGCCGTCGAAGTTGCCTTTGGGCTGGTTGACGTTGGAGGCGCCGATCAGCGTGCGCACATCCGACAGGTTCAGGCCGTTGGCCGCCAAAGCCTCGGGATTGACCTTGATCCGCACGGCCTGGCGTTGACCACCGGCAATGCTGACCATGCCGACGCCACTGATCTGGGCAATCTTCTGCGCCATGCGCGTATCGACCAGATCGTTGAGCTTGGGCAACAACATGGTCTTGGAAGTGATGGCCAGGGTCAGCACCGGCGTATCGGCCGGGTTGACCTTGTTGTACACCGGCGGTGCCGGCAGGTCCTTGGGCAACAGGTTGGTCGCGGCGTTGATCGCCGCCTGCACTTGCTGCTCAGCCACATCCATGTTGATGTCGAGGCTGAACCGCAGGGTCAGCACCGACGCGCCGCCGGAACTGGTGGACGCCATTTGCGTCAGGCCGGGCATCTGCCCGAACTGCCGCTCAAGTGGCGCGGTCACCGCGCTGGTCATGACATCCGGACTGGCGCCGGGGTACAAGGTCATGACGCGAATGGTCGGGTAATCGACCTGGGGCAACGCCGACACCGGCAGCAATCGGTAGGCGATGACGCCGGCCAGGATAATCGCCAGCATGCTCAGCGTGGTGGCTACCGGGCGAAGGATGAACAGCCGCGAGAGATTCATGCGCCGCCCTTTTTCGCCTTGTCGGTGGTCGCAGGCTCAGCCGCGTTGACCGCCGATTTGCCTTGCAGGTGTTCGGTCGGCGAGGTCGGCACGTCCTGGCTGTCGTTGACCACCTCCACATCGCTGCCGTCTTTCAGGCGGTCAGTGCCTTCCAGTACGACCCGATCGCCCGCCGACAATCCTTCGGTGACCACAGTGTTCAGGCCGTCACTGGCGCCGACTTTCAACTGACGGATCTTGACCTTCTTGTCACCGTCCAGGACATAGGCGAACGTGCCGTTGGTGCCGAACTGGATCGCGGCGGAAGGCGCCAGTACCACGTTTTTGAGGGTGTCGGCCAACAGCCGCACATTGACGAACTGATTGGGGAACAGCGACTGATCGCGGTTCTCGTAACGGGCCTTGAATTTCAGGGTGCCGGTGGTGACGTCGATCTGGTTGTCCAAGCTCTGCAGCACGCCCGTGGCTTGCAGTTTGGTATCACCGCGGTCCCAGGCTTCAGCCGGCAGTTTGGCGCCGCTGCGATAACGGGCCAGCACGGTGTCGAGGCTGTTTTCCGGCAGGGTGAAGGCCACGCTGATCGGTTGGGTCTGGGTGATGATCGCCAATGCAGTGGTGTCGTTGGCCGCTACCAGGTTGCCGACGTCCAGTTGACGCAGGCCGACGCGACCGGTGATCGGGGCGCGGATCCTGGTGAATTCGAGGTTGAGCCTGGCGTCGTTGACCGCCGCCTGATTGGTCTTGACCGTGCCCTGGAACTGACCGACCAGCGCTTCGGCGGTGTCCAGGGTCTGCTTGGCAATACTGTCTTCGCGGTACAGGCCGCGATAGCGCTCGACGTCGACCTGGGCGTTTTTCAGCTGTGCCTGATTCTGCAGCAAGGTGCCTTCGGCCTGAAGCAAGGCATTCTGGTAAGGGCGCGGGTCGATTTCGACGAGCATGTCGCCGGCCTTGACCATCTGCCCTTCTTCGAAATAGATCTTGACCAACTCACCGCCAACGCGACTGCGGACATTGATGGTGTTGAGCGCCGTGACCGTGCCCAACGCCTTGAAATACAGCGGGAAGTCACCGGTGACTGCCGGAGCCACTCGCACGGGCACCGGCCCGGACGCGCCACCGAATCCCGGGCGCATCCCGCCCGACCTGCCGGTATGCCCGGCGACGGCTTTCTGCCCCGTAGCCTCTTTGGGTGCAGCGCTGCCGGGCCAGAATTTCCAGCACAGGCCAGCGATGACCAACAGGACAAGCAGGCCGAACAGCCAGCGACGAGGACTACGGGAAGCGGAGGATTGCATTGAGTGATCAACCATTGGGCGCGTGGGCTTTTTTACATGAGGCTGAACGATAAGCACTGGCGGGTTTTAAGCAAAGCGCCTTTACCGGCAATTTACCTTCGGCTTACGTAACAGGAGAATTATCCAAGACACTGAAACACAAATGAAAACGGCCTGGACAGGGCCAGGCCGTTAAACATTGTAAAGCCCGGCTTATTTCAGAACAGCAAGTGCCGCGTCATAGTTCGGCTCGTCAGCGATTTCGCCAACCAGTTCGCTGTGCAGCACGTTGTCGTTTTCGTCCAGAACCACGACGGCGCGGGCGGTCAAGCCTTTGAGCGGGCCGTCGGCGATGGCCACGCCGTAGTTCTGGATGAACTCGGCACCGCGCAGGGTCGACAGGTTCTGTACGTTTTCCAGGCCTTCGGCGCCGCAGAAACGGGCCTGGGCGAACGGCAGGTCAGCGGAGATGCACAGCACGACAGTGTTGTCGACGCTGCTGGCCTTGGCGTTGAACTGGCGCACGGAGGTGGCGCAGGTCGGGGTATCAACGCTTGGGAAGATGTTCAGCACTTTGCGCTTGCCGGCAAAGTCCTTCAGGGTGACGTCGGACAGATTGCCGGCAACCAGGGAAAAGGCTGGCGCCTTGGAACCGGCTTGTGGCAGTTGGCCGTTGACTTGAACCGGGTTGCCTTTGAGAGTGACTTGAGCCATGAACGGAGTCCTTCTGAACGTTGTGGTGGAGAATTTTGACGAGGCCGAAGTTAACCACGAAATTGTCCGACGACCTATGACCAAACATAAATTGTCATGTATCAGAGCACAAAACTGGATACAACCCACAATCCTGTGGGAGCGGTGCTACTTGAGTAACTGCAGCATATTGCGATGTCGCGCCTCGAAAATCCTCCGCATGTAGCCATTGACCAGCAACCACTCCAATGGCGCACCCCCCATCGCCGAATACGTCACCCGGTCGGTATATAGCGTACCGCCCTCTCCCGCCTCGACCCAATGTTCATGACGAAAGGCACGCATCGGTCCCTTTAGCATCTCGTCGATGAAATGCATTTCACCGACTTCACGGATCACCACCGTCCAGTCCGACGGAATCACATTGAACATCCAGTGGCGAAAGCGGAATTGCCGCCCGGCTTCAATCCGCAAGTTGTTCAGATCGATATCGCCCAGCGGGGTAATGCGTTCGGGAAAAATCCTTGGGAAATTGACGCCTTCCAGGCAGAAATCGAGGACCTGTTCGGGCGTGCGACCCGGGATGAGTGTGGTGAGTTCCAGAATTGGCATACAGGAAACATTCCTTTGATCGTTGGACAGGCGCGCCAGAGATACGGTGTAGCGAAATGGCGGTCGAAATGAAGCCTGCCAAAGTGTCTGCTACGACAATTTTTTCGAGGGGCTGTCGATTTGCAACGCAGCCATTCGACTATTAAGCGAGTCACTCAATTACAACGGAGACATCACCATGCGATTTATGATCATCATCAAGGCCAGCCAGGATTCCGAAGCCGGCGTGATGCCCAGCCAGGAACTGCTGACCGCCATGGGTAACTACAACGAAGAACTGGTCAAGGCCGGCATCATGCTCGCGGGCGAAGGCCTGCACCCGAGCAGCAAAGGCGCTCGTATAAAGTTTTCAGGTGACAAACGCACGGTGATCGACGGCCCCTTCATCGAAACCAAGGAACTGATTGCCGGTTTCTGGTTGTGGAAAGTGAAGTCCAAGGAAGAAGCCATCGAATGGGTCAAGCGCTGCCCCAACCCGATGCCGGGCACCGAGGCCGAGATCGAGATTCGCCAGGTGTTTGAAGCGGAAGATTTTGGTGCAGAGTTCACACCGGAACTGCGCGAGCAGGAACAGCGGGTTTGGGAACAGGCGAAGAAGAACTGAGGTTGACTGAACCGGCTATTGCTTGAGTTTCCTGTGGGAGCGAGCAGGCTCGCTCCTGCATCGGCTAGATAGTTACTTAACTTGTTTGGGCAAACGCTTGATCCGTATTAACTTTTTAGTACACGAAATTCACGAGAAACCGCCCACAAAACGAAAGAATTAATCCTTCCTACTGGTTAACCCGCGGTTAACTGCTAAGTTCATCTGACGAGTCCTACAGGCTTGATCGGAAAGGGATCACGCAGTTACGGCCAGATTCAGGGGCCGTCTGCCCAATCAGCCACCAGGGAACGGGGGGATTAATGTCTAAGAATTTGCGGAAGTACGCCTTTGTATGGGTGACTTCATTCGCACCTGCTTTTTGTGCTCACGCGGATAACGCCGAGACCGCCAACAAAAGCAACAACCCGCTGAACCTGGCACCCGGTATAAACCTGCAGGATTACTACACACCCAAGCTGTTCGATACCAACGCTCACACCAATGATGCGCTGCTGCGCGGCGCCCTTCCGATGGCAGCCAATGACGTCATAGGCGTCCCGCAGTTGCTGCGCGTCACGCTCCCCGTCAGCACCCGACCCGATCCGCACAACGGCTACAGCACCGACATCGGCGACCTGAACGTATTCGACATTTTCCTGCTCAAGACCAAAGGCGTGCAGCTGGGCATCGGCCCGCAAATCACTGCGCCGACCGCCGAGCAGGATGAACTGAGGTGGTCCGTTCTACGGGATTTTGCGTTTGTATCTGCCAAAACCGGAAGTCACCAACGGCCAATGGCACATGCCGTTGCTGACTCCTGTCACCCCAAAACAATAAACGGAGTCAGGCATGTTCAGGCCTCTCGTAGTGCGCCCCTTGTTGGCGCTGTGCATGGTCAGCGGTAGTCCATTGGTACTGGCGGCCGAGGGCGGTGTCGGTCGCCCCATCACCGGGCAGCAAGTGTTTTCCAACGCCGGGATCGTGCCCCCGGAGCCGGGTTGGGTCATGTCCCTGACCAGCATCTGGTACGACGGCGAACTCAAGGGCAGCGCTCAAGTGCCGATCGTGGGTGCCATCAGTACCGGGCTGGACATGAAGGTTTCCTACACCATGGCCAACTTCACCCATGTCTGGGACACCGGCAAGGGTCCCTGGAACTATGCCTCGGCCATAGGCGTGCCAGTGCAGTACACCGACATCACCGCCAACGTGACCGGTCCCCGTGGCCGTACCCTGGGCACCTCGGACACCGGCACCCAGTTCGCCGACATGCTGGTGACCCCGATTGCGGCCGGCTACCACTTCGACGAACTCAACCACATCTCGTTCTCGCTACCGATCTACGTGCCGACAGGCGCCTACAACGTCGATCGCCTGGCCAACCCCGGGCAGAACAATTACACCTTCATGCCTACCGTGGCGTTCACCCACCTGGATGGCAAGGGCGGCGAATTCACCCTGTCGAGCGGCCTGGAGTTCTACACCGAGAACGACGCCACGGATTATCGCAACGGCAACATTTTCACCCTCGATGCACTGTGGACCCATGGATTCGGCAACGGCTGGAACGCCGGCATGGTGGCAGGCTATATCCAGCAGGTCACCGATGACTCCGGATCCGGCGCAACCAGTGGCTTTCGCGGGCGCTCCGTGGGCGCTGGCCCGACAGTGGGCTGGACCGGCAAGTTCGCCGACGCCCAGGCCAATATCAGTGCTCGCTGGGTCCCGGAGTTCGATACCAAGAACCGGCCTGAAGGCAATGGTTTCAGCGTCAACATGACCCTGGCGTTTTTCTAGGAGACCCCATGACCGCACTCAACGACCTCAATGCCCTGCAAGCCAGCATCGCCGAAGCCGTGCTCGGCCAGGATCAGGTCATTCGACAAATCCTTGTGGGCCTGCTGGCCAACGGTCATCTGCTGCTGGAAAGCCTGCCCGGCCTGGCCAAGACCCGCACGGTGAAAGCATTGGCCAAACACCTGGACGCGAAGATGAGCCGCATTCAGTTCACCCCGGATTTGCTGCCGTCGGACATCACCGGCGCCGAGGTGCTGCATCAGGTCGAAGGCAAGAACGAAATCCGCTTCCAGCCCGGCCCGCTGTTCGGCAACCTGATTCTCGCCGACGAAATCAACCGTGCACCGGCCAAGGTCCAGGCGGCGTTGCTCGAAGCCATGGAAGAACGCCAGATCACCGTGGCCGGCAACAGCCATGCGCTGCCGGAACTGTTCATTGTGGTAGCGACTCAGAACCCGATCGAACAGGAAGGCACGTACCCGCTGCCGGAAGCGCAGATGGACCGCTTCCTGATGAAAGTGATGCTCGATTACCCGAGCGCGGAAAACGAAAGCCAGGTGCTGCGTCTGCTGCGCGAAGAAGAACAGGCCCTCGGCGCCAGGACCGCTGCGGTGCAGGGATTCTCGTTGTCTCAGGACGTGGTGTTCGCCGCGCGCCGAGAAGTCAGTGCCGTGCACGTCTCCCCGGCCATCGACCGTTACCTGATCGACCTGATCAACGCCACTCGCCACCCTGTCGATTACGACGCCGACCTCGGGCGCTGGATCAGCATCGGCGCCAGCCCTCGCGGCGGCATCGGTCTGGACCGCTGCGCCCGGGCGGACGCCTGGTTGCAGGGCCAGGATTTCGTTTCTCCGGACAACGTCCGCGCCGTGGTGCACCCGGTGCTGCGCCATCGTCTGCAACTGAGCTACGACGCGGTGGCCGATGGTGTGAGCGCCGATCAAGTGCTCGACCGTCTGCTCGATAAAGTGGCGATTCCTGCGTGAACACCGACGGCCTGGTGTATGTCTCTCTGGCGCAGTTGATGGCCCTGGAGTTCAAGGCCCGTGACCTGAGTTTTCTGGCGCGTCAGCCCCAGGGCAGCATCCTGGCCGGCAACCACGCTTCACGCTTGCGTGGCCGGGGCTTGAACTTCGATGAGCTGCGTCGATACCAGCCCGGCGATGACCTGCGCCACCTCGATTGGCGCGCATCCCTGCGCACCGGCAAACCGGTGGTACGGACATTCACCGAAGAGCGCGACCGCCCGGCGCTGATCCTCGTCGACCAGCGTATGTCGATGTTCTTTGGTTCGCAACGCAGCTTCAAATCGGCGGTCGCCGCCGAGCTCGGCGCCCTGGCGGCGTGGATGGTGTTCAACGCCGGCGACCGCGTCGGTGGACTGGTCTTCAACGATCAACGCATCGACAGCATCGCCCCGCTGCGCAGCCGCAAACGGATCGAAGCGCTGTGCAGCCGCATCGCCCAGCAGAACCAGGCGCTCAATGCCGCCAACCCGGACGCCGAGGGCGAAGACCAGCTCGACAAGGTCCTGCAGCATTGCCTGGCCGTGGCCGGTCACGATCACCTGATCTGCATCGTCAGCGACTTCGCCGGGGCCGGCGAACGCACCTTGCAACTGATGCGGCAACTGGCGGCGCACAACGATGTAATTGCCATGCAGGTGTATGACCCGCTGGCGCTAAACCTGCCGAAAAATGGCCGCGTGCTGGTCACCCAAGGGCAATTGCAGGTGGAGCTTGCGGTGGATCGGCAACAGGTGCACCAACCCCTCGGGGACTTTCTCAGCGGGCGGCTCAAGGATGTCGCGACTTTGCTGCGCCGCAGCCAGGTGCCACTGATGATGTTCAGCACCGCAACAGAAGCCCACGAACAACTGCGCGCCGAACTGGGCAAGCTTACCGGAGGGCGCCGATGAATCCCGCTATCCCGAGCATCGACCAGCTCAAGGAAATGGCGCTGCCGGCGCCGGTCAGTTATGCACCACAAACCTGGGGGTGGTGGGCGTTGCTGACGTTGTTGATCGTTACGTTGGTGGTGACCGGTGCGCGGCGCTACCGGCAATGGCGGCGCGATCGCTATCGGCGCGAGGCGTTGGTGCGGCTGGAGGAATTGCAGCAGCGCAGCAATGACCTGAGTGCGTTGCGTGAGCTTCCGGAGCTGCTCAAACGGGTCGCGATCTCTATGCCTTACGCAAAACCTGTGGGAGCGAGCTTGCTCGCGATGGCGTCCGGTCAGTCACCACCACCTTTGATTGCAAGCCCGCTCCCACAGGACTCTCCAGCGGGGTTGGGGAAAGAGGACTGGCAGGCATTTTTGCAGCGGCACAGTAAACAGCCGCTACCCGTCGACTTCAGCCAACAACTGTCGCTGCTGGCCTACGCCCCCGACGCAACATTGCGGGACATGCCCAATGAACAGCGCCAACAGCTGTTCAGCACCTGCAAAACCTGGGTGGAGCGTCATCATGTGGCAGCTTGATTACCCCTGGCTGCTAATCCTGCTGCCGCTGCCGTGGTTCGGCTATCGCTACCTGTCCGACTACCGCGAAGCGCGCAGCGCCGTGCGTGTACCGTTTTTCGGGGCGATGAGCCGCGCCGTCGGCCAGGCACCGAGCCAGGCCGGCACCCGCAGCAACGGCTGGCAATTGCTCCTGAATCTGCTGGTCTGGGCACTGCTGCTGGTGGCGGCGAGTCGGCCGGTGTTGGTGGAAAAACCCATCGAGCGCCAGCAGCCGGTGCGGGACCTGATGCTGGCCATCGACATTTCCCAGTCGATGGAAACCACCGATTTCACCGACGCCAACGGCCAGAAAATCAATCGCCTGGCCGCAGTCAAGGAAGTGGTGCACGGGTTCATCGACAAACGTAAAGACGATCGAATCGGACTGATCGTGTTCGGCACAGGTGCCTATCCACAGGCACCGCTGACCCTAGACCACGCCAGCCTGTCGCTACTTCTGGACGACACCGGCATCGGCATGGCCGGCCCCAACACCGCCATCGGCGACACCATCGGCCTGAGCCTGAAACTGCTGGCCCAGGCCCACGAGCAGGAAAAAGTGCTGATCCTGCTCACTGACGGCAATGACACCAGCAGCGCCATCACCCCGGATCACGCGGCCGCCATGGCCGCGGCCAAAGGCGTGGTGATTCACACCATCGGCATCGGCGACCCGACTGCCGAGGGCGAAGCCAGGGTCAACCTGCAAGGCTTGCAGGACATTGCCCAAGCCACGGGCGGGCGTTTCTTCCGCGCCGAAGACCGCAACGCCCTGGATCAGGTCTACAGCACTCTGGACAAACTCACCCCGCATCAGGTGAAAACCCTCAGCCACCAGCCCAAACGCGATCTGTTCTGGTGGCCGCTGGGCGCTGCCATTGCCCTGCTGGCGCTTTATCACCTGGGCGCCCTGCTGCTTCCACGGCTGATGCTCGCCCGTCAACGGCAGGAAGCCTGACATGGACATCAACCTCAGCGACTTCCATTTCCTGCGCCCACTGTGGCTGTTGCTCGCGGTGTTCGGCGCATTGCTGCCATTGCTGTGGCGGCGCAACCAGGACCTGCAACGGCGCTTGCGCAGCAACATCGCGGCGCACCTGCTGCCGCATCTGCTGATCACCCCGCAGGACCGGCAACGCCTGCGTCCCGTGCACCTGGTATGTGCGCTGCTGGTACTGGGCGCCATCGCCGCCGCCGGGCCGACCTGGGAGCAGGATCGGCCGGACTTTCTGGAAAACCGTGCGCCGCTGATCATTGCCATCGACCTGTCGCCCTCCATGGACGCCAGCGACGTTCCCCCCAGTCGCCTGGAAGCGGTCAAGCACAAGCTCCACGACTTGATCCAGCGCCGCGCCGGTTCGCGCAATGCCTTGATTGCCTACGCCGGCAGCGCGCATCTGGTATTGCCCGCCACCGACGATCCGGCGCTGCTCGATACGTTCATTCAGGCCCTGAGCACCGACCTGATCAGCAAACCGGGGAAAAATGTCAGCGCGGTCATCGATCAGGCCAAGCGCCTGCTCGCCGCCGAGAAAACGCCCGGCACTCTGCTGCTGATCACCGATGGCGCCGACATCTCGGCACTGGCCGGGCTGGACAAGCAACTGGCAGACAGTGCGCTGCAAGTGCTGATATTGGCGGCCGGCAGCAGCGACGGCGGGATCATCCGCGATGCCAGCGGCCAGACACGCACCGACAGCAACGGTCGCCCGCAACTCGGCAGCTTCGATCAGGACGCCCTCAAGCAGCTTGCCTCAACGCTGGACGCCCCGCTGGGCAGCCTGACCCTCAACGATGACGATCTGGACTGGATCGAACTGCACGCCGAGCAGCACTTCCAGGCAGCCAGTGACGAGCAGCGCGAATTGCACTGGAAAGACGCCGGTTACTGGCTGTGCTGGCCGCTGTTGTTGCTCGCCTTCTTCAGCGTACGCAAGGGCTGGAGCCTGAACTGGATGGCTGGATTCCTGCTGGTCGTGAGCCTGGGCCTGCAACCGGCGCCGGCACAGGCCAACGCACTGACCGATGCTTTTTTCACCCGCGACCAGCAAGGTCGCTGGGCCTTCGAACATGAGCACTACCCTCAGGCGGCGGCACTGTTTGTCGATCCGTACTGGAAAGGCGTGGCCGCCTACAACGCCGCCGATTTCGATCTGGCACTGGCCAGCTTCGCTCGGCTCGATACACCGCAGGCGTATTTCTACCTGGGCAACATCTACGTGCGCCGCTTCAAGTTCGATCAGGCCATCGCGTCCTATCAACAGGCGCTGAAGTTGCAACCGCAGTTTCCGGAAGCCACGGCCAACCTGGCCCTGGCCATTGCCTTGCAGAAAGACACCGAAAGCGCCGAGAAAAACACGCCAGAGGTCAAACCCGACGAAATCAAGATGGACAAGGCGCCGGGTAAAGGCCAAAGCAAAAAGGTGGAAACCCAGCAAGCGGCCTCGGATGAGCAATGGTTGCAGAACCTCACCACATCGCCGGCGAAATTCCTCAAGCAGAAATTCAGCTTGCAGGATCAGGCGGGGGCCAAGCCATGATCAGCCTCAAAAACCGCGTCGCCGCCATCGCGGGCAAGCCCGCTCCCACATTTGATCCAAGCACCCCACAAATCCACTGTAGGAGCGAGCCTGCTCGCGATGGCGCCAGATCAATCACCACAACACTCTGCGCCCTGCTCATTAGCCTGATCAGCCTCAACACATTCGCCGCCGACCCTCAGTTGAAAGTCCAGGCCACCCTGCAACCCGCCGACCCCGTCATGGTCGGCAGCCTGGTCAAGTTGCAACTCGATGTCTTCACCGACTCCTGGTTCACCAGCGCCCCCACCCTGCCCGACCTGAAACTGCCCGGCGCATTGGTGATGCCACCGGACGGCCATGCCCAGCACATCAACCAGACCTTCGACGGCCAGTCCTTCAGCGGCATGCGCTACAGCTACCTGATCACCCCGAACCTGGCCCAGGGCTACGATATTCCGGCACTGACGGTACAAGCCACACCGGGTCAGGCCAGTCACGAACTCAGCGCCCAAAGCCAGCCTTTGCATTTCAATGCCGCGCAACCACCGGGGTTCCAGCCCGGTGAGACAGTGCTGGTGGCTCAAGGGCTGCGGTTTACCCAGAAGACCGTCAATTCGGCCACGCCGCTGAAGGTCGGCGACAGCATCACCCGGGAACTGACCTTGCAGGCCGACGGTGCCCTGGCCATGTCACTGCCGACACCGACGCAGGATGTCATCAAGGGCCTGAGCCGCTACCCGAAAGCACCGCAGATCCGCAATCTGGATGACGGTCGCGGCAACTTCAATGGCGGCCAGCGCATCGACAGCGTGACTTATCGAATCGACACCGAAGGCCACTACAGCCTGCCATCCGTCGAAATCAAATGGTGGGATGCCAGCAGCCAGCAAACCCGCACGGCCACGGTGCCTGCCGTGACCTTCGATGCGGTGGCCAACAGCGCCTACAAGCCGGTGTTTTCCATCACCGAAGACCTGAAAAAACTCGGCCAGCAGAATCGCCTGCACCTTTCCGGGCACTGGTTCGGACTATTGACACTGGTGCTGGCGGTGGTGGCACTCGGCTGGTTCAGTCGCCCGCTCGTACACCGCACGCACCTCAAGTGGCAAGCTCGACGCCGCGCCCGACATGCCGCCTGGCTGGAGTCCGCCGACTACGCGTGGCGGCAGGTCCCGCCGCAGATCGAAGGCAAACCGGCGCAACTCAGCGCCCTGTACCTGTGGACCCGACGCAGCCGCCGGGGTCTGAAACTGACGAACCTCGGCCCGCGCCTGCAAACCTTCCTGCGCGCCTGTTATGGCCGCGAACCGGACAAAGACCAGGCGCTGCGCCAAATCAGGGAATCCTTGTCTACGCTGCATAGTCAGGCCGAGCGTAACAGGGAATCAGTCGCACCTGCCCTGCGCCCACTCAACCCGGTTCACGAGAAGGAATTCCCATGACAAATCCGATGACGTTGCGCCACCCGGGCTTCAAGTTTTTGCTGACCCTGGCCTTGAGCCTGCCGCTGCTGGTGCAGGCAGCCGAGCCACTGCCCTCCTGGAACGACGGTCCGTCGAAAAAGCAGATCATCGAGTTCGTGCAGACGGTCACCGATCAAAACAGCAAGGACTTCGTCAAACCCGAGGACCGCATTGCCGTGTTCGACAACGACGGCACCTTGTGGAGCGAGCAACCGATGTACTTCGAGTTGCTGTTCGCCCTGGAAGAAGTCAAACGCACCGCGCCGCAGCACCCGGAATGGAAAACCACCCAGCCGTTCCAGGCCGTGCTGGAAAACGATCACAAGGCACTGGCCGCCACCGGCATGGAGGGCCTGCTGAAGATCTTCGGTGCGACCCACACCGGCATGACCACCGAAGCGTTCGATGACTATGCCAAGACCTGGCTGAGTCAGGCCAGGCATCCGAAAACCGGCAAGCCGTACACCGAAATGATCTTCCAGCCGATGCTGGAGATGCTCGACTACCTGCGCGGCAAAGACTTCAAGACCTACATCGTCTCCGGTGGCGACACCGGGTTCATGAGAGCCTTCGCCGAGAAGGTCTATGGGGTACCGCCCGAGCAGGTTATCGGCACGACCTTCGTTACCAGCTTTGAATACAAGGATGGCAAGGCGTCGATCCTGCGCACGCCGAAACTGGCCCACAACGACGATGGCCCGGGCAAACCGGAAAGCATCGACGCGGTGATCGGTCGTCGGCCAATCCTCGCCTTCGGCAACTCCGACGGCGACCTGCAAATGCTCCAGTGGACCGCCGACGGTCCCGGCAAACGATTCATGGGCCTGGTGCATCACACCGACGCCAAACGCGAATGGGCATACGACCGGCAGTCGCAGATCGGTCGTCTGGACAAGGCCCTGGACGAAGCAAACAAGCGTGGCTGGACGGTCGTCGACATGGCGTCCGAATGGCGTCGTATCTACCCGTTCGATGCCGCCACTTCCGAGCAAGTGCAATAAAAAGACGTTACGCAGGACCGCAATAAACGTTTGTCGCAGCACGCGACGCAAGTGAGCATAAGGAGCCAGTCAGATGACTCGCATACGTAAGTGGATACCGAAACTCGCCCTGGTGGCGACTACGGTCATGGCGTTTTCGGCAACCGCCGGGGCCGCTGAGAAACCCAACATTCTCGTGATCTTCGGCGACGATATTGGCCAGACCAACATCAGCGCCTACTCCATGGGCGTGGTCGGCTACAAGACTCCGAACATCGACCGGATTGCCAAAGAAGGCATGATGTTCACCGACTACTATGCGGAGAACAGCTGCACCGCCGGCCGGTCGACATTCATCACCGGACAGTCGGCGCTACGTACCGGGCTGTCGAAAGTCGGGATGCCGGGTGCCCCGGTCGGCCTGCAAAAACGCGACATCACCATCGCCCAGGCCCTCAAGTCCCAAGGCTACGCCACCGGTCAGTTTGGCAAGAACCACCTGGGCGACAAAGATGAATACCTGCCGACCAACCACGGATTCGACGAATTCTTCGGCAACCTGTATCACCTCAACGCCGAAGAAGAACCCGAGCGTCCGTACTGGCCCAAGGACGACCCCGCGTTCGTCAAGGCCTACTCGCCGCGCGGCGTGATCCACAGCTTCGCCGATGGCAAGATCGAAGACACCGGCCCGCTGAACACCAAGCGTATGGAAACCATCGACGACGAAACCACCGCCGCCGCGCAGGCGTTCATCGAGAAACAGGCCAAGGCGGACAAGCCGTTCTTCGTCTGGATGAACACCACCCGCATGCACTTGTTCACTCACGTGCGTGAATCGATGAAGGGCCAGAGCGGCATGCCCGGCAACGATTATGCCGATGGCATGATCGAGCACGACGGCGACGTCGGCAAACTGCTGAAAACCCTCGATGACCTGAAAATCACCGACAACACCATCGTCGTCTACACCACCGACAACGGCCCGAACCAGTTCTCCTGGCCGGACGCGGCAACCACGCCGTTCCGTAACGAGAAGAACTCCAACTGGGAAGGTGCGTACCGCGTTCCGGCGATGGTCCGCTGGCCAGGCAAGATCAAGCCGGGCGAAGTGTCCAACGAGATGTTCTCGGGCATGGACTGGTTCCCGACCTTGCTGGCCGCCGCTGGCGATGCCGACGTGAAAACCAAGCTGCTCAAGGGGTGGGCACCGACTTCCGGCGGCACCAACTTCAAGGTGCATCTGGACGGTTACAACCAGTTGCCCTACCTGACCGGCCAGGCGCCCAAGGGTGAGCGCAAGGAGTTCTACTACTTCAACGATGACGGCGTGCTGGTGTCGATGCGCTTCGACAACTGGAAAGCCGTGTTCTGCGAACAGCGCGCACCGGGCGGCTTCAAGGTCTGGAGCGAACCGTTCGTATGCTTGCGCGTACCGAAGATCTTCAACCTGCGCATGGACCCGTATGAACGTGCCGACGTGGTTTCCGACCAGTATTACGACTGGCAAACCAAGAACGTCTACCTGGCGGCTGTAGCCGTCGAAAAATCGGCAACGTTCCTGCAGACCTTCATCGAGTATCCACCCAGCCAGAGACCGGCCAGCTTCAGCATCGACCAGATCCGTGCTGCGGTAGACGCCAAGATCGCTGAAAAAATGAAAGCTGCACAGTAAGACCGCTGGACCGCCGCTCGCCTTCATTGGCGAGCGGTACTGTTTCCGAGTTGGGACCGTATTGGCCCCAATCGCGGGCAAGCCCGCTCCCACATGGATTTTGTCGTACCGAAGATCCAGTGTGGGAGCGGGCTTGCCCAAGATGGGGCCCGTACAGTCGCAGTTTTCTTGAATTGCAAAGGCAATCCGCAATGACCTCACGTGTCGCCAGCAAATCGTCGGCCATACCTGCCCCGCAAGTCGCCTCCCCGGCACTGTTGATCCCTGCCCTGCTGCTGTTTGTCTCCGGCGCCGCGGCGCTGGTGTATCAGGTGCTGTGGATCAAGCAGTTGTCGTTGGTCGTAGGCGTCGAGGTCTATGCCATCACCACCGGGATCAGCGCGTTCTTTGCCGGGCTGGCCCTGGGTGGCTTGCTGTTCGGGCGCTGGGCGGACCGGATGCAGCAACCGGTTGTGCTGTACGCCGGGTTGGAAGTGCTGGTGGCCGTGCTCGGTGTCTCTGCAACCTTTGCCATGAGCCTGGCGGCCAGCCCGTTTGCCTGGCTGGAAGCACACGTGGGCTTGCTGGCCTGGGTGCTGCCGTTCGCGTTGGTGGGTATTCCCGCCCTGTTGATGGGCGGCACCCTGCCGGTGCTGGTTCGCTCCCTGGCCACTGACCCGCAACACCTGGGCAAGGCCGGCGGGCAGCTGTATGCGGCGAACACCGCCGGGGCCATCGCCGGCACCCTGCTCGCCGCGTTCGTGCTGATTGCCACCCTCGGTGTGCGCGGCAGCGCGCTGGCCGCCGCCATGCTGAACCTGCTGGCCGCCGCTGGGGCCTTGTGGTTCCAGCGCCAGCGCGTGGCACCCGTCGATGCCCCGGTGAAACATTACACTGAAAAAGCCCCCGACCGCCTGGCCCTGTGGCTGTATTCCATTGCCGGTGGTGTAGCCCTGGGCTACGAAGTGGTGTGGTCGCAATCGATCGTGCAATTCATGAGCACCCGCACCTACGCCTTTGCCGTGGTGCTGGCGACTTACCTCACCGGCTTGTTCCTGGGCAGCATGCTGTTGGCCCGTCGGGTCGATCGCCTGCGCGATCCCTGGGGGGTGTTCGGTGTGCTGATTGCCGCAGCCGGCGCGATTGCCTTGCTGGAAGTGGCGTTGCTCGGACGCTGGCTGGTGCTCGCCCAGACCCTGGCCGAATCCTGGGTATTGTCATTGGGCGGCAGTGAACTGGCTGGCATGAGCACGCGGTTTGCGGTGGCTGCCTTGAGCATCGTGTTTGTGCCGACCCTGTTGTTGGGGGCTGCGTTCCCCTTGGCCCTGCGCTTGAGCGTCGGCGGCGAACAGGTGGGGCGCCATGTCGGCGAAGTCGTCGCGTTCAATACCCTTGGCGGGATTGTCGGTGTGATGCTCTGCGGCTTTGTCCTGATCCCGATGCTGGGACTGGTACGGACCCTGGGCCTGCTGGCGCTGATTGCCGCCGGTATCGCGTACCTCGCCGTGCGCAAGGGCCATGGTGTGAAGAAAGGCCGGCGTCAGGCGGTGGTTGCCATTGGCCTGGTGTCCCTGGCGCTCGCCGTGTTCACGCCGGTCAACAAGCTCGCCAGCCTGCTGCCGGGCGCGCGCAACGGCACGCTGACGTTCTACGAAGAAGGCCGTGGCGGCACCGTCGCCGTGGTCACCCAGGGCAAGGGAGAAAGGGCATTCCAGCGTTTGTACATTCAGGGCGTATCCAATACCGGTGACGCCATGCCGTCCCTGCGCTACATGCGGATCCAGGCGCTGCTGCCCCTGCTGATCCACAACGGTGAGCCGCGCTCGGCACTGGTGATCGGGTTCGGTACCGGCATCACCGCGGGCGCCCTGACCCGCTATCCCGGCCTGGAACATCGCGTGGTCGCCGAACTGCTGCCTTCGGTGGTCAAGGCAGCCCCCTTGTTCAAGGGCAATTTCAACGCCGCGGCCGATCCGGGGGTCGATGTGCGCTTGCGTGACGGTCGTCAGGAACTGCTGCGCAATCCGCAGCGCTACGACCTGATCACTCTCGAGCCGCCACCGCCCTCCGCTGCCGGCGTGGTCAACCTGTATTCCCGGGACTTCTATCAATTGGCCGCCAGCCGTTTGCACAACCAGGGCCTGGTCGCCCAATGGCTGCCGCTGCCGACGCAGAACATCGACGACTCGCGCTCTCTGGTGCGCAGCTTCCTCGACGTGTTCCCGTACGCGACCCTGTGGACCAGCGAGTTCCACGAGATGCTGCTGGTGGGTTCGATGGAGCCGATTGAACTGGATGCGGCAAAGATCAACGCGCGCTTCCAGCAGGACAGCGTTCGTAGCACCTTGCAGGATGTCGGCGTCGGTTCGGCCGCAGCATTGCTCGCGACATGGGTGACTGATCGTGAGGGGCTTGAACGCTTCGCTGGCGATGCGCAACCGGTGACGGACGATCAACCGCGCATCGAGTACGCACCCTGGGTTCGCTCGAAAGAGATCAGCCGCGTGTTGCCCGCCCTGCTCGCCCTGCACCAGCCGCCAGCCGTGTTGAACGCCGACGCCGGGTTCATCGAGCGCATGAACGTCCACCAGCAACGCCTGATGCAGTTCTATCGGGCGAGCCTGCATGCGTACGACGGAAACCGTGACGCTTGGGCCAGGGATATGCGCGAGGTGATGCGTGGGGATTCCGGGAATCCGTATTACCGGTGGTTTGTCGGGGAGTGACGTGGCGCCTGACAGATCGCCTTCGCGGGCAAGCCCGCTCCCACAGGTTCGGTGTCGATCACAACATTTGTGCACGACACAAGACCTGTGGGAGCGAGCTTGCTCGCGATGGGGCCATCAGTCTCAAAACAATGCCATTTGACACACGCCGACCATCCGGCAAAGCTGCATCGAGCGCCATCGCGCGCCGCAAGGCAATCGCACCTGGACCATGGAAGTCGTAATGCCGAAGCATAAAAATAAAGCTGCAACCCCAAACCCTGATTCGCAACCGACCCTGATCAACCGTTATCTGTTCCCTGTCACCATCGGCATCCTGCTGCTGGCTGTGGCGGGTATTGGCTGGTTTTTGCTGGGCAGTACACCGACGCCGCTCAAGCCAGTCCCCGTCAGCGCGCCTGCCGTGCAACCGGCCAAACCGCAACCGGTCGCTGTCAAGCCTGCGAAAATGGTCGATGAGCAACAATGCCAGGGCTGCCACGGCGAGCAGGTCAAGGACTGGCAAGGCTCCCATCACCAACTGGCGATGCAGCAAGCCAACGCGGACACCCTGCTCGGCGACTTCAACAACGTCACCTTCAAGGCCGAAAAAGAGACCACGGTGTTCTCGCGCAAAGGCGACGAATTCTGGGTCAACACGCCGGGTATCGATGGCAAGAATGCCGATTTCAAAGTCGCCTACACCTTTGGCATCGCCCCCTTGCAGCAATACCTGATCGAGGTCGGCGAAGGCCGGCTCCAGGCCCTCGGCGTGGCCTGGGATACCGAGAAGCAGCGCTGGTTTCACCTCTATCCGGGTCAGGGCGTGACCTTCAAGAACCCGTTGCACTGGAGCAAGCCGAGCCAGAACGCCAACTTCATGTGCGTCGAGTGCCACACCACCGGTTACAAGCGCAATTTCGATGCGGCGAAAAACACCTTCGACAGTCACTGGAACAGCCTCGGTGTCGGCTGCCAGGCCTGCCATGGCCCGGCGTCCAATCACCTGGAATGGACCGCGAAGAAAACCGACCTGATCCACGTAGGATTTGCCGTCGACCTCAAGGACAAGAACGCCACCGCCGAAATCGAAACCTGCGCCCGCTGCCACTCTCGCCGCGCGCCCCTGGACGATGGCTACACGGTCGGCAAACGGCTGATGGACGACTACCTGCCGAGCGTCCTGACCCGCGAGTTGTACGCGCTGGACGGCAAGATCAAGGACGAAGTGTTCGAGCACGGCTCCTTTGCCCAGAGCAAAATGTTCGACAAGGGCGTGCGTTGCAGCAACTGCCACAACCCCCACAGTACACAGTTGAAGGCACCCGACAACGGCGTTTGCCTGCAATGCCACAACACCGCTGGCAAAACCACCGTGGAAGGCGTCGACGGCAAGGGTCTGCAAGCGAAAAACTACGATTCCATCGAACACACTCGCCACACCATGGGCCTGCCGGGTTCGCAGTGCGTGGATTGCCACATGCCCGGCAAGTTCTACATGGGCAACGACTTGCGGCATGACCACAGCTTCAGCATTCCCAATCCTGAGCGAGCAAAGAAACTCGGTACGCCTGACGCCTGCCTGACCTGCCACAAAGGCAAGGCCGGCGACAAGGTCACCGAGCAGTTCAAGCTGTGGAACACCGCCAATGCCAGCACGGTACAAGCCCCTCGCTACGACGACAGCCTGTGGCTGATTCGCAACGGCCAGCCCGGCGCCGCGCAGGCGTTGTTCGAGCAACTGCAACGCAGCAACCTGCCGGCGATTCAGCGCGCGACGCTGCTGGCCGAACTGCCGGCGTACCCGAGCGAGCAGGCGTTGAAACTGGCTACCAGGGACCTGGGCAACCCGGCGCCACAAGTCCGCGAGAGCGCGGTGCGGGCGGTCAGCGCCTTTCTGCCGCCAGCGGAGCGCGCGCCATTGCTGACGCCGTTGCTGAGCGACCCGGTGCGGGCTGTACGCATCGCCGTCGCCCGGGACCTGCTCAGCGTGGCGCGCAATGGCTTGGGCAGCGCCCAGGACGCCTGGAATGCCGCCATTGCCGAGTACGAAGCGGTGCAAAAGAGTCTGGCCGAACGTGCCGAGGCCAACCTGAACCTGGCCATGCTCTATCAGGCCGATGGTCGCAGCGCAGAAGTCGAAGCTTTGCTGCGTACCGCCCTGCAGCGCGATCCGGACTTCTACCCGGCGCTGGTCACCCTGGTGCAATGGCTGGAGGCCAACGGTCGCAGTCAGGAAGCCCATGCCCTGCTGGCGCAAAGCCTCAAGGACCACCCCGACTCTGGCCTGCTGCAACACACTCAGGGCCTGGCGCTGATTCGTGCGGGCCAGGCCGCTCAAGCCATGCCGTACCTGCGCAAGGCCGCGCAACTGGATCCCCAGAGCGGGCAGTTCGGCTATGTGCTGGCAGTGGCCCTGCATGACAGCGGCAAGATTGACCAGGCGTGCGCCGAACTGGAACGGCTGTTGAAGGTGCAGCCGGCCAATCGCAATGCCCGGTTGTCGTTGATCCAGTATTACCTGGACAACGGCCAGGAGCCCAAGGCGCAAGTGCTGTTGCAGGGCTGGAAGAAAATGAACATGGGGGATCCGGCGTTGAAGTGACGGGAGATTCTTGTAGGAGCGAGCTTGCTCGCGATGGCGTTACAGGCGACGCGTTTATCCAAAAAAATCGCGTTTTCGTTGACGTCCATCGCGAGCAAGCTCGCTCCTACAGGGGCCGAATTCAGCGGCGCCTGAACAACGGCCGCGGCTCAATCACCGAACGCCCGTACAACACGCTCATCCCCGCCAATCCCTTCAATGCATCTTCTGCGGATTTGTCTTCACGCACGGCAAAGCTGTCGAAACCGCATTGGCGCATGTGGCTGAGTTGATCGCGCAAGACATCGCCGATGGCGCGCAACTCACCGGCCCAACCCAATCGCGCACGCAGCAGATACGCCTGGCTGTACCCGCGGCCATCGCGAAAGCTCGGAAAATCCAGGGCGATCAAGGGCAGTTGGGTAAACCATGGCTGAAGGCTTTCCACTTCATCGTCCGGCCCCAGCCACACGCCGTTTTGCGACGGGTTTTCCAGCCAACGGCTCAGCGGCAGAATCGTTGCACCCACGGGCAGCGGTGCTTGCGGGTCGCGCACGAGCTTCCATGGATCATCCGCGACAATCCGCGCCACGCCCTCTTCCAGCCGCAACAGATTGTTCATGCCGACACCTCCAGCACTTTCGCATAGACAGCCTCCTTGAACGGCTCTAGCCCGATCCGTTGGAAGGCGTCGACGAACAGTTCTTCGCTCTCGCGATAACGCACGAAAGTGTCGATGATGCGCTCGATCACCTCGGGCACTTCGGCGGAGCTGAAGGACGGGCCAATGACCTTGCCCAACGTACTGTTCTTGCCCTGGGCGCCGCCGAGGGTGATCTGGTACCACTCGGTGCCGTTCTTATCGACCCCCAGAATGCCGATGTTGCCGATGTGATGGTGACCGCAGGCATTCATGCAGCCGGAAATATTCAGGCTGATATCGCCCAGGTCGTGCAGGTAGTCGAGGTCTTCGAAGCGTGCGGCAATAGCCTTGGCGATGGGGATCGACTTGGCGTTGGCCAGTGCGCAGAAGTCACCACCCGGGCAGGCGATGATGTCGGTGAGCAATCCGGCGTTGGCGCTGCCCAGATTGTGTCCGCAGGCCAGGCGCCACAGGGTGAACAGATCGGCCTTGGGCACGTCCGGAAGGACGATATTCTGCTCATGGGCAATGCGGATTTCACCGAAGCCAAAGCGCTCGGACCACTCGGCCACCGCCTCCATCTGCTCGGTGGTGACATCGCCCGGTGGCGCAGCGCTGCCGGGCTTGGTCGACAACACCACGCTGGCATAGCCCGATATTTTGTGCGGCTGCACGTTACGCTGCACCCAACGAGCGAACGCCGGGTTTTCGGCCAGGTGCGTGCCGAAATCGAGACTGGTGTCGGACAGATCACGATAGGGCGGTGCGACGAACGCACTGGCCACCCGCTCGAACTCGTCAAGGGTCAGTTGCGCCGGGCCATCCTTGAGGAACTGCCACTCTTCTTCCACTTCCCGGGCGAAGGCCTCGATGCCCAGGGCTTTGACCAGAATCTTGATTCGCGCCTTGTACTTGTTGTCCCGCCGGCCATGGCGGTTATACACCCGCAGCACCGCCTCTACGTAAGACAGCAGGTGCTGCCACGGCAAGCCTTCGCGGATCTGCACGCCGAGTATCGGCGTGCGCCCCAGACCGCCGCCCACCATGACTCGCAGGAGCATGTGTCCTTCGGAGCCTGGGTAAAGATAAAGGCCGATGTCATGCATCATGATCGCCGCGCGGTCCTGCTCGGCCGAGCAGATGGCGATCTTGAACTTGCGCGGCAGGAACAGGAATTCCGGGTTGATGGTCGACCACTGCCGCAGAATTTCCGCCAACGGTCGCGGGTCAATCATTTCGTCGGCCGCAACCCCGGCAAAGGCTTCGGTGGTGATGTTGCGCACACAGTTGCCGGAGGTCTGGATCGCATGCATTTCCACCTCGGCCAGGCGTTCGAGGATCGAAGGCACCTGGGCCAGTTCGATCCAGTTGAACTGCATGTTCTGCCGGGTGGTGAAATGGCCGTAACCGCGATCGTAATCCCTGGCGATGCTCGCCAACGTCCGCATCTGCCGGGCACTCAGCGTGCCGTAGGGAATCGCCACTCGCAGCATGTAGGCATGCTTTTGCATGTACAGGCCGTTCTGCAGGCGCAATGGCAGGAACTCTTCTTCGTTCAGCTCACCGGCCAGAAAGCGCTCGACCTGATCACGAAACTGCGCAACTCGTTCGAGCACCAATGCCCGGTCGTAGTCGTCGTACTGATACATCTGGCTACCTCATCAGAATTAGGCACAGAACCCTGTAGGAGCGAGCTTGCTCGCGATGGAGGTCAACGAAAACGCGAACCTCCTGGATAAACGCGTCGTCCTTGACTCCATCGCGAGCAAGCTCGCTCCTACAGGGGGCGCAAGTCGGGCTCTGCGGCTCGTTTCGAGGTAACGACTATGAGCTTGCGGCGCAGTACGTTACAGATTCACTTGAACTCTAAAAAACCGTATCAGATCACGCTGGACCGCCGCAGGAGTGTCGAAAAATCTGATCCGCACAAATGAATTTTTCCTGAGTCTGTTTTGTTTTTACCGGTGTTTTTACAGTGCACGACTTTGCAACCGTGGAAGCATTGACCATGAGCACAACAACTATCGGACAGGCCTATAACTACAAGGTCATCCGCCAATTCATCGTGGCGACCGTAATCTGGGGCATCGTGGGGATGGCGATGGGCGTGTGGATCGCCTCGCAACTGGTGTGGCCGCAGATGAACCTGGACCTGCCGTGGACCACCTTCGGCCGCTTGCGCCCGCTGCACACCAGCCTGGTGATTTTCGGTTTCGCCGGCAGCGCGCAATTCGCCGCCAGCTATTACGCGGTGCAACGTACCTGCCAGGTGCGGCTGTTCTCGGACACACTCGCTGCCTTCACGTTCTGGGGCTGGCAGTCGGTGATTGTGGTGATGCTGATCACCCTGCCGCTGGGCTACACCACCACCAAGGAATACGCCGAAATCGAATTCACCGGCGCGGTGTGGATGACCGTGGTCTGGGTTGCGTACGCCGTGGTGTTCTTCACTACCGTAGTGCAACGCAAGACCAGACACATCTACGTCGGCAACTGGTTTTTCGGTGCATTCATCGTGGTCATCGCCATGCTGCACGTGGTCAATCACCTATCGATTCCAGTCGACTGGTTCAAGTCCTATCCGGTGTATTCCGGGGCCACCGACGCCATGGTGCAATGGTGGTACGGGCACAACGCCGTGGGCTTTTTCCTGACCACCGGTTTCCTGGGGATGATGTATTACTTCGTGCCGAAACAGGCGGGCCGGCCGGTGTATTCCTATCGCCTGTCGATTGTGCACTTCTGGGCGCTGATCACCCTGTACATCTGGGCCGGCCCGCACCACTTGCACTACACCGCGCTGCCGGACTGGGCGCAGTCGCTGGGCATGGCCATGTCGCTGATCCTGCTGGCGCCGAGTTGGGGCGGAATGATCAACGGCATGATGACCCTGTCCGGTGCCTGGCATAAGTTGCGCACCGACCCGATCCTGCGTTTCCTCGTGCTGTCCCTGGCGTTCTACGGCATGTCGACCTTCGAGGGGCCGATGATGGCGATCAAGACCGTCAACGCCCTCTCCCACTATACCGACTGGACCATCGGCCACGTGCATGCCGGGGCGCTGGGCTGGGTGGCGATGATTACCTTCGGTGCGACCTATCACATGGTGCCGAAGGTATTCGGGCGCGATCAGATGCACAGCACGCCGCTGATCAACCTGCACTTTTGGCTGGCGACCATCGGCACCGTGCTGTACATCGCCTCGATGTGGGTCAACGGCATCACCCAGGGCCTGATGTGGCGCGCGATCAACGATGACGGCACGCTGACCTACTCCTTCGTCGAAGCCTTGCAGGCAAGCCATCCGGGATTCGTCGTGCGCTTTGCCGGCGGGGTGTTCTTCCTCAGCGGCATGCTGCTGATGGCCTACAACGTGTGGCGCACGGTGCGGGTAACGGACGTGGCGATAGCCGAACGCGAGGCGCGGTTTGCCTGATGATTGAAGTCATATTGAACATTCTGGGTGTGGCATTTTTGTGGTTCGCCGTCGAGTATTGTCTGCGCCACCAGACAGCCGAGAGCCTGGACGATGCAAGCCTGATCCCGTTTGCGGATGACCCGGAAGTGGCGCGGCGGGTGGAATTGGCGACCGGAAAAACCGTTAGAACACTGCCGCCGCAAGAGGCGAACCCGGATTGGGAAACCCTCGATATCTGATGTGGCACCGATTACTGTGGGGGCAAGCTCGCTCCCACAGGGTTGTATGTCGAGATTTCAGGCACGCTCCCGGGGAATCAGGCTTTGCAGTTGTTGCGCCAGGAAGTTTGCATCGAACTCAAAAGTGTCCGGGTCTTTCAAACCATTGGTCTTGCGCCACTGCCAGCCAGTGGATGGCGGCAGACACACCAGTGACACGCTGCCATAACGTGCTGCTGTAAAGCCCATCACCGCCACGGAAATCTGCCCGCCGACACCCATCACCTCCGGCACGAATTCCACCGGTTTGCCAGCGATCAGGATGCTCAGCTTTTCGGTCTTGAACGGAGAGCTCTCCACCAGAACACTCGGCCCCGACGCGACGTACACTTCGCGGTTCACTTCGAGCAGGTCAGGTGCCTTGACCGGTTCCAGCCACTGCTGGATCTGATCGAACAGCGCACCAATGCGCTTCGCCCACTCGGCCGATTGCGACTCGAACACTTGCTTTTTGTGCGCTTCGCTTTCGGCGTAGTGGCGAAGCATTTCGCCCAGTTGCTGTACATCGTCCATAGCGGTGTTCCTTTGGTTGAAGCGGTGTTGCGGATATCAAGCATGGCAGATGCGCGTGGCGGGCGTACGAGTAAAAGCGTGAGCGGTACTGCCACCGCCGGACCGAATGTGCAGGAGGCGGTGGCTTTCGCCCTGGGCGACTGACTCAACCGGCCTTGGGCGTGCGGCGCAGGCGCGCCATGCTCAAGGTGTCCACCAGCACACCGTCACGCACGGCGTAGTCACGGAACAGGCCTTCGGTTTCGAAGCCGAACTTGCGGTACAGGGAAATGGCCGCTTCGTTGTCGGCATACACCGAAAGCTCGATGCGCTGCAGATTCATCCAGTTGTCGGCGATATCCAGCGCCGTCGCGAGCAGCTTCGAGCCCACACCCTTGCCCTGCCACGCCACTGCAACGCCCATGCCGAAACTGCCAGCATGGCTGCGACGAATGCGTGAGAACTGCTCCAGGCCAATGTTGCCGATGACCGTGCCTTGATGCAGGGCCACCACTTTCACCAAGCGTTCGTTATCCAGCGCCAGGCGACTGCGCCAGAGTTCGGTGGACTGAAACGGCATTTGCAGGGTTTGACGGGCGATGGCCGGGTCGTTGTACAACGCCGCAACGCCTTCGATATGGGATTCGTTGAAGCGTTCGAGGGTAATAACGGGTTCGGTGGCTGGCATGGGTGAATCATCCTTGAAGCAGACATGGCCGTTCACTCTACAACGCGACCTTCGCGTGTGGCGAGAACCAATGTGGGAGCGGGCTTGCTCGCGAAGGCGGTTGACCAGTCGTCTTCAATGTCGGATGTGATGGCGCCTTCGCGAGCAAGCCCGCTCCCACATTTTAATCATGCTCAGCTTTCGAACCACTCCCGGCGCTCGCTGAAAGTGTTTTCGATCAATTCGACGATCACCCGTACTTGCTCGTCGTCCCTGGAATCAGCATTGATCGCCATCCACACCTGACGCCGCATAGGCTGGTCAAACAGGCCCGGCAAGGCAATCAGCCCGCGGTCGAAGTGGCTCATGTAGTGCGGCAGCAGGCCGATGCCGGCACTGCAACGGATCATCTCCAGCATCAGCTCCCAGGATTGCAGTTGCACCACCCCGGCCGGGCGCTGATCCACCAGCGTATTCCATGGCCGGAAGCTTTCAACCTGGCCGTCCTGCCGCCATTGCACCAGGAGAAAATCGGCCAGGTCATCCAGGCATTCCGGCCTGGAGGCAACCCGCGAGTAGCGCTTGGCAATGTGCGGCAGGTAATCGAGTTGCGCCAGGCGCCGGGGTTCGGTGGTGGCAAAGCTCGGTCCCGGCAACGGCGATCCGGTCTCGCCCAGCCACACCACCACGTCGGCGCTGACCGCCTGCAAAGCCAACTCGCTGTCGAGCGTCATGATCTCCAGCCGAACGCTGGCGTTGCGCCGCAGCAGTGCAACCAGGTCGCGCCCGAGAATGTCATGCAGGATCGAATCCGCCACGGCCAGGCGAATCAACGGCTGCTCGACCACCGGCAAACCGCGCTCATGGGCCAGGGCGATCAATTGTGCGTGCAAGCGCAAGCCATCGCGGCTGAGGCTCAAACCATTGTCGCTATGGTTGAACAGCGAACATTGGAGCTGCGTTTCCAGCAGCACCAGTTGCCTGCGCAGGCGGGTGGTCTTGATGTTGAGACTGCGGGCGGCCTGCATGAAGCAACCGCAACGGGCGCTGACGGTGAAACTCAGCGCCAGTTCGGGGTCGATAGCCGCCGCCAACTGGCGCCAGGACGCATTTTTATCAATAGCTACACGATATTCCGCAGCCCCCTGGTGGGCGCTGGCTTCCATTAATGACATCGAGGACTCCCTGTCGATCTGACACTGACAGGTGCATCCTGCGGATCGTTCATGAACCTGCTGTGACAATGACTCAGGCGCTGGGTGTCTGCCGAAAGCTCACGGCCAGGCGATTCCAGCTGTTGATGGTGGTAACGGCAATGGTCAGGTCGACCATTTCGCTTTCACTGAACTGCTCCCTGGCTTGCGCGTAGACATCGTCCGGCACATGGCTTTCGGAGAGCAAGGTGACCGCCTCGGTCCAGGCCAGCGCGGCTCTTTCCCGAGGATTGAAAAAGTTGCTGTCGCGCCAGACCACAATGGAATACAGACGCCGGTCGCTTTCGCCCAGGCGCCGTGCATCCACCGAGTGCATATCGGTGCAAAAGGCACAGCCATTGAGCTGCGAAGCACGAATCTTGATCAGGTGCAGCAGGCCCTGCTCGATACTCAGGCTGCTGGCCAGGGCCTCCATGGCGATCATGGCTTTCATCGCTTTGGGCGACGCGCTGTAGTAATCCAGGCGGGGGTTCATGGGGCGATCTCGTGCAGGCGTGATGTGAACTTCACGGTAGTCGCTGGCTCGGGGGCATGACAGATCCAATCAGGCGATTTCCCCGGGGACCACCGCCGCCAGACCAATTGACGGTTTTTCCACTGCACAACTTCTGTACCACAAGCGGATAGGGGTAATCTTGCGCGACGCACACGCGCCCAACAGCCCCGGAGCCTCGCCGGTATGGAACTACATGTTGTCATCAACGGTCGCAAGGACCTGGCCGGCCAGCTGTACAACCAACTGCGCAGCGCTATCGAGTCCGGTCGCCTGACCGCCGGGACACAACTGCCCCCCAGCCGCTTGCTGGCCGAACAACTGGGTATTTCGCGCAAGACCATTTCCGACACCTACGCCCAACTGACTTACGAAAACTTCCTCACCGGGGTGGTCGGCAAAGGCACCTATGTCAACGCGCGCTCGTCGAAGGTGCAGCGTAAACAGAACCACACCGAACTCGGCGGCTTCGAGGTGATCGAGTACTGGCGCAACCTGCCGGTGTTTCTGCGTCATCCGACCCTGGAAGGCTCGCTGCGCTACGACTTCATTGGTGGCGCCACCAGCAAGGGCCAGTTTCCCCAGGATGACTGGCGGCGCTGCACCTCTCATGCACTGCGCCAGATTGCCGGTTCCAAGGGCTTATACAGCCAGCCCGAGGGCTTGCCGGCGCTACGTAACGCCATTGCGCAGCACATCGCGTTCTCCCGCGGGGTCAATTGTCAGGATGAGGATGTGGTGGTGTGCAACGGTGCGCAGCAGGCGCTGGACCTGATTGCCCGGGTGCTGATCAGTCCGGGCAGCCTGGTCGCCATGGAGGACCCCGGCTACCCGCCGGCGCGCCTGCTGTTCGGCACCCATGGCGCCACGGTCATTGGCGTACCGGTGGACGCCGAAGGCATTGTGGTGGACCAGATTCCTCGCGGTACGCGCCTGATCTACGTCACCCCGTCGCACCAGTTCCCGCTGGGCATGCCGATGAGTCAGGCGCGCCGGGAAGCACTGCTGGCCAAGGCCCATGAGTTGGGTGCGATCATCATCGAGGACGACTACGACAGCGAGTTCCGCTATGAAGGCCGCCCCACCGATTCCCTGCAAAGCATGGATGAACGGGGAATCGTCGCGTACGTCGGGACGTTCTCCAAAACCCTGTTACCGGAACTGCGGCTCGGCTACGGGATCCTGCCGCCGGCGATCCTCGAGGCCGTGGTGCGCGCCAAGCAGCTCACCGACCTGCACACCTCGACCCTGCCCCAATGGGCGCTGGCCAAGTTCATCGCCGAAGGTTGCCTGCTCAAGCACATCCGGCGCTGCCATACGATCTATGCCGGGCGCCGCGAGCGGATCCTGGCGCGCATGGCCGGCGATCTTTCGCCCTGGCTGGAGGCGGTACCGTCCACTGCCGGCTTCCACATGGTGGTGATGTGCAAAGTGCCGATGGATATTCCATTGGTGATCGAACTGGCGAAAAAAGTCGAAGTCGGGCTATATGCCATCGACAGCTTTTTCTATCAGGAAACGCCCAGGGCCGGGCTTTTTTTCGGTTTTGGCGCCATCGAAACCCTCGACATCGACATCGCCCTGGACCGTTTGCGCGACATCCTGCAGCAAGTGGCCTGACGGATTGGCCTGCGGTTTTATCCGGGGATTGGCTATTGGCGGTCCCGGGGGCCGGGCCTATCCTGCATAGGCGTTATCCCTCAATGAGCAGGATTCGTCCGGCCTGATTCAGGAGTGTGAGCAATGTCCCATGAAGTGATCAATACCGTACAGGTACAAGCCGCCGCCGGGCGCTCGGATGAACTGGGTAAGCAACTGCAAAAGATTGTCGAAACCCTGCGTGAACTTCCCGGGTGCGAATCCTATATGGTCGACCGCTGCCCCGAGGACAGCAATCGCTGGACCGTCAGCGCCCACTGGCAATCGGAAGAGGCCATGCGATCGCATTTCAACAGCCCGCAAGTCCAGGGTTTCATCGACCTGATCGATTGCCAACTGGCCAACTCCGTCGACTTCAACAGCTTTCCGATCCGCTAGGCCCCCCCTTGTAGGAGCGAGCTCGCTCGCGATGGTCGTCAACGATAACGCGTGCTTCCTGGTTAAACGCGGCGAATCTGAATCCATCGCGAGCAAGCTCGCTCCTACAGAATTACCCCCCGCTGGAGCGAGCTGCCCAGACATTGGTCCCCTGGCCTTCCCGAATATTGGCTGTTTGATTGCCCCTCGCGGCGGACTAGATTGGTTCCTGACCACTTATCCAACGCAGGTAATGAACCATGAACGTATTGCGCTTCTGTGCCGCTCCCCTTGTTGCCCTGACCCTGACCATCGGTGCCCCGGCATTCGCCCATGAAGCCGGTGACCCCTCGGAAAAAGTCACGGTATTGCAGGACCACATGCTGAAAAACGTGCCGGGCAAAAAAGCGCTGATGATCGAAGTCGACTACAAGCCCGGCCAATCGTCCATTGCCCACAAGCACGACGGTACAGCCATGGCCTACGTCCTTTCAGGGTCTGTCACCTCTCACGTGAAAGGCGAGAAAGCAGTGACGTACAAGGCGGGCGAATACTGGTACGAAGCAGCCGGCTCCGAGCATCTGGTATCGAAAAACGCCAGCGTTACCGAGCCTGCCAAGTTGCTGGTGTTCATGGTGTTGTCGCCGGACGAACAGGTGCTGGTCCCCCTGAAAAACTGATCGCTGATCGAATAGCCATAAATAAACACGCCCAAATTCGCTATTCGGGCGTTTTTAATTCCCGGGGCAATTAACCCGACTTGTTTAAACCAAACAAAACTATGGGCCGGCCAATAAGCACGCAATTGGCTATTTCATTCTTCACTTTGCGGTTTAGTCTGGAGCAACTGCCGAACACTTGCGGCAATTCCAACTTCCTTACTGATGTTGTTTCACTGGAGTAACACAATGAAACTTGCATTTGTCAGTACGCTTACCCTATCAGCTGCGCTTTTGGCTGGCTGCTCGGTTCCCACCGCACCCTCTGCGGGGCCTTCGCTGGAAAGTGTGTTCACCGAACCGGTCGGCCGCAGCAACGCGACTCGTATTCCCAACGGCAGCAATGTGGCCCTGGGCGTGGTGTACAGCCAAAACACCCAGGCTAACCGTGCCTATCTACAGGATTACCAGGCCAATGCCGGCACGGGTTTCGGCCAGAGTCTGCTGGTACGGGAGATCCACGACGCCTATGTCGCCACCTCCAGACCCGACCTCGCGGTGGATTGGGTCAAAGCCTCGCTTCAACGCCAATTCGGATCGGTCACCGTGTACCCGGACATGCAGAGCCTCAAGGCGGCGAAACCGGATGTGGTAGCCATTGTCGACAGCCGCAGCCAATTGATCACCTCGCGCAGTTCGGACGTCGAGTCCAAAGTCAGTGCCGATTTCTATGACAGGCACTTCAACTACATTGGCACCGCACAAGGTTATGACGCCAGAGCGCTCAGCCCGGTATGGGCGGACTATAAACGCAGTGAAGAGATTGTTGCCGATATCAACGAGCAACAAAATGTGCAAGTAAGGGCATTGCAGAAGTTTGACCAGTCGCTCAGCAATTTATTGACTAGCCCGACAAGTAACGTCTCGATGATCCACCAGACCTCAGAGCGGAAATTGTATTAAGACTAAGGCAGATAATGTGAGTAAACCCTGACCAGGACAGGAAGGGTTTGCTCACAATTAATCAAAACCATGACTTTCGATTAGCGCTATCTTTAGATCCGCGTTAAAGCGCGACCAACCGTTTTCTACAGACAGGGAAGTCTCAATGACTAAAGACCAGGAAAGATCCTTCATTGCCCGCATCAAGTGCAATGGTGTCAACATGACATTTTTTGACCAGATATTGAACTCGAGGCATTTTGAACCTCAGAGACTCAAATCGCCGATCCCGCCAAATATAGTGTCTACCTTCGAAGCCTATGATCCTGTAAGCCGAGAACTGCTCCCTGTAGGTGGCAGAAAAAGGCCGGCCATGGTCATCCACTTCTGGTGTTATGACGACTACTACAACATGCAGATTTTGAGCGAAGCCTACTATCAAAAATATTTTAGCAAGAACGAACATGGCGTCCTGGGCGCCTTCCCGGCCGCCGGCGGTGATACCACCTCCTTCAATTTGCTGGACAGCAATCAGCAAATCATCACGCTTGATGATTTGAGCGGTGACACAGCCACCGTTCACTTGAAAGCACGCAACGCCGCCATTATCAAAAAAGAAATCTGGCGTGATCCGGCGTACAGCAGGTGCTTCACCGACAAGTCCGGCGACATTGCCAAGTTCGAGCTGGAAATTCTGGAAAGGCAGGTCTCTTCGCCCGCAAGCTCTACACCCTACAACTGAGTTCCAAACATGGGCCCGCGTGTTGTCTTGCCCCTTGAATGAAAAAAGCCCCGCATCTCTCGATGCGGGGCTTTTTCATTCAACGCCTGATCAGGCAGCCGGTTCCAGCTCGGCGGCGGCGACGGCGGCAGGCACCACCGCTTGACCGCTCAACGCCAGGTCCAGCAGTTCGCGGTTGGCCACCGCGTACATGGCGTAGTCGGTGCCGCTGGCGGCACGGATTTCCACCAGCATGGCACGCCAGCGTTCGATCATGCCTTCATGCTGCTGCATCCACAGGTCCAGGCGTGTTTCCACCTCCTGGGAACCGTCGCCCTGTTGCAGGACCGAGATGGTGATCGCACGTTGCTGCCAGTCGACATCATCACGGAACGCTTCACGGGCCAGGGCCTGCCAGTTGTTTTCAACCGGCAGAGCGCTGATCTGTTGCAGGTACCAGGTGATGTCCAGTGCACTGCCCACGGCGAAGTAGGCCTTGGCCACGTCGGCAGGATCCTGGCCGGTCACGTCGGAAGCCTCGATGATCGGCAGCAGCGTATACAGGTGCGTGGTGCCCGCCACCATGCGCGCCAGCAACTCCGGTACACCGGCTTCGACGTACGCCTGATAACGGGTCTGCCAGGTTTCGCGGATCTCGCCACTGAGCAATTCGTCGAGTTTGAGGCCCAACGCCGCCAGATGCGGACCGAAGTGCGCGACGTCACGGGCAGCGTTCTGCTCGTTGCGACGGGCACGCAGGAACCAGCGCGTGGCGCGACGGCCCAGGCGCATCAGCTCGTCCATCAGTTCCAGTTGTACGTCGGCGGAAACCTTGTAGTCCAGGTTTTCAATCTGACGGAACCAGTGCGGGAGGTGGAAAATGTCACGCACGATCACATAAGCACCGGCCACGTTCGCCGGGCTCATGCCGGTCGACTCTTTGAGTCGTTGAACGAAGGTGATGCCCATGTGGTTGACCAGATCGTTGGCAATCTGGGTGCTGACGATTTCGCGCTTCAGACGGTGACGACGCATCGCCGCGGAGAACTTGCTCACCAGTGTTGGCGGGAAAGCGGTTTCCATGTCGCGGGTCAGGTAGTCGTCGTCCGGCACCAGGGAGCCCAGCAACTGCTCCTTGAGGTCGATCTTGCTGTACGAGATCAGCACCGACAGCTCGGCACGGGTCAGGCCATGACCTTCGGCGATGCGCTCGTTGATCGCTTCTTCGGCCGGCAGGAACTCGATGGCGCGATCCAGCTTGCCGCGACCTTCCAGGTCGTTCATCAGGCGCTTGTATTCGGCAATCCGCGGCAATGCACGGCGGGCTGCCAACGACAGGGCCTGAGTCTGCTTGTAGTTGTTACCCAGCACCAGACCACCGACTTCGTCGGTCATGCTCGCCAGCAACTCATTACGTTGCTTGTCGGTCATGTCGCCGGCCTGAACCACTTCGTTGAGCAGGATCTTGATGTTCACTTCGTGGTCGGAGCAGTCCACACCACCGGCGTTGTCGATGAAGTCGGTGTTGGAACCGCCGCCATTGAGGCCGAACTCGACGCGACCCAGTTGGGTCATGCCCAGGTTACCGCCCTCGCCCACGACTTTGCAGCGCAGTTCGTTGCCGTTCACCCGCAGTGCATCGTTGGCCTTGTCGCCGACATCGGCGTGGCTTTCGCTGCTGGCCTTGACGTAAGTACCGATACCGCCGTTCCACAACAGATCCACCGGTGCCTTGAGCAAGGCGTTGAGCAGTTCGGTCGGGGTCAGCTTGTCGGCCTGGATATCGAAGCGTTCCTGCATTTGCGGGGAAATCGCAATGCTCTTCGCGCTACGGGAGAAAATGCCGCCGCCTTCGGACATGAGGCTGGTGTCGTAGTCCGACCAGGCCGAACGTGGCAGGTCGAACAGGCGCTGACGCTCGGCGAAGCTCGACGCCGGCTCAGGGTTCGGATCGATGAAAATGTGCAGGTGGTTGAACGCTGCGACCAGTTGCAGCTTGTCGGACATCAGCAAGCCGTTACCGAACACGTCACCGGCCATGTCGCCGACACCGACCACGGTGATGCTGTCTTCCTGGACATTGATGCCGCGCTCGCGGAAGTGGCGCTGTACGCCGACCCACGCGCCCTTGGCGGTGATGCCCATTTTCTTGTGGTCGTAACCGGCCGAACCACCGGACGCAAACGCGTCACCCAGCCAGAAACCGTAGTCGATGGCGATGCCGTTGGCGATGTCGGAGAAGGTCGCAGTGCCCTTGTCCGCCGCTACGACCAGGTACGGGTCATCGTCGTCATGACGCACGACGTTGGCCGGCGGCACCAGGGCGCCGTCCTTCAGGTTGTCGGTGATGTCCAGCAGGCCCGAAATGAAGATGCGGTAGCAGGCGATGCCCTCGGCCGCGATCTCGTCACGGCTGCCGCCCAGTGGCAGGCGACGCGGCAGGAAGCCACCCTTCGCACCCACCGGCACGATGACCGAGTTCTTCACTTGCTGGGCTTTTACCAGGCCCAGGACTTCGGTACGGAAGTCTTCTTCACGGTCGGACCAGCGCAGGCCACCACGGGCCACGTTGCCGAAGCGCAGGTGCACGCCTTCGACGCGCGGCGAGTAAACGAAGATTTCGAACTTCGGTACAGGCTTGGGCAGCTCGGGAATCAAGTGCGGGTTGAACTTGAAGCTGAAGTACGACTTGTTATGGCCGTTGGCGTCAGTCTGGTAGAAGTTGGTGCGCAGGGTGGCCTTGATCAGGTCCAGGTAGCGACGCAGGATGCGGTCTTCGTTCAGTACCTGGACATCGTCCAGGGCGCTGAGGATCGCGTGTTCCAGGCGTTGCTGCTTGTCCCCCAGATCTTCGCCGGTCAGCTTGCGCGCCAGGTAGAAACGGGTCTTGAACAACCGGGTCAGCTCGTGAGCGATATCGGTGTGGTTGTTCAGGGTGCTGGCGATATAGCCCAGGTCGAAGCCCAGACGGATCTGCTTCATGTAGCGGGCGTAGGCACGCAGCAGCGCCACGTCGCGCCATGGCAGGCCGGCGGTCAGTACCAGACGGTTGAACCCGTCGTTCTCGGCATCGCCACGCACGATGTGGACGAATGCGTCCTGCAGCGTGTCGTTGAGCTGCTGGATGTCGAGTTCCAGGCCTTCGGCGGCGGTGAACGCGAAATCGTGAATCCAGAACTCGCGGCCACTGTTGTGGCGCAGGCGATACGGGAACTCACCCAGCACGCGCAGACCGAGGTTTTCCAGGATCGGCAGCACGTCGGACAGCGCCAGCGGGGTATCGGCGTGGTACAGCTTGCAGTGCAGCATGCGCTGGCCGGAAACCTGACCCAGCGGCTGGTAGAAGCTCATCACCAGCGGATTTTTTTCGTTGAGGCTCAGCAGGTGCTGCATGTCGACCACAGCCGAGTGGGCTGCGAAACGCTCGCGGTAACCGGCCGGGAAGCCTTTCGGGAAGTCGGCCAGCACGTTGGTGCCATGGGCTTCACCGAAGCTTTCAACGGTCAGGGCGGCGTAGTCGTCCTGCCAGCTGCGGCAGGCCTGCACCACTTCTTTTTCCAGCAGCAGCGGGTCGATATCGAGGCGGTTTTTCGGGTCGACGCGCAGAATCAACTGCACGCGGGCCAGCACGGACTCGGAGAAGAAGGTCCAGAACTCGCAGTCCGAGGCTTTCAGGCGATCCATCAGCACTTGCTGGATCTTCTGGCGCACTTCGGTGGAATAGATGTCACGCGGCACGTAGGCCAGGCAGTAGCAGAAACGGCCGTACGGGTCTTTGCGCAGGAACACGCGAATCTTGTTGCGTTCCTGGATCTGCACGATCGACATCACGGTGCTGAACAGCTCGTCCACCGGGGTCTGGAACAGATCGTCGCGCGGCAGCACTTCGAGCACCTGCGCCAGTTCCTTGCCCAAGTGAGCCTTGGCCTGGAAACCGGAACGACGTTCGATTTCCTCGACCTTGCGGCGGATGTACGGGATCACCCGCACGCTCTCGCCATACACCGACGAGGTGTACAGACCCATGAAACGGCATTCCTTGATGACCTTGCCGTCGGCGTCGATTTCGCGGATCGACACGTAGTCCGGGTAAGCCGGACGGTGTACACGGCTTGGGTGCGCGGCCTTGGCGAACGACAGCAGGGTCGGTTCGCGCAAGTAGTTCACGGCGTAGTCTTCGATGCGCAGGTCATCGTAGGTCAGGCCGGCACGCAGCAGCTTGGTCAGGCCGAGGAAGGAGTCCTTGTCGTAGACGATATGGCCGCCATCGGCTTCGTCGCTGACCACGAACTCTTCGTAGCCGAGGAAGGTGAAGTGGTTGCCCACCAGCCATTCCAGAAAGCTCTTGATTTCGTTCTTCTCGTCGCCATCGACGGCGAACTGGCTGTTGTCCAGCTTGGTCAGGATGTCCTGGACCTTGGCCTTCATCGGCTCGAAATCGCCGACGGCCACGCGGACTTCACCGAGCACCTGCTCCAGCTCTTTGCTCAGCACATTGAGCTCGGCGGTGTTGGCGCAGCGGTCGATCTCCAGGTACATCAGCGATTCTTGCTGAATGTCGTCGCCCTGGGTGCCTTTAGGCAGGATTTCCAGCAACTCGCCCTTGCTGCCACGACGCACGCTCAGCACGGTGGTTTGCAGGGTATGGATGCTGTAGCCGCGGCGGTTCAGCTCGGTACGCACCGAGTCCACCAGGAAAGGCAGGTCGTGGTGCAGCACTTCGACCGCGGTATGGGTCGACTGCCAGCCGTGGCGTTCGTAATCAGGGTTGTAGACGCGCACTTGCGGCTGCGCGTGATCAAAGCGCTCAAGCATGCGCCATGCAGAAAGGGTGCAGCCAGCAAGGTCGGACAACCGACGCTGGGTCAGCTCGTCAAGGGAAATGATGCCGAAGAATTGTTCAGAAAACAGCGCCACTTGTGGCAGTGCCTGTTCACTGATGTGCTGCGCCAGTGCCGCTTGCAGTTGGTGCTGGAAGTCGGCTTTGCTGGCTGCGGTGAAGAACGCCATCTGTGGTACTCCGCTTGGGCTTGTTATTGATGAAAGCGTCGCGTGCAAAACCGCTTTCGGGGTGGTCCGTCACCCGGTTCCTGATTCTCGGGCAGAGGAAACAGGGTGACAGGTGGGTGAAGCTGGACGAGACACTCAGGTCACATTCACCTTCCGTGAATGGGCATCTGCAAAAACGACTGGACTGCGTGCAGCGCAATGTCTTTACGGGTGCTCATCCGTTGCGCAGCTTAACGAGTGCGGCAAGGCCCGTGCTTGCGGTGCTGCGACATATTCGGTCAACGGTACGCTGCTCAACGCATGCGCATCGAACAACACTAGCATTCGCACAGGAAAATGACGGTTTTCCGTCCGGCTTTACGGGACATGCGTACCAGAAATGACCAGTAACACTCTGGCCGTCCACGACCCGGTCATTGACACTCGGACAAGCAGAAATGTGCGCGGGCTGGCAGAATCGCCCGTTATTGCGTTTACCACGCTCGTCGAACCAGGAATTTCCCATGAAAATGAAAACTGCCCTCTTGATCGTCAACCCTTGCGACGACGAAGAAGACAACATGGCCATGCTCTGCTGCCACAGCGACCAGGGCGAAATGTTCCTGATGAGCCGCTACCCGGATGAAGACGAGCTGGAAATCACCCTCGACGGCGAGCCTTCGACCCTCGACGGCGTGAAAGTCACCCTAAGCCCTTCCCTGCTGAAGATCGAAATTGCCGCGGCTGATGCCGATGCGCTCAACGGCGACGATGTACTGGAAATCACCTTTGATGCCGACATGGTGGATATGGATGAAGTTGAGCTGACCTTGAAGAACATTCTTGATGGCACTGGCACCTTCATTAGCCAGCTCTGAATATCAGCGCCTGTTCCGACCTCATCGCGAGCAAGCTCGCTCCCACATTTGATTGCATGCCTCAGTGACGGCGTGGTCCCCCGTGGGAGCGAGCTCGCTCGCGATGGCGTCAGTAAGCCCGCCACAATACTGAAATGGAACGAACCTCCAACAATTTCACCCATCTTTTCCCGCACTTTGCGCAAAATGCCGTTAGTCGCCACCCCCCGCGATGGATTAAAGTAACGCCCCCAGCCCTGGCGCATTTCGAACGTCCTCGGCCACCCTTTTGCAGGAACAGTCATCGATGGAACATCGTGAAGCGCTGCTAGCGCTGCGAACCTTTCTTTCAACGCAGATTCTCGGCCAGGAAAAACTCATCGAGCGATTGCTCATCGCCCTGCTCGCCGACGGCCATATGCTGGTCGAGGGTGCTCCTGGCCTGGCCAAGACCAAGGCCATCAAAGAACTTGCCGAAGGCATCGAAGCGCAGTTCCACCGCATCCAGTTCACTCCTGACCTGTTGCCGGCCGACATTACCGGTACGGAAATCTACCGCCCGGAAACCGGCAGCTTCGTGTTCCAGCAAGGCCCGATCTTCCACAACCTGGTATTGGCGGACGAAATCAACCGTGCCCCGGCCAAGGTCCAGTCGGCCTTGCTCGAAGCCATGGGCGAGCGGCAAGTCAGTGTCGGGCGCAGCACCTACGAGCTGTCGCCGCTGTTCCTGGTGATGGCCACGCAGAACCCGATCGAGCAGGAAGGCACCTACCCGTTGCCGGAAGCCCAGCTTGACCGGTTCCTGATGCACGTGAAAATCGGCTTTCCCGATGCCACTGTCGAGCGCCGGATTCTGCAGCAAGCCCGTGGAGAAGCCCTGAACGGCGAAGCGAAGCCTGAGCGTCGGGTTACTCAACAGACGATTTTTGTCGCGCGCAAGGAAATCCTCGGTCTGTACATGGCCGACGCCGTGGAGGAGTACCTGGTACAACTGGTCATGGCCACCCGCACCCCGGCCAAATTCGATCCGGAGATGGCCGAGTGGATCGCCTACGGCGCCAGCCCCCGAGGTTCGATTGCCCTGGACCGCTGCGCCCGCGCCCACGCCTGGCTGGCCGGGCGTGATTTCGTCAGCCCGGAAGACATCCAGGCCGTGCTGTTCGACGTGCTGCGCCATCGCATCATTCTTTCCTTTGAAGCCGAAGCCGCTGGCATCGATCAGGACCGTGTGGTCCAGCGGATTCTCGACGTCGTAGCCGTCGCTTGACCCCGATGAACGCCAGCCTGCCGCCCGAGCCGGGCATCCGTGTCAGCCTCGCCGACCTGATCGAGATGCGCCATCGCGTGCGCGAAGTGCAGCTGTTTTCCACGCCTGGCCAACGCAGCCCGCTGATCGGCCTGCACCATTCCAAATTGCGCGGGCGTGGCGTCGACTTCGATCAGGTGCGGGTCTATCAGGCCGGCGACGATGTGCGCACCATTGACTGGCGCGTGACCGCGCGCACCCAGGAGCCCCACACCAAGCTGTTCCACGAAGAACGTGAGCGGCCGATTTTCATCATGGTCGAACAAAGCCACCGGCTGTTTTTCGGGTCGGGCCTGATGTTCAAGTCGGTGCTCGCCGCCCAGGCCGCGAGCCTGATCGGTTGGGCAGCCCTGGGCCACAACGACCGGGTCGGTGGGCTGGTGTATGGCGACAATGAGCACTATGAAATCAAGCCTCGGCGCAGCAAGCAAAGCCTGCTGCAGTTGCTCAACCGGCTGGTGCGGGTCAACCGGTCGCTGACCACCGAAGGCGAGCCGGACCGCGACGCCTTTGGCATTGCCTTGCGCCGAGCACGTGAGGTGTCACGTCCGGGCAGCCTTGTCATTGTGATTTGCGACGAACGCGCGCTATCGGAAAGCGCCGAGCAACAGCTGAGCCTGTTATCGCGTCATTGCGACCTGTTGCTGCTGCCGGTGTCCGATCCGCTGGATCATGCCCTGCCCGCCGCCGGCCTTTTACGTTTCGCCGAACGTGGAGCGCAATTGGAACTCGATACGCTGAATTTCGACCTGCGCCAGGCTTACCGGGCCCAGGCTGAAGCGCGTATCGCGCGCTGGGAGCTGCTCGCGCAAAAACTGCGGGTGCTGATGATGCCGTTGAGCACTCAGAGCGAGATGGTCGAGCAACTGCGCGAGTACCTGAACCCACAGAAACCGGGGAAAGGTCGATGAGCAGCCTTGATCAACTGCAACCACTGATATCCCCGCCACCGGTGGAATTCTGGCCTCCGGCACCGGGTTGGTGGTTGCTGCTTCTGTTGGTGCCGCTGATCGGTTTGGGCCTGTGGAAGCTGCGTCGCTTTATTCCGGACAGGCGCCCCGTGGCGCGTGCAGAACAGCCGCTTGACCCGGTGCGTCTTGCTGCCCTGGCGGAGCTGGCCTTGATGCCCAAACCCTACGACGGTGCGCCGGCCGGTGCCTGGCTGCAGCAACTCAACGGTTTGCTCAAACGCCTGTGCCGCAACCACTACCCCTACAGCCAGAGCCACACCCTCAACGGGCGAAAATGGCTGGCGTTCCTCGACAATCGCTGCCCGGCCGCCGGCCTGACTCGCTGGATGGTGCTGGTCGAAGGCGCCTACAAACCCGAATGCAAACTCGACGACAAGGCCATCGCCGGCCTGACCCAGGCCGTCGACACATGGATTCGCAAGCATGTTTGAGTTCGCCTGGCCGTGGATTTTTGCCCTTCTGCCGCTGCCGTGGCTGATGCGCATCGTATTGCCGGTGGCCGACAGTGGCGAACCGGCGCTCAAGGTCAGCTTCCTCAGCGACCTGGAAGGCCTCGCCGGGCGTCGCGCCCGGGCCAACCTGCCGGCATGGCGCCAGCAGGCACCGTTCATAGTGCTGTGGCTGTTGCTGCTGGTCGCGGCGGCCCGCCCGCAATGGCTCGGCGAACCCTTGCCGATTGCCGCCAGTGGCCGTGACTTGCTGGTGGCGGTGGACGTTTCCGGTTCCATGGACTTCCCTGACATGCAGTGGCAGGACGAAGAAGTGAGCCGACTGGCGTTGGTCCAGCACCTGCTCGGCGATTTCCTCGAAAGCCGCGAAGGTGACCGGGTCGGACTGATCCTGTTCGGTAGCCAGGCCTACCTGCAGGCGCCGCTGACCTTCGACCGCCACACCGTGCGCGTCTGGCTCGATGAAGCGCGTATCGGCATTGCCGGCAAAAACACCGCCATCGGCGATGCTATCGGCCTGGCCCTCAAGCGCCTGCGCTCGCGTCCGGCAACAAGTCGCGTGCTGATTCTGGTCACCGACGGCGCCAACAATGGCGGTGAAATCGACCCGTTCACCGCCGCCCGGCTGGCGGCCAAGGAAGGCGTGAAAATCTATCCGATCGGCATTGGCGCCGATCCAGAGCAAAGCGGTTCCGTGGGTTTCCTCGGCGTGAACCCGAGCCTGGACCTCGACGAGCCGTCCCTCAAGGCCATCGCCGAAGTCACCGGCGGTCAGTACTTCCGCGCCCACGATGGCAAGGAACTGCAATCGATCAAGGACACCCTTGACCAACTGGAGCCCGTGACCCAGCAACCGACCCAGGCCCGCCCGGCCCAAGCGTTGTATCACTGGCCGCTGGCCCTGGCGCTGTGGTTGAGCATGCTGCTGCTGGCCCCCGTACTCTGGCCGGACAACCCCTTGCAACGCCTGTTTACCAGGGATCTGTTTTTGCAAACGCAATTGCTGCCTGACTGGCGCCAGCGTCTCAAACGCCTGCGCCTGCGGAGGCGCCGATGAGTGTACTGTGGCCGTACTGGTTCCGCCCCTGGTGGCTGCTGTTGCTGCCGGTGCTTGGCTGGTTGCTCTGGCAACTCTGGCACCGCAAGAAGCGCGCCGGGCGCTGGCAAATGATCCTGCCTGCAGCCTTTCACACGACATTGCTCAGCGGTGGCAGTGGACGTGACAGTAAATTGCCCTGGATCGCCCTCGGTCTCGCGTGGCTGTTGACCGTGCTCGCCCTGCTGGGTCCGGGCTGGCAGCGTGTCGAGCAGACCAGTCAAAAGCCCGCCGATCCGCTGGTGGTGATTCTCGAGCTGACCCCGGAAATGCTCGCCACCGACGTCACACCCAACCGACTCGAACAGGCACGACGCAAGGTGCTTGATCTGCTGCAGATTCGCAGCGACGCGCAAACCGCCATCGTCGTCTACGCCGGCAGTGCCCACACACTGGTGCCGCTGTCAGATGATCTTTCCACCAGCCGCAATCTGTTGGATGCACTGAAACCGTCATTGATGCCAGCGGCCGGTCATCGCGCCGATCTGGCGGTGCTCAAGGCCCTGGCGTTGCTCGAACAGGCTGCTTTGGGCGATGGCCGGATCCTGCTGATTGGATCGTCCCTGACCGACCAGGAGCGACTGGGCATCCGTCGCGCGCTGAACGGCAAATCGACTCAATTTTTGATGCTCGGCATCGGCACCGCCGAAGGCTCGCCGATCACCCAGGAAGACGGCAGCTTCCTCAAGGATGAACAAGGCGCCATTCTCGTGCCGCGCCTGGACGAGCCCGGCTTGAAAAATTTTGCCAACGACCTGGATGGGCGCTATCGCCAGGCGCGCCTGGACGATAGCGACCTGCACGCCCTTGGCCTGCTCGACGGTCCACGCCACTTGCGCAACGACGGTCAGACCTTGCGCCTGGACACCTGGGCCGATCAGGGGTACTGGCTGCTGCTGCCACTGCTGCTGCTCGCGGCCTGCGCGGGGCGTCGCGGTTGGCTGCTGTGCCTGCCGCTGCTATTGGCGCTGCCTCAACCGAGCTACGCCTTCGACCTCGCGGACCTTTGGCTGCGACCAGATCAACAAGGCTTGCATTTACTCAAGCAAAAGCGCCCTGCGGAGGCCTCCCGACGCTTCGAAAATCATCAGTGGCAAGGCGTGGCGCTCTATGAGGCCGGCGACTACGCAGGCGCCGCCGAGCGGTTTGCCGAAGGCGACGATGCCCACTCCCACTACAATCGAGGCAATGCCCTGGCCAAAAGCGGTGAGCTGGAGGCAGCCCTGGACGCTTACGAACAGGCACTGGAACGTCAACCGGATTTGCGTCCGGCACTGACCAACAAGGCGCTGGTCGAACGCCTGCTCAAGGAGAAAAATACTCCTCCTGAACCAGACACCGCCAGCAACGCCCGGCCCGAAGCCGAATCGCCGGAGCCACCGCCCGGTGCCGCCGCACAACCCTCGAGCAGCGGCGAACCGAAAACCGAGGGGCAACCGACCCGCCCGGGTGAGGAACAACCACCCACCACACCGCCGGAACCGGGGGGCAACGAGGTTCCGGGCAGCGAACTGGGTGACGAACAACACACCACACCGCCCTTGCGCCCAGCCACCGACAGCATCGAAGGTGAGCAGCGCCAGGCACTGGAGCAATGGCTGCGACAGATCCCGGATGACCCCGGTGAACTGCTCAGGCGCAAATTCTGGTACGAACAGCAACAACATCAGGATCAGGAAGAAACTCGATGACCCGCTTCACCGTTTTATTGCTCGCGCTGCTGCATGGCCTGTTGTTCTGCACCGTACAGGCACAGGCAGCAGAACTGGTCGCCAGTGTTGATCGCAGTCGCCTGAGCTCAGGCGAGACGGTCGAGCTGACCCTGGAATCCAGCGATGTCACTCAGTTCGGCAAACCGGACCTGGCGGCGCTGGAGCCGTTGTTCGAAGTGCGCGGCACACGCCAGGTCAACCAGCTGAACACCCTGAGCGGAGAAAACCAGGCCACCACCCGCTGGATCGTCACCCTCCTGCCCCGGCAAAACGGCAGCGTGGTGATTCCGTCATTGCAACTGGGGGAACTGCAGAGCCAGCCGATCACCCTGCAAGTGGTCGAGAGCGAAACACCGGACGACCCGAACCAGCGGGCCGCGGTGTTCATCGATGCCAGCCTCGATCAAACCAGCGTGTACGTGCAGGCCCAGGCAGTCCTGACCCTGCGCATCTACCATTCGGTGTCGCTGTACGACGACAGCAGCCTGCCACCCTTGCAGATACCTGACGCACGCATCGAACAATTGGGCGACTCACGCACCTACGAAAAGGACATCGACGGCCTGCGCCATGGCGTGATCGAAATGCGCTACGCGATCTACCCGCAACACAGCGGCGAACTGATCATTCCGGCACAGGTTTTCAACGCCGCGCTGGTCGACCCACAACCGGTACAGGACGCAGCCCAGGGGCCAAAAGCCGGCAAGCTGATGCGCGTCACCTCGGCCGAACTGCTGTTGACGGTCAAGGCCAAACCCCTCACCTATCCGGCCGACGCGCCCTGGCTGCCTGCCCGCAGCCTGACCCTGAGCGAAATCTGGAACCCGGAGCCGGATCACACTCAGGTCGGCGATTCGCTGACCCGCAGCCTGACGGTGAAGGCCGAAGGCTTGTCCAGCACCCAACTGCCACCGCTGCCCGGCACCGACGTCGGCGGCCTGCGCCGCTACCCGGATCAACCGGTGCTCGGCAACCAGAACAGCGAACGCGGCCTGGTCGGCAGTCGTGAAGACCGCGAGGCCCTGGTGCCGACAAGGACCGGCGCCATCGAGCTGCCCACCGTCGACGTGGTCTGGTGGAACACCTTCGAAGATCATCTGGAACACAGCAGCCTGCCTGCTCGCACGCTGCACGTGGTGGCCAATCCGAGCCTGCTGGTCGACACCCCGGCCGGCGCCTCACCGATCGATGCCAGCGCCGACAGCGAAGCACACTGGCGCTGGAAGCTCAGTACCTTGATCCTGGCCTGCACCACCCTGCTCGGCTTTGGCCTCTGGTGGCGTGGCCGCTGGCAACCGGCGGTGGCGCGTGTCGCGCAAACCGGCCCGAGCCCGCGCACCGTGCTCGACGACCTCAAGCGCGCCTGCCAGGCCAACGACTCCCACGCCACCCGCCAGGCCCTCGACGCCTGGGCCCGCCAGCAGCCGGAAACCCTGGCCGACATGGCCGCCCGCTTCGTACCTCTGTCCGATGCCCTCGACGGCCTGAACGGCGCGCTGTACAGCGAAACCGGCCAGTACTGGCAAGGTGACGAACTGTGGCGGGCGATCAAGGCGATCCCGATGGCCGAACGGGTTCAGGACCCTGTCGGTGACAGTGGGTTGCCGCCGCTTTATCCCAAGTAAACAGCGGCCTGGCGACAAAGATGCATTTGTGGCGAGGGGGCTTGCCCCCGTTCGGGCGCGAAGCGGCCGTAAATCCGGGCGGCTCGGTGTACCAGAAAAAAATCTGGGGCCGCTCCGCAGCCCAACGGGGGCAAGCCCCCTCGCCACAGGAAAGCCCCCTCGCCACAGGCAGCCGTCCTCGCCACAGAACTCCCTGCCATAAGAAGTTTGGTGTGCAACCACTCCCGACCGGTTTACCAGTAAACTCTTCCCCCTTTCGCCGCCTTCATTTTTCACGCGGCCATTACCTATTTTGTAGCGGAGTTCGCCTTGCGCTTGTTTCACACCTCCGACTGGCACCTCGGGCAGAACCTGCACGGCCAGGATCGCGATTTCGAACACAGCTGTTTTCTCGAGTGGCTGTTGCGTCAATTGAAGCTCGACCAGCCGGATGTGCTGTTGATCGCCGGCGATATCTTCGACACGGTCAATCCGCCGGTCAAAGCCCAGGAGCGTCTCTACGACTTCATCGTCAGCGCCCACGAACAGCAGCCGTTGCTGACCATCGTGATGATTGCCGGCAACCACGATTCCGGCTCGCGGATCGAACTGCCCGCGCCGTTGATGCGCCGCTTGCGCACTCACGCGCTCGGTCGTGTGTTGTGGCTGGATGACGGGCAACTGGATGCCGAGCGTTTGCTGTTGCCGCTGCCGGATGCCAAGGGCAAAACCGTCGCCTGGTGCCTGGCGCTGCCGTTCCTGCGCCCTGCCGAAGTCACCGGTGCGCATCTGGGCGACAACTACCTGCGTGGCATTGGCCAGGTCCATGAATGGCTGATCGAGGCGGCGAACGCAAAGCGCAAGAAAGGCCAGGCACTGATCGCCATCAGTCACGCGCACATGGCGGGCGGTTCGGTGTCGGAAGACTCGGAGCGCAGCCTGATCATCGGCAATGCCGAAGCCCTGCCCGCCAGCCTGTTCGGACCGAGCATCAGTTACGTTGCCCTCGGCCACTTGCACAAGCCGCAGAAGGTCAACGGCGAGGAGCGCATCCGCTACAGCGGCTCGCCGATTCCGTTGTCGTTCTCCGAGATCAGCTATCAGCACCAGATCCTCGACATCAAACTCGATGGCGAAACCCTGGTCAGCGTCGAGCCGAAACTGATCCCCCGCGCGGTCAACCTGCAACGCATCGGCCCGGCGCCATTGAGCGAGATCCTGGTGCAACTGGCAGACCTGCCGAACATCGACCTGTTGGCCGACATCCAGCGCCAGCCATGGCTGGAGGTGCGGGTGCGCCTCGACGAGCCGCAGCCCGACCTGCGCAATCAAGTGGAAACAGCCCTGCAAGGCAAGGCCGTGCGCCTGGTGCGCATCGCCGCCGAGTACGCCGGCAACGGCGGCCGTGACGGTGCCGACGAAGGCAGCACGCTGATCGAACTGGACCAACTCACGCCTCAGGAACTGTTCAGCCGCGCCTGGCAGGACAACTACGGCAGCGAGGTCGACGAGCAGACCCTCAAGGACTTTGCCGAGCTGTTGCAGGACGTGCAGATGGAGAGCGAACAACCATGAAAATCCTCGCGATCCGCCTGAAAAACCTCGCCTCCCTGGCCGGGCCATTTGAAATCGACTTCACCGCCGACCCCCTGGCCAGTGCCGGACTGTTCGCCATCACCGGCCCCACCGGCGCTGGTAAAAGCACCTTGCTCGATGCCCTGTGCCTGGCGCTGTTTGGCGCCGTACCGCGCCTGAACAACACCGGGCGCGACGCCAAGGTGCCGGACGCCGACGGCGAAATCGCTACTGGCGACCCGCGCACCCTGCTGCGTCGCGGCACGGGTGAAGGCTATGCGGAAGTGGATTTCGTCGGCGTCGACGGCCGCCGCTACCGCGCCCGCTGGGAGGCCAATCGCGCCCGGGACAAGGCCGCTGGCAAGCTGCAGGCCAGCCGCCAGAGCTTGCGTGACATCGATCAGGATCAATTGCTCGCCAGCCAGAAAGGCGAATACAAGACTCAGCTCGAAGCCGCGCTGGGGCTGAATTTCGAACAATTCACCCGCGCGGTGATGTTGGCGCAAAGCGAGTTCAGCGCGTTCCTCAAGGCCGACGACAACGACCGCAGCGAACTGCTGGAAAAACTCACCGACACCGCGCTCTACACTCGCCTCGGTCGTCGGGCCTTCGACAAGACCAAGGAGGCCCGCGAGACGCACAAGCTGCTGCAGGATCAGGCCAGCGGGGTAACGCCGCTGTCACCCGAAGCCCGTGCGGAACTGGATGAGCGCTTCAGCCAGGCGCAGCAACAACTCAAGACCCAACAGGCACAACTCAAGCAGCTTGAACTGCAGGACACCTGGCTCAAGGACCTGCGTCGATTGCAGGACGAGCATCTGGCCGCCAGCGAACAACTGCAATCGGCGCAGACCCACTGGGAGGCCTTGACCAGTGAGCGTTTGAGGCTCACCCGTCTCGAACAGCTGGCCCCGCAACGGCACCAGTTCGCCCGTAAAGCCGAGGTCGACGCGCTGCTGACACCCTTGGCGGCGCAAATTGCCTTGCAGACACAGCAACATGGTGAACTCGGTGAGCGCCAGACGCTGCTTGAGCAACAGCTCGGCAGCGCCCGGATCGCCTTGAGCGAAACCCAACAGCGACAAGCCGACAGCGCGCCGTTGCTGCGGCAGGCCTTCGAAGCCCAAAGCACCCTCGCCCGCCTGGCCAAGGACACCGCCCTCAGCGCCGAAGCCAGGCAACAGGCGCAACAGGCCTGCACCCAGGGCCAGGGCACGATTCAGACCTTGCTCGATCAGCAAGCCCGAGGCGCCGGGGACTTGCAGCGCATCGCCACCGGGCTTGAGCAAAGCACGCATCTGGCACCGCTGAGCGATGCCTGGAATGCCTACCGTGATCGCCTGCAACAGTTGATGCTGATCGGCAATCGACTGAATCAGGGCCAGGCCGAACTGGCCAGCCTCGAACAAAACGCCGCGAGCACCGACCAGGCGCTCACCGCGCAGAAGCAGCAACTGGAGGTGCTGTTCAAGGAGGCCGGTGCCGAACCGGATGCCGTCGCCGAACAGATCGGCATCCTGGGTAGCCTGTTGCAGGACAACCGCAAGCAACTGCGCGCCGTCGAAGACCTTGCGCGCCTGTGGGCCAGCCAGCAGGACCTGGACAAACGCAGCGCCGAGCTGCAACAGCGCCAGCTCACCGCGCAGCAGGAACGTGAACGCCTGACCCAGGACGGGGTCAAGGCCAAGGCTGATCTGAGCGTTGCCGAACAGACCCTCAACGTCACTCGCGAACTGCTGGAGCGTCAGCGTCTGGCGCGCAGTGCCAGTGTCGAAGAGCTGCGCGCGCAGTTGCAGGACGATCAGCCATGCCCGGTCTGCGGCAGCAACGAGCATCCCTATCATCAGCCCGAAGCCCTGCTGCAAAGCCTCGGTCGTTTTGATGAAAGCGAACAGGCCAACGCGCAAAAGGCCGTCGACCTGCTCAAGGAAAAACTCACTGACCTGCGTGCCGAAGTCGGCGGGCTGATCGCCCAGCAAAAGGAACTGCTGCAACAGCAGGAGCAACTGGCGACCCAGCAGCAAGCCCTCGCTCCGAGCCTGGAAGCGCACCCGCTGGCGGCCCAACTGCTGAATCAGGATGCCGCCAAACGCGATGCCTGGCTCGTCCAGCAAAACAGTCAGCTCAACCAGAGCATCAGCCAGGACGAGCAACGGCAGAGCGCGCTGCTCACCCTGCAACAGGATGCCGCACGCCTGACCCAGCAACTGCGCCATGCCGAAACCGCGCACCAGCAAGCGGCCCAGCACCTGAGCAATCAACAGCGCGAATTGAACAACGACCGCCAGCGTCTGGACGAAGAACTCAAGGCATTCGCCAACCTGCTGCCAGCCGAAACCCTGCAAGCGCTGCGCGTCGAACCGGCCGCGACTTTCATGCAGCTCGACCGGCAGATCGCCGAGCGCCTGGCGCAACTCGAACAACAAAAGGAAGAACTGGCCGAGCAGCAACAGCGCCAGCAACACCTGGAGAAGGAACAGGATCGCCAGCAAAGCCGCGTGCAGCAATTGCAGGCCGCCGAACAGCAGTTCACCGGGCTGGCCGAGCAGCAACAGGCGAGCCAGCACACACTCGGGCAATTACTCGGCGAACACAGCAGCGCCGAGCATTGGCAGCAGCAACTGGAACAGACCGTGGAACAGGCGCGCAGCGCCGAAGCCAGCACTGCGCAGACGTTGCAAAGCGTCGTCACGCAGTCAGTGCAAATCGCCGCCGAGCTCAAGGCCCAGCGGGAACGCTTGCATGCACTGGAAGGCGAAGAACTTGAGCTCGCTGGCAAGATCGGCGACTGGCGTGCCCGTCATCCCGAGCTGGATGACGGCGGCCTGGAAAACCTGTTGAGCGTCGACGACACCCAGGTCAGCGAACTGCGCCAGCGCTTGCAGCACAGCGAGAAAGCTATCGAACAGGCCAACGTCCTGGTACAGGAGCGCAACAAACACCTGCTCAATCATCAGGCACAACAGAACGGCAATCTCGATGCCGAGCAATTGGCCAGTGCGCTGATCGACCTGCAAAACCTCGCTGCCACCAGCGAGCAACACTGCGCCGAACTGCGCGCCGAGCAAGCCGAGGACCAGCGCCGGCAGAACGCCAATCAGGCCCTGGCGCAGCAGATTGCCGACGCCTACAACGAGTATCAACGCTGGGCACGCCTGAATGCGTTGATCGGCTCCGCCACCGGCGACACCTTCCGCAAGATCGCCCAGGCCTACAACCTCGACCTGCTGGTGCATCACGCCAACGTGCAATTGCGCCAACTGGTGCGCCGCTATCGCCTCAAGCGCGGCGGCAGCATGCTCGGGTTGCTGGTGATGGACACGGAAATGGGCGACGAACTGCGCTCGGTGCACTCACTGTCCGGTGGCGAGACCTTCCTGGTGTCGCTGGCGCTGGCCCTCGGTTTGGCGTCGATGGCGTCGAGCACGTTGAAAATCGAGTCGCTGTTCATCGACGAAGGCTTCGGCAGCCTCGATCCCGAATCCCTGCAACTGGCCATGGATGCCCTCGACGGCTTGCAGGCCCAGGGCCGCAAGGTCGCGGTGATTTCCCACGTACAGGAAATGCATGAACGGATTCCGGTGCAGATTCAGGTCCGGCGCCAGGGCAACGGCCTGAGTACCCTGGAGGTGAAATGAACACGCTGTATTCCTTCCGCCGCTGCCCGTACGCCATGCGCGCACGCATGGCCCTGCGTTATTCGGGAGTGGCCGTGGACATCGTCGAAGTCAGCCTGAAGGCCAAGCCCGCCGAGATGCTCGCACTGTCGGGCAAAGGCACGGTACCGGTGCTCAGCGCCGATGGCCGGGTGATCGACGAAAGCCTCGACATCATGCGCTGGGCCCTGGCTCAGAACGATCCGCAGGACTGGTTGCTCAAGGATGATCCTGTCGCAGCGGAGCAAATCGCCCCTTTGATTGAACAGAACGATCAGGTGTTCAAGGTGCACTTGAATCGCTACAAGTACGCGGACCGTTATCCCGAGCAGCCGATGGAGGTTTATCGCAGCGAGGGTGAGGTGTTCCTGCGCAGGCTGGATCAGTTGCTGGAAGGGCGCGACTATTTGCTGGCGGACCATCCGAGCCTGGCGGATGTGGCGTTGATGCCATTCGTACGACAATTCGCCCATGTCGATCGCGAATGGTTCGGGCAGACGCCTTACCTGCGCTTGCAGGCATGGCTACAGCGGCTTTTGGAGTCGGACCTGTTCACATCGATCATGAAGAAATAACCATCCCCTGTAGGAGCCAGCCTGCTGGCGAAGGTGTGTCAGTTGACGCTGTGGTGCCTGATACACCATCGCCAGCAGGCTGGCTCCTACAAAGGTCCGTGGTGCGTCGAAGACTCAGGCCAGCACCTGACACATCCCGATGGCCGAGCAATCGACCTGGAACGGGCCGAAAACCACACCTTCACTCCTGATCGGCGGATTGCCGGCCAGCATGCCCTGGGCATTGGCGTTTTCGATGCTGCGGGCAATGTTGTGATTGGCTTCGATGGCCCGTGCCACCGAGCCTGCCGAGCCCTGTCCGATCCCCAACAGGGAGGATCCATTGGTCATGAACGCCAGGAAGGCGATGACCCAGAGTCTGTGCCCTTTCATGCGCCGACGACTCCCGCGAGTTCGGCCTGATCAACGCTGGCGTTTTGCGCACGGTGTTCAAACTGGATGCCGGGATGAGCGACCTGGATCGGCGCCTCGAAGGTGGATTGCGACTGCGCTGAAAGGCTGACCAGCAGCACCATGGCAAGGTAAAGACCGATTGCCACATAGGCGCCGTGTTTGGCAGAAGTGAGAATTGCGCTGGCCATGATGTTCTCCGCAGGCATGTTTCAATGCCCACAGAATCGATCAAAAAAGCCGGGTTAACCACTCAGGGATATCCATAGTGACCATCAACTTCATTGATCATTAAGCCAGACTATTTCAGTCTTCAATAAAACTCATCAAGCGCTCGCGCGCAGCATCCGGCTCACTCGGAACAGGGTCGGCTGCCGACAGAATGGGGGTGGAATAGAGAAAAAGTAGAACCAATGCCAGACGCGTCACCATGCTGTCGATCCTTGCCGTGAGGAGGAGTCAAAAAATCAGCGTCAATTTAAACTCATGGCAATGTGATATCAAGCGCGACATTGATGGCAAAGTGATGCTGTCGCAAATGCGTTATGCAGGAGCGACATCACTCTGATCGTTTTCAACACCTGTTTTTCAACATCAGGCTCTTCGATCATCAGTGACTTCGCTCCTGCATAAAGGCAGGGCTGACGTTCAGGCTTGGGTTTTGTGATCCAGCGCGGCGTAGAAGTTGGCGCTCTGTTGCAGGTACTTCGGGGTGTAGCTCTGGGTGTGGGCTTTTTTGTCGCTGATTTCAACGTTGGCACTGGCTGGCAGCGCAACGGTGGCGGAAATGGCGGAAGCGGCGATGACAGAGAAGATGTTGAAGTTCATGGCAGTATTCCTCGGATTCGGTTGGCTTGCTTGCCCGGTGGGGCTGTGAAGCAAACTTAACCCTCGAGGGTTCGTGCCTTGAAATGCTTTGTAGCAGTACCAGATATCAGCGTCATTGATAAAAGCAGGCAGGCCCCATCAACCGGGGCCTGCGGCTTATTGACGCAGCAGAAACCTGAGGTCGCTCGGGGCATCCATCGGCAGTTTTTGCACGGTCTTGCCCAGCAGACCGGTCCTGACGTCGCGTTCGACGACGACAATCTGGTTGCTCTTCTGGTTGGCGATCAACAGGAATTTGCCGCTCGGATCGAGGCTGAATTCCCGTGGATGATCGCCCTCCACCGCCCGCCGTTGCAGCTCACTGAGGTGGCCGGTCGCCGGATCGATGGCAAACACCAGCAGTTGATTGGCCGTGCCACGGTTGCTGACGTAGAGGAACTTGCCATCAGCCGAGGCATGCAACGCCGCCGCAGCCTTGTCCGATACCGGTTGCCCGGCAGCCAGATCGATCATCTGCGTCTGTTCGAGTTGGCCGTCGTGGTAATCGAACACCGCCACTTGCGCGCTCATTTCCATGGTCAGCCAGGCATGTTTGCCATCGGCACTGAACAGCAGGTGGCGCGGCCCGCTGCCCGGCGGCAGTTGCACGAATGCCGGGGTGGCCGGGGTCAACGGCAGTTCCGGGTTGGCCTTGGGGTCGAAGCGGTAGGCAAACACCTTGTCGGCGCCCAGGTCATTGGCGAACACGTATTTGCCGTCCGGCGACGGGATCGTCGAGTGCACGTGGGCCGAGGCCTGGCGTTCGGGATTGACCCGGCTCGCCGGGTGGCTGCTCATCTGCACCACCGGTTTGAGCTTGCCATCGGCCGCCACCGGCAATACCGCCAGGGTGCCGCCCGGGTCTTCGGCCACCGAGTAATTGCTGACATACAAATGGCTGCCATCGATGCTGAGGCTGGAATGGGTCGGCTCGTTGCCCAGGCTTTGCACCTGGCTGACCAGGCTCAGCGCGTGGGTCTTGGGATCGATCGCGAAACTGCTGACGCGTCCTACCGGATCGGTCTGACCCGGGCCGTTTTCGTTGACCACGAACAGCTGTCGCTGATCCTTCGACAGGGTCAGCCACGACGGGTTTTCGCTCTTGAGCACTTGCAGGGGGCTGGCATCGATCTGTCCGGTGCGGCTGTCGAACGCCAGGCGGTAGATGCCCTGGCTTTGACCGGCTGTGTAGGAGCCCACCAGCAGTTGATAGTCCTCGGCGGATGCGACCTGAACGCCCATGGCGCCGATGCTGCCGGCCATCAACAGTGGCCAGAGGTTACGCATCGTCTTGGTCGTCTTCTTCGTTGTCACCGCTGACGACATCGCCCAGGCACACCAAACGGTGTTCACCCGAGTCACCGGTGATCAACCAGCTTTGCAGCGTAGAGTCGAAGGTCGCGGCCTGGACCTGCGCCGGAGTGAACTCCCAGTGTTTGGCCGCACGGCCATCCATGCATTCAATGTGCAGGTTATCGAACTCGTCGAGGGCGAATTCGAAGGCATGCAGCCCGTCGATCTCCACCATTCCGCAGTGTTCGAGGGCATTGAGCAAGGTGTCGGTTGGGGAAGTCATGGCAATCAATCTTTGAATGAGAAAGACGCAATGATAGCTCATGCACCCGACCAAAGTTTCACACAAACCTGTGGGAGCGGGCTTGCTCGCGAAAGCGCAGTGTCAGCCAACAGAGATGTTGAACGATAAACTGCATTCGCGAGCAAGCCCGCTCCCACAGGGGTTGTGGTCAGCCGCTAGAGTGCCTCGCGGGACGACTGCCCATCCACCAGTCGCTGGATGCGCAGCGGATTGCCGTTCTTCAGCGCATCCGGCAGCAAGCTGTCCGGGTAGTTCTGGAAGCACACCGGGCGCAGGAAACGATCGATGGCCAGTGTGCCCACCGAGGTACCGCGCGCATCGGACGTTGCCGGGTAAGGCCCGCCGTGGACCATCGAATCGCAGACTTCCACGCCCGTCGGATAGCCATTGAGCAGGATGCGTCCGACCTTCTGCTCCAGCAACGCCGTCAGCCCGGCGAACTGTTCGAAGTCTTCCGGCTCGCCAATGACGGTGGCGGTCAACTGGCCGTGCAGGCCATTCAGGGCGGCCATAAGTTGCCCATGATCGGCCACTTCAACCACCACCGTGGTCGGACCGAACACTTCCTCCTGCAGCACTTCATCGCCATCGAGCAGCAGGCTGACATCGGCCTTGAACAGCTGCGGCTGTGCCTGATTGCCCTGTTGCGGATTGCCGGCCAGGTGCTCAATCCCCGGATGCGCGAGGAGTTTTTGCAAGCCTTGACCATAGCTGCTCAAGGTGCCGGCGTTGAGCATGGTTTGCACCGGCTGGTCGCCCATCAACCCGGCCACTTGCTGCACAAAGGCACTGAACGGCGCTGAGCGAATGCCGATCACCAGGCCCGGATTGGTGCAGAACTGGCCGCAGCCCTGAACCACCGACGCCGTTAGATCCCGGGCGACCGTGTCGGCCCGCGCCTGCAACGCCTCGGGCAAGACGATCACCGGGTTGATGCTCGACATCTCGGCGAACACCGGAATCGGTTGTGCACGGGCCGCGGCCATGTCGCACAAGGCACGACCGCCCTTGAGCGAACCGGTGAAACCAACGGCCTGAATCGCCGGATGCTTGACCAGCGCCTCGCCGACGCCACCGCCGTAGATCATGTTGAACACGCCGGCCGGCATCCCGGTTTTCTCGGCGGCTCGAAGGATCGCGTCAGCCACCCATTCAGCCGTGGCCATGTGACCGCTGTGGGCCTTGAACACCACCGGGCACCCGGCGGCCAGCGCCGAGGCGGTATCGCCGCCGGCGGTAGAGAACGCCAGCGGAAAATTGCTGGCACCGAACACTGCCACAGGTCCCAAGCCGATACGGTATTGACGCAAGTCCGGACGCGGCAACGGTTGACGCTCCGGCAATGCCCGGTCGATCCGTGCGCCGTAGAAATCACCGCGACGCAGGACTTTGGCAAACAGACGCATCTGCCCGCTGGTGCGTCCACGCTCACCTTGAATCCGGCCGGCGGGTAGCGCCGTCTCGCGGCAGACCACACCGAAAAAATCATCACCGAGGGCATCCAGTTCATCGGCAATGGCCTCGAGAAACTGCGCCCGTCGCTCCGCGCTCAGACTGCGATAGGCCGGATACGCGGCCGCCGCCGCGGTGGCCGCCGCAGCGACTTCCTGCGCTGTCGCCTGATAAAAATCGTGGGGCAAAGCCTCGCCCGTTGTTGCATCGACACTCTGCAACTTGATGCTGCCGGCGGCGCTGCGCTGGCCGCCGATGTAGTTGTGACCAAGGATCCGGGTCATGGGTAACTCCTCAAAGTGTGCCGACGGTGCCGGGCTCGAAAGCCGCTGCGACCGGTGCGATGCCGTTGATCAATGGCGCGCCGAATTCAGCCTGGGTGATCTCGAACACGTCACCCGGTTGCGTGCGAATGCCATCGGCAAAGGACAGGGTCGCCGTGCCGAAGAAGTGAATGTGCACGTCCCCCGGGCGCAGGAACTGGCTGTACTTGAAATGGTGGAATTCGAGGTTGGCGAGGCTGTGGCACATGTTCGCCTCGCCACTGAGAAACTCGTTCTGCCACAGCACTTCGCCGTCGCGCAGGATGCGGCTGGTGCCCGCCAGATGCTGCGGCAGTTCGCCAACCCGCAGTTCCGGGCCATAGCTGCAGCTGCGCAGTTTCGAGTGGGCCAGGTACAGGTAGTTCTTGCGCTCCATGACGTGGTCGGAGAACTCGTTGCCCACGGCAAAACCCAGGCGATACGGCTTGCCGTCGTGACCAATCACGTACAGGCCAGCGATCTCCGGCTCTTCGCCGGCATCTTCGGCAAACGGCGGCAGGGGAAACGGCTGGCCCGGCCTGACGACGATGCCGCCATCGCCTTTGTAGAACCACTCTGGCTGCACACCGGCTTCATCCACCGCCGGCTTACCGCCCTCCACGCCCCATTTGAAGATGCGCATGGTGTCGGTCATCGCGGTTTCATCGCCACTTTGCTGGTGCATCTTGTCCCGGGCCGAGGCGCTGCCCAGATGCGTCAGGCCCGTGCCGCTGATCAGCATGTGCGCCGGGTCCGCATGGTCCAGGGGCGGCAGGATGCGCCGTTGCGTCAGCAGTTGGGTGTAGTCATGGCTGATACCCAGCCCCAGGCTCTGTACCTGTTGCTCAAGGCTTGCGCCCGCCTCGATCGCCGCCAATGCCAGATCGCGAACGGTGCGCGCGTCCTGTACTTCTCGGACCAGGCCCGCCTCGACCACGCCGACACGACGTTCGCCGTTACTCAATTCGAACTGAACCAAACGCATGAATTTTCTCCTGTTAACCCAGAACCTGGGCAAACACGACTCCCTGTGGGAGCGGGCTTGCCCGCGATGACGGCGGCACATTCAACATTGATGTGCCAGACAGATTGCTATCGCGGGCAAGCCCGCTCCCACAGGGTCCGTGATGATTTGTTGTTTCCTGTCAGGTGCGCGAAGCCCCACGTGCACTTGCTGCAAATTGATCGGCTGGCAGGACGTGTTTGCGTTCCAGCAAGCGATACACCACACCGGTCAACACCAGCCCGAACACCATCACCCCCGACAGGAAGTACAGGCCCGAAGCCAGGTTGCCGGTGTATTCCTTGAGTGCGCCGATCACGAACGGACCGAGGTAGCCGCCGAGGTTGCCCACCGAATTGATCAACGCAATCCCCGCCGCCGCACTGGCACCGGCGAAGAAGCGGCCCGGCAAGGTCCAGAACACCGCCGTGCAGGAGAACAGTGCGAACGCCACCAGGCACAGCGCCGCCAGTTGCAGCACAGGCACCGACAGCCAGGCGCTGAGGAACAGGCCAATCGCACCCAGCACGTAAAGCACGGCGAGGTGGCCGTAGCGGTCGTTCAAGCGGTCGGAACTGCGCGGGATGATCAGCAGACCGACGATGCCAAAGATGTACGGCACCGCCGAGACGAATCCGGTCACCAGGTCGCTGCCGCCGAACTGCTTGATCAGGGTCGGCAGCCACAAACCCAGGCCATAGATGCTCAGGGTCACCGGCAGGTAGAACAGCGCCAGCAGCAGGACGCGCTTGTCCTTGAGGGCGTGCAACGGGTTGCCGTGACGGGTCTGGCCGTAGGCATCCAGATCCTTTTTCAGCTCGCCACTCAGCCAGTCCTTTTCCGCCTGGTCCATCCACTTCACTTGCTGCGGGCCGTCCGGCAGGTAACGCAGCACCGGCCAGGTCAACAGGATCGCCGGGGCACCAATGACGATGAACAGCCACTGCCAGCCGTGCAGCCCCAACACGCCGTCCATGCCCAGCAAGCCACCGGACACCGGGCCGGTGATCATCATTGCGATGGGTTGCGACAGGATGAACAGCCCGAGGATCTTGCCGCGATGGCGCACCGGGAACCATTGGGTGATGTAGTACAGAACGCCCGGGAAGAACCCGGCTTCGGCGGCGCCGAGCAAAAAGCGCATCACATAGAAGCTGTTCGGCCCCTGGACGAAGGCCATGCCGATGGTGATGGCACCCCAGGTGACCATGATCCGCGCGAACCAGCGCCGTGCGCCGAAGCGGTCGAGCATCAGGTTGCTGGGGATTTCCAGCAGGAAGTAGCCGATGAAGAACAACCCGGCGCCAAGACCGTAGGCGGCATCGCCCAGGCCGATGTCTGCGCCCATGTGCAATTTGGCGAAGCCCACCGCGGAGCGGTCCACATAGGCGATCAGGTACAGCAGGATCAGGAAGGGAATCAGTTTCAGCGTGATGCGGCGGATAAGCCGCAGTTCCTGGCTCATGAGAACGGTCTCCGATTGTTGTTGTTATAGAACCTCGGGGGACGCCTCTCGCGAAGAATTCGCCAGGGCCATCCCTCCGTTTGAGCGGACTATATAGTAATACTATTTACTCAACAACACTTCCAAAGCGCACAATTTGCGCTTATGTTACGCCTCAGCTCGAACAATATAGTCATACAATAAGAGAATCGATCATGTCTGATAAGAAACCCACCCTGCGCTCCGCCCAATGGTTTGGCACCGCCGACAAGAACGGCTTCATGTACCGCAGCTGGATGAAGAATCAGGGCATCGCCGACCACCAGTTCCATGGCAAGCCGATCATCGGCATCTGTAACACCTGGTCGGAACTGACCCCGTGCAACGCGCATTTCCGCCAGATCGCCGAGCACGTCAAACGCGGCGTGATCGAGGCCGGGGGCTTCCCGGTGGAGTTTCCGGTGTTCTCCAACGGCGAATCGAACCTGCGCCCTACCGCCATGCTCACCCGCAACCTGGCGAGCATGGACGTGGAAGAAGCCATTCGTGGCAACCCGATCGATGGCGTAGTGCTGCTGACCGGTTGCGACAAAACCACCCCGGCCCTGCTGATGGGCGCCGCCAGTTGCGACGTGCCGGCCATCGTCGTCACCGGCGGGCCGATGCTCAACGGCAAGCACAAGGGCAAGGACATTGGCTCCGGCACCGTGGTCTGGCAGCTCAGCGAACAGGTCAAGGCCGGCACCATCAGCATTGACGATTTCCTCGCGGCCGAGGGCGGCATGTCCCGCTCGGCCGGTACCTGCAACACCATGGGCACCGCCTCGACCATGGCCTGCATGGCCGAAGCGCTCGGCACCTCCCTGCCCCACAACGCGGCGATTCCGGCCGTTGATGCGCGCCGTTATGTGTTGGCGCACATGTCCGGCATGCGTGCCGTGGAGATGGTGCGCGAAGACTTGAAGCTGTCGAAGATCCTCACCAAGGAAGCCTTCGAAAACGCCATCCGCGTCAATGCCGCCATCGGCGGTTCGACCAACGCGGTGATTCACTTGAAAGCCATCGCCGGTCGCATTGGGGTTGAACTGGACCTGGACGACTGGACCCGTATCGGCCGCGACATGCCGACCATCGTCGACCTGCAACCGTCCGGGCGCTTCCTGATGGAAGAGTTCTATTACGCCGGTGGCTTGCCGGCGGTGCTGCGTCGCCTCGGCGAAGCCAACCTGATCCCGAACCCGAACGCCTTGACCGTCAACGGCAAGTCCATCGGCGAGAACACCAGGGACGCGCCGATCTATGGCGAGGACGAAGTGATCCGCACCCTCGACAACCCGATCCGCGCCGATGGCGGCATCTGCGTATTGCGCGGCAACCTGGCACCGCTGGGCGCTGTGCTCAAGCCGTCCGCCGCCACGCCCGAACTGATGCAGCATCGCGGCCGTGCAGTGGTGTTCGAGAACTTCGACATGTACAAGGCACGGATCAACGATCCGGAACTGGACGTGGATGCCAACTCGATCCTGGTGATGAAGAACTGCGGGCCGAAGGGTTATCCGGGCATGGCCGAAGTGGGCAACATGGGCCTGCCGGCCAAGCTGCTGGCCCAGGGTGTGACGGACATGGTGCGTATTTCCGATGCGCGCATGAGTGGCACGGCGTACGGCACGGTTGTGCTGCACGTCGCCCCGGAGGCCGCTGCCGGCGGTCCGCTGGCCGCAGTGAAGGAAGGCGACTGGATCGAACTCGATTGCGCCAGCGGCCGCTTGCACCTGGATATTGCGGACACCGAACTGGCCGCGCGCATGGCCGATCTGCAACCGCCACAGAACCTGATCGTCGGTGGGTATCGTCAGTTGTACATCGACCACGTGCTGCAAGCGGACCAGGGTTGCGACTTCGACTTCCTGGTCGGTTGCCGTGGGGCCGAGGTGCCGCGCCACTCCCACTGACACCCCCCTTGTAGGAGCGAGCTTGCTCGCGATGGACCCGAGACCGCCGCGGGGTGTCAGGTTCCCCACGTTATCGTTGACGTCCATCGCGAGCGAGCTCGCTCCTACAGTCGACTCGCCGCGCCTGCTATCATGCGCGACACCTCTTCGCACAGGACCGTGCCGTTTCCCATGGATTACCGCAAACCCTCCGACCGCAAAAGCATGCACTCGCGCATCGTCCAGGAACTGGGCATGCAGATCGTCTCGGGACGTTTCCTGCCCGACGACAAACTGCCCGCCGAAGCGCTGTTGTGCGAAGAATATGCGGTCAGCCGGCCGGTGCTGCGTGAAGCCACCCGGGTACTGGTCGCCAAGGGCCTGGTGTATTCCCGCCCGCGGGTCGGCACCGTGGTCAAGCCGCGAAAGGACTGGCACATGCTCGATCCGGACGTGCTGCACTGGTTGATGCAGAGCAGTCCGCAGAATCAGTTTTTCGACCTGCTGACCAGCGTGCGCAGCATCATCGAACCGGCCGCTGCCGCCCTCGCCGCGCAATTCGCCACGGAAGCGGATATCGCCTCCATCGGTGAGGCCTACCAACGCATGGAAGCCGCACCGACGCCGGAGGCTCTGTTGCAGCCGGACCTGGACTTCCACAGTCGCATCGCCGACGCCACGCACAACGACTTGCTGGCCAACCTGTGCAACATGCTCTCGGTGGCCATCGCCGAAGCCTTGAAGCATTCGAACCAGCGGCCGAACCTGCATGAACTGGCGCTGCCCCGGCACAAGGCGATCCTGACCGCCATCGAAAACCGCGACGCCCTCGGCGCGCGGCATGCGACGTTGGTGCAACTGGACGATGCCCGCAGCGCGCTGAATGTGGTGCTTGGCAGCGATCCCGCCTGATCACCGAAGAACCCTGTGGGAGCGAGCTTGCTCGCGATGGCGGCCGAATGTTCGATATCAATGCGGCTGACACTCTGCTATCGCGAGCAAGCTCGCTCCCACAGGTTCCAGGGCGAAACCATCGGGCATAAAAAAGCCGCACCCCTGAGGTTGCGGCTTTTTTGTTTCAGCTGTCGATCAGTGGGCGAACAACGAATTGCCCTTCTGCCCCGCCAGTTTCTCCGGCTTGATCAGGAACCGCGCCAGTGCCGGCAACAGCCACAGCGCACCGAACATGTTCCACAGCAACATGAAGGTCAGCATCAGGCCCATGTCGGCCTGGAACTTGATGGCCGAGAAGATCCAGGTGCACACGCCGATGGCCAGGCACAGACCGGTGAACAGCACCGCCTTACCGGTGGACTTCAGTGTCTGGTAGTACGCCTCTTGCAGCGGCAGGCCGGCACGCAGGAAGCTTTCCAGGCGGCTGTAGATGTAGATGCCGTAGTCCACGCCAATCCCCACCCCGAGCGCCACGACCGGCAGGGTCGCCACTTTCACGCCGATACCCATGAAGGCCATCAGGGCATTGCCGAGTACCGAGGTCAACACCAGCGGTAGCACGATGCACAAGGTCGCCGCCCACGAACGGAAGGTGATCATGCACATGACCGCGACGCAGATGTACACCAGGACCAGGATGGTCAGTTCGGACTTCTTGATCACCTCGTTGGTGGCCGCCTCGATCCCGGCGTTACCGGCAGCGAGGATGAACTCCAGGCCTTCCTTGTTGTTTTCCTTGGCGAACTCCTGCACCGCATGTACCGCGCGATCCAGGGTCTCGGCCTTGTGATCGTTGAGGAACACCAGCACCGGCGCCACGGAACAGCTGTTGTTGTACAGGCCGTCAGCGCGAGCAATGGAGTTGTTCAACACATCAGGGTTACGCGACAGGGTTTCCCATTTCAGGTTGCCCTCGTTCATGCCCTTGATCATTTGCTTGGACACGGTCACCAGGGAAATCGCCGACTGCACGCCCTCGGTGTTCTGCATCTTCCACATCAGCTCGTCGATCGGCGCCATGGCTTCGTAGCGCGAACAGCCTTCGGACTTGGTCTTGACCATCACCACCAACACGTCGGAGCTGGTGGAGTAGTTGTTGATGATGAAGTTGTTGTCCTTGTTGTAGCGCGAGTCCGGACGCAGCTCCGGGGCACCCTGGTCGAGGTCGCCGATTTTCAGGTTCTGGCTGTACCACAGGCCGCCGCCAAAGGCGATCAGTGCCAGCAGAATGGAAACCGGGGCCACTTTCGCGCTAGCAAAGTTCGACAACAGGCGCCAGAACGGATGCTCGCGAGTCGCGTCTTTTTTGCTGCGGTCGACGGCACGCTTGCTGATGCCGACATAGGAAATCGCCACTGGCAACAGGATCAGGTTGGTGAACACGATCACCGCCACACCGATGGATGCGCCGATGGCCAGCTCACGGATCACACCGATATCGATGATCAGCAGCGTGATGAAACCCACGGCATCGGCGAGGATCGCGATCATCCCCGGCAGGAACAATTGACGGAAGGTGCGACGCGCCGCCGTCAGGGCGTTGTCCGCCTCACTCGATTGCAGGGCGATCCCGTTGATCTTCTGCACGCCGTGGGAAATACCGATGGCGAAGATCAGGAACGGTACCAACATCGAATAGGGGTCGAGCCCGAAGCCGAAGAAGTGCATCAAGCCCAGTTGCCAGATCACTGCCACCAGCGTCGTGCTCAACACGGCGACGGTACTGCGCAGGCAGTTGGTGAACCACAGCAAGAGGATCAGGGTGATGACGAAGGCAACGCCGAAGAACATCACCACCATCACCAGGCCATCGATGAGGTCACCGACTTTCTTGGCGAAACCGACGATGTGGATCTTCACGTTCGGGTTCTGTGCTTCGAACTTGGTGCGGATCTTGTCCTCAAGCTCGTGGGAGAACTGGCGATAGTCCAGCGCCAGCAGCTTGCCCTGGTCCTGCGGGTCCGGATAGGACTCCAGCAACGGAATGTCGACGATGCTCGATTTGAAATCGTTGGACACCAACCGCCCGACCTGACCCGACTTGAGCACGTTGTTGCGCAACAGATCGAGGCTGGCCTGGGAGCCGTTGTAGCTTTGCGGAATCACTTCACCGCCGGCGAAGCCCTCTTCAGTCACTTCGGTCCAGCGAACGCTGGGGCTCCACAGCGACTTGAGGCCGGAACGGTCGACGCCGGAGATGTAGAACACCTCGTCGTTGATCTGACGCAGGGTCTCCATGTACTCCTTGGAGAAGATGTCGCCATCGGTGGCTTCCACCGAGATCCGCACGGTGTTGCCCAGGTTCGCCAGATCGTTGCGGTGCTCCATCATCTTCTGGATGAAGGGGTGCTCCAGCGGGATCATTTTTTCGAAGCTGGTGGACGGACGGATCAGCGTCGCCTGCCAGAACAGAAAAATACTGACCAGCAGGCAGATCGTGATCACTGCCGGGCGGTTGTTGAAGATCAGGCGCTCGAGGAACGTCGCCTTGTCCTGGTGATGAGTACTCAAGGAAGTCATAGCTCCGCCTTCTTATTATTAACCCGGCTCATTTGCCCGACTCGGTGCCGCTTGGCGAAGTGACGCGAACGCCACCCTGCCCGGCCAGAACCAGATTGCCATTGCCTGCCGCAGTCACTGCCGAGACGGAAATACGGTCCGGACGGTTGACCACCTTGAAGGTTTCGCCGTTGTCACTGCTGCGAATAACCGAACCGCCGTTGCCGACGATCACGATGGAACCATCGTCGAGCAGCGTACCGCCGGACAGCCCGAACTCCAGGTCGCCACGTTCAGCCTTGAGCTCGACCTGGTCCCAGGTCGTGCCGAAATCCGTGGAACGGTAAAGATTGCCGCGCAGGCCGTAGGCCAGCAACGTATTGGACTGCGCCGTACCGATCACGCCGAACAGCGAGCCTTCGTACGGGCCTTCGAGTTTCTCCCAGGTCTGGCCCCAGTCCGCGGAGCGGAACATGCTGCCCTGCTCACCGACGATGAACAGCCCGGCGTCCTTGACCGCGGCGATCGCGTTCAGGTGGTACTGGTCTTCGTTGTCCAGGCGGTCGCTGGCGTCTTCCCAATGCTTGCCACCGTCGGTGGTTTCCATCAGCGAGCCGTAGGCGCCCACGGCAAAGCCGCTGTCGACGTCCTTGAACCAGACATCGAGCAGCGGCGATTCGCGTTTCAGATCTTCGAATTGCTTGGTCCAGGTCGCGCCGCCGTCCTCGCTGGCGAGGATCTGCGCGTCATGGCCGACGGCCCAGCCGTGCATGTCATCGACGAAGAACACCGACGTCAGCAGGGCCCGGGTCGGGACCTTGGCCTGGGTCCAGGTTGCGCCCTGGTCATCGGAATACAGGATGTGCCCACGATCCCCGACCGCCACCAGGCGCTTGCCGGCGTGGACGACATCGAGCATCAGGCTTTTGGCGGCCTTGGCCGATTCAATGGAATAGACAACATCGGATGCTGGCGCCGCCGCGGCCAGCGCAGGCGCCGACAGCATGGCAGAGCCCAACAGCGAGAGCGCTGTGGCCAGCAACGCGAATTTGCGTAATGCCGGCGGGCGGCAGATACCCACACCCATGACAGGCTCACTCATAGACCTTCTCCCATTATTATTGTTAGGTCGTTCAACCTTACTGGGCGCCGCAAGGGTGCGTGTCCGGACCGGCTGTTTCAGAGCATAGTCCTGAAACCCGCAATCCAGAGCCCCTTCGGAAGCTGGCCTATCCTATCGGTGTTTTTTAATGTCTGACAATCGACGCCACGTTATCTTTTGTTAACCGGGGGGATGGGGGTGGGGTTCTGAATGGTTGGGTATCAGGTGGGGTGATTGCGGTTTTGGTGTTTGGTGTTTGGTGTACATATTCGTTGCTGCGGTAACGGCGGCTTTTCCAATCGGCGTACATATCCATTTCTGCGGTAACGGCTGCTGGCGGTTTCGCTCTTACAGCGAGTCCCTTTTTCAAACGCCAAAAAGGAACCAAAAGGCTTCGCCCCGGCGTACGGCACCTCGCCAAGGCTCGGTGATCCCTCGCTACGGTGTCCATCAGGGGGCATCGCCTACGGTCTGCTTCGCGACGACCTCCTCTCGATGTGTTCGACTTCGTCGAACGGCGCTACGCGCCTAACCCCCTGATGAACACCTACGCTCGGCCTGCCGAAGGGGCGAAAGATCAAAAGCCAGATCAAGATCAAAAGCCAAAGCCAAAGCCAAAGCCAAAGCCAAAGCCAAAGCCAAAGCCAAAGCCAAAGCCAAAGCCAAAGCCAAAGCCAAAGCC
>NZ_JBXAOQ010000001.1:248948-374456 GCF_058802985.1 Pseudomonas sp. GW822-FHT01E03
GCCGTAGATGGGGGTTCTGAAAATTTTGTGCAACCAGATAGGATTCAAGCGACTGGCAGGCCGCCATCGCGAACAAGCTCGCTCCCACAGAAGAGCAAAAAGCAGAGCATCCCGCATCACCGCATCGCTTCTCACCACTCTTCAGGCCGAGCGTTAGCTCGCCTGCAGCTCTTGATCTTGATCCACCCGCCCCCTCGGCAGGCTGAGCGGAGGTGTTCATCCGGGGATTGGCGCGCAGCGCCGTTCGACGCAGTCGAACTCATTGCATGTAGGTCGAAGCGAAGCCGACCGGAGGGCAATGCCCCCGGATGAATACCGCAGCGAAGGAACCCCGAGCCTAAGCGAGGGGCCGTACGTTCGGGGCGAGACCTTTGGTTCCTTTGGGGCGTTTGCCAAAGGGACTCGCCGTAAGGGCGAAACCGCCAGCCGCCGTTACCGAAGAAACGGATATGTACTCAATCAACCAAGAACCTGGTCGGCCCAAAGGCCGCCAAGTTCAAAAGCCAAGATCAAGCCAAACTCTTGCTGACCACTTCAAACACATCACTGGACAACTGCCCCGAAGCCCGAATCCGCTCCAGCTCCGCCTTCATCAAAGCCTGACGAGCACTGTCGTACTTGCGCCAGCGAGTCAAAGGCGCCAACTGCCGAGAAGCTATCTGCGGATTGAAGCCATTCAACTCGATCACCAAATCCGCCAGGAAGCGATACCCGGAACCGTCAGCGGCATGGAAGTTGATCAGGTTCTGCCCGGCAAACGCACCGACCAGTGCCCGCACCTTGTTCGGATTCTTGATGTTGAACGCAGGATGCTGCATCAACTGACGAACCCGCTCCAGACCACCAGGCAACACGCTGCCGGCCTGGACGCTGAACCACTGGTCCATGACCAGCGGGTTGTCCTTGAAGTGCTCGGCGAAGCTGGCCAGTGCCTTGGCCTTCTCGGCTTCGAACGGTGAATTGACCAACACGGCAAGTGCGGTCAGGCGCTCGGTCATGTTGTCGCACGAATCGAACTGCTCCAGAGTCGCAGCCACAACTTCCGGCTTGCCGCTGAGCATCAGGTACGACAGCGCAATGTTCTGCAACGCGCGGCGAGCGAAGTGCTCGGCTTCGGCCACGTACGGCGTCTGCTTCGACAACTCGCGATTGGCCTGATAACGCAGCCACAAACCTTCGAACAAAGCGTCAGCCAGTTGCTTACGGGCAAATTCACGCGCCGTGTGAATCGCTTCGACATCCGCCACTTCACTGATCTCGGTCAGGTACGCCTCGCTTGGCAGAGAGAGCATTTCCGCGACCATCGCCTGATCCAGCGACTCATCCGAAAGCACCGTGCGCAACGCCGCCACCAGACGCTGATCGAGTACCAGCGCTTCGCCCTTCTGCTGCTGGGCGATCAGCTCTTGCAGCACCTGCACCGACAGTTGCTGGCCGGCATCCCAGCGGTTGAAGCCGTCGCTGTCATGCTGCATCAGGAACATCAGCTGATCACGGTTGTACGGGAAGCTCAATTTCACCGGCGCCGAGAAGCCACGCAGCAACGACGGCAACGGTTGTTCGGCGATGTCGACGAAGGTGAAAGTCTGCTCGGCTTTGGTCACCGAAATGACCCGCGAGGTGCCTTGCGCAGTGGCTTCACCGGACAGACGCAGGGCAATCGCTGCCCCTTTGGAATCCAGCAGCCCCAGTTCGACCGGGATCACGAACGGCAGTTTTTGCACCTTGTCCGGGGTTTCCGGGCAGCTCTGACGGAAGGTCAGGCTGTAGGTTTTCGCAGCGGCGTCGTAGGACTCAGTTACCGCCAGGCGCGGTGTACCGGCCTGGCTGTACCAGCGCTTGAACTGGGTCAGGTCAACGCCATTGGCTTCTTCCATGGCCTTGATGAAGTCATCGCAGGTCACGGCCTGGCCGTCGTGGCGTTCGAAGTACAGGTCGCTGCCTTTACGGAAGCCTTCGGCGCCGAGCAAGGTGTGGATCATGCCGACCACTTCCGAGCCCTTTTCGTACACGGTCAGGGTGTAGAAGTTGGAAATCTCGATGAAGCTGTCCGGGCGCACGGCGTGGGCCATGGGGCCGGCGTCTTCGGCGAACTGGTGGGTACGCAGGTACGCCACATCCTGGATGCGCTTGACCGTGGCCGAGTTCATGTCCGAGGAGAAACCGGCATCGCGGAACACGGTGAAGCCTTCCTTGAGCGACAGCTGGAACCAGTCGCGGCAGGTCACGCGGTTGCCCGACCAGTTGTGGAAGTATTCGTGGGCGACGATCGCCTCGACCCGCTGGTGCGCGGCATCGGTGGCGGTTTCGGCCTTGGCCAGCACGGCGCTGGAGTTGAAAATGTTGAGGCCCTTGTTTTCCATGGCGCCCATGTTGAAGTCATTCACGGCGACGATCATGAAGATGTCCAGGTCGTACTCGCGACCGTAGACCTCTTCGTCCCAGCGCATGGATTTCTTCAGGCTGTTTATCGCGTGCTGGCACTTGTCGATGTTTTCCGGCTCGACGTAAATGCGCAGCGCCACGTTGCGCTCGCTCATGGTGGTGAAGCTGTCTTCGACACACCACAGATCGCCGGCCACCAGCGCAAACAGGTACGCCGGTTTCTTGAACGGGTCTTCCCAGGTCGCCCAGTGCCGGCCCTCTTCACCGGGACCGGAAGCGATCGGGTTGCCGTTGGACAGCAGCACCGGATAACTGTGTTGTTCGGCGACGACTGTGGTGGTGAAGGTGCTCATCACGTCCGGGCGGTCGAGGTAATAGGTGATCTTGCGAAAACCTTCAGCCTCGCACTGGGTGCAGAACATCGTGCCGGACTTGTACAGGCCTTCCAGCGCGGTATTGGTTTCCGGGTGGATCCGGACGCTGGTATCGACCGTGAAGGTGGTGCTGGTCGGATGCAGGGTCAGGTGATTCTCGGTCAGCTGATACTGCGCCTCGGAAAGCTCCTGGTCGGCAAGGGTGACCGACAGCAGTTCCAGCTGCTGGCCGTCCAGCACCAGCGGCGGCAGGCCCGGGCCGCGCTCGGGGTTGCGGCGCATCACCAGTTGCGCATGGACCAGGCTGTGGTCCTCGTACAACTCGAAGGTCAGGTGCGTTTCGTCGATCAGGTACTCGGGCGCCTGATAGTCCTTGAGGTAGATCATCTTCGGTTGTTCGGTGCGCATGCTGGAGTCCTTACTGATGCACGGCGAGCTGGTAAGCCGTGTATTTACGAATGTTGATCACGCCGGTGTCGAAGATCAGGTATTGACCCTTGATCCCCATCAGCGTGCCTTCGGCAATCGGGTTCTTGTCCAGGTTGAAGCTGACGATCTTCGCCGGGTACTGCTCGACCGGGTAGCGGATTTCCAGCGGTTCGACGTCGGTCACCGGCTGGATCGCCTGCAAGCCAAATCGCTGCTGCAACCCGAGCAAGCCTTCGGCACAGCTGTCGAACAGCTGATCGCGGACCTCGGCCAGGTTCACCGCCGCCGCATCGCCCTTGAGCAAAGCGCGCCAGTTGGTCTTGTCGGCCACCTGGCTGCGCAACAGATCCTCGACGAAACCGGACTGCTGGCGAGTCGATACGCGCATGATCGGCAAGGCCTGGCTCGCACCCTGGTCGAGCCAGCGGGTCGGCAACTGGGTGGCGCGGGTAATCCCGACTTTGACCCCCGACGAATTGGCCAGGTACACCACGTGATCGGTCATGCAGAACTTCTCGCCCCACTCAGGCTCCCGGCAGGTGCCGGCCTCGAAGTGGCAGCGTTCCGGGCTCATGATGCACACGTCGCACTGGGCCAGTTTGGTCATGCACGGGTAGCAGTAACCCTGGCTGAAACTGGTCTTGGTCTTGCGTCCGCAATGGGTGCAGTGGATCGCACCCAGGTATTCCAGGCGCACCGTGGTGCCGACCAACGGATTGACCGGGACCTCGGTTTCGCCCAGACGAAATGCGTATTGCACGTTCGGCCCGTCCAGGCGCGCCGACATTTTGCTGATTGCACCGCGGCCAATCTCGATCAATGGATGGCATCCGATTTGAACAGGATATTGGGCACTTGAATCGACTTGGAGCTGCATTCCTGCGGGCCCATGTAGCCGGTGCGCTGGTCCTCTGGCAGGTTCTGGATTTCCCAGGCGATCATTGCCTGCAGCGACAGCTCGCGTTGTTCGGCGGTGAGCTTGCCACCGTCGGACCATTTGCCGATTTCCACGGCCAGTTTCAGGCTCTCGTAGATATCGGGGGTGATGTTCTTGATCATTTCGTTAAAAGAGGACATTGGGTCTCCGTCTCTTTATTGCATGTTCTGAATTAGGCGGCCAGTTTACGGCGGTTATACAAACCGCCCAACAAACCGGTGAAGCATCCGATGAGTAACCCGCTGACGTGGGCCGCGTTGGCGATCTCGCCGAAGCCGATCATCGAGACCAACCCGGACAGGCACAGCAGCAACCACACCAGCATCATCACCAGCACGCCTCGCGGCAGGCGATAGGCCGGGTTCGGCGCCAGCAACTGGAAGATCCAACAATGCCCGAGCAGGCCATACAGTACGCCGGACAAACCGCCGAACAAGGTCGGGCCGCTGAAGAAATACTGGGCAAAGTTCGACACCAGGCTGAACAGCAAGGTCAGGCCGATCAGGTTGATACTGCCCTGGCGCGACTCGATGCGCCGCCCCAGCTCCCAGTACCACATGCCGTTCATCGCCAGGTGCAGGATGCCGAAGTGGATCAGCATCGGCGTGACCAGGCGCCACCACTGCCCCGCCGCCAGGCTGTCGGCCAGTGGCGTGAAGTGGATGTATTCGCCGACCACGCGGAACTCGAGGAAGGTCAGCCAGCGCATCGTTTCAAGGTTGTCGCCCAGCATGGTCACCGCGCCGACAACCAGGCTCAGCAGCAGCACCAGCGCGGTGGCCCTGGCGTATTTCAACTGCTCGACGAACCCCGGGCGCTTGACGGTATGCGCCACCGGAATGTCCAGTTGCTGATCGGGGTCACCCGCCGGAAAACGCTCGTACAGCGCACGCACGTCTTCACTGATGTTGTCCGGCACCCACAGCACCTGCTCGCCAGCTTCCTCGCTGACCCGATGGGGCACTTGCATGCGCTTGAGCAGGGTGACGAACCCGCTCAAGTCCACCGCCAGGGGCAGACGCAATACCGCTACAGCACTCATTGCAGCACCTCCGGCCGCTCGACATCGACCCAGACGAATTTTTGCGGATCCAGGCGGGTTTCCTGATCCAGTCGGTAGGCAACCAGTTTGCCGTACAGCACTGCGCTGTAATCCAGACAGGCCAGGTTCGGCCGGATCGGTGCCGGCTTGCCGCTGCGCCAGTAATGGCCGACGAACAACAGCGGCTCATCGATGCCATAGCGCAGCAAACTGTTCTTTTCGGTGGACGACAGCGGCGTCCGGGCCACGGGTTCCGGCAGTGCATCCGGTTGGAACACGATGTCGCCGTAGGTTTTCGGATCGTCTTCCCAGAACTTGGTGCGGAAGAACGAACGCACCAGGCCGTCGCCGCTGGTCATCGTCAGGCCATGGGGCAAACGCATGTCCGTGCCGCGCAGCAGCCGGTCGAATACGGTGCAGGCAAAAGAGCCCGACTCCGCCGACGCCTGGAGAAAATGCTCGTCGACGCAGCCGTTGGGGAACAACGCCCGCAGCGGCTCGATCAGCCCGGCGTCCCAGCAGGCGTGGACCACGCGAAAACGCCCGGCATCGACGAACAATGGCAACTGGTAGAACCATTGCTGGAAGTCGTGCCAGTCGCCCGGATGGTGTTCGAACTGGGTCAGGGTTTCGTGCAGCAGGCGGGCATGGCGCGGCGTGTGCTCACGCACGAACTGCTTGCCGCTGCCGGGCAGTGCCGGCGTGCTCCAGCCCAGCGCATTGAACTCGTGGTTGCCCATGATGCACAGCGCCTGACCGGCCTCGACCATGTCGTGGACGATATGCAGTGCCTCGCGAATCCGCGGGCCGCGGTCGATGATATCGCCGACGAACACCGCCATGCGCGAGGCATGTCGCCAGACGCCACCCTGCTTGTGATAACCGAGTCGGTCGAGCAAGTGCTCCAGGGTCAGAGCGCAACCGTGCACGTCACCGATCAGGTCGTAGCTACGCGCGGGATCGAGCATCAGTCGCCTCCACCCCCCAACTTGCTGCCCCAGCCAAGCTTGGTCCGGCAGACTTCATAGTAATTGTGGTCCAGCGGATGGATCAGCCGCAGTTTCTGGGCTTTCTTGCTGACGGTAATGGTGTCGCCCGGCGCGCAGGTGAAGTGGTTCTGCCCGTCGCACGAGACTTGCGGGTAAATCTGCATATCCTTGGACACGACGATTTTCAGCTCACTGTTGCCATCGACCACAATCGGTCTACCCGACAAGGTATGGGGGTACATCGGCACAATCACAATGGCGTCGAGCTTGGGATGCATGATCGGCCCGCCGGCGGACAACGCATAGGCGGTGGAACCGGTCGGCGTCGCGACGATCAGGCCGTCGGCCTTCTGGCTGCAGACGAACTGGCCGTCGATGTACAGCTCGAACTCGATCATTCGCGTGGATTTGCCGGGGTGCAGCACGACGTCGTTCAGTGCATCGCCCTGGCCGATGGCCTCACCGTGGCGGCGGACTTCGGCCTGCAACAAAAAGCGGTTTTCCACCAGATAGTGGCCATCCAGCACTTCGGCGACCTTGGTTTCCAGCTCATCGGGACGGATATCGGTGAGGAAACCCAGGCTGCCCCGGTTGATGCCGAGCACCGGAATATTGTGTTTGGCCAGCGCCCGGGCGGCACCGAGCAGGCTGCCGTCACCACCGACCACGATGACCATGTCGCAGACTTCGCCGAGCATCTTGCGCGACGAGGTTTGCAAGCCGTGCCCTGGCAGCACTTCGGCGATGGTGTCTTCGAGGATCACGTGCAGGTGACGGTCGAGCAGAAACCGTTTCAGTCGGCGGACGGTATCCAGCACCTGGGAACTGCCCAGGCGACCGATGATGCCGATATTGCGAAATTGCTCCATGGGGCTCCTGCGGGGATCTGCGTGGCGGCGAAAACCACGATTATGGGCGAAAGCCGCCCGTAGACAAAATCCTTTCAGTTTCAGGGGTGTGCCCGGGTTTCGGGCTATGCTCGCAAGATGATGCTATTTCCGGATTTGCTCCACCTGCCCCATCAGTTACGCCATCCCGAAGTGCGTGACCTGGCGTGGGTCATCCTCGCGCCGCCCATGCTGGACAATACCCCGTGGCCGCAGCGTCACCCGCTGGCCGGCAGCGACTGGGTGCAGGCACCGGATCGGCTGGAGCATTGGCTGCGGCAGCTGGATCGGGACAGTTATGGCCTGCTGCACTGGCTGGCCCAGGCCCGGACCCGGCGCCTGGGTTTGTACTACGAACGCCTCTGGCAATTCGCCGTGCAGCATGCACCGGGCATTGAACTGATTGCCGCCAACATGCCGATTCGCCGCGAAGGGCACACCCTCGGTGAACTTGACATGCTGCTGCGCGACCGCGACGGCGTGCATCACCTGGAACTGGCGATCAAGCTCTACCTTGGCCCGCAATCCGGCGACGGACACGACACTGCCAAGTGGCTGGGCCCGGGCTGCCACGACCGGCTCGACCGCAAACTGGCGCACCTGAGCCAGCATCAATTGCCGATTTCCACACGCCCCGAGAGCCGTGAAGTGCTCGCGGCGCTGGATATCCAGGCGTTCAGCGCACATTTATGGCTGGGGGGTTACTTGCTGTACCCGTGGCCCGGACAAGCCGCCCCGCCATTGGGTGCCCATCCACAGCATTTGCGGGGTCGCTGGTTGCATCAAAAGGATTGGCCGGCGTTGTTGGCCCAAAGCCCGCCCGGTCGCTGGCAACCCCTGCCCCGTCACGCCTGGCTGGCGCCGGCGCATTATTCGGCGGAGCACACCTGGAACCCCGGACAGATGCAGGCGTGGCTGGATGACCTGGACCCGCTGGCGCCAGCACAACTGCTGGTGCGCCTGACGGAAAATGCCAGCGGCGACTGGGAAGAGGCCGAGCGATTGTTTCTGGTGGCGGATCTTTGGCCGAATGTGCCGGGCAATGCCTGAGTTTTGCGTTGTCTGAGCCGGCCCCATCGCGAGCAAGCTCGCTCCCACATTGGAACTCAGCCGTATACACGCCTTGTATCCACTGAAGATCCCTGTGGGAGCGAGCTTGCTCGCGATAGGGTCAACCCGTTCCAAAGAGACAACCGTATCCCCGATTGTCCAACGCTTCGCAGGACAAAGCGCCGGCCAATGACCATCAGTCTTTCTTGTGCTGCTCGACCCATTGCCCATAAGCATTGATGAAACTTTGCAGGAACGGCTTTACCGACTCGGACAACTTGCCCGATTCGTCGAACGCCGAGCCGGCGTTCCCCAGATAGGCCTCCGGTTGCTGCATCATCGGCACATTGAGAAACACCATGGATTGACGCAGGTTGTGATTGGCACCAAACCCGCCGACGGCCCCCGGCGACACACTGATAACGGCTCCCGGCTTACCGCTCCAGGCGCTTTTGCCATATGGACGCGACCCCACGTCAATCGCGTTTTTCAACGGTGCCGGCACCGACCGGTTGTATTCCGGGGTCACGAACAACACCGCGTCGGATGAGCTCACCTGTTGTCGGAAAGTGCTGTAGGCTGCCGGCGGTGAAGCGCCATCGATATCTTCGTTATAGAGCGGCAGATCGCCAATTTCGACGATGTTGAGCTTGAGATTGGCCGGCGCCAGTTCTATCAGGGCCCGTGCGACCTTGCGGTTGATCGATTCCTTTCTCAAGCTGCCGACCACGACGGCGATCGTATAGACGTTGCTCATAAGATTTCTCGACTGTCCGATAGGAAGAGCTTGTAGTTATAGATGACGATTCAAACAGCGGGCGACCGAAAACCCCGTCCCTGACTATTTTTTTCCCGTAGGAAAACTTACCTCGCCCAAGCACGGTCTACAGTGCCGCAAATTGAGTGATTTATCTCCAGAGGTTCTAAGCAGATGGCAGCAGTACTCGTCGGTCAGTTCCATGCAAGAGACGCGCAAGGCCGCATTTATTCGGTGCACGAGTTTCAGGACTCCACCCCGGCGGCAGAAGGTTCAGGGCCTGTCACCACCTACAAGCTGGCCATTGGCGACCGCGTCAACAAGGTCGACGACAATGAATTCATGCTGGTGCAAACCGGCGTGACCATTACCCGCGAACCGCAGATCGCCAGCGCTTCATAACCCGTCGTTATGAGCAGAAGTCATATGCACGGACTTGGGGTAGGATTCAGCCACTGACTCCTCCACCTGCTGAACATGGACTTCACGCATGCGCTTACGCCATATCGAAGTGATCCAGGCACTCTTGCAGACCGGTCACCTGGGCACCGCCGCCGAATGGCTGCAGTTGCCGGTGGCCGAAGTCGAGCGCTTGCTGCGCGACGCCGAGGATCAGTTGGGTTTCATGCTGTTCGCCAGCGTGCGCGGACGATTGCAGGCCACCCGCGAAGCGCGGGAACTGCAGGTGGAAATTGCCCGGGTCTATGATGCGCTCGAACCGGTGCAGCGCCTGGCCAACAGCCTCAGGCAATACCTGGCGCCGCCGCTGCGCATCATCTGCACCCCTCCCCTGGCCAACCAATTGTTGCCACACAGCATCGCGGCCCTGCGCCGACGCCTGCCCGATGCGCCTTGCACGCTGCTGAGCCAGCCCACCCGCGACATCGTCAGAAGCCTGCTGCTGCGTGAAAGCGATCTGGGCCTGAGCCTGCATGACCCCGATCACGCAGACCTCGACTGCCATGTGATCGCCCAGGGCAAACTCCAGTTGCTCGCCCCCCATGGCTGGCTGCAACCGAAACAGAAATACATTTCACTGCAGGATCTGGCCGGCCAATCGATGATCGGCCTGGAGGGGCAGGACCCGTTGAGCCCGGCGCTGGAAAACAAACTGCACGGCTTGCGCCCTGCCCCGGTAATTCAGACCCGGGTCCAGACGCATCAGATGATGCGCAGCATGGTCGAGGCCGGCGAAGGCCTGGCCATCGTCGACCCCTTCACCGCCCTCGGCGCCAAAGCCTCGGGGCTGGACACCTGCCCGCTGGCGCCAGCGGTCCCGATCAGCCTCTACGCCCTGACCCTGAAAAACGCCGAACCCTCTCCGGCGGTTCAGACGCTGTTAACCATCGTCACGGAACAAGCCGCGGCGATGCTGACGAACTGAACGGATTTTCCAGCGGGTTTTCGAACAATCGATACCAGAACAGCGCCACTTCGGCGGTGTTCGGATCGATGCCGCGATAGCGCAGGTGGTCGATCCCACCAATCACGTAACCGCAGCGTTCATAGAGCCTGCAAGCCCCCAGGTTGTTGTTCTGGGTTTCGAGCATGATGCCTGGCAGCTTTTTCTTGCGGCTCCAGAACTGCGCCACATCCAGCAGGGCCTTGGCCACGCCATGCCGCCGGGCCGGTGCATGCACCGCCAGCTCGTCGATATGGGCAAAGCCGTTCCAGTTGGTGCTGACCACCAGGTGCCCCACGGGCTGGTCATCCAGATAAGCCATGAAAATCGCGCTGTCGGCGGAATCGCGAAAGCTGCTGAATTCCTCGGGATCGATGCCGTAGCACTTGCGATAAGGCGTGATCGGGGTGACAGGCCACTGTGCCACCGGCGCTCCTATTTGTGCCGCACCGTAGGCCGCGACTTCAAAACTGAAATCACTGCCCCAGATATAGGCGGCAAAACCCTCGTCGGCAACCCGTACCGACAACCCTGGATAATTCGGATTTATAACCGGCTGCATACTGGGAAATGTCCTCATTCCTTGATGCAATCGACGGTGTAGCACCGTCCACTGCCCTGATCTTCATGTTGCAATCCGTGCACATCAGCAACGAACCCCGGAAAACTGCTATCGAACGTGCGGGCAAACGCCAGGTAATCGATGATCGAGCGGGTCGACTCGGTAAAGCGCTCACCCGGCATGATCAGCGGAATGCCGGGTGGGTACGGCACCAGCATCACCGCAGCGATCCGCCCGTCCAGCGCATCGATCGACACGGCTTCGACTTCACCCCGCACCAATTGATCATAGGCGTCCGCCGGCTTCATCGCGACTTCCGGCAGAACGGTGTACATGCGCTTGAGGTGCCTGGCGGTGGCATTGCTGCGATAACAGGCATGCAACTGATCGCACAGATCACGCAGCCCCATGCCCTGATAGCGTGCGACATTCTCTTGCGCCACACAGGGCAGGCAACTGGCCAGACTGACGTTGGCGTCGTAGCTGCGCTTGAACTCCAGCAGTTCGGTGAGCAGCGTGCTCCACTTGCCCTTGGTGATGCCCATGGAGAACAACACCAGGAACGAGTACAGCCCAGTCTTCTCGACCACCAGGCCGCGCTCCCACAGGAACTTGCTGACCACCGCCGCCGGAATCCCGCGCTCGCTGAGGGCGCCACCGGCGGTCAATCCCGGCATCACCAGCGTGACCTTGATCGGGTCGAGCAGCACATAGTCGTCGGTCACGCCGCCAAAGCCGTGCCAGTCGGCATCGGGTTGCAGCAACCAGTCCTCGGTGACGACCCGCTCGATGCCTTCCGCCGACGGCGGTTGCCAGATCGAGAACCACCAGTCATCGGCGGCAATGTGCTGGCGCAAATTGGCCAGCGCACGGCGAAAACTCAGGGCTTCGTCGAACATTTCCTGCAGCAGCGAACGCCCGGCCGGCCCTTCCATCATCGCCGAAGCCACATCCAGCGAGGCGATGATGCCGTACTGCGGCGAGGTCGAGATGTGCATCATGAATGCTTCGTTGAAGCGATCCCGATCCAGTTGCCGCGCACCGCCATCGCGCACGTGAATCATCGATGCCTGACTGAAGGCCGCCAGCAACTTGTGGGTCGAATGGGTGGTGAACACCAACGGGCTGTCTTCATCACGGGAGGTGCCCATGCCGTAGCGCCCGGCAAAGAACTCATGAAACGCTGCATAGGCGTACCAGGCCTCGTCGAAGTGCAACACCTCAACGCTATTGCCCAGTTGCTGTCTGATCAGTTCGGCGTTGTAGCAGAGGCCGTCATAGGTTGAATTGGTCACCACGGCAAGCTTGACCTTCGGTGAACGCCCCTTGGTCAGCGGACTGGCGTCGATCTTGGCCTGGATCGATTCGCGACTGAACTCACTCAGGGGAATCGGGCCGATGATCCCCAGTTCATTACGCTCCGGACACAAGTACAGTGGGATGGCGCCGGTCATGATGATCGAATGCAGCACCGACTTGTGGCAATTGCGGTCCACCAGCACCAGGTCATCGCGGGCGACCACCGAGTGCCAGACAATCTTGTTGGCCGTGGACGTGCCATTGATCACGAAAAAGGTGTGATCGGCGCCGAAATTGCGTGCTGCACGGGCCTCGGCTTCAGCCAGGGGGCCGGTATGATCGAGCAAGGAGCCGAGCTCCGGTACCGACACCGAAAGATCCGAGCGCAGGGTGTTTTCCCCGAAAAACTGGTGAAACGCCTGCCCGACCGGACTTTTGTGATACGCCACGCCACCGCCGTGACCGGGGGTGTGCCAGGAGTAGTTGGAATCCGCCGTGTGCTGCACCAACGCCTTGAAAAACGGCGGCAGCAGGCCATCGAGGTATTTGCGCGCGGCGCGGGCCACCTGCCGGGCGAGAAAGGGCACGGTGTCCTCAAACAGATAAAGAATGCCGCGCAACTGATTGAGCTCGGCCATGGCGTCGGCGGGTGCGTTTTCCAGGGTCACTTTTTCGCCCAGGGCGAAGATCGGCAGATCCGGTGCACGCACCCGCGCCAGACCGATCAGTTCGGCCATGTTTTGCAACAAATGAGAATGGGTGCTGGCGTCTTCAGAGGCAATCAACATGCAGGACAGGCCGTGGTAAGTCGACGCCACCAGTCGTCCTTCGGTGTAGTCCACCGCCGAAACGACGCTGAACCCTTCCTGCTCCAGCTCCCGGGCAATCCCCCGCACGCGGTCACCGGCAACGCTGTCGGCCTTGATGTCGCGATGAACGATCAGGACCGGGAATTTCAAGTCTTTGTACATGAGGCTCAGCGTCCTGAGGCGGCAGACCAGAGCCTGCCAATCACCTCAGGGTAGAGTGTTGCAGCGGATGTGGCGAGCGGGATGCACCAACTTGTGGCGACGAGGGAGTTTACCTGTGGCGAGTATCTGCCAAACAGGGTGTTATGCCTGGGCTTCAGCCTCGGCCAACTGCACCCACAACGCCGGGGCACCAGCGGATTTGCCGATGATTTCCAGGCGCGCCGCGTGGCGGGCCAGGTCATCTTCACTGGCGCGGATGATGCGCGTCGGCTGACGGTCCGCCGGCAAACGGCGAATCTCGGTGGCCGAATTGTCCGCCCCTTCACCCGAGCCATTGCCATCGGAGGCATTGCCGGCCAGGGACAGACTGGTCTGCCCCCCGGTCATGGTCAGGTAGACGTCGGCAAGAATCTCGGAGTCGAGCAAGGCGCCGTGCAGTTCACGGCCGGAGTTGTCGACGCCATAGCGTTTGCACAGGGCGTCGAGGCTGTTGCGCTGCCCCGGGTGACGTTCCCGGGCCATCATCAGGGTGTCGAGGATCGAGCAGTGCTGCGTGATGTCCGCGCGGTCCTGTTGGCCCATCAGGGCGAATTCGTTGTTGATGAAGCCAACGTCGAACGCCGCGTTATGGATGATCAGCTGCGCGCCCTTGATGAACTCGAAGAACTCTTCGGCCACCTCGGCAAAACGCGGCTTGCCCACGAGGAATTCATTGGTGATGCCGTGGACGCCGATCGCGCCCTCGTCACTTTCGCGATCGGGTTGCAGGTACACATGGAAGTGCCGGCCCGTCAGGCGTCGGCCGATCAACTCGACACAACCGATTTCGATAATCCGGTGGCCGTCGGTCACCGGCATGCCGGTGGTTTCGGTGTCGAGTACAACGGATCTGGTGGCCATCAGTGCTCAGCTCTCAATCGGTCAATCGTGCAAAAGCGGCGATGTTAACACGCTCGCCGGGGTCTTTCAGATACACCGAGTCACCGCCTTCGCGAGCAAGCCCGCTCCCACATTGAATCGGCGTCGGCTCACAACTTTGTGGACGACACGAATCCAGTGTGGGAGCGGGCTTGCTCGCGAAGGTCACGGCGCGGTGCATCGGCAGTACCGAAATCAGCCCTGCTTGTACCCACGCACTTCATCCACACCACGGTTGGCCAACTGGTCGGCCCGTTCGTTGCCGTGATGGCCAATGTGTCCGCGCACCCATTTCCAGGTGACCTTGTGACGGTTGACCTGCTCGTCGAGCAACTTCCACAGGTCAGCGTTTTTCACTGGTTCCTTCGCCGCGGTTTTCCAGCCGCGCTTCTTCCAGTTGTCCATCCACTCGTTGATGCCTTTCATCACGTACTGCGAGTCGGTCACCAACAACACCTCGCAGGGACGCTTGAGCTCTTCCAGGCCACGAATCGCGCCCATCAGCTCCATGCGGTTGTTGGTGGTATTGGCTTCGCCGCCCCAGAGTTCCTTTTCAACGCCCTTGCACACCAGCAGTGCGCCCCAGCCGCCAGGACCAGGGTTGCCTTTGCAGGCGCCGTCGGTGAACAGTTCTACGCTATCGCTCATGCCAATCTATCCAGAAAATGCGCTGGCCCGCCGATCGCTGATCGACGACGCCCGAAGCCGGGACATGCCCGGCCACAAATGAAAAGTGTGTATTACGGTTCGATGTTGCGCCGGTTGACCTTGGCCATCGGCAACGGGATCAGCTTGCCCATCGGTTCGCGCCGCTCCTGGCGGACCGGTCGCAAGCCCACCACGATCTTGCGCGCCACCAATAAATAGAAGCCGCCGCCCGACAGTTGCCAGTCACCGGCCTTGCGCTCCCAACCGGCCAGGCGGGTCTGCCACGCCGGTGACGCAAGCGGCGGACGATAGCACCCGAAGCGGCGTTTCTCCAGCGCGAAACCCAGCAGGTTCAGCCAGTCGGCGACCCGTGACGGCGAAATGCAGCGCGCCTTGCGCAGCGCATCCTGGGCAAACACATGCCGCAGGCCCCAACTGCTCCAGGGATTGATGCCAATGATCAGCAAATGCCCGCCGGGACGTACGCTGCTTGCCGCCTCGCGAAGCAGACCGTGGGGCGACAGGCAGAAATCCAGGCCATGCTGCAGCACCACCACATCGGCGGCATGCTCGCTCAGCGGCCAGGCCTGCTCCTCACAAACGATCTCGACCCCCGGCAACGGCGCACCAAGGCGTACATTGCGCTGTACCTGAGGGGCAGACGGCGGAGTCTGGGCCGAGGGACCGTAATGCACCAGATAACCACCAAAGAACCGCCCGAGCTCGTCTTCGAGCATGCGCCGCTCTTCGTCCAGCAGAAATTGCCCGAGGGGACCGGCCAGCCATTCGCGGGCGGCGCTGATCAACGCCAGCCAGTCAGGATCGGCTTGTGCGAACGCTTTATCAGTCATTGCATTCTCCAACGCGCCAGGAAGTTCTAAGATGCGCCAATGTTTTCCGCTTGGCGAATCCGACGATGATACAGATCACTGCCCTGCCCGCCTTCACCGACAACTACATCTGGTTGTTACAAGACCACGGCAGCAAGCGCTGCGCGGTCGTCGACCCGGGTGATGCCGGCCCCGTACAAGCCTGGCTTGCGGCCAATCCGGGCTGGGTACTGAGTGATATTTTGATCACTCATCACCATCATGACCACGTCGGCGGCGTCGAACAGCTGAAAAAAGCGACGGACGCGAAAGTCTATGGTCCGGCCAGCGAAACGATCCCGGCGCGGGACGTTGCGCTAAAGGACAACGACAAGGTCTGCGTGCTCGGCTGGGACTTCGACGTCCTCGCGGTCCCCGGCCACACCCTGGGGCACATCGCCTATTACCATCACGGCTTGCTGTTCTGCGGCGACACACTGTTTGCCGCCGGCTGCGGACGCTTGTTCGAAGGCACGCCACAGCAAATGTACAGTTCGCTGACACGCCTGGCCGGGTTGCCGGAAGACACGCTGGTGTACTGCACCCACGAATACACCCTCGGCAACCTGAAGTTTGCCGCGGCCGTCGAACCGAACAACCCGCACACCGCCGAGCGCCTGGCCAAAGTCACCCGCCAACGGGAATCCGGGATCATGACGCTGCCGTCGACACTGGCGCTGGAAAAGCTAACAAACCCGTTTTTGCGCTCCGGCGAAACATCCGTTAAAGAAAAAGCGGACGAACGGACCGGCACCGATAACTCGGCGCCCGATATGGTTTTTGCGGCGCTTCGAGCGTGGAAAGACAGGTTCTAAAGAGGCCTATCAAGATTGCAACAATTCTGAAAGGTTGACCGCGCAGGGTGCGCTTCCTAGAATCGCCCGACATTTTTGCCCGGAACTTACTTCCAGCCAATGTCGTCACCTATTCGCAAAGCCATCAGTTCAGACGCATTGACCCGCTTGGCTCAAGCCATTGCGGTGGCTGTGTCCGCCACCCTGGCGGGCTGTTCCAGCCATGCGCCGCAGACCGATGCGGCGCACACGCAGAACATCGCCGCGCGCGCCAAGCAGAAGCCGATCTGGCTCAGCGAAAAACCCAGCCCGCAAATTCCCCAGGACGTCTGGGAGCGCATGCGCCAGGGCTTCCAGCTGCAAGACGGGCTGGGCGTCAACCCGCGCATCGAGCAACAGCGCCTGTGGTTCGCCAGCAATCCATCTTTCCTCGAAAACGCCGGCGAGCGTGGCAGCCTCTACATTCACTACATCGTCGAACGTCTTGAAGAACGCAACATGCCGCTGGAACTGGCCCTGCTGCCAGTGATTGAAAGCGCCTACAACCCGATGGCCTATTCCCGGGCCAACGCGGTGGGTCTTTGGCAGTTCATCCCGTCCACCGGGCGTTACTTCAACCTGCGTCAAACCCGCTTCTATGATGGCCGTCGCGACATCACCGCGTCGACCACCGCCGCCCTGGATTACCTGACCCGCCTGCACGACATGTTCAACGGCGACTGGATGCTGGCCCTGGCGGCCTACAACGCCGGCGAGGGCACCGTCAGCCGGGCCATTGAGCGCAATGAACGCCTCGGCCTGCCGACCGACTACTGGAACCTGCCGCTGCCCTCTGAAACCCAGGCCTATGTGCCAAAGTTGCTGGCACTGTCACAGGTGGTGATGGCGCCGGAAGCCTACGGTGTGAACCTCAATCCGATCGCCAACGAGCCCTACTTCCAGGTCGTCGAAATTAACCAGCGCATGGACCTGTCCAAGGTTGCTGAAGTTGCCAATATCGACGAAGACGAACTGTTCCAGCTCAACCCGGCCTTCAAGCAGCGCACCACCCTGGATGGCCCGCAACATCTGCTGGTGCCGACCTCCAAGGCGCAATTGCTGACCAGCAGCCTGCAGACCATGCGTCCTGAAGAACTGATCAGCAAGAAATCGCTCAAGCCGGTCTTCGAAGGTGCCGACGACAGCCAGGTCGCCAGCGTCAAGCGTTCCTATCGGGTCAAGCGGGGTGACAACCTCGGTTCCATCGCCAAGGCCAACAACGTTGACGTGAAGGACCTGCAACGCTGGAACAAACTGAGCGGCAAGAACCTCAAGCCCGGCCAGACCCTGGTCATGCAGGACAACAGCAAACGCAACGCCGGGCGCGTCAACACCGTGATTGCAGCCAATACCAAGAAGCAGCAGGCCAAGTACAAGGTCCAGCAAGGCGACTCGCTGTACATCGTGGCCAAGCGCTTCAACGTGGAGATGCAGCACCTCAAGCGCTGGAATCCGCGTGTCGGCCAGGCGCTCAAGCCTGGTCAGATGTTGACGGTGGCTAATCCGCACTAACTGTAGGAGCGAGCTTGCTCGCGAAAAACCCAAGGGCACCGAGTTGATTCAGGTGCCCCGCGTCATCATTGACCACCATCGCGAGCAAGCTCGCTCCTACAGGAATGCGATCGCCCGGATCCCCCGTCTTTTTCCTGTCCATACAAGCTGTTACTGTACGGTCCACAAAGCCCAAGCCGCCTGGATCGGATCCCCTATTTGAAGCGTCCCCTGCCCCTCCTCCTGATCAGCCTGGCCTTGAGCTCCACCGCAAGCGCGACGATCAGCGAAAGCCATGGTTATGCGCAGTTCGGCACGCTCAAGTACCCGGCCCGATTTACCCACTTCGACTGGGTCAACCCGCAAGCGCCCAAGGGCGGTACTTTGCGGGTGATGGCGTTTGGCACTTTCGACACGCTCAACCCCTACACCTTCAAGGGCACCAGCCCGGTTACCACGCCGAGTTTCCTGCAATACGGCATCAACGAGCTCAACGAACCGCTGATGGTCGGCACGGGGCAGTACGCACCTTCGGGTGACGAGCCCGCGTCCAGCTACGGCCTGATTGCCCAGTCGGTGGAGTACAACGAGAACCGCAGCTGGGTGGTGTTCAACCTGCGTCCCGAAGCACGCTTCCATGACGGCACGCCGATCACCGCCTACGACGTCGCGTTCTCCTATCGCGTGTTGCTCAAGGAAGGCCATCCGCTGTACCGCACCAGTCTTCAGGAAGTGTCGCGGGTCGACATCCTCAACCCGCAGCGCATCCGTTTCGTGTTCAAGCGTGCCGGCAATCCGCTGCTGATCCTGCGCCTGGGTGAAATGCCGGTGCTGGCGCAGCACTACTGGAAAGGCCGCGACTTCAAGGCCACCACTTTCGAGCCGCCGCTGGGCAGCGGGCCGTATCGCATCACCTCGGTCACGCCAGGACGACAGATCGTCTTCGAACGGGTCAAGGATTACTGGGGCAAGGACCTGCCGGTCAATCGCGGCAAGTACAACTTCGACCGCATGGAAGTCGAGTTCTACCGCGACAGCGTCGTGGCGTTCGAGGCGTTCAAGGCCGGTGAATTCGACATCTATATCGAGCACCAGGCGAAGAACTGGGACACCGGCTACAAATTCCCCGCCGTACGCCGCGGCGAGGTGATCAAGACGCAGATTCCCCATCAGATCCCGACCCAGACCCAGGGCCTGTTCATGAACAGCCGCCGTCCGGCTTTCTCGGACACCAAGGTCCGTGAAGCGCTGGGGCTGATGTTCAACTTTGAATGGACCAACCGCTCGCTGTTCGGCGGCGCCTACCAACGCGCCATGAGCTATTACCCCAACAGCGAGTTCTCGGCCAGCGGTTTGCCGGTCGGACATGAATGGCTGCTGCTCAAGCCCTATCGCGAGCAACTGCCGGCGAGGCTCTTTACCGAGCCGTTCAGCCTGCCGCAGACCGATGGCCGCGGCATTCCCCGGGAGACCCTGCGCAAAGCCCTCGGCCTGCTCGCCGAAGCCGGCTGGAAGCTCAATGGCCAGCGCCTGCAAAACACCGCCGGGCAGCCGCTGCGCCTGGAACTGCTGCTGGTCAACCCGAACCTGGAACGCATCCTCCAACCTTACGTCGAGAACCTGGCCAGCATCGGCATCGACGCGCGGCTGCGCACGGTCGATCGCGCGCAATACAAGCAGCGCCTCGACCAGTTCGATTTCGACATGATTCTGATGACCCTCAACCAGACACTCAGCCCGGGCCTGGAACAATGGCAGTACTTTCACTCCAGCCAGGCCGGGGTCAAGGGCAGCAAGAACTACGCCGGCATTGCCAACCCGGTGGTCGACCATTTGCTCGAACAGTTGCTGGCCGCCCGGACCCGCGATGAACAGGTCGCCGCCGGCAAGGCCCTCGACCGCGTGCTGCTGTGGCAGCACTACATCGTTCCCAACTGGTACCTCAATTATCACCGCCTGGGGTACCGCAACCGGCTCGCCTTCGTCACCACCCCGCCCTACACCCTGGGCCTGAACGCGTGGTGGCTGAAATCTTCGGAGAAAGATCAATGAAACCCATCCGTGCCCTGCTCCTGCAGGCCAGCGGTCTGCTGTTCGCCGGGCTGGCCTGCGCCGCCCCGCAACATGCCGTGACCTTGTATAACGAACCGCCGAAATACCCGGCCGATTTCAAACACTTCGACTACGTCAACCCGGACGCGCCCAAGGGCGGGATTTTCCGCCAGGCCGGTTTCGGCGGCTTCGACAGCCTTAACCCCTTCATCAGCAAAGGCGTGCCGGCGGACGATATCGGCAACATCTACGACACCCTGGCCAAGCAAGGCCTGGACGAGCCGTTCACCGAGTACGGCTTGATCGCCCGCCTGATCGAGAAAGCCCCGGACAACGCCTGGGTGCGCTTCTACCTGCGCCCCGAAGCACGTTTCCATGACGGCCATGCGGTACGCGCCGAGGACGTGGTGTTCAGCTTCCAGATGCTGACCAAGGACGGCGCGCCGATGTACCGCGGCTACTACAGCGATGTGGCCGAAGTGATCGCCGAAGACCCGCTCACCGTACTGTTCAAGTTCAAGCACACCAACAACCGCGAGTTGCCGCTGATCCTCGGCCAGTTGCCGGTGCTGCCCAAGCACTGGTGGGCCGACCGCGACTTCAACAAGGGCAACCTGGAAATCCCGCTGGGCAGTGGCCCGTACAAGGTCAGCGAAGTGAAAGCCGGACGCTCGGTGCGATACGAGCGGGTCAAGGACTACTGGGGCAAGGACCTGCCGGTCAATCGCGGTTTCTACAACTTCGACGTGATGACCACCGACTACTACCGCGACAACACCGTGGCCCTGGAAGCGCTCAAGGCCGGGCAGTTCGACTACTGGCTGGAAATGACCGCGAAGAACTGGGCCAACGCCTACAACATTGCGGCGGTCACCGAAGGTCGACTGGTCAAGGAACAGATTCCCAACGGCAATCCCACCGGCATGCAAGGGTTCGTGTTCAATATGCGCCGCCCGGTGTTCCAGGATGTGCGTGTGCGCCAGGCCCTGTCGCTGTTGCTGGATTTCGAATGGACCAACAAGCAACTGTTCAACGGTGCCTACGCGCGTACCCGCAGTTACTTCGAGAACTCGGAAATGGCCGCCACCGGCCTGCCTGACACCGATCAGGTGGCGATCCTCGAACCGTTCCGTAGCAAGCTGGCACCTCAGGTGTTCAACGAAGCCTTCCAGAACCCGACCACCGACGGCAGCGGCATGATCCGCGCCCAGCAACGGCAAGCCTATCAATTGCTGCAGGAGGCCGGCTGGCGCATCGTCGATGACAAGATGGTCGACGCCACCGGCAAGCCGGTGGTCATCGAGTTCCTGTTGGCCCAGACCGAATTCGAACGGGTGCTGCTGCCGTTCAAACGCAACCTGAGCGACCTGGGCATCGATCTGGTGATCCGCCGGGTCGACGTCTCGCAGTACATCAACCGCGTGCGTTCCCGGGACTTCGACATGATCGTCGGCAGCTTCCCGCAGTCCAACTCGCCGGGTAACGAACAACGGGAATTCTGGATGTCGGACGCCGCCGACAAGCCCGGCAGCCGCAACTCCATGGGCCTGAAGGATCCGGTGGTCGATCAACTGGTCGAGCAACTGATCAACGCCGATTCGCGCAACAGCCTGGTGGCCCACGCCCGCGCGCTGGACCGAGTTCTGCAATGGGGCTATTACGTAATACCCAACTGGCACATCAAGACCTGGCGCGTGGCCTACTGGAACCACATCGGCCATCCCAAGGTCTCGCCTAAATACGATATCGGCACGGCCACCTGGTGGGTCAAGCCGGACATCAAGCCGGCAATAGAAGTCGAAACCACACTGCAGGCCGATCCTGCGGGCACGGAGTAATCAGATGCTGGCGTACATTTTTCGGCGACTGTTGCTGATCATTCCGACCCTGTTCGGCATTCTGCTGATCAACTTCGTGATCATCCAGGCGGCCCCCGGTGGACCGGTGGAGCAGATGATCGCCAAGCTCGAAGGCTTCGAGGGCGCCACCAGCCGCATCGCCGGCGGTGGTGCCGAAGTCTCGGTGGCAGGCTCGGCCTATCGCGGCGCCCAGGGCCTGGACCCGGCGCTGATCAAGGAAATCGAGCACATGTACGGCTTCGACAAATCGGCGCCGGAACGCTTGTGGATCATGGTCAAGAACTATGCATCCCTGGATTTCGGCGACAGCTTCTTCCGCGACGCCAAGGTCATCGACCTGATCAAGGAAAAGATGCCGGTGTCGATCTCCCTCGGGCTGTGGAGCACGCTGATCATGTACCTGGTGTCGATCCCGCTGGGGATCGCCAAGGCCAAGCGGCACGGCAGCCACTTCGACGTCTGGACCAGTTCGGCGATCATTGTCGGCTACGCGATCCCGGCGTTCCTGTTCGCCATCCTGTTGATCGTGGTGTTCGCCGGCGGCAGTTACCTGGACTGGTTCCCCTTGCGCGGGCTGACTTCGAACAACTTCGATGAACTGAGCATGGGCGGCAAGATCCTCGACTACTTCTGGCACCTGGCGCTGCCGGTGACCGCGCTGGTCATCGGCAACTTCGCAACCATGACCCTGCTGACCAAAAACAGCTTCCTCGACGAGATCAACAAGCAATACGTGATCACCGCCAGGGCCAAGGGCCTGACCAACCACCGCGTGCTGTACGGCCACGTGTTCCGCAACGCCATGCTGCTGGTGATCGCCGGGTTTCCTTCGGCCTTCATCGGCATCTTCTTCACCGGCTCGTTGCTGGTGGAGGTGATCTTCTCCCTCGACGGCCTCGGCCTGATGAGTTTCGAGGCGGCGATCAACCGCGATTACCCGGTGGTGTTCGGCACGCTGTTCATCTTCACCCTGCTCGGGCTGGTGGTGAAACTGATCGGCGACCTCACCTACACCTTTGTCGATCCACGCATCGACTTCGAAAGCCGGGAGCATTGAGATGAACCTGTCCCCTCTCAATCGCCGCCGCTTCGAACTGTTCAAGGCCAACAAGCGTGGCTGGTGGTCGCTGTGGTTGTTCCTGGTCCTGTTCGGCGCCAGCCTGGGTGCCGAGTTGATCGCCAACGACAAGCCGCTGGTGGTGCACTACGACAACAACTGGTACTTCCCGGCGCTCAAACGCTACCCGGAAACCACCTTCGGCGGTGAATTTCCGCTAGAGGCGAACTACAAGAGTCCGTACATCCGTGAACTGCTCAAGGCCAAAGACGCCTGGGTGCTGTGGGCGCCGATTCCCTACAGCTACCAGAGCATCAACTACGACCTGAAAGTCCCGGCCCCGGCCCCGCCCTCGACGGACAACCTGCTGGGCACCGACGATCAGGGCCGCGACGTGCTGGCCCGGGTGATCTACGGTTTCCGCATTTCCGTACTGTTCGCCCTGACCCTGACCGTGCTCAGCTCGATCATCGGCGTGATCGCCGGGGCCTTGCAGGGTTTCTACGGCGGCTGGGTGGATCTGGCCGGGCAGCGGTTCCTGGAAATCTGGTCTGGATTGCCGGTGCTGTACCTGCTGATCATCCTTGCCAGTTTCGTGCAGCCCAACTTCTGGTGGTTGCTGGGGATCATGCTGCTGTTCTCATGGATGAGCCTGGTCGACGTGGTGCGCGCCGAGTTCCTGCGCGGGCGCAACCTGGAATACGTGCGCGCCGCGCGCGCCCTGGGCATGCAGAACGGCGCGATCATGTTCCGTCACATCCTGCCCAACGCGATGGTCTCGACCATGACCTTCATGCCGTTCATCCTCACCGGCGCCATCGGTACGCTGACCGCCCTGGACTTCCTCGGCTTCGGCTTGCCGGCGGGCAGCCCGTCCCTGGGTGAACTGGTGGCCCAGGGCAAATCCAACCTGCAGGCGCCGTGGCTGGGCATCAGCGCCTTTGCGGTGCTGGCCTTGATGTTGAGTCTGCTGGTGTTCATCGGCGAGTCCGCTCGCGATGCCTTCGACCCGAGGAAGTGAAATGAATCAGCACAATCTGATCGAAGTGCGCGACCTGTCCGTCAATTTTGTCGTCGGCAATCGCTGCCAGCGGGCGGTCGAAGGCGTCAGCTTCGACATCAAGCGCGGTGAAACCCTGGCGTTGGTCGGCGAGAGTGGTTCCGGCAAATCGGTCACCGCACACTCGATCCTGCGCCTGCTGCCCTACCCGCTCGCCCGGCATCCGTCCGGCACCATCTTGTATTCCGGGCAGAACCTGCTGGACCTGAAAGAAAAAACCATCCGCCACATTCGCGGCAACCGGATTGCGATGATCTTCCAGGAGCCGATGACCTCGCTCAATCCCCTGCACTCGATCGAGAAGCAGATCAACGAAGTGCTGGGCATCCACAAGGGCCTGACCGGCAAGGTTGCGACCAAACGCACCCTGGAGCTGCTGGAGATGGTCGGCATCCCCGAGCCGCACAAGCGACTCAAGGCCCTGCCCCACGAATTGTCCGGCGGCCAGCGTCAGCGGGTGATGATCGCCATGGCCCTGGCCAACGAGCCGGAACTGCTGATCGCCGACGAGCCGACCACCGCGCTGGACGTGACCGTTCAGCTGAAAATCCTCGAATTGCTCAAGGAATTGCAGGCCCGATTGGGCATGGCCCTGCTGCTGATCAGCCATGATTTGAACCTTGTGCGAAGAATTGCGCATCGCGTATGTGTCATGCAGCAAGGTTGCATCGTCGAACAGGCATCGTGCGAAGAACTGTTCCGCGCGCCGCAGCATCCGTACACTCGGGAACTGCTGGCAGCGGAGCCCGGCGGCAAGCCTGCAAGCAACGTGATCGGCCCGCCGTTGCTGGCGGTCGAGGACCTCAAAGTCTGGTTTCCGATCAAGAAAGGCCTGCTCAAGCGCACGGTGGATTACGTCAAGGCGGTCGACGGCATCAATTTCAGCCTGCCCCAGGGCCAGACCCTGGGGATAGTGGGAGAAAGCGGTTCCGGCAAATCGACCCTGGGCCTGGCAATTTTGCGGTTGATCGCCAGCAAGGGTGCCATCCGCTTTGAAGGCCAGCAGCTAGACTGCCTGACGCAGCAACAGGTCAGGCCGCTGCGACGGGAGATGCAAGTGGTGTTTCAGGACCCGTTCGGCAGCCTGAGCCCGCGGATGTGCGTGAGCCAGATCGTTGGCGAAGGCCTGCGGATCCACAAGATGGGCACCGAGGCGGAACAGGAACAAGCGATCATTGCGGCACTCAAGGAGGTAGGTCTGGACCCGGAAACCCGGCACCGCTACCCCCACGAATTTTCCGGCGGGCAACGGCAGAGAATCGCCATTGCCCGGGCATTGGTGTTAAAACCGGCGTTGATTTTGCTGGACGAGCCGACTTCGGCCCTCGACCGCACGGTACAACGCCAGGTAGTGGAGCTTTTGCGTTCACTGCAAACCAAGTACAACCTGACGTATCTGTTTATCAGCCATGACCTGGCTGTGGTGAAAGCGCTGAGCCACCAGTTGATGGTGGTCAAGCATGGCCAAGTGGTCGAACAGGGAGACGCGCAAAGCATTTTTGCCGCCCCCCAACATCCGTATACACAGCAGTTGCTGGAAGCCGCTTTTTTGGCTCCGGCCACTGCGCAATAACCTGAAAGAGGAGCAACACATGGGTTTTCTCGCCGGTAAGCGCGTACTGATCGTCGGTGTCGCCAGCAAGCTGTCCATCGCATCCGGCATCGCTGCCGCCATGCATCGCGAGGGCGCTGAGCTTGCCTTCACTTATCAGAACGACAAACTCAAGGGTCGTGTCGAAGAGTTCGCACAAGGCTGGGGTTCGAGCCCTGAGCTGTGCTTCCCGTGCGACGTGGCCAGCGATGAAGAAATCGCCAAGGTCTTCGAAGAGCTGAGCAAGAAGTGGGACGGCCTGGACTGCATCGTGCACTCCGTCGGCTTCGCCCCGGGCGACCAACTGGACGGCGACTTCACCGAAGCCACCACCCGCGAAGGTTTCCGCATCTCCCACGACATCAGCGCCTACAGCTTCGTGGCCCTGGCCAAGGCTGGCCGCGAAATGATGAAAGGCCGCAACGGCAGCCTGCTGACCCTGTCGTACCTGGGCGCCGAGCGCACCATGCCGAACTACAACGTCATGGGCATGGCCAAGGCTTCCCTGGAAGCCGGCGTACGTTACCTGGCCGGCTCCCTGGGCCCGGACGGTACTCGCGTCAACTGTGTATCGGCAGGCCCCATCCGTACCCTCGCCGCTTCCGGCATCAAGAACTTCCGCAAGATGCTGGCCGCCAACGAAGCGCAAACCCCGCTGCGCCGCAACGTCACCATCGAAGAAGTCGGCAACGCCGGCGCCTTCCTGTGCTCGGACCTGGCGTCCGGCATCAGCGGTGAAATCATGTACGTGGACGGTGGCTTCAACACCACGGCCATGGGCAGCATCGAAGAGTAATCTTCGCTCAGCCAAAAAACCCGCCGCTTTTGGCGGGTTTTTTATGCCTGCGATTTCCCGGACAAACACAGCCCCCCCCGTGGGAGCGAGCTTGCTCGCGATTACGGCCTGTCAGTCGACATCAATGGTGAATGTCAGTCCGATATCGCGAGCAAGCTCGCTCCCACAGGGGATCATGTTCAGTCAGCTATCGGCGTCAGGCATTTGGCAAACAACTGCTGAATCGGCTGCATCCGCTGGCTATAGCGCTGCAACAGCACGATCTCCCGATGGAAGGTCAGTTCGCCCAGCGGGACGATCCGCACCCCCGCCCCATGCTCCAGCCACAGCCCCGCCTCCGGCAACAACGAAACCCCCAACCCACACTCGACCATTTTGACAATGGCCTCCAGTTCATCCAGCTCCAGAGCCACGTGCACCTCGATCTGCCGTTCGCGCAGAAACCGCGTCACCAGCCGCCCGCCAAACGAATTGCGGTCGTAGCGCACATGAGGGTGCTCGGCGAGCAGTTGCAGCGGATCATCGCCGCCCAGGTCCGCCGGTACGATCAGCACGAACGGTTCCCGGCGAATGACCTGCGCAGACAATTCCTTGGGCAACTCAAACGGCGGCTTGATCAGGATCGCCAGGTCCACTTCTCCCGTGTCGACCTGACTCAGCAGATTCAGTGACACACCGGGCACCAGCTTGGGCTCCAGCAAGGGCGCCTGTTGGCGCAAGCGCACCAGCGCCTGGGGCAGCAGCCCGGTCTGAGCAGTCGCCACTGCGCCGATTCTCAGTTCGCCACGGTACTCGCTGACATCGTCGCTGACGGCCATGCGGCTGAAGGTCTCGAGCATTTCCCTGGCCATCGGCAACGCACGTTGCCCCGCCGCGTTGAGCAGCGCCTGGCGGCCGGTGCGGTCGAACAGACGGATGCCAAGGGCTTGTTCCAGGTTGCGAATCTGCGCGCTGACCGCCGATTGCGTCAGGCCGATGTGCATGCCCGCTGCCGCGAACGTGCCGTAACGCGCCACCGCGATAAAGGTTTTCAGTTCGCGCAGCATGGCGGCCTCGATTGATCGAAATAATTTGAGCTCGATGCAAAAATTATCGTCTTTCAATCAAAAAGCACAGGGCTAAACTCGACACATTCCCACCCACACCGAGGTTCGCCTGATGCAACTGTCCCCTTTTCACCTGGCCATTCCGGTCTACGACTTGCCGGCCGCCCGACATTTCTATGGTTCAGTGTTTGGCCTGGAGGAAGGTCGTTCCAGCGAGCATTGGGTGGACTTCAATTTTTTCGGCCATCAACTGGTGATTCACCTGGCGCCGAAAAACCCCACGCAAGAAGCCGCGCACACCAATGCCGTGGATGGTCACGATGTGCCGGTGCCGCATTTTGGCGTGGTACTCGGGATGGCCGAGTGGGAGGCGCTGGCCGAGCGGTTGAAGTCGCTGGAGACACGCTTCGTGATCGAACCGGGGATTCGATTTCAGGGGCTGGTGGGTGAACAGGCGACGATGTTTCTGTTTGATCCTTGCGGGAATGCGCTGGAGTTCAAGGCGTTCAAGGATATTGGACAACTGTTTGCCAAGTAGGCGTTGCCTGTCAGGACGCCATCGCGAGCAAGCTCGCTCCCACAGTGGATTTGTGGCGTCCATAAATCCTGCTCGCGAAGAGGTCCGCTAATACAACACCGCCCTAACGGCTCATCACACGCTCGGCCTCCTCCAGCAGTTCCTCGATTGAGTCATGAACAGCGGGGTTGTATTCGACCTGGGTAACGCTGAACCGAATGTCATAACTGCGATGCGCCGTGGCGTTGCGCTCATCGAGTATCTCATTGAGTCGCACCTTGATCGCCTCAATCTCAACGGCACTGGACCCGGTCAGCAGCGCCACGAACCGGTCGCCGTCGAGTCGGCCGACCACATCGTTTTCACGAAAGCCGATACGCAGGACATCGGCGAACGTCTTGAGCGCATCGTCACCTTTGGCCCGGCCATACAGATAGCAGATGAGCTTGAATTCATCGAGGCTGAGGTACAGCAGTGTCGCCGGCGTCTCCAGTTGTCGGCAGGCGTCCAGCCCGAGTTGGGCCAATGCGGTGAAACCATGGCGATTGGACAGCAGCGTCAGCTCGTCCATGCTCGCCATCTGCACCCCTGCCAGTTCTTGTTCGGCCTGGCGAGCCAGTTCGCGCAACCGTTCACGTTCTTGCTGTGGCGTGAGCAACGGGTTGGCTGATTGGCCCGGTTTACCTGTTTTGCCTGAGATCAACATCGTTCACTCCCTTGGCGGGTATGTACGTTAGAGTCGCCCGTACCCACATTGACTCCCTGTAAGCGTGCCGCTGGTCAGCTACCTGCCACCGGGCACGGTCCTCCCGCATCGGCCCAGCGCTTGAACTGGGCGACGAAAGTATCGTGGGGCACCGGCACCGGCGCGCGATTGCCGCCGGGGTTCCAGCCCCACAGCACCAGCTTGTCGTCGCTGACGTGCTTGATCAGCGCGGCAAAATCCCGATCGCCGTTGCTGGAGCGATCCTTGATCATCGCGCACAGCCGGTCGGCTGGCAGGCCGATCCAGGCCATGCGGTGCGCGGCCGGTGGCAAACTCCAGTGCGGCGCACCCGGTGGTGCGTGGGGGCCGTAACTGGCCGGCGGATTGCTTTGCGCATGGCAGGTTGCACAGGGCAACCCGGCCGAACCCTTGCCGTCCATGCCACGCACGACATTCATGGCGTGGGGCACGCCGGCATCGAATTGCAGCGGCGAATCCCCAGGAATATGGCAGTTCTGGCAACGGGGGCTCTGGAAGACCTTCTGCACGGTGTCGAACGCCTGCAAGGCCTCGCGGTCATCGGCGAACACGTGCGATGCGTAGGCGATGAGACAGACCAGGATCACCGCCCCAAGCAACCAGTGATGTCGTTTCATCTCACACCCCCGCCAGCTGCAAGGGCAGCTCCCGCAGGCGCTGCCCGGTCAGGGCAAACACCGCGTTGGCCACCGCTGGCGCCATGGGTGGCACACCGGCTTCGCCGATACCACCGGGTTTGTCGCTGCTGGGCACGATATGCACTTCGACCAGCGGCATTTCGTTGAGCCGCAGCACCCGATAGTCGTGATAGTTGGACTGCACCACCTGCCCGTCCTTGAGTGTCAGCTTGCTGTGCAAGGCGAAGCTGAGGCCAAAGGTAATACACGATTCCATCTGCGCGGCGATGCTCTGCGGGTTGACCGCAATGCCGCAATCCACCGCGCACACCACCCGGTGCACGCGGATGGCGAGGTTCTCCTGGGACACCTCGGCCACCTGGGCCACGTAGCTGCCGAACGACTCATGCACCGCCACACCCAGGGCATGGCCGTCCGGCAGTGGCGCCGTCCAGTTGGCCTTCTCCACCGCGAGGTTCAGCACACCCAGATGGCGCGGATGGTCCTTGAGCAAGGTGCGCCGATATTCCACCGGATCCTTGCCGGCCGCCGTGGCCAGTTCATCGATCAGCGACTCCATGACAAACGCGGTGTGGGTGTGCCCCACCGAACGCAGCCACAACACGCTGATGCCGGTCTGCGGTGAATGCAGTTCAATCTGGTGATTGGCCAACCCTTCGAGGTAGGGGCTGTCCGCCACGCCTTCGACGGAGGTCTTGTCGATCCCGTCCTTGACCATGCTCGCTTCAAGCGAGGTCCCGGCCATGATCGACTGGCCGACCATCACATGCTTCCAGGCCAGTGGCAGGCCGTCAGCGCCGAGCCCGATACGCGCATGGTGCAGGAACGCCGAGCGGTAATAGCCGCCGCGGATGTCGTCCTCCCGCGCCCACACGGTTTTCACCGGTGCACCGGCAGCCTTGGCGACATACACCGCTTCGCTGACGAAATCCGACGTCGGATTGGCCCGGCGCCCAAAGCCGCCACCGAGAAACTCGGTATGGATCACCACCTGTTCGGGTTTGAGCCCGGTGATTTTCCCGGCGACCATTTGGTCCAGGGTCTGGAACTGGGTGCCAGTCCAGATTTCGCATTTGTCCTTGGTGATGCTCACCGTGCAGTTCAGTGGCTCCATCGGCGCGTGTGCCAGGTAAGGCACGCTGTATTCAACGTCGATTTTCTTGGCCGCTTTCGCCAGCGCAGCCTGGGTATCCCCCGCCTGGCCTGCGTTCAGGCCGGGGGTGGTGGCGAGTTTGCGGAAGTTCTCCAGCAACGCCTGGCTGTCGAGCCCGGCGTTCGGCCCCGGATTCCACTCGATTTTCAGCGCATCGCGCCCCAGCTTCGCCGCCCAAAAATGATCGGCAATCACCGCGATGCCGGTCGGCACTTGCACCACTTTGTGCACACCCGGAATCGCCAGCGCTTCGGCGCCTTCAAAGGATTTGACGCTACCGCCGAAGGTGGGCGAACGGGCGACCATCGCAGTCATCAGCCCGTCAAACTGCACGTCCATGCCGAACTTCGCCCGGCCGGTGATTTTTTCCGGAGTGTCCAGACGTTGGGTGGGTTTGCCGATCAGCTTCCAGTCCTTTGCGTCCTTGAGTTTGATCGAGGCCGGGTCTGGCCGTGGCAATTGCCCAGCCTCATCGGCCAGTTCGCCGTAGGTGGCACGGTGCTCACCGGCCATGACCACCCCCGATTCGGTATGAATCTCGGACGGCGCGACGTTGAAACGCTTGGCCGCTGCGTCGATCAACATCAAGCGCGCCGCCGCGCCGGCCTGGCGATAGCGGTCGAACTCCATCCAGGTCGAGGTCGAACCGCCGGTGATTTGCATCCCGCCAAAACCAGGCAGGCCGTAATCGGCGGCCGAAGCCGGTGCATGCTCGACGCGGATTTTCGTCCAGTCGGCGTCCAGTTCTTCGGCGATCAGCATGGTCAGGCCGGTCCAGATGCCCTGGCCCATTTCCGAGTGCCCCAGCAATACGGTGACACTGTTGTCGTTGCCAATACGCAGGAAGGCATTGGGCGCAAACACGTTACCCTGGTTTTCCGCGCCCATGGCGAAACGGTGGGCACCGGGCATGGCAAACGCGACCACCAGCCCGCCGCCCAGCATGGCACTGCCCTTGAGAAAACCACGACGCGATAACGCGTTGATGCTGTTCATGGCGCAAGCTCCCTTCAACCCGGCCTCAACCCAGCTCGGCGGCGCGCTTGACCGCCGCGCGGATCCTCGGGTAAGTGCCGCAACGGCAGATGTTCCCGGACAGCGCCTGATCGATGTCGCTGTCGGTCGGTTTCGGAATTTTCGCCAGCAATGCGGCCGCCGACATGATCTGCCCGGACTGACAATAGCCACACTGGACCACGTCAAGTTCCGCCCAGGCCTGTTGGACCGGGTGCGAACCATCCGCGGAAAGGCCTTCGATGGTGAGAATCTTTTGCCCATGGGCCACGGCCGTGGCCGGTGTGATGCACGAGCGCAGCGGTGCGCCATCGACGTGCACGGTGCAGGCCCCGCATTGGGCGATGCCGCAGCCGAATTTGGTGCCGGTGAGGTGGGCGACATCGCGCAAGACCCAGAGCAGCGGCATGTCGGCGGGGACATCCAGCTCCTGATCCTGGCCATTGATGTTCAGGGTCAGCATGGCGCGGTTCCTCAGACTCAGGGTGATCTGAAGGGGCGTCGCTGCGGCCTTGTAAAACCTGCGCGCGCCTCGGGTTACCCTTCAGCTAAGCGCAAATTTGCCGGCAGGCCGAGGCGCATCGACCACCGGTCACCTGTAGGAGCGAGCTTGCTCGCGAAAAACGTCAGTACAACGCGGTCATTCAGACAGGGCGCGTTATCGTTGACGTCCGTCGCGAGCAAGCTTCGCTCCTACACCCTCGGCCTGAACAAAATACCGGTGTAACGCGACAGAAACAGCCCGAATGCCATACACCAAAGCAGCGCCGACATTCCCAATCCCCACCCAGAATAAGGCACCAGCAACACCCGTGACACACCCGCCAGCAACAACAGGGTAAACCCCGCAACGATCGCCTTTGACGGCTGCAACAAGCGCCCGGTGTGCCCCAGGCTGACCCGCGCGATCATCGCCAGAACCAACCCGCCGATGCCGCCGACGGCCAGCGAATGGGTGGCCAGGCTTTGCTGCGGCATCCAGCCCAGGTGCCACAGCGCCATGGCCAGCGTCGCCACCGCGAGCCAGGTGTAAGCCAGGTACAGCGACCACAGCAGCGGCACGCGCCACAGACCGCGATCATGCCAGCGCCACAATCGCAGCAGATGCAAACCGCTGATCAACGCAAACAGCAGCGCCAGCCACACACGTGGGGCGTCATTCAAACCGGCGGCAAAAGACACCGCCGCCAGCATCGCGCTGATCAGCAACACCTTGCCCGGCAACGGATGAGCCGCAGGCGTTGCGGGACGGTTCAAGCCGCGCTGGATGAAGAACGGAATCACCCGCCCGCCGATCACGCTCATCAGCGCGCCCACCAGCCACAAAGCGGCCAGCACGCCATGCCGCTGCAGATTCACGTCTTCATTGAAAATACCCAGCAACGTCAGCGCCTGACAGCCTGCCAACAACGTGACCATCAGTAAAACCGGATAATTTTCCCGCTTGCCGGCGGCGATCAAATCCCGTCCCAGCACACACGCCAGCAGCGGCAGAAAGGGCACTTGCAAGGCCAGCAACAGGATGGCGGGCATCGGCATCAACCAGGCCAGCCGAGCGATCAGCCATACCAGCACCAGCCCGATCAGCGGCCACCCATTGAGCCCTGGCCGGCCGGTCCAGTTGGGTACCGCCGTCAACAGAAACCCGGCAATGATGGCCGCGGTAAAACCGAACGGCATTTCATGGCGATGCCAGGCGAGCATGCCCCCCATTGGTTGTGCGCCGGGGAGTCGACCGTACAACCACAACGCCCAGACCGCCACCGCGATGGCCGCGAACCCGGCACCCGCCAGAAAAAACGGGCGAAAGCCGAGGGAGAAAACAGGTGCAGCAGCGATTCCACGCATCACGCCACCACTCTGGCCGAAGTTTGGCTCAGCCCGTACTGCGACAGCAGCCGCATGACATAGCCGATTTTCAGCAGGGTCGGGCCGAGGATGGTCATGGCGTGCATCGACACCAGGGCGCCAATCGACAGGTGGCCTGCGTAGAGATAGGCGCCGTAGACTCCGGCGAAAAACATGACCAGGCCAACGCCGAGTACACGACTGGAGAGATGCAGAACGTTTTGAGGGTTGCTGAAGAAATGGGACATTTTCCGTACGCCTGTAGCCGCTCAGTTGTACGTTTGATGCTTCATGTTCCGTGCCAGCTCATGACCCCTTGTAAACCGGCACCTCCAGATCAACGAAGTCAATTTGACTCAACCCAGATATTGTCCTTATGACAACATAAAGAGTCATTACGACAACAATGTCCTCCAGACACGGTTCAATCAACCTAAAAGCAAACCAATATCATTTGCACAGACATGGGCCATTTGCTTTAATCGCGATCAATTCTTATTTACACAAGGACGCGAACCGCCCATGGACATGCGCTCACGATGACGGTTGCCGATTCCTCCTGCGTCCAGACCCTCTACGCCACGCATCACCGCTGGTTGCACGCGTTGCTGCGCCGGCGTCTGAACAACGCGTTTGATGCTGCCGACCTGGCCCATGACACCTTCATCCGTGTGCTCAAGCGCCCTCAGGTGTTCGACGGCGAAACCCACGAACGTTCGTATCTGGCGACCATCGCCCGAGGCTTGTGTATCGATCACTGGCGTCGTCGGCAACTTGAACAGGCCTGGCTGGACACCCTCGCGGCGCAGCCCCAAGCCGTTCACCCTTCGCCAGAGCAGCGGGCGATCATCGTCGAAACCCTGTATGAAGTGGACGCCATGTTGCAACGCTTGCCCCAACGGGTCCGTGATGCGTTCGTGTTGGCCCAGTTGCAGGGGTTGCCCTACCGCGCCATCGCCGAAGAAATCGGCGTGTGTGAGCGCATGGTGAAGAAGTACCTGGCCCAGGCATTGATGCATTGCGCCATGCTCGAAGCAGAACTCGATGGCCTGCTGATTCAATGACACAGACCGCATCGAACGCCATCAGCCATGCCAGTCTCGAACAAGCTGCGCAATGGTATGTCCAACTCAACGACCAACAGGCCGGGGAACAAGACCGCCAGCACTGGCAAGCCTGGCTGACGCAAAGTAGCGAGCATCAGGCTGCCTGGCATTATGTCGAGCGGGTTGGCCAGCGCTTTGCCGCCTTGCAGAACGATCATCCGCAAGCGGTCAGCCATGTACTGCGCAACACCGAACGTGCCGCCATCAGTCGCCGCCACACCGTGAAGGGTCTGCTGGTTCTGGTGTCGGGAGGTTTGCTTGGGTGGAGTGCCTGGGAGGAAACCGCCCTGGCGCCCACCCTGGTTCGCTGGCGCGCCGACCTCTCCACCGGCACCGGCGAAACCCGCGAAACCCGGCTCAGCGATGGCAGCCAGATCTGGCTCAATGCGTTGAGCGCGCTGAATGTTCGGTTCGACAGCACACAACGACTGCTGCTGTTGCGGCTTGGGGAGGTGTTGATCGACACCGCCAAAGACAGCCACCGCCCGCTGCTGGTGCACACCGCCCAAGGCCGGATGCGCGCGCTGGGCACGCACTTCAGTGTGCGCCAGGAGGATCGGCGGACAGTGCTCAACGTCTACGAAGGCGCCGTCGAAGTCCGGACTGCCCAAGGCCAGGTTCAGGTGGTGGAAACGGGACGCCAAGTGGCATTCAGCGAAAACCACATTCCGACACCGACCGCCGCCACGGCGACTCGTGAAGCCTGGCGCCGTGGCCTGCTGCTGGCAGACAACCTGCCGTTGGGCCAATTGCTCCAGGAGCTGAGCCAATACCGTCACGGGCATCTGGGCTGCGACCCGGCGGTGGCCGGGCTGTCGGTCATGGGTTCGTTCCCGCTCAAGGACACCGATCAGGCTTTGCGCCTGCTGGAAGCGGCATTGCCGGTACGGGTGCAGAAGCCGCTGGACTGGTGGGTCAACGTCGGCCCAAAAGCCTGATGAAGATTTTTTCTGTCGCGCCGGTTCCCTTTTGCCTTTTTCGTCCGGTTAACCCTTCAAGCACCTCGATTGCCGATTGATCCGACTCCCGGGAACCCCATGCCGCGCGCCACCGTTACCCGCACCCGCTTCGCCTTGCATCCGCTGATGCTGGCTCTGGCGGTTGTCTTGCCGGGCCTGGACGTGTCGCGAACTCAAGCCGCCCCCCTCGTCAACAGCGAACAACCCGGCAGCCAGGCACGCCATTACACCATCGCTGCCGGATCGCTGGTGAGCGTCCTCAACCGCTTTGCCGAACAGGCCGGGATTTTTCTCGCCGGACACAATGACCTCGCGGCCGGCAAACGCAGCCCTGGTCTTGACGGTGTCTACAGCCAGCAGCAAGCGTTGCAACGACTGCTGCAAGGCAGTGGCCTGCAAGCGCAACGCCAGGGCACCGGCAGCTACGTGCTGCAAGCCACAGCCGTGACACAAGAGGCACTGGAACTGGGTGCGACGAACATTTCCGGGCAGGCACCCGGGACGATCAGCGAAGACTCCCGCGCCTACACCGTCAGCTCGACGTCTTCAGCCACTGGCTTGGCGCTGTCCCTGCGCGAAACGCCGCAATCGGTCACGGTCATCACCCGCCAACTCATGGACGACCAGGGGGCCACCAGCATCGTCGATGTCCTGCGCCGCACTCCTGGCATCAGCGTGCAAAACTACGACAGCGAACGCTGGGAATTTTCCAGTCGTGGCTTGCCGATCACCAATTTCCAGTACGACGGCGTCAATACCGACTACGACGGTGTCTACGACTACGGCACCTCGAGCACTGACATGGCACCCTACGACCGCGTTGAGATCATCAAAGGCGCGACCGGCCTGATGACCGGGGCGGGTGATCCCTCGGCAACCGTCAATCTGATTCGCAAGCGCCCGACCCCGGTGTTGAAAGCCTCGGTCACCGGCACCGTCGGCTCCTGGGACAACTATCGCAGCGAAGGCGATATTTCCGGCCCGCTGAGCGCCAGCGCAAATGTCCGCGGGCGTCTGGTCGGGGTCCACCAGGACCGCAGCGCCTACGCCGATCACTACCGCAACACCAAGGACATCGCCTACGGCATTGTCGAAGCCGACTTGACCCCGGACACCCTTGTCACCGTCGGTATCGACCAGCAAGACACCCGTTCCCGGGGCGCCAGCTGGACCGGTTTCCCGATGTACTACAGCGACGGCTCGCGCACCGACTTCTCCCGTTCCTTCAACCCGGCCACCGACTGGAGCCGTCGCGACTTCACCAACCAGACGGTGTTCGCCTCAGTGCAGCAGCAACTGGTCAACGATTGGGCACTCAAGGTCAGTTACGACCGCAAACACCGCCAGCACGATACCTTCCTCGCCTCCGCCAGTGGCGGCAACCCGGACCCGGTCAGCGGTAACGGCATGTTCATGTACATGGGCAAGTTCGAGGGCGATCAGGTTCAGGACAACATCGACGTCAACCTGACCGGTCCATTCACCCTATGGGGTGGCGATCACGAACTGATCGTCGGTTTCATGTCAATGAACACGCGCCAGGACATCCCGGTGTACGGTTCGGTGTACCCGCCAATGGACGGCAGCATCTTCGACTGGCGCGGCGAGTTTGCGAAACCCGGGATCCCACGGGTGGGCACCAACGACATTGTCCAGCGCCAGACCGGTGCCTACCTGGCCACCCGGCTCAAGCCCGTCGATGACCTGGCGCTGATCCTCGGCACGCGTGTCAGCGACTTCTCGGGGCACGACGACCTGGATTACAGCGACCCACACACCGCCGACCTGCGCGACAGCTATCGCCAGAGCGGTGTCGTCACGCCTTATGCCGGGCTTGTCTATGATTTCGACGACATCTGGTCGGTGTACACCAGTTACACCAGCATCTATCAGCCGCAAATGAGCAAGGACGCCAACCGGCGACTGCTCGATCCGGTACAAGGCAAAAGTCTTGAAGCGGGCATCAAGGCTGAATACTTCGATGGGCGCCTGAACACCAGGTTCGCCCTGTACCGCATCGAACAGGACAACATCGCCGAGTATGTCAGCGGCGTTGATACCGAGTCGGTGTACCGCGCCGTCCAGGGCGCCACCACCAAAGGCTTCGAGATCGAACTGGCCGGCGAGTTGCGGGACGGCTGGAACCTGTCGGCCGGCTACACCTATAACCACACCCGCGATGCCAAGGGTGATTACGTCTACGGTTCGGTGCTGCAAACCACTGCACCGGAACAAGTGGTGCGAGTATTCAGCACCTACCGCCTGCCTGGACCCTGGGACAGGCTCACCGTCGGTGCAGGCGTGAACTGGCAAAGCGAATTCTTTGGCAATGTGTTCCGTCCCGACCCCGCCGATACGGTGAACTTCGGTCAGTACACGACGATCACCCAGCCCGGTTACGCCCTGGTGGACGCGATGGCGCGCTATCGCTTCAACGAGCACCTGAGCACCACACTGAACGTGAAGAACCTGTTCGATAAAACCTACTACACCGGTCTTGGCAACTTTGGCACCGGGTTTTATGGCGAACCGCGCGCCGTACAACTGACCACCCGATGGGCGTTCTGATCGTGGCCTGAAACGGGTGTTTGGCGATCTACGGTACTGCCGAACGAACTCAGGCTGGCTACGCTGTAATCCAGCATGCATAACCTGCCGAGGAGTGCCCGCCATGCAACGTGTTCAAAAACTGACGCCCTGCCTGTGGTTCGACAATCAGGCCGAAGAGGCGGCAAAGTTCTATTGCTCGATCTTCGACCATTCGAAAATCACCGCCATCACCCATTACGGCCACGCCGGATTCGAATTCCACGGCCGGCCCGAAGGTTCGGTCATGACCGTCAGCTTCGAACTCGACGGGCAGAGCTTCACCGGTCTCAACGGCGGGCCGATGTTCACGTTCAGTGAAGCGGTTTCGTTTCAGGTCAATTGCCAGAGCCAGGAAGAAGTCGACCATTACTGGGGCCGCCTGTCGGCCGGCGGCGCGCCCGAGGCCCAGCAATGCGGCTGGCTCAAGGACAAGTTCGGGCTGTCGTGGCAGATCGTCCCCGTTGCGATGATGGACATGATCAAAGACCCCGACACGAAAAAATCCCAACGAGCCATGCAGGCGATGATGCAGATGAAAAAACTCGATATCGCCGAACTGCAACGAGCCTTTGACGGCGAGAGCTAATACACTCGGGCACTGACCTGCCGAGGAGCGAGCATGAAGCACGCCGTTGCCAAGAACGCCGACAAGGCCCCGCGCTTCTGGCGCGATGACGCCCTGCCCTTCATCGAAGCCCGCGCCATCGCCGACGGGCGTGAAGTCTGCTACACACGGCACGCCCACGAGCACTTTTCCATCGGGGCGATCACCGCCGGGCGCAGCACCTATCTCCATGAGCAGTCGGCGTTCGAGGTCAGCGTCGGCACTGTCGTGCTGATGAACCCCGGCGACGTCCACGCCTGCAACCCGATCGAAGACCAACCCTGGTCGTACCTGATGCTGTACGTCGATACGCCGTGGCTGACCGATTTGCAGCATCAGCTCGGGTTCAGCGATGACGCGGCGTTTCGCCGCTTTTCAGTAACCCATACCCGGGACGCCAACCTGTTTGCCGGCCTCGCGGGCTTGTATGAGGTACTGGTCGATCCACAGCAAGACGTGCTGCGCAAACACAGCGTGGCCGTGGAGTTCTTTACCGAGGTTCAGCTCCGGTTCAACCCGGTCGATCAGCCACTGCGCGAACCCAATTTCAAGCTGGAGCGTGCTGCCGATTACATCCGCGACCACTGCACGCAAACCCTCAGGCTCGAAGACATATGCGAGGCGGCGCAACTGTCACCGTCCTACCTGATCCGCGCCTTCAAACAGCATTACGGCATGACGCCCCACGCGTTCCTGGTGAACCGGCGCATCCAGTTCGCCCAGGATCAATTGCGCAGCGGCAAACTGATTGCAGACGTGGCACTGGAAGCGGGGTTCGCCGATCAGGCGCATTTTCAACGGGCATTCAAACAGCACCTGGCAGCGACACCGGGGCAGTATCGGGGCTGAGGCAACACAAAGATGCTCTTGAGCCTGACTCTCCCCTGTGGCGAGGGGGCTTGCCCCCGTTGGGCTGCGAAGCGGCCCCCGACGTTCTTTCAGACATACATTGCATGCAGGATTTACGACGGCTGCGCCGCCGAACGGGGGCAAGCCCCCTCGCCACAAAGTGCTCGCCACAAAACCTGCAGTGACTGCCGTTACGGCAGCAACAGGTACACCGCGCTCACCACCAGCAGCAGCGCCATGGCGCGATTGAACAGGCGCATGCCGGCCGGGTTGTGCAAAAAGCCGCGCAGAAATGTCCCGGCATACGCCCAGCAGCCGACCGACGCATAGCAGATCACCAGGTAGATCGCGGCGAATTGCCAAACCAGGCGTGCCTCGCCATCGGCGACAAACGCGCCCATGCCGGCCACGCAGGCCAGCCAGGCTTTCGGGTTGAGCCATTGCATGATGGCGCCATACAGCATCGACGGCGCCTGCGCCGATTCGCTGGCTTGCACCTGCCCATTGTCGGCCGCCAGCTTGAAGGCCATGTACAACAGAAACGCCACGCCTGCCCATTGCACCCCCTGCGTCAGTGCCGGCCATCGTTGCAACAACTCATGCAGGCCAAGCCCCATCAGCACCAACAGCAAAACAAACCCCAGGGTGGCCCCGACCACGTGACGCTGGCTGGCCCGGAAGCCAAACCGCGCGCCGGAACTCAACGCCACAATGTTGACCGGCCCCGGCGTGATGGACGCGACCAGCGCAAACGCTGCCATGGACATCATCAGACTCATTGCACACCTTCTTCCATCGAGTTGAACAAGGCCCTCAAGGTAAAGAGCCCACCGGTTCGCGTATTGAAGAAAACTACCCTGCCCGGCCTCGCTATGAGTAATAGCTGACGATGCTTTTCACTTTGCTCAAGGCAGTGCGCAACGAGTCCATGTCCACCGAACCCAACGCCAGGCGTATCGCGTGCGGCACGTGGGCCGAAATCGCAAAAGGCTCGGCCGGCGACACCGACACCTGCTCGCGCATCAGTGCCATGGCGATCTGGTCGGCCCGGGCGTCCTCCGCCAACGGCAGCCAGATGAAGTAGGAATTGGGGTGACTGATGGTCCTGAGCCCTGCCAGCATCTCGCGGGCCAGGGCTTGCCGGGTCCGGGCGTCTGCACGTTTTTGCGATTCCAGTTGGCTGACGGTGCCATCGTCGAGCCAGGCCGTGGCGATGGCGGTCACAACGCCGGGAGTGTTCCAGGTGGTCGCCATGATCGTGCGCTCGAAGGCGGCGACCCATTGCGCCGGTGCGGCGATGAAGCCAACGCGCAGCCCGGTGGCGACATTCTTCGACAGACCGGACACGTACACCGTCCTCTCCGGCGCCAGCTCGGCCAACGGTGGCGGTACGTTTTCAGCCAGGAACGCGTAGGCGGCGTCCTCGATGATCGTCAGGTCATGCCGGCGCGCAATCGCCACCAACTGCTCGCGCTGATCCAGGTCCATCACCCAGCCCAAAGGGTTGTGCAGGGTCGGCATCGAGTACAGCGCCCGTACCGATCGGCTGCGACAGAGTTTTTCCAGGGCAGGCAGATCAGGCCCGGTATCCGTGACCGGAATGGGCAAGACTTCCAGATGCAGGGTTTCGGCCAGCGTCTTGAAACCGGGATAGGTCAGCGCATCGGCGGCGATCACATCACCAGGCTTGAGCAGCGACATCATCGCCACCGCCAGGCCATGCTGGGCGCCGCTGACGATCAACACCTGTTCAGCCGGCACGTTCAGCCCCCGATCAAGCAGATGGCGCGCGACCGAGGCCCGCTCGTGCAGGCGTCCCGCGTGAGGCTGATAGCGCAGGAGGGATTCAAGGTCCCCGGATAACGCCAGTTGACGCAAGGCAGTGCGCAACAGGTCGGCCTGACCGGGCAATGACGGGTAGTTGAAATTCAGGTCGATCATCCCCGCCGCCACCACGTGCTGCGAGATGCCCTGCCCCGGCGGCAGCGAGGTCTCCCTGACAAAGGTCCCGCGTCCGGTTTCGCCGCTGACCAGGCCCATACCCTCCAGCTCGGCATACACCCGGCTGGCGGTGACCAGCGCCAGACCGTGCTCGGTTGCCAGTTGCCGGTGAGTCGGCAGGCGCGTGCCGGGCGGCAGATGCCCGGAGCGGATGTCGGCGGCAAAGGCATCTACCAGGGTCTTGTAGCGGGATCGAGGCATGTCGAGATGTATCCATGACAATTTTTTGATTGTATCGATAGTCACTCATAGGATGAGTTTCGTGCAATCAGACAATGAGCGTGAGCCAAATGGAACGGACCTCGAACCTGCAACCCCGGACGCTGGAAAACAGCACCAGCGGCTGGATCAACGGCCTGATCGGCGTGGTGATCTTCAGCGGCTCGCTACCGGCGACACGGGTGGCGGTGCTGGAGTTTGACCCCGTGTTCCTGACGGTTGCGCGCGCGACCATCGCGGCGGTCCTGGCGTTGTGCCTGCTGTGGTTATTCAAGGAAAAACGCCCGGCGCGCCAGCAACTGATTCCGTTGATGATCGTCGCCCTGGGCGTGGTCATCGGCTTTCCCCTGTTGACCGCGCTGGCGCTGCAATACGTGACTTCCGCGCACTCCATTGTCTTCGTCGGCCTGTTACCCCTGGCAACAGCGGTGTTTGGCGTTCTGCGCGGCGGCGAGCGGCCAAGGGCGGCGTTCTGGATTTTCTCGGTGCTGGGCAGCCTGCTGGTGGTCGGGTTTGCCCTGTCCCAAGGGCTGACCGCCTCCCCCCAAGGCGACATCTTGATGCTGCTGGCCATCCTCGCCTGCGGCCTGGGTTATGCCGAAGGCGCGAAACTGTCGCGCACCCTCGGTGGCTGGCAGGTGATTAGCTGGGCGCTGGTGCTGTCGCTGCCGGTCGTGGCCGTGCTCAGCTGGATGCGCATGCCGGCTTCGTTCACCGGCATCAGCACGCCGGCCTGGTTCAGCCTGGCTTACGTCTCGCTGTTCAGCATGCTGATCGGATTCGTGTTCTGGTATCGCGGCCTGGCCCAAGGGGGCATCGCCGCCGTCGGGCAATTGCAGCTGCTTCAGCCGTTTTTCGGGCTGACCCTGGCCGCCACCCTGCTGCATGAGCATGTCAGCCTCGGCATGCTGGGTGTCACCGTCGCCGTGATCCTCTGCGTCGCCGGGGCGAAAAAGTTCGCGAAATAACCCCGTGTACGGTGGTTTGCGCCCATCACTGTATGGGTCTGGCCAAGGGTGAGCCGTGATAAAAATAGCGCTCTTGCTACAGGAGCCCACCATGGACCTCGCCACCCTCACCCTGTTTCTGCCGGCCTGTTTTGCCCTCAACATGGCGCCAGGCCCCAACAACCTGTTGTCGGTCAGCAATTCGACCCGCTATGGCTACCGCACCGCGTGCGTGGCCGGTATCGGCCGGTTGTTGGCATTCGCCGGGATGATTGCCCTGGCCTCGGCGGGGCTGGCGGTGGTGTTGCAAACCTCCGAGCTGCTGTTCTACGCCATCAAGATCCTCGGCGCGGCTTACCTGTTCTACCTCGCCTGGCAATTGTGGCGCGCAGATCCGGGTGTGGAAAACGTGGTCACCTCAGCGCCCGTGGGCACGCTGGCGCTGGCCCGGCAGGAATTCCTGGTCGCGGCCGGCAACCCCAAGGCCATCCTGATTTTCACCGCGTTCCTGCCGCAATTCGTCGACTCGACCCACGCCATTGCGCCGCAGTTCGTGGTGTTGGGCGCGCTGTTTCTGGTGCTGGAATGGGTCGCCATCGGCGCTTACGCCTACATGGGCCTGCACATGCGCCGCTGGTTCGCCAGGCCATCGGGCAAGCGGATGTTCAACCGCTGCTGCGCCGGGTTGCTGTCGGCGGCGGCTTCGGTACTTCTGATGGCCAGACGCGCCTGAAGTAGATATTTTTCCCATGTGGGAGCGGGCTTGCTCGCGATTGCTGTCTCACATTCAACATTGATGCTGCCTGATACACCGCCATCGCGAGCAAGCTCGCTCCCACATTGACTCGCAGTGTTCAAAGGAGCGAAATTCGCTGTCGATTTTCCGGTGGAGGTCGCCCATGACGCGATCTATGCTGGGCCCATGAACCTACAAAAAACGCTTCTACCGCCCCGTGCCGAGATGGTTCGCGCCATGCTCGAACGAGACACCTCCTACGAGGGGGTGTTTTTCACGGCGGTCAAGACCACAGGCATCTTCTGCCGTCCCGGTTGCACCGCCCGCAGCCCGAAGCCTGAGAACGTCGAGTTCTTTGCCAGCGCCGAACAATGCCTGGCGGCGGGCTATCGCGCCTGCAAGCGCTGCAAACCGCTGGACACCGCCGCCAGCGCGCCGGACTGGGTGCAGAAACTGTTCAAGTCGGTAGACGCCGACCCGGAACAGCGCTGGACCGACGCCCGGCTACTGGCTGAAGGCATCGAACCACTGAAACTGCGTCGCTGGTTCAAGCAGCACTTCGGCATGACCTTCCACGCCTGGCTGCGCACCCGGCGCCTGGGCATGGCGCTGGGCGGGATCAAACAGGGCGACTCCATCGATGACGTCGCCTTCGATTCCGGCTACGAGTCCCTGAGCGGTTTTCGCGATGCCTTTCAAAAATCCTTTCACATCACCCCGGGCCGGGCGGCCAACAGCGAGCCGCTGCTGTTCACGCGCCTGACCACCCCCCTGGGGCCGATGATCGCCATGGCCGAACGGCGTGGGCTGGTGCTGCTGGAGTTTCTCGATCAGGCCTCGCTGAACCCTTCGGTCCAGGCGCTGCAAAACCGTTTCGGTTATGCCGTGGCACCGGGGCACAACGCGCATTTGCAGCAGATCGAAGAGCAGTTGTCCGCGTATTTCGCCGGTACGCTCACTGAGTTCAGCGTGGCCTTGCACATGCCCGGTAGCGAGTTTTCCCGCAGGGTCTGGGCTGAACTGGCGAAGATCCCTTACGGCCGGACCACCACCTACGGCGCCATTGCGGCGATTCTGGGCAAGCCCGGTGCCAGCCGGGCGGTGGGCCTGGCCAACGGGCATAACCGCTTATCGATTGTCGTGCCCTGCCACCGGGTGATCGGCGCCGACGGCTCGTTGACCGGCTACGCTGGAGGCCAGCCGCGCAAGGCGTTTCTGCTCAGGCTGGAAAACGCAGCGGTGCAGCTCACGGAGCAGCTGGCGTTCTGATCCCCCCACAGTTTTTTCATAAGGAAGGAAACTCGATGGACAGGCTCGACAATCAACTGCACCAACTGCATCACGAGGGTTTGCTGATCCTCACCAACGTCGCCGATGCCGCCGGTGCGCGGCTGGTGGAGCAACTGGGCAACAAGGCCGTCGCCACCAGCAGTGCGGCGGTGGCCTGGGTACATGGCTATCCGGACGGCAACACCCTGCCCCTTGAGCGCCTGGTCTCGACGGTCGAGTCGATTGCCCGGGTCATTTCGGTGCCACTGACCGTGGACATCGAAGCCGGTTACTCCGATGACCTGGAACGGGTGGCAAAAGTGGTTGACGCCGTGATTGCCGCCGGCGCTGTCGGAATCAATATCGAGGACGGCTCCTCGCCGCCGGAATTACTGGTACGCAAGATTGAAACCGCGCGCCAGGTGGCCGATCGACGTAACGTGAACCTGTTCATCAATGCGCGCACCGATGTTTATCTTCGGGGTCTGGTGCCTGCCGAAGATCGCGTCGCCGAAACCCTCGAGCGCGCCAAGCTGTATCAGGCGGCCGGTGCCAATGGCCTGTTTGCGGCGGGCGTTACCGCGGAGTACGAGATCAAGGCGCTGTGCCACGGCACCTCGCTGCCGCTGAATGTGCTTGGCTTCCCGGGCCTGCCGTCGCCCGAAGTGCTCACAGAACTTGGTGTGCGCCGCCTGTCCGCAGGTTCAGGCATCGCCGAATTCCTCTACGGTGCCATGGCCGGCATTGCCAAAAGCTTTCTGCAAACCGGCAAGTTCGATACCCACGACCTGAAGGCCCTTACCTATGGCGAAGTGAACGCCCTCTTGAAACCGTCTGGGAAAGCCTGAGCCCATGGCTGACGGCTATCAGGCGGCCAGTGCGTTCCTGGCGGCCATCGATGACGACTGGCGCCGCCACATCGACGCCGTCGGCCCGTGCCTGCACCAGCCGCACGCGGCCCGTGATCCCTATGAGTCGCTGGTGCGGGCGATTGCTTATCAGCAACTGCACGCCAAGGCCGGTGATGCGATTGTCGGCCGGCTGCTGGCACTGTTCGGTTCGGGTGCGTTTCCCAGGCCTGAGCAGATCGTCGCCACGGATTTCGACCGACTGCGCAGTTGCGGATTTTCCGCGAGCAAGATCGCGACCATTCAGGGTATCGCCCAGGCGTCGCTGGACGGCGTGGTGCCCGATTACGCCACGGCGTTGGCCATGGACGATGAAGCACTGATCGAGCGCCTGATCACGTTGCGCGGCGTGGGCCGCTGGACCGTGGAGATGCTGCTGATCTACAGCCTGGAGCGGCAGGATATCCTGCCGGCCGATGACTTTGGCGTGCGTGAGGGCTATAGGCGACTCAAGGGCCTGGAGGTGCAGCCGACACGCAAGCAGATGATCGAGATCGGGTTGGGGTGGAGTCCTTATCGGACGGTGGCCTCCTGGTATTTGTGGCGGGTGCCTGGCCGGTAGACCGCGTTATCGTTCATCGCGAGCAAGCTCGCTCCCACATGGACTCTGTGTACATAAAATCTTTGGCAGACACAAAACCTGTGGGAGCGAGCTTGCTCCGGGCGGCGATCCGACGATGGCGTCAGTAGCGACACCACATCATCCAAAACCAGTCACAACCCCGACTTCAACCGACTGAACGCCCTGATCAACGCCCGGTTGAACGCCTTGCCATTGTCATTCTTGCTGTACAGCGAAGCCCGGACCGCGGCCGGCGGATACGTCCCCGGATCGTTGCGAATCGCCGGGTCGATCAAGCCGTCCGCCGCCGTAATCGCATTGGCGTAGTGGATGGTGTCGGTGATCGGCGCGATCACTTGCGGGGTCATCAGGTAATCCATCAACGCCAGGCCGGCCTGCGGATGCGGCGCGTCCTTGGGAATGACCATGGCATCGAACCAGATCAACGTGCCCTCCTTCGGAATCCGGTATTTCAGCGAATACGGCTTGCCCGCCGCCTCGGCCTGGCCCGCCGCGATGGCCACGTTGCCGTTCCACGACATCGCCACGCAGGTGTTGCCGTTGGCCAGGTCGCTGATGTTCAGGTCGTTGTCGAAGTAGCGGATGTACGGACGAATCTTCGCCAGTTGCTGCTCGGCCAACTTCAGGTCATCGAGGTTCTGGCGGTTGATGTCCAGGCCCATGTACTTCATGACCGCCGCAAACACTTCGTTGGGATCGTTGAGCAAGCTGACCCCGCAATCGGCGAATTTCGAGACCACGGCCGGATCGAACAGCATCGCCCAACTGTCGGTCGGCGCGTCGGGCAGGCGCTGTTTGACAGCCTGTTCCTGATACCCCACACCCGTGGTTCCCCAGGCGTAGATCCCGGCATAGCGGTTGCCCGGATCGAACACCGCCATGTGCTGGCGGAACTCCTCGCCGACGCCGGCAAAGTGCGGCAGTTGCTGCTTGTCGACCGTCTGCACCGCGCCACTCTCGATGGCCCGGGACAGATGCTGCCCCGCCGTCAGCACCAGATCGTAGCCACTGCGGCCGGTGAGCAGCTTGGTCTCGACGGTTTCCAGGGAGTCGAAGTGGTCGACCACCACATGGATGCCGGTTTTCGCTTCAAAATTCTTCAAGGTGTCCGGGGCCAGGTACTCGCCCCAGATGTACAGGTTGACCACCGGTTTGGCGGTGTCGGCAGCCTGCACACACAGGGGTGCAAGCACCAGCAGTATTGCTTGAGTCAGTTTGTGCAGGCCCACGATCACGCTCCCCTTTTGTTGGAGGCGGTGACGGCGTACTGCGGCATGGTGATGCACGCGACGTTGCCGCCACCGAGGAGGATTTCCCGGGAGTTTTCGATGCCGACGATGCTGTGTTGCGGGAACAGCTCGGCCAGGGTCGCCAGCGCCACTTTGTCGTTGCGATCACCAAACAGCGGCACCACGATGGAGCTGTTACCGGCGTAGTAGTTGATGTACGACGCGCAGATTTTCGTCCCGGCCTGGCGGGTATGGGTGCTGTCCTGCCGGTCCAGGCCTTCGGCTTCTTCGGCGGTCCACTCCAGCACATCCGGCTGCGGCAGCTTGTGCACGATCAACTCGCGGCCACGACTGTCGCGGGTGCTGCGCAGGATGTCGTAGGCCTCCTGATAGATTTCCCACTGCGGGTCGTCGCGGTTGTCGGTCCATTGCAGCACCACTTCACCGGGGCGCACGAAGCACGCGAGGTCGTCGACGTGGCCGTCGGTTTCATCGAACTTGCAGCCCCGTGGCAGCCAGATCACCTGCTCGGCGCCGAGGTAATCGGTCAGGCGGCGGGTGACTTCGTCCTTGCCCAGGTGCTGGTTGCGATTGCGGTTGAGCAGGCATTGCTCAGTGGTCAGGATGCTGCCCTGGCCGTCGCTCTGGATACCGCCCAGTTCGGCGATCAACGGTGCGCGATAGCGGTCGAAGCGTTCGATTTCGAGGATCTTGCCGGCGATCTGGTCGTCCTTGTCCCACGGATAGTACAAGCCGCCGTCGAGGCCGCCGTAGGCGTTGAATTCGAAGTCGACGCCGCGCACTTCGCCACTCTGGTCATTGACCACAAAACACGGGCCGCTGTCGCGGAACCAGGTGTCGTTGCAGGTCATTTCGACCACGCGTACTTGCGGCGGCAACTGGCGGCGCGCGGTGGCGAACTGTGCCGCCGAGGCGCACACGGTGACCGGTTCGCTCATGGAAATGGCGGTGACGATCTGCACCCAGACTTTCTGCGCCGGCTTGGCACCGTTGCGCCAGACGTCGGTACGCTCCGGCCAGCCGAGCCAGCAACCGGACTTGGCTTCGAATTCGCCGGGCAGGCGGAAACCGTCCTGTTTGGGAGTGGTGTCGAGCAAACGGGCCATGGTCAAACCTCTTCAGCGGGGATTGGAATGACCACAGGCTAAGGGCGACAGCGACTGGCTCGCCAACGATGATTATTTCGGAATACTTGAATTCAACTCATCAATCGAGCAACTGATCGTTGAACCATTCCAGCATTTGCGCCACCGCCGGACGCTCCAGCCGCAGCCGCTCGCACACCAGCGCATATTGGCCCAGCGCGGTCATGCTCGAGGTGAACGGCCGTACCAGCCGCCCGCTGAGCAAATCTTCCTGGGCCGTCAAGTTGTCGCCCATGGCCACGCCCTGCCCTTGGGCCGCGGCCTCCAGTGCCAGCCCGGCGTGGGCGAAATACAGTTGACGATCAGGGCGCTGGTCACCGGCATGGCTGGTAAGCCACGCGGTCCAGGTCTTGCCGTCCTGGTCGTCGTGCAGCAGACAGTGGCGGGCCAGGTCCTTCGGGGTTTTCAGGGTGCCCTGGTTGAACAGGCCGGGGCTGCACACCGGGAAGAACTGCAACGCAGGCAGCGGCCGGACGAAATACGCGGTGCTGTCCACCGGGCCGGTGCCGTAGGTGATCGCCAGGTCGATGTCTTCCCCGGGTGCCGTGGCGTCGATCGGCTGTTCGTACAGATGCAAGGTGATGTGTGGGTAACGCGCGTAGAAATCCGTGAGACGACTCATCAGCCACTTTTGCGCCAGCTCGGCGGTGACCGCCAGACGCAATACCGCCAGGGATGAAGGGTCGCGCAGTTCATCGCAGGCATCGCCAATCAGTTCGAAAGCCTGCTGCAAACTTTGCATCAGGCGCCCGGCGGCCAGGGTCGGGCGAATCTGCCGGCCCTCGCGCACGAACAGCGGCACACCGAGTTGCTCTTCGAGTTGGCGAATCTGGTGGCTGACCGCGCTGTCGGTGACACACAACTCGGCCGCCGCCCGACCGAAATGGGCGTGACGGGCGGCGCATTCGAAGGTTCGCAGGGCTGCCAGGGAGGGTAAGCGTCGCATGGGGGTCATGTCCCGGTTTCGAGGGGGACATGCTGACTTGGCCTTTCGTGGGCGTCCAGTGGGACCGCGTTATCGTTCATCGCGAGCAAGCTCGCTCCCACAGGGGATTGCATTCCAAATGTGGGAGCGAGCTTGCTCGCGATGGGGCCAGTATATTCACCATAAATCCACCGCCCTATCACGCTGGCTGATCAACGATGACATGCCCCCGAACCCGGCGCATGTTGAACCCTCAACCGGAGGGATTCGCCATGCTCAACACACTCAAACAGATCAACTCAACCTCGGCCTTCAACCGCTGGGCCGGCTTTGAAGTCACCCGCGCTGAAACTGGTGGCGACCGGCGACGCGATTCTGGTGCCGGTCGAGTAGCCCTTACGGTCTAGGCTGTTCAGGGTACGCTCAAGTCAGCCGGAGGCTCCCATGCATCTCGAAGGTTCCTGCCATTGCGGCGCGGTGTCGTTCAGTTTGACCAGCGCCCACCCCTACCCTTACCAGCGTTGCTACTGCTCGATCTGCCGCAAGACACAGGGCGGTGGCGGCTATGCGATCAACCTCGGTGGCGATGCCGCCAGCCTCAAGGTTCGCGGGCGCAAACACATCGCGATTTACCATGCGCGGCTCAAGGAACAAGACGACAAGCGCGCCCACAGCAGCACGGCCGAGCGGCATTTCTGCTCGGTCTGCGCAACGGCTCTGTGGCTATTCAGCCCGGAGTGGCCTGAGTTGATTCACCCCTTCGCCTCGGCCATCGACACGCCGCTGCCGGTGCCGCCGGAGCACACGCATCTGATGCTCGGTTCAAAAGCGCCGTGGGTGGAGGTCCAGGCGCTGCCCGGGGATCAACAGTTCGATCTGTACCCCGTGGAATCCATCGCCCAGTGGCATGAGCGTCTCGGCCTGGTCTGCCGAGAATAATTATCAGTTTTTTTCATACGGCAGTTCCCCTTTGCGTTTTTCGTTCGGTCAACCCCTCAGAAGCACTTCAACTACCGATCGATTCGATGCAAAGGGATCCCCATGTCGCACCCGCTTGTCGCCCATTTCCGTTTTGCCTTGTGCCCTCTCGCGCTGGCCTTGCCTGCCGCCCTGCTGAGCCTTGTACCCGTTGTCCACGCCGCTGAAACCGATGCCGAAAAGAACTCGGCCCGGGACGACGGCGTACTGCAACTGGGCGCAACGACCATTTCCGGCCAGGCGCTGGGCGCTACCACCGAAGGCACCCACTCCTACACCACCGGTTCAACATCCACGGCCACCGGCCTGCCCCTGTCGATCCGCGAAACGCCGCAATCGGTGACCGTCATTACCCGTCAGCAGATGGACGACCGCGGTGTGCAGAGCATCGGCGACGCGCTACGCAACACCCCCGGTATTTCGACGCAGAAGTACGACAGTGACCGCACCGAGTTTTCCGCCCGTGGCTTTGCCATCACCAACTTCCAGTACGACGGCGTGAACATTCCGTATGACGGTGTCTACGGTGAAAACCCTAACAACGGCGACGACGCGTCCAGCCTGGACCGCATCGAAATCGTCAAGGGTGCGACCGGCCTGATGACCGGTTCGGGCGACCCGTCCGCCACCGTGAACCTGATCCGCAAGAAGCCGACCAAGGAATTCAAGGCGTCGATCAGCGGCACCGTCGGTTACTGGGACGCGTATCGCAGCGTCGGCGATATTTCCGGTTCGCTGAACGATTCCGGCAGTGTGCGTGGCCGCTTTGTCGGCGCTTATTCCGACAAGAACTCCTACCAGGATCATTACAGCCAGAAGAAAGACCTGTTCTACGGCATCCTCGAAGCCGATCTGACACCCGACACCCTGCTGACCTTCGGCGTCGACAAGTCAAGCACCACCCCGCGAGGCTCGTCCTGGACCGGCAACCCGGTGTACTTCTCGGACGGAGGCCGTACCGACTTCCCCCGTCACTTCAACCCGGGCGCCGACTGGAGTCGTCGCGACTTCGACGACATCACTTACTTCGCCTCCCTGGAACAGGCTCTGGCCAACGACTGGAAGTTCAAGGCCAGCATCGACCAGAAAACCACCGATCACGACACTCGCCTGGCCTCGGCCAGCGGCGGCAACCCGGACCGCGCCACCGGTGAAGGCATGTTCCTGTACTGGGGTCGCTGGGAAGGTCATCGCGTGCAAAACACCGCTGACGTGAACGTCACTGGCCCCTTCACCCTGGGAGGCCGCGAGCATGAACTGGTGGCTGGCTTCATGGCTTCCCACTCGCGCCAGACCGGCGCGACCTACGACACCAGCGCCTTCGAATTGGTCCCGGGCAGCATCTACGACTGGAACGGCGATCTGCCGGAACAGAACTTCCCGAACAACGGCAAGTACGAACGCACCCAAAGCCAGAATGGCCTGTACCTGGCCACGCGCCTGCACGCGACCGACGATCTGTCGATCATTCTCGGCAGCCGCCTGAGCACCTTCAAGTACAACGAGGATTATTCGTACTATCCGGGTGCGGGACTCGATGACACCCATGCCAGCTACAAGGAACATGGCGTGGTCACGCCATATGCCGGTGTGGTTTATGACCTGGACGACACCTATTCTGCATACGCCAGCTACACCAGCATCTACCAGCCACAAACCTACAAGGACGCCAACGGTTCGACCCTGGCACCGGTCGAGGGCGCCAGTTACGAAGCCGGCCTGAAAGCCGCTTACTTCGACGGGCGACTGAACGCCAGCCTGGCCTTCTTCCGCATCGAGCAAGACAACCTCGCCGAATCGATCGGAACCAACCCGGTCACCAACGAAGGCATCTACAAAGCCATCGACGGCGCAACCACCAAGGGTGTGGAACTGGAACTGGCCGGTGAAGCGGCCGAAGGTTGGAACCTGTCGGCCGGCTATACCTACGCCCGCACCCGTGACGCTGATGAACAGCGCATCTTTGGCTTCCCGCTGGCGACCTCCAAACCGGAACATGTCGTGCGTACGTTCACCACCTACCGCCTGCCCGGCGCACTGGATCAGGTGACCATCGGTGGCGGTATCAGCTGGCAGAGCGCGTTCTACGGCAAGATCTACAGCCCGACAACGGGCGGCGACACCCGCATCAAGCAAGGTGGCTACACCCTCGTCGACCTGATGAGCCGCTACCAGTTCAACGAAAACCTGAGCTTCACCGTCAACGCCAACAACGTGTTCGACAAACGCTACCTGACGGGCCTGGGTAACTTCGACACCACGTACTACGGCGAACCACGCAACGTGATGTTGACCACCAAGTGGGATTTCTAAGCTGAGCGCCCGCCAGAAAACTGATACCTGTCAGTTAACACCGGAACCTGTGGGAGCGAGCTTGCTCACGATAGCGGTCTGTCAGCCACCTCAGGTGTGACTGCCTGATCCGTCATCGCGAGCAAGCTCGCTCCCACAATGGGTTGCGGTGTTTATGCGGCGGCCGGTACACCGCTATGGAAGCGGAACTCAACATCCGGGGATTCGATCAATTCCTGCTCGGCGGCACGGACCTTGTCGATCACCTGGGCGATGTCCTTGGCGTCCCCATATTGGTAGGCCAGCTTCAGGTAACCCTGGAAATGCCTGGCCTCGCTCTTGAGCAGACCGAAATAGAACTTGCTCAGTTCTTCGTCCAGGTGCGGCACCAGCGCTTCGAAACGCTCGCAACTGCGGGCTTCGATGAAGGCGCCGACCACCAGGGTGTCCACCAGTTTCACCGGCTCGTGACTGCGCACCACCTTGCGCAGCCCCGACGCATAGCGCCCGGCGGACAGCTGGCGCAGTTCGATCTTGCGCCGTTTCATCAGGCGCATGACCTGTTCGTGGTGCACCAGTTCTTCCCGGGCCAGGCGCGACATCATGTTGATCAGATCGACGTGGGAGTGATACTTGGCGATCAGGCTCAACGCGGTGCTGGCGGCCTTGAATTCGCAGTTCTTGTGGTCGATCAGCAGGGTTTCCTGATCGGCCAGCGCGGCCTGGATCCAGCCGTCGGGGGTGCGGCAGCCAAGGAACTCGTGAATTTCGGGAAGGATCATGGGGCTCACGGAAAAATAGGTTCAAAACGAAGGGCGCCGATTATACCGGCCTGCCCGCAGACCACCAGTCGCCGACCGTTGATATGCATCAAGTCCCCGAATCGCCGACAGCAACTATAGTTGTGCAACGCCGTGCTTTTTCATTTTCAGGAGATCCCGCTCATGCAAGCCATTCGCAGCATTCTGGTGGTCATCGAACCCGAGCACTCGGAAAGCCTGGCGCTCAAACGGGCGAAGTTGATCGCCGGTGTGACCCAGGCGCAGTTGCATCTGCTGGTGTGCGACCCCAAGCATGATCACAGTGGCATGTTGGGTGTGCTCAAGGCCGCTTTGACGGAGGACGGCTACAGCGTCACCACCGAGCAGGCCTGGAACGACAGCCAACACCAAACCATCGTCGATGTGCAGCAAGCCGAAGGTTGCGGCCTGGTGGTCAAGCAGCACTTCCCCGACAGCCCGTTGAAAAAAGCCCTGCTGACCCCGCAGGACTGGAAGCTGCTGCGGTCCTGCCCGACTCCGGTGCTGCTGGTGAAAACCGCCGATTCATGGAAAGACAAAGTGATCCTGGCAGCCATCGACGTCGGTAACACCGACCAGGAACATCGCCACCTGCACAACACCATCATCGATCATGGCTATGACATCGCAACCCTGGCCAAGGCCCGCCTGCACGTGATCAGCGCCCACCCGTCGCCGATGCTGTCGGCGGCCGACCCGACGTTTCAACTGAGCGAAACCATCCAGGCGCGCTATCGCGAACAGTGCAAGGCGTTCCAGGCGGAATTCGACATCGACGATGACCACCTGCACATCGAGGAAGGCCCGGCGGATGTGCTGATTCCGTTCATGGTGCACAAACTGCAGGCAGCGGTGACGGTGATCGGCACCGTAGCGCGCAGCGGGTTGTCAGGGGCGTTGATCGGCAATACGGCGGAAGTGGTGCTCGATGCGGTCGAGAGCGATGTGCTGGTGCTCAAGCCGATGGAAGTGGCGGATCATCTCGAGGAGATTGCGGACAAGCATTGAAGCCGAACATGCTTTTGTGGCGAGGGGGCTCGCCCCCGTTGGGTCGCGAAGCGGCCCCCTGCATTCCGGCAGATGTACTGTGCCAGCTCAATTTGCGACGGCTGCGCCGCCTTACGGGGACAAGCCCCCTCGCCACATATCAGCGGGTCAGCCGCCAAAGGCGTCTTGCAGGAACCCCGGCGCAATATAGCGCTGGTAATGGGCTTCGGAGAGCAGGAAAAATTCCCGATCAATGGCGTCGCGCAATTCCGGCAGGTTCCACTCGCGAAACTCCGGCAGCAGCACCATCCCGTAGGCTTCCAGGTTGTTGATCACCCGCGCACCGCGCGCGATCAACTGGTAGGCCCAGCAATATTCCGATTGATGGGGCACGAAGCGGATCTTGCGCTGTTCCAGCTGCATTCGGAGCAGCGCCGGATCGAAAATTTCCACCTTGGCGGCCATCACCTGTGACAGCAACTGCTCAAGACGCAGCCATACCGCGCGCTTTTCTTCCTCGTTGTAACCGTTCCAGTGGATCACTTCGTGGTGGAAACGCTTGCAGCCACGGCACACCAGGTCACCGTAAACAGTGGAGCAGAGGCCGACGCAGGGAGTCTTGATGGTCTGATTGGGCATAGATAGGCAAAACGCGAAAAAGCAGAACAGGCCGGCATGTTAGCCCTTTGTCGGCCATTGATCACCCCTCAAAGTTCAGGGCCTGTGGAGAATCGGGCTCTGGTGACCGCCACCACCAAAGTCCAATAAACACTGACTTACCTTTAATTTTTTTTTGCCGTAGAATCAGCCTGCCTTTTTAGGCGCCAATGTCCGTTAGAAGCTGTTTTCAAAGCGTCACGAGCACAGTCGTTCCTTCAGAGCGGTGTTGGCGAGGGGTTTTTCCAGCGGGGAAAAGCCCAACGCCAACCCTCATCAGCTCCCGTTCTGCAGGCGTAAAACTTTGAAAGCAGCTTCTGTAAGGAATTGTCGGTAATTCTGGCTAAGTGGCTCACAACGCCATGCAGCGCATGAGTACGGCAATTTCGGGATGAGCGTCCCGGACACCCATTTGGGACCACTGATGAGGGTAATAACTGTGCTTGAAGCCTACCGCAAACATATCGAAGAGCGCGCAGCACTGGGTATCGTTCCCCAGCCGCTAAACGCCGAACAAACTGCAGGCCTGGTCGAGCTGCTGAAAAATCCCCCGGCTGGCGAAGAAGCATTCCTCGTTGACCTGATCACCAATCGCGTTCCGCCTGGAGTGGACGAAGCAGCCTATGTAAAGGCCGGCTTCCTGTCCGCCATCGCCAAAGGCGAAGCCAAATCCCCCCTGATCGACAAGAAGCGCGCTGTTGAACTGCTCGGCACCATGCAGGGCGGCTACAACATCGTGACTCTGGTTAACCTGCTGGACGACGCCGAACTGGCTCCAGTAGCGGCCGAAGAACTCAAGCACACCCTGCTGATGTTCGACGCCTTCCACGACGTCGCTGAAAAAGCCAAGAACGGTAACGTTCACGCCCAAGGCGTGCTGCAATCCTGGGCTGACGGCGAGTGGTTCGTGAAGCGCCCGACCCTGGCCGACAAGATCAGCCTGCGCGTGTTCAAGGTCACCGGCGAAACCAACACCGACGACCTGTCCCCTGCTCCTGATGCCTGGTCCCGTCCAGACATCCCGCTGCACGCCCTGGCCATGCTGAAAATGGCTCGCGACGGCATCGTGCCTGACGCACAAGGCGTCACCGGTCCGATGAAGCAGATCGAAGAAATGCGCAACGCCGGTTTCCCTATCGCCTACGTCGGTGACGTGGTCGGTACCGGTTCTTCGCGTAAATCGGCGACCAACTCCGTACTGTGGTTCTTCGGCGACGACGTTCCTTATGTACCGAACAAGCGTGCCGGCGGTTTCTGCTTCGGCAGCAAGATCGCTCCGATCTTCTACAACACCATGGAAGATGCTGGCGCACTGCCAATCGAATTCGATGTTTCCAACATGCACATGGGCGACGTGATCGACCTGTACCCGCATGCTGGCAAAGTCTGCAAGCACGGCACCGACGAAGTCCTGACCACCTTCGAAATGAAGACTCCGGTGCTGTTGGACGAAGTTCGCGCTGGCGGCCGTATCCCGCTGATCATCGGCCGTGGCCTGACCGAGAAGGCTCGCACCGAGCTGGGTCTGCCACCTTCGAACCTGTTCAAGAAGCCTGAAGCTCCGGCTGAAAGCACCAAGGGTTTCACCCTGGCGCAGAAAATGGTCGGCAAGGCTTGCGGCGTGACCGGCGTTCGTCCGGGCACCTACTGCGAACCGAAGATGACCACCGTGGGTTCCCAGGACACCACCGGTCCAATGACCCGTGACGAACTCAAAGACCTGGCGTGCCTGGGCTTCTCGACCGACCTGGTGATGCAGTCCTTCTGCCACACCGCGGCTTACCCTAAGCCGATCGACGTGACCACCCACCACACCCTGCCTGACTTCATCATGACCCGCGGCGGCGTTTCCCTGCGTCCGGGCGACGGCATCATCCACTCGTGGCTGAACCGCATGCTGCTGCCAGACACCGTCGGTACCGGTGGTGACTCCCACACCCGTTTCCCGATCGGCATCTCGTTCCCGGCCGGTTCCGGCCTGGTTGCGTTCGCCGCAGCCACCGGCGTCATGCCGCTGGACATGCCTGAGTCGATCCTGGTTCGCTTCAAAGGCGAACTGCAGCCAGGCGTCACCCTGCGTGACCTGGTTCACGCCATTCCTTACTACGCGATCCAGGCTGGCCTGCTGACCGTAGAGAAGAAAGGCAAGAAGAACGCCTTCTCCGGTCGCATCCTGGAGATCGAAGGCCTGCCTAAACTGACCGTAGAGCAAGCGTTCGAACTGTCTGACGCCTCGGCTGAACGTTCGGCTGCCGGTTGCACCATCCAGCTGTCCAAAGAGTCGATTGCCGAATACCTGCAGTCCAACATCACCCTGCTGCGCTGGATGATCGGCGAAGGCTACGGCGATGCACGTACTCTGGAACGTCGCGCTCAAGCAATGGAAGCCTGGCTGGCCAACCCTGAGCTGCTGGAAGCCGACAAAGACGCCGAATACGCCGAAGTCATCGAGATCGACCTGGCCGACATCAAGGAGCCTGTATTGTGCGCTCCGAACGACCCGGACGACGCTCGCCTGCTCTCCAGCGTTGCTGGCGAGAAGATCGACGAAGTGTTCATCGGTTCGTGCATGACCAACATCGGTCACTTCCGCGCCGCCGGCAAGTTGCTGGAACAGGTCAAGGGTCAGCTGCCAACCCGTCTGTGGCTGTCGCCGCCGACCAAGATGGACGCTCACCAGCTGACCGAAGAAGGCTACTACGGCATCTACGGCAAGGCCGGCGCTCGCATGGAAATGCCAGGCTGCTCGCTGTGCATGGGTAACCAGGCACGTGTAGAGCCGAACTCGACTGTCGTGTCGACTTCGACCCGTAACTTCCCGAACCGTCTGGGTGACGGCGCGAACGTCTACCTGGCTTCGGCCGAGCTGGCGTCCGTGGCTTCCATCCTGGGTCGCCTGCCGACCGTCGAGGAGTACATGGAATACGCTGGCAAGATCGACAGCATGGCGGCCGATGTCTACCGCTACCTGTCCTTCGACCAGATCGCCGAGTTCCGTGAAGCTGCTGCGAACGCCAACATCCCGGTCGTTCAAGCCTAACGTTGCAACGCAATGAAAAACGCCGCCCATCGTGAGATGAGCGGCGTTTTTTTATGGCTGTTTTTTGTGTGTATATCCGTTTCTGGAGTAATGGCTGCTATTTGTTCCGCGAGCCGACCTGGCTCTGACTGAGGTCCCCGAACCTCTGTAGGAGCGAGCCTGCTCGCGATGGTCGTCAACGATAACGCAGGCTGTCTGAATCCCCGCGGTGTCCCGGCGTTTTTCGCGAGCAGGCTCGCTCCTACAGCGATCGAATACCCCCCCCCCCAAAAAAAAAAACGGCCAACCCGAAAACCGGATCAGCCGTCATTCACTCATCAAATCAAACAGCAATCACGCACTCAGCGAATAGACCAACGCCGAAATCGCCACCAGGCCTACCGCCGTCACGAAGACATTGGACGCCTGACCGCGATAGCGTGCCATCGCCGGCACCTTGCGGATGGCGTACATCGGCATCAGGAACAGGATCGCCGCGATCACCGGGCCACCGAGGGTTTCGATCATGCCGAGGATGCTCGGGTTCAGCGTAGCGACGATCCAGCACACCACCAGCATGAACGCGGCGGTCATACGGTCCAGGGCCTTGGCGGACGGACGCTTGCCGCTCTTGACGATCAGGCCCTTGAGGCCTTCGCTGGCGCCGATGTAGTGCCCCAGGAACGACTTGGAAATGGCCACGAAGGCAATCAACGGCGCCGCGAAGGCAATGGTCGGATTGCTGAAGTGGTTGGCCAGGTACGACAGGATCGACAGGTTCTGCGCCTTGGCTTCAGCCAGTTGCGCTGGCGACAGGGTCAGCACGCAACTGAAGACGAAGAACAGCACCATCACTACCATCAACAGATGGGCACGGGACAGGATCTGCGAGCTGCGTTCCTCGGCGTGTTCGCCATAACGACGCTTCTGGTCGACCGCAAACGCCGAGATGATCGGCGAGTGGTTGAACGAGAACACCATCACCGGAATCGCCAGCCACAAGGTGTGCAGCAGCGCTGACGGCGCAGGCACTTGGCTCGCGGTGGCGAGAATGCCGCCGTTCCAGTGCGGAATCAGGTACACCGCCAGAAACAGCAGTGCCACGATGAACGGGTAAACCATCAGGCTCATGGCCTTGACGATCATTTGCTCGCCGCAGCGCACCACGGCCAGCAGGCCAAGGATCAGCACCAGCGACAACACGGCGCGCGGTGGCGGCGTGATGTGCAATTGATGCTCAAGGAAACTGCCCACGGTGTTGGTCAGCGCCACACTGTAGATCAGCAGGATCGGGAAGATCGCGAAGAAGTACAACAGCGTGATCAGCGCGCCGGCCTTGATGCCGAAATGTTCTTCCACCACTTCAGTGATGTCGGCGCCTTCGCGACCGGACAACACGAAACGGGTCAGCCCGCGGTGTGCGTAGAACGTCATCGGAAACGCCAGCAACGCCAGGATCAGCAGCGGCCAGAAACCGCCCAGGCCTGCGTTGATCGGCAAAAACAGGGTTCCGGCACCAATCGCCGTGCCAAACAGCCCCAGCATCCAGGTGGTGTCTTGGCGATTCCAGCTCGTAAGCGTCGCGGGTGTCGCGTCTACATAGCGTTCGTTAACGCTATTGGCCTGATCATTCATCCGGTGGGATCTCCACATTCCGGTCACTTGCCACCCGGCCAGGACGCGTCGGAATACCCGACAGGCGGCGCCCGGCCGAAACAGGGGCGCGATTCTGGAGGATTAGTGAGCAGAAGCAAAGACTTAGGTGAGGAACGGTGGTACCAGATAGACGAAAGTCCCCTGTGGGAGCGAGCTTGCTCGCGATGGCTTCGGCACATCCAACAACCACTTGCCAGACACACCGTTATCGCGAGCAAGCTCGCTCCCACAAGGAATTGCAGTGTTTTCGAGGCTACGCTTCATCGCCAGAAAGCATGGGACACTTGATAAAGGTCTACCATCATGTATTTTTAACCGACCTGCATTCCTTCTGGAGTCTGCCCATGCCACTGGTTCGCGTCGACATCCGAAAACACCGGGACCCCACCCACGCCAGACGCATCGGGCAACTGATCTATGCCGCCATGCGCCAGACCATTGGCGTGCCTGAACACGACAACTTCCAGATCCTGGCCGAACACGACGAGCAGCATTTCATCTTTGATCCCGAGTACCTGGGCATCAACCGCACCGATAACCTGGTCGTCATCCAGATCACCCTCAACGAAGGGCGAACCCTGGAGCAGAAAAAAAACCTCTACAAAACCATCGCCGAAAGCCTTAATGCAGAGCTGGCGGTGCGCCTGGAGGACGTTTTCATCAATCTGGTGGAAGTGAAAAAAGAGAACTGGTCGTTCGGCAACGGGATTGCCCAATACGCCCTCTGATAGTCCACCTGAAAAACGAGAATGACCCATGCCCCGAGTTTCCCGCAAACAAGCCGACCTCAACCGCGAGACTATCGTCGATGCCGCCACCCGGCTGTTTCGTGAACGCGGCTTGCACGGGATCAGCGTGGTCGATGTGATGGCCGCCGCGGGCCTGACCCACGGTGGCTTCTACGGGCACTTCGAATCCAGGGAAGCCCTGGCGCAAGAGGCCAGCGGCCGGGCTTTCGAGCAGGCCGCGCAACGCTGGTCAGGACGGGTGGCCGAGCATGACGGCAAGGACGCCGCCCGCCGTGCCGTGGTCGAAACCTACCTGTCCAACGAAAGCCGGGACAATCCGGGCGACAGCTGCCCGGTGGTGGCCTTTGCCGGGGACATGTGCCATGAGGCCGCCGAGAGCGGATTGCGCCAAACCTATCTGCAGGGCCTGAACAACCTGCTCGATTCCCTTGGCTCGCTGCTGGACGCAGAGGACGAAGCCGGCAAACGGCAGCAGGCGCTGGTGCAGTATTCGCTGATGTTCGGTGCCCTGATGTTGTCCCGGGCCACCCGAGGCGACCCGCTATCGGATGAAATTCTCGAAGCTGCCCGGGCCGCCCTCACGCCGTCGAAGTAAATCGCCCGCCCCCACGCAATAAAAAGATCGCAGGCATTACCAGCTCCTACACTCAGCGCAGTGTCCACAATGGCGCAGGAGCTGCCACGGACTGCGATCGCTGGTGGTTGCCAAGCCGCCCTGAAATCAGCAATCTCAAGTGACGTTCGAGCCGATTTTTCGATGCCCACAGGGAGCCAAGCATGCCTGTAACCGTTCTGGTACTGGTTGAAACCATCAATGAGTACCTGCCTATCCTCGAACATCAGGGCTTTCACCTGATCCTGGCCCCGACGCCCGCCGAGCGCGCCGAAGCCATTGCCCGCCACGCCGGGCAGATCGACGCCGTCCTCACCCGTGGCCCGTTGGGGCTGTATGCCGATGAGATCGCCGCCCTGCCCAACCTCAAGATCATCTGCGTGATTGGCGCCGGCTATGAACACGTCGACCTGCAGGCCGCAGCGAACCGGGGCATCACCGTCACCAATGGCGCCGGGGTCAATGCCTCGTCCGTCGCCGACCATGCGATGGCGCTGCTGCTGTCGCTGGTGCGCGACATACCCCGCTGTGATGCCGCCGTTCGGCGCGGTGAGTGGCCGAAGATCATGCGTCCTTCCCTCGCTGGCAAACGCCTGGGCATCCTCGGCCTCGGCGCCGTCGGCATGGCCATCGCCAAACGCGCGGCGAATGGCTTCGATATGGCGGTGAGTTACCACAATCGCCAGCATCGCAGCGATGTGCCCTACACCTTCTGCTCCACCCCCACTGAACTGGCCCGTGCTTCGGACTTTTTGATCGTCGCGACCCCCGGTGGTCTCGGGACCAGACACCTGATCAACAAAGCGGTCCTCGATGCCCTGGGTCCCAACGGGTTCATCGTCAACATCGCCCGCGCCAGCGTGATCGTCACCACCGACCTGATCAGCGCACTTGAACAACGCCGGATCGCCGGCGCCGCACTCGACGTGTTCGACGCCGAACCGAAGGTGCCGGATGCACTCAAGACCCTGAGCAACGTGATCCTCACCCCCCATGTCGCCGGGCTGTCCCCGGAAGCCACCCAGGGCACCGTCGAAATGGTGGGCAAGAACCTCGTGGCGTTTTTCTCCGGCCAACCGGTGCTCACGCCGATCGAACTACCGTCGGCCGAGAGCCGGCTCGCCCATTGATGGCGATTCAAACAGCTGTATCAAAAACAATGATTGGCCGGCAACACGCTCACCTATAAGAGCCGTTCGCGGTTGTAGGTGTGCAGTGTGCGCATTAGATTAGCCAATAGTTTCAGGCCTCCAGAATAAGCAGAAGGGATAAGCATGGCGCTTACTGACCAGTCCACCCGTACCCGCACCGGCGAAGAGCTCGATGCCGGCCTGATCGATCCGTACCTCAAGGCCCATATTCCGGGGCTCAGCGGCTTGCCACGGATCAGCCAGTTTCCGGGCGGCGCTTCAAACCTCACTTACTTGCTGGAATACCCCGAACAGGAATTCGTCCTGCGTCGCCCGCCCTTCGGCCACAAGGCCAAGTCGGCCCACGACATGGGCCGTGAATTTCGCATCCTCAATCAACTGCGCGACGGTTTTCCGTACTGCCCGAAAGCCTACGTGCACTGCACCGACGAATCGGTGATCGGTGCCGAGTTCTATGTCATGGAACGGGTCAACGGCATCATCCTGCGCTCGGACCTGCCGCCGGAGCTGGGCCTGGATTCGGCGAAAACCGAAGCCCTGTGCAAGAGTTTCATCGACAAGTTCGTGGAACTGCATCGCGTCGACTACAACGCCTACGGCCTGGGTGACCTGGGTAAACCCGAAGGCTACGTGGCGCGACAAATCAAAGGCTGGAGCGATCGCTACGAAAAGGCCCTGACCCCCGATGCGCCACTATGGGAAGCGGTCAAGGCCTGGCTCAACGACAAGATGCCGGCCGACCATCCGACCTCCAGCATCGTGCACAACGACTACCGCTTCGACAACGTAATCCTCGACCCGAACAACCCGATGCAGATCATCGGCGTGCTCGACTGGGAACTGACCACCCTGGGCGATCCGCTGATGGACCTGGGCAACACCCTCGCCTACTGGATCGAAGCCGATGATCCGGCGCCGGTGCAGATGATGCGCCGCCAGCCGAGCCACGCGCCGGGCATGCTCACCCGCCGCGAGTTCGTCGATTACTATGCCGAACGCTCGGGCATACGCATCGACAATTTCGACTTCTACTACACCTACGGCCTGTTCCGCCTGGCCGGCATCGTGCAGCAGATCTACTACCGCTTCTACCATGGCCAGACCCAGGACAAACGCTTCGCGCAGTTCATTCACATGAACAAGCTGCTGGAGCAGATGAGCTTGCAGGTCATCTCGAAATCCAGCCTCTGACCATATGCGATCCCTGTAGGAGCAAGCCTGCGCGCGAAGACCGTGAACGATAACGCGCACTGACTGGACTCAACTGAACAGCATTAGCCGCAACACGGCATTTGACTCGATAACAAGACTTTTCATAAGGGAATCCCATGTCCAAGACTCAGTTGTTCGACCTCGACGGCAAGATCGCTTTCGTCTCCGGCGCCAGCCGTGGCATCGGTGAGGCCATCGCCAAACTACTGGCCCAGCAAGGCGCCCACGTGATCGTGTCGAGCCGCAAGCTTGAAGGCTGCCAGCACGTCGCCGACGCCATCATCGCCGCCGGCGGCAAGGCCACCGCCATTGCCTGCCACATCGGCGAGATGGAACAGATCAGCCAGGTCTTCGCCGGCATCAAGGAACAGTTCGGGCGCCTGGACATCCTGGTCAACAACGCCGCGACCAACCCGCAGTTCTGCAACGTGCTGGACACCGACCTCAGCGCCTTTCAAAAAACCGTCGACGTGAACATCCGCGGCTACTTCTTCATGTCGGTCGAAGCCGGCAAGCTGATGCGCGAAAACGGCGGCGGCAGCATCATCAACGTGGCTTCGATCAACGGTGTTTCACCGGGTATCTTCCAAGGCATCTACTCGGTGACCAAGGCGGCGGTGATCAACATGACCAAAGTCTTCGCCAAGGAATGTGCGCAATTCGGGATTCGCTGCAATGCCTTGCTGCCGGGTCTGACCGACACCAAGTTCGCCTCGGCACTGGTGAAAAACGAAGCCATCCTGAACACCGCTTTGCAACAGATCCCGCTCAAGCGCGTGGCTGACCCAAGCGAAATGGCCGGCGCAGTGCTGTACCTGGCCAGCGATGCTTCCAGCTACACCACCGGCGTTTCGCTGAATGTGGATGGCGGCTTCCTGTCCTGATCGTCTGAACAGCACAAATCCCTGTGGGAGCGAGCTTGCTCGCGATGGCGGTATCAGATTCAACATCGATGTCGACTGATACGCCGCTATCGCGAGCAAGCTCGCTCCCACAGTCGGGGTTGTTGCACATCGCAGCGTCCGGGCTTACTGCGTGACGCAACGAGTCGTGGTAGTGACTCGGGTCACCTGCCCGTCTTCAGCCCGTACATCGCCCAGGACATCGGTTTTATCCATGGCCTGGCAGGTGCGTTCAGGAGGGGGTGGAGTGACCGCTGGAGGGGGTGGCGGACTGGCACAGCCGCCGAGGATCGCCACGCAGAATGCCAGCGACAAGGGTGAGATAACGCGTTTCCCAAGAGTTTTCATAGGTTGACCCGCGATAAGTGATAGACACTTTTTTGTGACAACAAAACCGGCGCGCAAAATCCATGCACCTGTCAAAAAAATAAATATCTGCGAATCATTTATAGCCCAATCCGTGACCAGTACCCGTAAAAGCTGACAGTTCTTACATCACCGAATCAGGGCGCTGCAAGGAATTGCTGTCCAGTTCGTAACGCAGTTCTTCGATCAATGCGGTGACCGATAGTGCGTTTGTAGGTTAACCCTGCCCCTTCGACCGGGATTCACCAGAGAACAGTCCCCCGCTCCCGCGCCCAGACAATCGCCTCGCTGCGGCTGTGCACATTGAGCTTGGAGTACACCGTCGCCACATGGTTGCGCACTGTGTTCGGTGCCAGTTTCAGGCGCGCGGCGATGTCCTTGTCGGCCAGGCCTTCGCAGATCAGACCCAGTACATCGCGCTCACGGGCGGTTAGTTGCCCAGTGCTGGCCCGGTCGGTGACATCGTCCATGATCAAGACCAGCGACTCCGGTTTGCCACGGCCGTCAACCAATACCAGGCTGCGCACGCGATGGACCCAGGTGTACGCTTCGTTCCCCGCCGATGTCACCTCCACCAGCACATCGCTGAACGTCTCGCCACGGGCCACCCGACTGATCGGGTAGCTGTCGGCCGGCACGAGGTGATTGTTGCGATAACGCAGGGCGAAGCGTTTGACATAGGCCTTGGCGTTGCTGCCCAGGTCGCTGATCTGCGAGGCACCGTGCATGGCCAGCGCCGCCTCGTTGGCCCACAGGATGCTCTGGTCGGGATCGAGCAGAATCACCCCGTCGGACAAGCAGGCGATGATTTGCTGCAACTGGCGACGATTGGCCTCCGTGGAAAGGACGTGCTGGCTCATTTCGACTCCACAAGTATGGTGCCCCTGTGAAGAATACGACCGCCGGAGTTTTGGTTAGTGCAACGAACCTTGTGGGAGCGGGCTTGCTCGCGAAAGCGGTTGAGTAGGTCAGCGAAAAGCCTGGAGGGCCGGTGGTCCTTTGACTATCGCACGTTAAAGGACGCGTCAAGCCCCGCCAACTTGTCCGGATTACGCATGATGAAAACCCGATTCACCCGCCCGGTTTCATCGAAAGCAAACGTCATCGACGCGGTGATAACGCCGTCGGCCTTGATGATGGCGCCTCGGGCCCCATTGATTTCAACGGGCAGCCATTCACAGGTTTGCCAATAGGCGTGCAACGACTGACCAATGAAATCCAGCACGCTTTCGATGCCAAACAGCGTTTCACGGATCGCCGAAGCCTTGCCGCCGCTGTCGGCGCAGAGTTCGACGTCTTCGCTCAGCATCACGCTCAAGTTCGCCGTGGAACCACTGGTAATGGCGTTGTGGAAGGCACTGAGCAACTGGTTTTGGCGCACAGGTTCCGGTTGATAGCGGGCCTGGGCACTGCCAAGACTCGCCTTGGCCCGAGACACCAGTTTGCGGCAAGCGGCTTCCTGCACCCCGACCGCATCGGCAACCTGCGGGTAATCCATGTCGAAGATTTCGTACAGCAGGTACGCGGCACGCTCCTTGGGTGTCAGCCGCTCCAGCAACAACACGAACGCGGTGGACAGCGACGAAGCCAGTTCATGCATGTGCTCGGGTGAGTCCTGATGCGCCGTGTGGATCGGCTCCGGCAGCCAGGTACCGATGTAATCTACCCGGGACTTGTGCGCCGACCGTAGCAGGTCAATGCAATGGCGGGTGCAGGCGGTGGTAAGCCAGGCGGCCGGCGTGGCGATGGAGGCCCGGTCGGCCTCCAGCCACTTGATGAACAACTCTTGCACCGCATCCTCGGCTTCGGCGCGCGAACCGAGAATGCGATAGGCCAGACCAAGCAAAAAGGGCCGGCGCTGCTCGAACACAGTGGCGGCGTTTTCAGCGCAGTTCATCAATCAGTGCCTCGACACCTGCAAGCGGTTCCACAGGTTGATCATGCCGATCTCGGCCGTCAAGGCGCCGATCTGTTCGTCTTTGAAATACGCCCTCAGTTCACCGCGCAGGCTGGCGTAATCGGTTTTTTCATCCAGTATCGTCAAGGCTTCGGTCCACGCCAGCGCAGCGCGCTCCGCAGCACTGAAATCACTGACGTGACGCCAGACGATCAGGCGATCCAGACGCTCGTTGGTTTCATTGGCTTCCCGGGCTTCGCGGGTGTGCATCTTCACGCAAAAACCGCATTGGTTGATCTGCGAGGCGCGCAGGTGGATCAAGTGCTTGAGGCCTGGATCAAGATCATGCTGATCGAGCGCGACATGAACCTGGGTCAGGCTTTCGAAAACCTGTGGAATTGATTGCAGCAGGTTGACCGCTTGGGTGTTGGACGACATCGGGTTGCTCCACTGTTTGAGAGGTTCAACAGGATGACGATTGAGCGTTGGGGTTTGTGACGTGCGCTGATTCATTCAGCGCACGTCACTCGGTTCAAGCAGCCAACTCTCCCTTCGCAATCGCCGCCGAAGCCGCCAGCATTGCCCGCAACAGCACCGCACACCCGGCCGCCAGGTCATCCGGCGCGGCGTTTTCGATTTCGTTGTGGCTGATGCCGCCTTCGCACGGCACGAAGATCATCCCGGCCGGGCCGAGTTCGGCGAGGAAGATTGCGTCGTGGCCCGCGCCGCTGACAATGTCCATGTGCGACAGGCCCAGGCTTTGGGCGGCGCCGCGTACCGCTTCGACGCAGCCCTTGTCGAAGTACAGCGGTGGGAAGTCGGCCGTTGGCGTGAGTTCGAAGGCCAGGCCGTGTTCGTCGCAGGTGGTTTCGATGACTTCACGCACTTCGGCAATCATCGAGTCCAGGCGCGCCGGTTCCAGGTGCCGGAAGTCCAGGGTCATGCGCACTTCACCAGGGATGACGTTGCGCGAGCCGGGATAGGCTTGCAGGCAACCGACGGTGCCGCAGGCATGGGGTTGATGGCTGAGGGCGGCGCGGTTGAGCGCACCGACGATCACCGCGGCGCCGACCAGGGCGTCCTTGCGCAGGTGCATCGGGGTCGGGCCGGCGTGGGCTTCGACGCCGCGCAGCTTGAGGTCAAACCATTTCTGCCCGAGGGCGCCCATGACCACGCCTATGGTCTTGCGTTCGTCTTCCAGTATCGGGCCTTGCTCGATGTGGGCTTCAAAGTAGGCGCCGACTTTGTGGCCGCTGACTTTGCGCGGCCCGGCGTAACCAATGGCATTCAGTGCCTGCCCCACCGTCACGCCCTCGGCATCGACCTTGGCCAGGGTTTCCTCGAGGGTGAATTTTTCCGCGAACACGCCGGAACCCATCATGCACGGGGCGAAGCGCGAGCCTTCTTCGTTGGTCCAGACCACCACTTCCAGCGGCGCTTCGGTTTCGATGTTGAGGTCGTTGAGGGTACGCAGCACTTCGACGCCGGCCAGCACACCGAAGCAGCCATCGAACTTGCCGCCGGTGGGCTGGGTGTCGATGTGGCTGCCGGTCATCACCGGTGGCAGATCGGGATTGCGCCCGGGGCGACGGGCGAAGATGTTGCCGACGGCGTCGATGCTCACGGTGCAGCCGGCATCGATACACCATTTGACGAAGATGTCCCGGGCCTGGCGATCCAGATCGGTCAGGGCCAGGCGACACACGCCGCCCTTGACCGTGGCGCCGAGCCTGGCCAGTTCCATGAGCGATTGCCACAGGCGGTCGCGGTTGATGTGCTGATGGCTGGACTGCAGAACGTCTACGGCCGCGTTCATGATGATTTCCTCAGGCTGTTCTTGTGTGTTTCTTCAGGCAATTCGTTGGTGAACCTGAGGCCGCCATCGCGGGCAAGCCCGCTCCCACAGGGTTCTCGGGTGTTCACAAAACCTGTGGGAGCGGGCTTGCCCGCGATGAGGCCCTCCCTTACACCGCAGTTTTAGCTATTGATGGGCTGGGCCGCATCACACTCAACCCGTAATAAATAATCCCACCCAGCGCCGAGCCGGTGAACCAGCCATAGCTGTAGAACCAGCTGAACGCGTCGCTGCCCAGGGACAGCAGCGTCAGCACCACCGGCACACCAAACGCGATGAACCCGCTCCAGTTCCACGCCGGATATACGTCATCGCGGTACAGGCCGGCGAGGTCCAGTTGCTGCTTCTTGATCAGGAAATAGTCCACCACCATGATCCCGGCGATCGGCCCCAGCAGGCTGGAATAGCCGAGCAACCAGTTGGAATAGACCGTTTCCAGGCTGAGATCGGAAACGATCAGGCCGAGCTTTTTCAGCAGTTCATGGGCCATCAGCGCCAGTCCGACCAGCCCGGTGAGGATTACCGCTTTGGTCCGGTTGATCGCCTTGGGTGCGATGTTCTGGAAATCGTTGGTGGGCGATACGATGTTGGCCGCGGTGTTGGTCGACAGCGTGGCGATGATGATCAGTGCCATGGCCAGCGCCACCCAGACCGGACTCTGGATATGGCCGATCAGGGTCACCGGGTCGGACACCGTCACGCCCACCAGCTTCACCGAGGCGGCGGTCATCACCACGCCCAGGGAGGCAAACAGGAACATGGTCAGTGGCAAGCCGATGATCTGCCCGACGATCTGGTCCTTCTGGCTTTTCGCGTAGCGGCTGAAGTCGGGGATGTTCAGCGACAGCGTGGCCCAGAACCCGACCATCGCGGTCAGCCCGGCCGCGAAGTAACTGGCCACGCCCGCGCCTTCGGGGCGCTTGGCCGGGATCGCCAGTAACTCGGTCATCGACACGTTGGGCATGGCCCACACCAACAGCCCTACCCCAACCAGCACCAACAGCGGTGCCGAGAGCGTTTCCAGCCATTTGATCGACTCGGCACCGCGAATCACCACCCACAGGTTCAGCGCCCAGAACACCATGAAGCCGATGACCTCACCGGTGCCGCCCAGGGACTTCCAGCCCTCGAACACCGAGCCGAGGAACAGGTGAATCGCCAGCCCGCCGAACATGGTCTGGATGCCGAACCAGCCACACGCCACCAGGGCGCGGATCAGGCACGGAATGTTGGAGCCGAGCACGCCGAAGGACGAGCGCAGCAACACCGGAAAGGGAATACCGTACTTGGTGCCGGGAAAGGCGTTAAGCGTCAGGGGAATCAGCACGATGATGTTGGCAAACAGAATCGCCAGCAGCGCTTCACCGACGGTCAGGCCGAAGTACGCGGTCAGCACGCCACCAAGGGTGTAGGTCGGCACGCAGATCGCCATGCCTACCCACAGCGCGGTGATGTGCCATTTGTTCCAGGTGCGTTCGCGCACCTTGGTCGGTGCAATGTCGTGGTTGTAACGGGGACTGTCGAGGACATCGCTGCCGGCTTCGAGCTCGAACAAGCCGTCGCGCTCGGTCACTTGCGATCTGATCTGTTGCATGGCCGCTCCACTGTTCTTTGAATTATTTTTTGCTCATCGGGGGCTGGCGGCATCAATAAACGTGCCGGGTGCCCCGCTTACGCATCGGGCAGTTCCATAAACACTCTGTAAGCAACTGATGTTTATCAGTTTTATGCAGTCAACGATGCAGTCCTCAGTTGCATGTCATGCCACTCAGGCCGAATGCCAGACAAGTTGTCCTGACAGTCAGGACTCAATCTGGTGCGTTGATCTTTTTTTCAATGGCTGCGCATCAACCATAGACCATACTCAAACAGCTGATTTCACATAAGAAATCTTGACTATTTTTCGATCCTGTCAAGTGCGTCAAAATGGTGAACGGCCTCCCCATTTTGGTGATTCTTGTAATTAATCTTTAATTATCAATTAGTTAATACCTGCATAAGCTTATAAAAAATATTCTTGCCGATTCGGATAACTGCAGCTAGCGTTTAATCCTGACAGCACTGACAGGAATCAATCTGACCGGGCTGTTTTTATATAGAACATCTAGAACCGGCATAAACCGGTCATTGCCTGCGAGGAACTCGGAATGTCTCTGTTGATCCGTGGCGCCACCCTTATTACCCATGATGAAAGTTATCGCGCCGATGTGTATTGCGCAGACGGCGTGATCAAGGCCATCGGCGAAAATCTCGATGTACCTGCAGGCGCCGAAGTGCTCGACGGCAGCGGCCAATACCTGATGCCCGGCGGCATCGACCCGCACACCCACATGCAACTGCCCTTCATGGGCACGGTGGCCAGCGAAGACTTCTACAGCGGCACGGCGGCCGGACTGGCCGGCGGCACCACGTCGATCATCGACTTCGTGATTCCCAACCCGCAGCAATCCTTGCTCGAAGCCTTCCATCAGTGGCGTGGCTGGGCCGAGAAGTCGGCGTCGGACTATGGCTTTCACGTTGCCATCACCTGGTGGAGCGAACAGGTCCGCGAGGAAATGGCCGAACTGGTCAGCCAGCACGGCGTCAACAGCTTCAAGCATTTCATGGCTTACAAGAACGCGATCATGGCCGCCGATGACACCCTGGTGGCGAGTTTCGAACGCTGCCTGGAACTGGGCGCGGTGCCGACCGTTCACGCGGAAAACGGTGAACTGGTGTATCACCTGCAACGCAAGCTGATGGCCCAGGGCATCACCGGACCGGAAGCGCATCCGCTGTCGCGGCCTTCACAGGTTGAGGGCGAGGCCGCGAGCCGGGCGATCCGCATCGCCGAAACCCTGGGCACGCCACTGTACCTGGTTCACGTCTCGACCAAGGAAGCCCTGGACGAAATCACCTACGCCCGGGGCAAGGGCCAGCCGGTCTACGGCGAAGTACTGGCCGGGCACCTGCTGCTGGACGACAGCGTCTACCGCGATCCGGACTGGCAAACCGCCGCCGGTTACGTGATGAGCCCGCCGTTCCGCCCCCGCGGCCATCAAGAGGCACTCTGGCATGGCTTGCAATCGGGCAACCTGCACACCACCGCCACCGACCACTGCTGCTTCTGCGCCGAGCAAAAAGCCGCTGGCCGCGACGACTTCAGCAAGATCCCCAACGGCACCGCCGGCATCGAAGACCGCATGGCGGTGTTGTGGGATGAAGGCGTGAACAGCGGACGCTTTTCGATGCAGCAATTCGTCGCGCTGACGTCCACCAACACGGCGAAGATCTTCAACCTCTACCCACGCAAAGGCGCGATTCGTGTGGGTGCCGATGCCGACCTGGTGCTGTGGGACCCGCAAGGCACGCGGACCATTTCCGCCAAGACCCACCATCAGCAGGTGGACTTCAACATCTTCGAAGGCAAGACCGTGCGCGGCGTGCCCAGCCACACCATCAGCCAGGGCCGCGTGGTCTGGGCCGACGGCGACCTGCGGGCCGAACGCGGGGCCGGGCGCTACATCGAACGACCGGCGTATCCGGCGGTGTTTGATTTGCTGAGCAAGCGGGCTGAGTTGCACAAGCCGGTTGCCGTGAAACGCTGAAAGCGGCCTTCGGCCTATCGCGAGCAAGCTCGCTCCCACAGGTTTTGTGAACACCCGAGATCCCTGTGGGAGCGAGCTTGCTCGCGATGAGGCCCGCACAGACAACACAAAAAACAATGCCCATTCAGAGGCAGCACCTCAAATAACCGTGAGGCCAAAACCGTGATCAAGACCCTGGACCACCTCCCGCATCCCGTTGAGAATGCGGCCGCCCTCGCCGGCCACTTCACCGATCTGGCACCGCCGCTCAACGAGCGCCAGGCGCACCTGGAAGCCTCGCGCTGCCTGTATTGCTACGACGCGCCCTGCGTGAATGCCTGTCCGAGCGAGATCGACATTCCCTCGTTCATCCGCAACATTGCGCAGGACAACGTGCAAGGCGCCGCGCAGAAAATCCTCTCGGCCAACATCCTCGGTGGCAGTTGCGCCCGGGTGTGCCCGACGGAGATTCTTTGCCAGCAGGCCTGCGTGCGCAACAACACTCACGAATGCGCGCCGGTCATGATCGGCCTGTTGCAACGTTACGCCGTGGACAACGCCCATTTCAGCACGCACCCCTTCCAGCGTGCTGCCGCCACCGGCAAACGCATCGCCGTGGTGGGTGCCGGTCCGGCCGGTTTGTCCTGCGCCCACCGCAGTGCCATGCACGGGCATGACGTGGTGATTTTCGAGGCGCGGGAAAAGGCTGGCGGCCTCAACGAGTACGGAATCGCCAAATACAAACTGGTGGATGACTACGCGCAAAAGGAACTTGAGTTCCTGTTGGAGATTGGCGGCATCGAAATCCGCCACGGGCAGAAACTCGGTGAGAACCTGACCCTCAGTGAACTGCAGCAACAGTTCGATGCGGTGTTCCTCGGCCTCGGGCTCAATGCCAGCAAACAGCTAGGGCTGGCCCACGAAGACGCGCCCGGTCTGCTCGCCGCCACCGACTACATCCGTGAACTGCGCCAGGCCGATGACCTGAGCCAACTGCCCCTGGCCGACCACTGCATTGTCCTCGGCGCAGGCAACACCGCCATCGACATGGCGGTGCAAATGGCCCGCCTCGGCGCCCACGATGTGAATCTGGTGTACCGCCGTGGCATCGAGGACATGGGGGCCACCCATCACGAACAGGAGATTGCCAAGGCCAATCAGGTGCGGCTGATGACCTGGGCTCAACCCGAAGAAGTGCTGCTCGATGACCATGGCCGCGTGCGCGGCATGCGTTTCGCCCGCACCCGTCTGGTGGAAGACCGCCTGCAAACCACCGGTGAAACCTTCGAACTGGCCGCCGACGCGATCTTCAAGGCCATCGGCCAGACCTTCGACGGCAGCGCCCTCAGCGATCCGCTGGCCCGAGAACTCAAGCGTCAGGGCGAGCGCATCGAAGTCGATGAACAACTGCGCACCAGCATCCCCGGCGTGTATGCCGGCGGCGACTGCACCAGTCTCGATCAGGACCTTACCGTGCAAGCCGTGCAGCATGGCAAGCGCGCCGCCGAGGCGATCAACGCTCAACTGATGCTCAACGTGGAGGCTGCGTAAATGGCCGATCTGTCGATTGTCTTCGCCGGCATCAAAGCACCCAATCCATTCTGGCTGGCCTCCGCGCCGCCGACCGACAAGGCCTACAACGTGGTCCGCGCCTTCGAGGCCGGCTGGGGCGGCGTAGTCTGGAAAACCCTGGGTGAAGACCCGGCGGCGGTGAACGTGTCTTCGCGCTACTCGGCACACTTCGGGGCTAACCGGGAGGTGCTGGGCTTTAACAACATCGAGCTGATCACCGACCGCTCGCTGGAGATCAACCTGCGGGAAATCACCCAGGTCAAAAAGGACTGGCCGGACCGTGCGCTGATCGTGTCCTTGATGGTGCCCTGCGTCGAAGAATCCTGGAAACACATCCTGCCGCTGGTGGAAGCCACTGGCGCCGACGGCATCGAGCTGAACTTCGGTTGCCCCCACGGCATGCCGGAACGCGGCATGGGCGCGGCGGTCGGCCAGGTGCCGGAATACGTGGAACAGGTCACCCGCTGGTGCAAGACCTATTGCTCGCTGCCGGTGATCGTCAAGCTCACGCCGAACATCACCGACATCCGTGTCGCCGCCCGCGCCGCCCACCGTGGTGGTGCCGATGCGGTGTCATTGATCAACACCATCAACTCGATCACCAGCGTTAACCTCGAACGCATGGTCGCCAATCCCATGGTCGGCAGCCAAAGCACCCACGGCGGTTACTGCGGCTCGGCCGTCAAGCCGATAGCCTTGAACATGGTCGCCGAAATCGCCCGCGACCCGCAGACCCAGGGCCTGCCGATCAGCGGGATCGGCGGCATTGGCAACTGGCGCGATGCGGCGGAATTCATCGCGCTCGGCAGTGGCTCGGTGCAGGTATGCACGGCGGCGATGCTGCATGGCTTCCGGATTGTCGAAGACATGAAGGACGGCTTGTCACGCTGGATGGACAGTCAGGGCTATGCCAGCATTTCGGAGTTTTCCGGCCGTGCGGTGGGCAACACCACGGACTGGAAGTACCTGGACATCAACTACCAGGTGATCGCGAAAATCGATCAGGAGGCTTGTATCGGTTGCGGTCGCTGCCATATCGCTTGTGAGGACACCTCGCACCAGGCCGTGGCCAGCCTCAAGCAGGCGGATGGCACTCACAAGTATCAAGTGATCGATGAGGAGTGCGTGGGCTGCAACCTGTGCCAGATCACCTGCCCGGTGCAGGACTGCATCGAGATGGTACCGGTGGAGACTGGCAAGCCGTTCCTGGACTGGAATCATGATCCGAGGAATCCGTATCACGTCAGCCCTTGAGGCCGGCGGTGCCTGAACTGACGCCTTCGCGAGCAAGCCCGCTCCCACATTGGAATGCATTTCAAATGTGGGAGCGGGCTTGCTCGCGAAGAGGCCCGCAGCCGCACCACAGATTTTCAAGGCTCCAACCCGATCCCCCGCAAAATCACACTGGTCACCGTCTGCACCGCTTTCTCGAACTGCATGTCCGACAGCGGCTGATGGTCGTTGAGAATATTCACCTGGTGATCGAAGTCGGCGTAGTGCTGGGTCGAGGCCCAGATCATGTACAGCAGGCTCGAGGGCTCCACCGGCAGGATGCGTTTGTCGTCCACCCACTGGCGGATTTTCGCTTCCTTCATCTTGGCCCAGTCGTACAGGCTCGCATCCAGCGCTTCGCCGAGGGTCGGCGCGCCATGGATGATTTCGTTGGCCCAGACTTTCGAGCCATAGGGCCGGCTGCGGGAATGGTTCATCTTGGCGCGGATGTAGCTGCTGAGCACCACACGCGGGTCATCGAACATCTCGAAGCACAGCGCATCCTGCTTCCAGACTTCCAGCAAGTCGAACAGCACGGCGCTGTACAACTCGGTCTTGGTGCTGAAGTAGTAGTGCAGGTTGGAGCGCGGCAGTTGTACTTCAGCGGCGATGTCGGCCATGGCGGTGCTGCCAAAGCCCTTTTCAGCGAAGACTTTTTCCGCCCCCAGCAGGATTTTTTCGACGTTACTGCGACGAATCTCGATCTTGTGATTGCCCATGCGGATCCCCGACAACAACGTTGAGCAAGACTAGCATCCGCTCTGGATCGCGGCGACAGGGGAAAACGAAACTTCGTGCAGCCACTGTCGTAAAGCTAAACTCTGCGCACTTGGAAACTGCCTGAGGTACCCACGATGTTGCTCAAGAAAACCCTGACCGTCGCGGCCCTGCTCGGCACGCTGCCGCCGATGATTTCCAGCTGACAATCCAATCCCTTGTGGGAGCGAGCTTTTGTGGCGAGGGGGCTTGCCCCCGTTAGGCTGCGCAGCAGACGTAAATATAAACTCCTCGATATGCCTGAAAGTCGTAGGGGCCGCTTCGCGACCCAACGGGGGCAAGCTCCCTCGCCACAGGGAACGGTGCAAGCCTTGAAAATCACACAGCAGGTAAACATGTCGCTAACACTGATCGAACTCGAAGACGAATTCACCCGCCTCACCCTCACACCCGAGCTTGGCGCCAGCATCGTCAACTGGACGGTGCGCAGCACCGGACAGCCCTTGTTGCGGCACGCCGATGAGCACGCCCTGAATACCGGCCTGCCCGGCAAACTCGGCTGCTTTCCCTTGATCCCCTGGTCCAACCGCATCGCCGATGGCGGTTTCGATTGCCCCGATGGCTGGCTGGCACTGGCGCCCAACAGCCTCACCGATCCCCTGCCGATTCACGGCAGCGCCTGGCAGCAGGCGTGGGACGTGGTTTCCCGGTCGGAAAATGAAGTGGTCCTGCAGCTCGACAGCACAACCCCCTTCGCTTATCGCGCCCGGCAACGTTTCCATTTGAGCGCGGGCAAGCTGAGCATCGAACTGCACGTCACACACCTGGCCGAGCACGCTGCGTGGCATGGCCTGGGATTGCATCCGTATCTGCCGCGCACCGCGAACACCCGACTACAGGCACCCGCCCGGCATGTGTGGTTGTGCGACAGGGCAAAACTGCCGACAGAACTCAGCGCATTGCCGCTCGAGTGGGATTTCCAGCAACTGAAGGTATTGCCCGAATCGCTGGTGGACAATGGCTTCTGCGAATGGAACGGTCACTGCCTGATCGAGCAAGCGGATCTTGGTTACACGCTCGACTGCCAGGCCACCGGCAGCGATTACTACCTGCTGTACTGCCCCGTGGGCCTGGAGTTTTTCTGCATCGAGCCGGTGAGCCATCCGGTCAACGCGCACCACCTGCCCGGTCGGCCGGGGTTGCGTTTGCTGGAACAGGGCCAATCCACCGAACTGGGTTTCACCCTGCAGTATCGGCCGCTTCAGGCAGATGTTCCCAACAGTTGACTCAACACCGCTCGCAACTTGCCGGGCTTCACCGGTTTGTTCAGCAAGGGTGCGTTGAGCCGCTGCAACGCACGCCGGCATTGGTCGGTGCGGTCGGCGGTAATGATCACCGCGGGAATGTCCTGGTGGAAATGCTCGCGTAAATGTCGCACCACATCACAGCCGACCACCCCGTGATCGAGGTGATAGTCCGCGAGAATCAGCTCCGGCGCCTGTCCGCGTAACGCTGCCAGTGCAGCCGCTTCATCGGTGGCGACCAGAACGTCGCAGCCCCACTGCCCGAGCAACGCGCCCATGCTTTCGAGAATGCTCACTTCGTTGTCGATCACCAGCAGACGGCGGCCCGGCAGCGGATTGCCGGTGCCCGGTTGTGGTACCGCCTGGCTCACCGGCAACGGAACCTCGTCGGATATCGGCACCTCGATGCTGAACATCGAACCCCGCCCCGGCAACGAGTACACGCCGACTTTATAGCCAAGGATCTTGGCGATGCGCTCGACAATCGCCAGCCCCAGGCCCACGCCCTTGCGGTCGGCGGCGCGACCGACATCCAGTTGGTTGAACTCGAGGAAGATCGAATCGAGCCGGTCGGCGGCGATGCCACGCCCGGTGTCCCAGACCTCCAGGCGCAGCATCTCGCCCCGACGCCTTACCGCCAGCAGGATGCTGCCTTCATCGGTGTAGCGGCAGGCATTGCTGAGAAAGTTGCGCAGGATCCGCGTCATCAGGCGCAAGTCGGTGCTGATGGCGTAATCGGCCATGCGCACCCGCAGGTTCAAGCCGGCCGCCTGGGCGACGGACTGGAACTCCGACACCAGCGGCCCAAGCAGTTCGTCGAGGCGGTACGACGCGATGTCCGGCTTGACCGCGGCCTGATCGAGCCGGGAAATGTCGAGCAGGTCCGTCAGCAGATCTTCGGCCCCTTCCAGGGCCTGGTGAGTGCGCTCCACCAGCACCTGTTCGGCTTCCGGCAATTGGCGTTCGCGCAAGGTCGAAATCAGCAACCGCGCGGCGTTCAGCGGTTGCAGCAGGTCGTGGCTGGCGGCGGCGAGGTATTTGTCCTTGCTGTGATTGGCGGCCTCGGCGGCATCGCGGGCATCGCGCAAGGCCTTGGCGATCTGTTTACGCTGGATGATCTGCTGCTGAAGGTTGCGGTTGGCTTCGAGCAGTTCATTGGTGCGCGAGACGACGCGCAACTCCAGTTCGTCATTGAGTTGCTGCAGGCGTTGCTGGGCCTGTTTGCGCTCGGTGATATCGGAAACGAACCCCTCCACCAGGCCTTCCTGGCCAGGTTTGAGCAGCAGGTTCATCAACACATCGAGATGGCTGCCGTCCTTGCGGCGCAAGCGGGTTTCATAGCCGTGCAGGCTGCGCTGGTGCCTGAGGATCTCGCCGATGTTTTCCAGCTCCTGCGCGCCGTCGACAAACAGGGCGCCGGCCAGGTCGGTCAGGGAGAACAGCACCTCCTGCGGGTCCTGATAGCCAAGCATGCGTGCCAGCGCCGGATTGGCGGCACGCATGCCATCGTGCAGGCTGGCCTGGAAGATCCCGTGCACCGCGTTTTCGAACAGCCACTTGTAGCGGTTACGCTCGGCTTCCAGATCATCCAGGCGCGCGGCCAGTTCCGGGTAATGACTCTTGCGCGCCGAATGGCTGCCCAGCCCCAGCAGCCCGGCCAGGGCGCGTTGTTGCTCGTCAGAGGGCTTCGCCATAGACGACCTCGACATCACGCTGGCTGGATTCGCGCGGGTTGGTCAGGATGCACGGATCGTGCATCGCATGCTGCGACAGGAACGGAATATCCGAGGTCCTGACGCCATGCAAACCGAGGGTTTCGTGAAAGCCGATGGCGTGCTTGAGGGCGATCAGGTGTTCGACCAGGCGCCCACAGATCTGCCGGTGATTCAGGCCTCGGCAGTCGATGCCGAAGGTCTCGGCGATCACCTTGAAGCGCTCCGGTGCCGAGTTGTAATTGAAGGCCACCACATGCTCGACGAGCACCGCGTTGCACAGGCCGTGGGGCAGGTCCAGAAAGCCGCCGAGGCTGTGGGACATGGCATGCACGGCACCCAGGATGGCGTTGGAAAACGCCAGCCCGGCCTGCATGCTGCCGAGCATGATCTTCTCGCGCAGGGCGATGTCGGTCGGGTTGGCGATCATTTGCACCAGATTGCCATTGATCAGGCGCATCGCCTCCAGCGCATGGGGGTCGGTCAACGGCCCGTGGCCGGTGGACACGAAGGCTTCGATGGCATGCACCAACGCGTCGATGCCGGTACAGGCCGACAGGAACGGGTCCATGCTCAGGGTGGTTTCCGGGTCGATCAGCGAAACGTCCGGCACCACGGCCTTGCTGACGATGGAGAACTTCATGCGCTCCTGCTGATTGGAAATGATCACGAATTGCGAGACATCGGCCGAGGTGCCGGCGGTGGTCGGAATCAGGATCAGCGGCGGGCTGGGCACGCGGATGGTGTCCACGCCCTCGAAATCGAGAATGCTGCGGCCATGGGCGACGACGATGCCGATGCCTTTGCCGCAGTCCATCGGGCTGCCACCACCGACGGCGACGATCACGTCGCAGTGGTTTTCCCGGTACATCTCGGCACCGAGCATCACCTCTTCGACCCGTGGGTTGGGCGAGACATCGCTGTACAGGCAGTATTCGATGCCCAGCGCTTGCAGGCTGGCCTCGACATCGGCGACCCAGCCGGCGGCGATCACGCCGGGATCGCTGACCACCAGCACCTTGCGTGCGCCAAAGGTCTTGGCGTAATTGCCGACACTGTGCCGGCTACCGGCACCGAAGATGATTTCAGGGGAAACGAACTTGCGCAGCTGGTTGAGACTCTGGCTCATTGGAAAGCCTGTTTTTATTGTTTTGGAAGGTAGAAACCACACTAAACCATCCAGCTGCGAATGCAATCAGACCAAGGTCATCCGCCCTATTCTGCGAACACCGCAGCCCCCCTGTGGGAGCGAGCTTGCTCGCGATAGCTGCATCACAGTCGACATCAATGTTGATTGTGCCGACCTCATCGCGAGCAAGCTCGCTCCCACAGGGGATTTATGTCGCCAGACTAACCGCGATAGATCAGCTGTGAAGTCTTCGCATTGCGCAGCGTCAAGTGTTCGATCCCCAACCCTGGCGCCTCGGCTTCCTCGCGGGCCTTGACGATCACGCCGTGGTGCGGCGACTTGCTGCACACCGGGTCGGCATTGCTGGCATCGCCAGTCAGCATGAAAGCCTGGCAGCGGCACCCGCCCAGGTCCTTGTGCTTTTCATCGCAGGAGCGGCACGGCTCCTTCATCCAGTCATCGCCGCGAAAACGATTGAAGCCGAACGAGTCGTTCCAGATGTGCGAGAGGCTGTGCTCGCGCACGTTGGGAAACGCTACCGGCAACTGCCGGGCGCTGTGGCAAGGCAAGGCCGTGCCGTCGGGGGTGATGTCGAGAAACAGGTTGGCCCAGCCGTTCATGCAGGTCTTGGGGCGCTCCTCGTAGTAGTCCGGGGTGACGAAGATCAGCTTGCACGGGTGGCCCTGTGCTTCAAGCCGTTCGCGGTACTCGTTGGTGATGCGCTCGGCACGTTGCAATTGCTCGCGGGTGGGCAACAGGCCGACGCGGTTGAGTTCAGCCCAGCCATAGAACTGGCACGTGGCCAATTCGACGAAATCCGCTTCCAGCTCCAGGCACAACTCGATGATCTGCGCGATCCGGTCGATGTTGTGCCGATGGGTGACGAAGTTCAGCACCATCGGATAGCCCTGGGCTTTCACCGCACGGGCCATGGCGAGTTTCTGGGCAAAGGCCTTGCGCGAGCCGGCGAGCATGTTATTCACCGCTTCGTCGGCGGCCTGGAAGCTGATCTGGATATGGTCCAGCCCGGCCACCTTGAAGTCGCGCACCTTCTGCTCGGTCAGGCCGATGCCCGAAGTGATCAAATTGGTGTAGTAGCCCATGTCCCGGGCGGCCTTGATCAACTCGGCGAGGTCCTGACGTACCAGCGGCTCGCCACCGGAAAAGCCCAATTGCGCGGCGCCCATGTCCCGCGCTTCGCGGAATACGCGGATCCATTCTTCCGTGCCCAGTTCCTCACCGTGCCGGGCAAAGTCCAACGGATTGGAGCAATACGGGCATTGCAACGGACAGCGGTAAGTCAGCTCGGCGAGCAGCCACAACGGCGGTCCGGGCAGCGCCTCACTCGATCCAGAATTGCGCATGGGCCACCTCCAGAAACGCCAACACGTCTTCGTCGATCCCGGGTACGCCAGGGAAATTCGCGCTCAATCGATCAATGATCGTCGCCACGCTGCGCTGACCATCCACCAGGTCAAGAATCTGCCCGGCGCTGCTGTTGAGCTTGATCATGCCTTCGGGGTACAGCAGCACGTGGCAATCCTGACGGGGCTCCCATTGCAGACGAAAACCACGACGCAAGGCCGGTGACTGCTGGCGATTGATCAGGCTCACAGGGCGATCCCCCGATGCCAGACGTTGTCGCCGGTGACCGTGTGATAAGGCGGGCGTGCAAGTTCGTAGGCCATGCTCATGGCATCGAGCATGCTCCATAGCACGTCGAGCTTGAATTGCAGGATCTCCAACATGCGTTGTTGCCCCTCGGCCGTCACGTAGTGCGCCAGGGTAATGCGCAAGCCATGCTCGACATCGCGCCGCGCCTGGCTCAGGCGCGTGCGGAAATAGTCGTAGCCGGTGACGTCGATCCACGGGTAATGGGTCGGCCAGGCGTCGAGTCGCGACTGATGGATCTGTGGGGCAAAGAGTTCGGTCAGCGAACTGCTGGCCGCTTCCTGCCAGCAGGCGCGACGGGCGAAATTGACGTAGGCGTCCACCGCAAACCGCACCCCGGGCAGCACCAGTTCCTGGGAGAGGATCTGCTCGCGATCCAGGCCCACGGCTTCGCCCAGGCGCAGCCAGGCTTCGATTCCGCCCTCGCTGCCGGGGACGCCGTCGTGGTCGAGAATCCGTTGCAGCCACTCCCGGCGCACATCGCGGTCCGGGCAGTTGGCCAGGATGGCAGCGTCTTTCAGGGGGATGTTGACCTGGTAATAGAAGCGATTGGCGACCCAGCCCTGGATCTGCTCGCGGCTGGCGCGTCCGGCGTACATCGCTTGGTGGAAGGGATGGTGGATATGGTAGTAGGCGCCCTTGGCGCGCAGGGCGGCTTCGAATTCTGTGGGGGACATGGGGGTGTCAGTCATTTTGTTCTCCGGGAATTTTTGCGGTGCCTGCGCTGGCCCTATCGCGAGCAAGCTCGCTCCCACAGGTGTTCGGTGGGAACACAAATTTCATGTACTGCAGAAATCCATTGTGGGAGCGAGCTTGCTCGCGATAGCGCCTTTGGTTACAGCTCAATACTCATGCCGTCATAAGCCACTTCGATCCCCCGCCGCTCCAGCAAAGCCCGCTCGGCCGAGTCTTCATCGAGAATGGGATTGGTGTTGTTGATATGGATCAGCACCTTGCGCTGGCGGTTGAAACCCTCCAGCACTTCAAGCATCCCGCCGGGGCCGCTTTGTGGGAGGTGCCCCATTTCGCTGCCCAGGCTCTGGCCGACTTCGCAGATACGCATCTCGTCGTCGCGCCACAGGGTGCCGTCCAGCAGCAGGCAATCGGCACGCTGCATCCAGCCCAGCACTTCATCGTCGATTCGACCAAGGCCAGGCGCATAGAACAGCGAGGCACCGCTGCGCAGGTGTTCTATGAACAGGCCAATGGTGTCGCCCGGTTGCGGGTTGCCGCGATTGGGTGAATACGGCGGCGCGTTGCTCACCAGGGGAATCGCGCGAAATTGCAAATGCTCGCAGGCCGGGATGCCGAACGGCTGGCGATCGAGGCCGACCGGTTGCCATTGCAATCCGCCGTTCCAGTGTTCAAGCATGGTGAACAGCGGGAAACCGCTGCTCAGGTCCTGGTGCACACGCGCGGTGCACCAAACGTCATGCGGACAGCCTTCGCGCAGGCTAAGCAAACCGGTGCAATGATCGATCTGGCTGTCGAGCAGTACGACGCCAGCGATGGCAGTGTCACGCAATCGGCGCGCCGGTTGCAGCGGCGCAAAACTCTCAAGTTGCGCGCGAATGTCCGGTGACGCATTGCACAGCACCCACTCCACACCGTTGTCACTCAGGGCAATCGACGACTGTGTACGGCGCTGGGCCCGCAAGCTGCCATTGCGCACACCGGCGCACTGGCGGCAGTTGCAGTTCCACTGCGGGAAACCACCGCCAGCGGCGGAACCGAGAACGCGGATGTGCATGGCGGATGCTCCAGAAGGCAGGCCCGGCCAACGCATCGGCTGGCCGGGTGATCAATCAACGGTTGGCGAAATACATCGTCACTTCGAAGCCAATGCGCAGATCGGTAAACGCGGGTTTAGTCCACATGGGTCATTCCTCTTCTTGTGCCCGGGTGATTCCGGTAGAGCCATTAATGCACGGGGCGCCGAGTGCCCGAATGCTACTTTCGAAGGAGTTTTGGGGGTGATTTGGTAGGGGGTGTTGCGCAGTCATTGGCAACACAAAACCCATGTGGGAGCGAGCTTGCTCGCGATGACGGAGCAACAGTCAACCGAGATGTTGAATGTGCCGGCCTCATCGCGAGCAAGCTCGCTCCCACAGGTTTTTCAGTGTTCTTGCGAAGTTAGAAGAACCCCAGCGGATTGATGTCGTAGCTCACCAGCAGGTTTTTGGTCTGCTGATAGTGGTCGAGCATCATCTTGTGGTTTTCGCGACCGACGCCGGACTTCTTGTAGCCACCGAACGCCGCGTGAGCCGGGTACAGGTGGTAGCAGTTGGTCCATACGCGCCCGGCCTTGATCGCCCGGCCCATGCGGTAGGCGCGGTTGATGTCGCGGGTCCACAGGCCGGCGCCGAGGCCGAACTCGCTGTCGTTGGCAATCGCCAGCGCTTCGGCTTCGTCCTTGAAGGTGGTGACGCCCACCACCGGGCCGAAGATTTCTTCCTGGAACACGCGCATCTTGTTGTGCCCCTTGAGCAGGGTCGGCTGGATGTAATAGCCGCTGGACAGGTCACCTTCCAGACGTTCGGCCGCGCCACCGGTGAGCAGCTCGGCGCCCTCCTCTTGGGCAATGGTCAGGTACGAGAGGATCTTGTCGTATTGCTGCTCGGAAGCCTGGGCGCCGACCATGGTCTCGGTGTCCAGCGGATTGCCGCGCTTGATCCTGACGATCTTCTTCATCACCTCGGCCATGAACGGCTCGTAGATCGACTCCTGGACCAGTGCCCGAGACGGGCAGGTGCAGACTTCGCCCTGGTTGAAGAACGCCAGCACCAGGCCTTCCGCCGCTTTTTCGATGAACGCAGGTTCAGCGTTCATGATGTCTTCGAAGAAAATGTTCGGCGACTTGCCGCCCAGTTCGACGGTGCTCGGGATGATGTTCTCGGCGGCGCAATGCATGATGTGCGCGCCCACCGGGGTCGAGCCGGTGAAGGCGATCTTGGCGATGCGCTTGCTGGTGGCCAGGGCCTCGCCGGCTTCGCGCCCGAAGCCCTGGACGATGTTCAACACGCCCGCCGGCAGCAGGTCGGCGATCAGCTCGGCGAAGACCATGATCGACAGCGGCGTTTGTTCGGCAGGCTTGAGCACGATGCAGTTGCCGGCGGCCAGGGCCGGGGCGAGTTTCCAGGCGGCCATCAGCAGCGGGAAGTTCCACGGAATGATCTGCCCGACCACGCCCAGGGGCTCATGGAAGTGATAGGCCGTGGTCAGCTCATTGATCTCGGCAGCCCCGCCTTCCTGGGCGCGGATGCAGCCAGCGAAGTAGCGGAAGTGGTCGGCCGCCAGCGGCACGTCGGCGTTCAGGGTTTCGCGCACGGCCTTGCCGTTGTCCCAGGTTTCGGTGACGGCCAGGACCTCAAGGTTCTGCTCGATGCGGTCGGCGATTTTCAACAGCACCAGGGAGCGGTCCTGGGCCGAGGTCTTGCCCCAGGCGTCGGCAGCGGCATGGGCGGCGTCCAGGGCCTTGTCGATGTCGGCGGCGCTGGAGCGCGGGAATTCGGCGATCACTTCACCGTTGACCGGCGAGGTGTTGGTGAAGTACTCGCCATTGATCGGGGCAACGAACTCGCCACCGATAAAGTTGCCGTAGCGCGGCTTGAAGGTAATGACGGCGCCTGGGGTTCCGGGTTGTTTGTAGATCATGGTGGGCCTCTGTCTGGGTCGATGCCTGTCGTACTGACAGGCGATACGCCGATACTAGAGAGCCCCGCGCGCCAGACGAATGCATCGTTGGCAGGAGGGGCTCTCGTTATTTGGTCGTAGGTTTCACACAAAACACTGTGGGAGCGAGCTTGCTCGCGATGAACCCGAGAACGCCGCGGGGTATCAGGCTTCCAGCGTTATCGTTGACGACCATCGCGAGCAGGCTCGCTCCTACAGGTTTAATGCTTGGCGACGAGGTCCTTGGGCAGCTTGAAGGTCCAGAGCATGCCGCCCTGGTTGAAGTCCTTCACCCGCTTGGCCACTTCGCCGCCCCACAGCGGTACCGCGCCGCCCCAGCCGGAGAGCACCGAGACGTACTGTTCGCCGTCCATTTCCCAGGTCACGGGCGAACCGAGCACGCCAGAGCCGGTCTGGAATTCCCAGACCTTTTCGCCGGTCTTGGCGTTGAAGGCCTGCAGGAAGCCTTCAGGCGTGCCGGTGAACACCAGGTTGCCCTTGGTGGTCAGCACCCCGCCCCACAGCGGCGCGTAGTTCTTGTGGCGCCAGACTTCCTTGCCGGTTTTCGGATCGATGGCCCGCAGCACGCCGATGTAGTCTTCGTTCAACGGCTTGATGGTGAAGCCGGCGCCGAGGAACGCCGCGCCTTTCTTGTAGGCGATGCCTTCGTTCCAGATGTCCATGCCCCATTCGTTGGACGGCACATAGAACAGCCCGGTGTCTTTGTTGTAGGCCATCGGCATCCAGTTTTTCGCGCCGAGGAACGCCGGCGCCACGAAGACCGAACTGCCCTTGGCTTCGGAACCCGGGGCACCGGGACGGCTGGCTTCGTTGTAGATCGGCCGGCCGGTTTTATCCAGGCCGGTAGCCCAGGTGATCTTGTCCACGAACGGGAAGCCACGGATGAATTTGCCGTTGGTGCGGTCCAGCACGTAGAAGAAACCGTTACGGTCGGCAGTGGCCGCCGCCTTGATCTCCTTGCCCCCTTCGCTGTAGTTGAAGGACACCAGCTCATTCACGCCGTCGTAGTCCCAACCATCGTGGGGAGTGCTCTGGAAGTGCCACTTGATGGTGCCGTCGTCCGGGTTGAGCGCCAGGCGCGATGAGGAGTAGAGGTTGTCGCCAGGGCGCAGGTGCGAGTTCCACGGCGCCGGGTTGCCGGTACCGAACAACAGCAGGTTGGTTTCGGGGTCGTAGTAACCGCCAAGCCAAGGGGCGGCGCCACCGGTTTTCCACAGATCGCCCGGCCAGGTCTTGCCCGCCTCGCCGCCGGAGATGCCGTTTTCCACCGCTTTGCCGTCCTTGTAGACGTAGCCCATATGGCCTTCGACCGTTGGCCGGGTCCACAGCAGATCACCGTTTTTCGGGTCGTAGGCCTCGATCTTGCCCACCACGCCAAACTCGCCACCGGCCACGCCGGTAATCAGCTTGCCGTTGATCACCAGCGGCGCGGCGCTGATCGAGTAGCCTTCCTTGTGGTCGGCGACTTTCTTGCTCCACACCACCTTGCCGGTGTCCTTGTTCAGCGCTACGAGCTTGGCGTCGAGGGTGCCGAAAATCACCAGGTCGCCATACAGCGCGACACCACGGTTGATCACGTCGCAGCAAGGGCGGATGTCATCGGGCAGGCGCGCATCGTATTGCCAGAGTTTCTTGCCGGTGCGCGCATCCACGGCAAATACCCGGGAGTAGGAACCGGTCATATACATCACGCCGTCCTTGACCATCGGCTGCGCTTGCTGGCCACGCTGTTTTTCTCCGCCGAAGGAAAACGCCCACGCCGGGCGCAACTCCTTGACGTTGTCGACATTGAGAATATCCAGCGGGCTGTAGCGCTGCCCTTGAACGCCGAGGCCGTTGGTCACGACCTGTTCCGGGTTCTTCGGGTCCTGGAGAATGTCCTGGTCGGAAACCCCGGCCAATGCCTGGCCGGACAACAGCATGGCACTGAGCAGCAGGCTCAAGACGAAGGACTGGCGACGTGCGGGTTGGGTCATGACGGCTTCCTCTGCGGATTTTTGTTATGTCCGGAAAATTTTCCCGGTCTGGTGCAGATTCTTGGGCGCCGCTGCCCTGGCAACAATTGCCCGCAATGAGGAGATTGCTAGTTCCTTGGTACAGGGTCGGAGGAGATGAGCAGCGAACTTTGTGCCAGACATAGATCCCCTGTGGGAGCGAGCTTGCTCGCGATGGCGTCGTATCAGCCGACATCAATGTTGACTGTCAGGACCTCATCGCGAGCAAGCTCGCTCCCACAGGGGGGCTGTGTTTGCTCACTTTTGCGCGGCAGAATCCACCCGGCTCATCTGCCCTCGCTCGTAACGCGGGTACAGATGACTGACGCTGCGGATCAGTTCATAACGGCTCAGGTTGATCCCGGCGAAGCGTTCGGGGATGGGGCTGCGGATCATCTCCGCCATATCACTGCCATTGGCCGCGCCATCGCGCATGAGCTGATCGAGCCAGGTCAGGTAATCGCGCATCTGCTCGAAGGGTTGTGGATCGCTCGACACCGGCCCATGGCCCGGTACGACCTGTGTCCAGGGCAAGCCTTGCAGGGTCGCGATATCCGCCAGCCACACCGACAGCCCGGGACTGTTGGGCGTTGTCAGCGCCCGCTGATAAAACACCAGGTCCCCGGCAAACAGCACACCGGTTTGCTGGTCGAGAATAGCCAGATCCGCGCCCGTATGCCCACCCAGGCTCAGCAAGCGCAGATCGTGATTCCCAAAACTTTTCACGCCGGGTGTCAGCGCCTGGGTGGGCAGCACCACTTCGGTGCCACGCATCCAGTCGCCGACCATCCGGTACATATTCTCCGCCATGGCATCGCCTTGCTGGTGCAACAGCTCGCTGGTGCCGGCCAAGGCGCCGATTGGCACGTCGGTGAAGGCTTGATTACCCAGCACATGGTCCGGGTGGTGATGGGTCAGCAAGACCTCGATCACCGGCTTGTCGGTGGTGGCGGCAATGGCCTTGCGCATCGCTTCGCCGTAACGCCTGGACGGCCCGGTGTCGATCACCACCACACCGCGTTCAGTGACGATAAACGCGGTGTTGACGATGTTGCCGCCGTTGGCCTTGGCGAAATTATCGGTGCTGCCTTCCAGTAACCAGGTGTCCTGGGCGATCCGCCGGGGCTTGAGCGAGTACTCGAGATCGGCCAGGGCCGGCAGACTGACGCTTAACACCATCAACAGGATCCAGCGCATGCCACGCTCCTTAGGGTCAGGGGATCGACGCATCGAACTCATTGCCGCTGTTGTCCCGTAGCAGCAGGCGCGTTTGCCCTGCCCCTTCGATGTCGAAGGCCAGGTTGGGGTTTTCGCTGACCGCGGGGAACAGCTCCAGCCGGGCCAGCACTTGCTCGTTGCGGTCGCGCAGTTCGGCATGGTTGATGAAGAATTCCGGAATGCCGCTGACCATGCCGTTGTCCATGGGATGGGCCACCTGCATACGCAAACGGCTGAACCCGTCCCGGGGATAACGGCCGCCGAGCACTTCGCCGATGCGCTCCTCCCAGCCCGGTTGAGTCCGCACCACGCTCGGCGCGGTGCAACCGCCACCCGCGGCGTCAATCAGGGTCGAGCCGACATGCCACACGCCGTCGCGGGTCAACACCGCCGCGCGCAAGGGCGTCGCCTGTTCGATGCGAATGCGCAAAGACAGCCACGGCAAAACCGAATTCAGCGGCTGGAAGTCGACGATTTTCGGCAACGGATTCAGCTCTGCCCAGGCGAGGATTTTCACCACCTCGCCATTGAACGCCCGGGCATCGATTTCCAGCGGCACCTGCCGGGCATCTTCGGCAAACGGCGGCGACAGCAGCTTGACCCGCTCATCGAACACGAACGGCGCATTGCCCAGAAACTGCTGATGATAGAAGGCCCACATCACCGATGGCACCGGATCCTTGCCGGGGTCGATAGCGCCAGCCTGTGCCGCCAGGCTCAACCAGCAGGCCAACAGACAACTCCCTCGCCATTTCATCGCCTGCTCCTTATTGATACATCTCGGGCACGTCGTAACGCAGGCCGTAATGGCCGTAGATGGTCTTCACCGAACCGTCGCGGATCAGCGCTTCCAACGCCTCTTCCACGGCATAGGCCAGTTGACGGTTGCTTTCGTGCACCGCCATGCCGATTTCCCAGAGCTGCTTGCCCATGTTCGGGTAGGCATTTTCTGCCAGCGCCACCTGCGGGTCGGCCGCTTCGTGCACTTGCCAGTCGATTTCGCCGCGCATGGCCATCACCGCGTCGACCTCACCGGCCTTCATCGCGGCAAACGCCTGGGGTACGCCCGAATAGTGATGGGTCTTGCCAGCGAGCATGCCGTTGAACACCGAGGTCAGGTAGAACGAGGGCACGCTGTCGACTTCGACACCAATCGGGTGATGCTCGAACACCGCGACGCTGGCGACCTTATCCAGCCTTCGGCGGTCATAGGCCACCTGCCATTGCTCGTTCTGGTACGGACCGAACATCACCACTTGGCCGTTGACCAGTTCGCCGAACTCGTTGCGCTTCTGCGCGTAGTCACGGTCGTAGGGCACGCGCATCATCAGGTCGGCCAGTTGCTGGTTGTGCAAGGCACTGGCACGCCAGATGTAGTCGCGCAGGTCGTCATCGAGTTTTTCCCCGGCCGGTGCCCAGATCAACGACAGGCGCACACCGAGTGCCTTGGCCAAGGCCTCGGCGAGTTCAACATCGACTCCCTGGGGCTTTCCGGCGCTTTCGAAACTGTAGGGGGCGAAGTCCTTGTAGACCGCCACCTTCAGCTCCCCGGCGGCGATCATTTCGTCGTAGTTGCGAACCTGCGCCTGCGCCGCCTGGCAGCACAGCCACAGAGCGCTGATCAACACCGCGAGCAGGCGCATGGGTCACTCCTCGACGCGCACAGTGTCCAGATAGGTACGCACCGCCCACAGGGCTTCCTGGCTCAGGTAGTCGGCCATCTTCGGCATGTACACCCGACCGTCGCGCACCGCGCCATGGCGCACCCGTTCGGCGAACCATTCATCGCCCGCCTCGCCGACATCGAGCATGCGCAAGTCGGGGGCGATACCGCCGGACTTGGCTTCCAGGCCATGACAGGCCGCGCAGTTCTGGGTATAGGCCGAGGCGCCGATTTCCACTGCCTTGTCGTGTTCCGGGGCGGTGCGATACGGGTTCACCACGGCCCAGCCATCGGCATCGAGCTGCACCCCGGCGTCCTTGATCGGGGTCAAGCCCTGGGTGGCGACAGCCTGTGGCACCACATTGCCGTGGGCCCAGACGGAACCTGCACTGATCAAACCGGCCAATAGCCCGGTCACGAGCAAGGCGTTGCGTTTTGTTGTCATTGTTATGCCCTCTGGATTGCACGCAAAACCTCTTGGCAGAGGCTATGGCAGCCATCTTAGAAAGCCCTGCGCACAGCCCCCATGCTGCTTTGGTGGTCGCTACCTAGTCCCTTGGTAGTAAGGCGCTGGATGGACACCACCGGTACTTTCTGCATATTTCCTCAGCTTCGCGGGCTTCCTATGCTGGCGCTACCTGTAAAGGAGTGCCCTATGCGCCAGCTCATCCCTTACGCCCTGATCTACCTGCTGGCGATTGCCTGCGCCGCCGGCCTGGCCACCCAGAGTCAGGCCGCCGATGCGCCCTTGCAGGTGCGGATCGGCTACCTGGGTTATCGCCCCGACGCCGGCCCGTTGCTGTCGAACGTCATCCCCGAGCCCACCGATGCCGGGCTGCGCGGTGCCGAACTGGCGATCACCGACAGCAACAGCACCGGGCGTTTTCTCAACCACGGCTACAGCCTGGTCAGCGCCAGCGTCGACAGCCCCGAGGCCTTGCTCGAAGCGGCAAAGGTGCAGCATGAACAGGGCCTGCGCCTGTTTGTGGTGAATGCCCCCGCGACCAGCCTGCGCCAATTGAGTGCGGCACTGCCCGATAGCCTACTGTTCAACGCCGGCAGCCCCGACGACAGCCTACGCATCAGCGATTGCCTGCCGAACGTGCTGCACACCTTGCCGAGCCGGGCGATGCTCGCCGATGCGCTGGCGCAGTTTCTGGTGTTGCGCAAATGGCAGCGGGCGCTGCTGATTGTCGGCCCGACCCCGGACGATCAAGCCTATGCCGCCGCCCTGCGCCGCGCGGCCAAGCGCTTCGGCTTGCAACTGGTGGCGGAAAAACCCTGGAGCTTTGATAACGACCAACGCCGCAGCGCCCAGGCTGACATGCCGCTGTTCACCCAGACCGCCGAGTACGACGTGGTGCTGGTGGCCGATGAACGCGGCGACTTCGGTGAATACGTGCCCTACCAGACCTGGTACCCGCGCCCGGTCGCCGGCACCCAGGGCCTGACCCCGGTGGGCTGGCACAAGACCGTGGAAACCTACGGCGCCGCGCAGCTGCAAAAACGCTTTGAAGCCCTGACCGGACGCTGGATGAATGACCGCGATTTCGCGGCATGGATGGCCGTGCGCAGTATCGCCAGCGCTGTGAGCAAACTGCGCCAGGCCGAGCCGATGGCGATCCGTACGCTTGAAATCAGCGATCAGTTGCCGCTCGACGGTTTCAAGGGTCGCAAGCTCAGCTACCGGTCGTGGAATGGCCAGTTGCGCCAGCCGATTCCCATCGTCCAGCCCCGGGCGCTGGTCAGCACCTCACCCCAGGACGGCTTTTTGCACCCGTTCAACGAGATGGACAGCCTGGGTTACGACAAGCCCGAGGTCAGCTGCCGCTTTCCCTGATCCGAACATCACAACAATAAGGAATCCGCCATGCGCCGCACCCTGCTCTCTTGCACCTTGCTGCTCGCCGCTGGCAATGCCGTTGCCAGCACTGCCTGGGTCTCCAACGAAAAGGACAACAACCTGAGCCTGATCGACATGCAGACCCTGCAAGTCACCGACACCCTGCCCGTCGGCCAGCGCCCTCGCGGCCTGCTGCTGTCCCATGACAACAAGTTGTTGTACATCTGCGCCAGCGACTCGGACCGGGTCCAGGTGATGGACGTGACCACGCGCAAGATCATCAAGGAACTGCCCTCGGGCAAAGACCCTGAACAATTCGCCCTGCACCCCAACAATCGCTGGTTGTACGTCTCCAACGAAGACGATGCGCTGGTCACGGTGATCGACACCGAGACCTCCAAGGTACTCGGCCAGATCAACGTCGGCGTCGAGCCCGAGGGTATGGCCGTCAGCCCCGACGGCAAGTGGGCGGTCAACACCAGCGAAACCACCAACATGCTGCACTGGATCGACACCAGCACCCAGACCCTGGCCGACAGCACCCTGGTGGACCAGCGCCCGCGCTTCGTCGAGTTCTCCCCCGATGGCGCGAAGCTCTGGGCCTCGGCGGAAATCGGCGGCACCGTGACCATTCTCGATGTGGCCAGCCGTACCGTGCTCAAGACCCTTAACTTCCAGATCAAGGGCGTGCACCCGGACAAGGTCCAGCCGGTCGGCATCAAGCTCAGCGCCGATGGCAAGTACGGTTTCGTCGCACTGGGCCCGGCCAATCATGTGGCGGTGATCGATGCCAAGACTTACGAGATTCTCGATTACCTGCTGGTGGGTCGACGGGTCTGGCAGATGGCGTTCACCCCGGATCAGAAGCAACTGCTGGCCACCAACGGCGTCAGCGGCGATGTCTCGGTGATCGATGTCGACAGCCTCAAGGTCAGCAAATCGGTGAAGGTCGGGCGCTATCCCTGGGGCGTGGTGGTGACGCCATGAACGCCCTTGAAGTCAGCGACCTGGGCTTTGCCTACGGCTCCCGGGAGGCCTTGCGCAAGGTGAGTTTCAGCCTGGAACCCGGGCGTTTCGCCGCGCTGCTGGGGCCCAACGGCGCCGGCAAGTCGACCCTGATTGCCCTGTTGACCCGGCTCTATGATCTGCAGCAAGGCGAGATCCGCGTCGGTGGCTGTTCATTGCGCAGCGCGGCACGCCCGGCACTCAGGCAATTGGGCGTGGTGTTCCAGCAAAGCACCCTGGACCTGGACCTCAGCGTCGAGCAGAACCTGCGTTATCACGCGGCATTGCATGGCCTGTCCCGGCGTCAGACCGACCTTCGGATCGACGCCGAACTGGCCCGTCAGGCCCTGACCGACCGTCGCCGCGAACGGGTGCGCGAACTCAATGGCGGCCATCGTCGCCGGGTGGAAATTGCCCGCGCCCTGCTGCATGAGCCGCGCCTGCTGCTGCTCGATGAAGCCAGTGCCGGCCTCGACCCGGCGAGTCGCCTGGCGCTCAACCGGCACATCCGCAGCCTGTGTCGCGACGAGCACATCAGCGTGCTCTGGACCACCCACCTGCTCGACGAAGTACAGCCCAGCGATGACTTGCTGATCCTGCATCAAGGCCGGTTGGTGGCCAGTGGGCAGGCCGACGCCCTGAGCCTGAAGCACGGCGGCGATCTCGGCTCGGCCTTCACTCGCCTTACGACATCAGGGGTTGTCCAATGAACGCTTACTGGCAATGCTTGCGCGGCATCGTGCTGCGCGAATGGCTGCGCTTTGTGCTGCAACGCACCCGATTTCTGAGCGCCCTGGTGCGGCCGCTGCTGTGGCTGCTGGTGTTCGCCGCCGGCTTTCGCGCGGCACTGGGGATCGCGATCATCGAGCCCTACGACACCTACATACCGTACGAGGTCTACATCATTCCCGGGCTGGCCTGCATGATCCTGCTGTTCAATGGCATGCAGGGGTCACTGTCGATGGTCTACGACCGCGAGATGGGCAGCATGCGCGTGCTGTTGACCAGCCCCCTGCCCCGAACCTTTCTGCTGTGCAGCAAACTGGTGGCCACGTCGCTGATTTCGTTGTTGCAGGTGTATGCGTTCCTGGCGATTGCCTGGGTCTACGGCGTGCGGCCACCGGCCATGGGCCTGTTGCTGGCGTTGCCGGCCCTGTTGCTGGTGGCGTTGATGCTCAGCGCACTGGGCCTGTTGCTGTCGAACGCGATCCGCCAGCTGGAGAACTTTGCCGGGGTGATGAACTTCGTGATCTTCCCGCTGTTTTTCCTGTCATCGGCGCTGTATCCGCTGTGGAAGATGCGCGAGGCCAGCCAGTGGCTGTATTGGCTGTGCGCGGTGAATCCCTTTACCCATGCGGTGGAACTGGTGCGCTTCGCCCTGTATGAACGCTTCAATCTGCTGGCGCTGGCGGTGTGTGCGGGTTTGACGCTGCTGTTCGCGCTGCTCGCCGTGCTGACCTTCAACCCGCAGCATGCGGCCTTGCGCAAAACCAACTGACTACACAGGTCAACTGTGGGAGCGGGCTTGCTCGCGAAGGCGGCGGCAAATTCAATAAATAAGTCGACTGACACAACGCTTTCGCGAGCAAGCCCGCTCCCACAGGGGGATCTTCATTGAACAGGGGGAATTACTACTTTAGTACTGGTTTTCCTGTCTATCGTCGCATTCCCAACGCCCCCCGACTGGCATGTAATAGGTCCATAACTATAAGGACTGAAACCATGCCGCGAGCCCGACGTTGCCTGTTGCGCCCTACTCTCGCCGCCCTGTCGCTGGGCCTGCTGCTGAGCACCGCGCAGGCCGACACGGCGCTGTTCTCCACCGACGGCTATCGCATCGGCCTGTACCGCAGCCCGACGCCGGAACAACTGCAAGGCGCAACCATCATCGACACCCCCGCCCTGCAAACCCTGCTCGGCCAAACCCCGCGCCCGGTGCTGATCGACGTCTACCGCCGTCAGTGGCTGCAAGGGCAGTTCATCGAAGACCAGCCCCATGAAAACCTGCCCGGCAGCCATTGGCTGGCCAACACCGGCGACGGTGACCTGACGCCCGCCTGGCAGGATTACTTTTCCCGGAACCTGAAATCACTGACTGGCGGCGACCCGACGCGACCGCTGGTCTTCTACTGCCGCTCCGACTGCTGGTTGAGCTGGAATGCGGTCAAACGCGCAGCCACCATGGGCTATAAGACTCTGTATTGGTATCGCGATGGCCTGGACGCCTGGCAAGCGGCCAATCTGCCGGTTTCGCCAGCCAGCCCCGAACCCTTTCCCTGAAGCTTTACGCGTGCGTGTAGTTGCCACACCATAATCAAAATAATGAGGTGAAAGGCCATGTACAAAATCCTGATTGCCGACGATCACCCGCTGTTTCGCGAAGCCATTCACAACGTCATCAGCGACGGTTTTGCCGGCACCGAAGTGATGGAAACCGCCGACCTGGACAGCGCCCTGGCGCTGACCCAGGAACACGACGACCTGGACCTGATCCTGCTCGACCTGAACATGCCCGGCATGCACGGGCTCAATGGCCTGATCAACCTGCGTAACGAAGCGCCGACCATTCCGGTGGTGATTGTCTCCGCCGAGCAGGACAAACAGATCGTGCTGCAAGCCATCACCTACGGTGCGGTGGGTTTCATCACCAAGTCTTCACCCCGTACCCAGATGACCGATGCCATCCAGCAGATTCTCAATGGCAATGTCTACCTGCCCCCGGACATCATCCGCACCGCCAAAAGCAGCACCCACCGGCGGATGAACGACACCCCGGGCTTCCCGCCCGAACTGCTCCAGGCCCTGACCCGCAAACAACTGCAGGTGCTGGAACGCATGACCAAGGGCGAATCGAACAAGCAGATCGCCTACACCCTGGAAATCGCCGAGACCACGGTCAAGGCCCATGTCTCGGCGATCCTGCGCAAGCTCAACGTGCACAACCGGGTGCAGGCGATCCTGAGTGCCGGGGATATTGATTTCGGGTCTTATCTGCGGCGTTGAGTCAGAGAGACCGCGGAGCGCCCTTCGCGAGCAAGCCCGCTCCCACACTGGACCTGCGTCGTACACAAAATCTGTGTTTGATGAAGATCAAATGTGGGAGCGGGCTTGCTCGCGAAGAGGCCAGCACCGACACCCAGAAAATCAAGGCCTGCCGAGCAAATGACTCATCGCCGTCTTCAGCTTCATCGGCCGCACCGGCTTGTGCATCAGGGTGTGGCCCAGTTCGCGGATCTGCTGCTTGAGTTCATTGCTGTAGTTGGCCGTGATCATCATCGCCGGGACCGGTGACGCGCGCCGGGCATTGATCCGGGCCACGGCGTCGACACCGTTGCGATCGTTGTCCAGGTGGTAATCGGCAATCAGCAGGTCCGCCTCGGCGTGGTAGTTGTCCACTTGCCGCGCCAGGTCCTCCTCCGACAGCGCCGTCACCACCCGACACCCCCACCCCTCCAGCAAGGTGCGCATGCCGGCACAGATGGTCGCGTCATTGTCCAGCACCCATATCCGCGCACCACGCAGGCGCTCAAGCATCGGCTCGCTCATCTGCAACGTCGGTGGCGGTTTCGGCGCGGTGGCGCTCAACGGTACTTCGACCGAAAACATCGAACCCCGTCCCGGCCATGAGCGCACATGAATGCGATGCCCGAGGATGCCGGCAATCTTCTCGACAATCGCCAGACCCAGGCCCAAGCCGCGATCCTGATCGGGTCGCTGCACATCACCGCGCTTGAACTCCTGGAAAATCTCCTCCAGGCGATGCTCGGCAATGCCCATGCCACTGTCCCAGACTTCGATCGTCAGGCACTGATGATGCCGCCGGCACCCGAGCACCACGCGACCACTGTAGGTATAGCGGATCGCATTGCTCAGCAGGTTGCGCAGAATCCGGGCGAGCAGCTGGATGTCACTGCGCACCAGCGCCGAACAGCCGATGAAGTGCAGTTGCAGGCCTTCACTGCGCGCCACCTGGGTGTATTCGGCGGCCAGGTTGTCCAGCAGTTCACTGAGGGCGAACGGCGCAATATCGGCCTTGATCACCCCCGCATCGAGCTTGGAAATATCCACCAGGGTGCCGAGCAGGTTCTCCACGTCTTCCAGGGAATTGCTCACGTTGCGCACCAGAATTTCGCTGGACATCGGCTCGCGCCGCTCCAGCAAGGCACTGGTAAACAGCCGAGCGGCATTCAACGGTTGCAGGAGGTCATGGCTGACGGCGGCGAGGAACTTGGTCTTCGACAGGTTGGCCTGCTCGGCTTCCTGCTTGGCCTCGCGCAAGCGTGACTCGACCAGGCGACGCTCATCGATCTCGCGCAGCAGTTGGTCATTGAGGGTAGTCAATTCCGCCGTGCGCTCGCGAACCCGCAGCTCAAGGTTCTGATAAGCCTGATGCAACGCCTCGGCGGTGCGCCGGCGTTCGGTGATGTCGCGGATCAGCACGAAAATCCCCACCACCTCGCCACTGGCCAGACGGTTGGGCACATAGGAGCGCAGCATGTAGCGCTCCTGGTTGTTGACGTTGGTTTCGGCGAATTCGAACGTCACGCTCTCGCCCGCCAGCGCCCTGGCCACGTAGGACTCCAGCCGCTGGTAATGCTGTTCGCTGTGCACTTCGCGCAGGCTCTGGCCGAGCATCACGCCGCGGGGCCAGCAGTACCATTCTTCGTAGACCTTGTTGGTGAACTCGTAGACCAGATCGGCATTGAGGTAGGCAATCAATGCAGGTACGTGATCGGTGATCAGGCGAATCCAGTGTTCGCTTTCACTCAGCGCCTCGGCGTGCTGGTAGCGTTCGGTAATGTCGGTGAAGGTGTTGACGAAACCGCCGGCGGGCAATGCATGGGTGCGGATTTCCAGGACCCGGCCATCGTACAGGCGCTGTTCGCATTCGCGTACCGGTCGTCCGTTGCCATCGCGACTGGCCGGGGTCAGCAGGTTCAACTCGCTGTCGGCGATTACTTCGGCAAACGGGCGATGGGCCGCCACGGGCGCCAGGCCGCTCAACTCCAGGAAACGCCGGTTCCACAACTCCAGAATGCCCTCGGCGCTGACCATCGCCACCCCTTGGGACAGGTTGTCGACCGCCCGTTGAAGCAGATGCGACTTCTGCGCCACCGCCTGCTCCCGGCGTACGGTTTCGCTGAGTTTGACGTCGGTAATGTCGGTGAACAGAATCACCCGCCCCCCTTCCTGGGTCGGCCGCTCGCTGACTTGCAGCCAGCGCCCGTTCTGCAGGCGGTAAAGCAGGTTTTCGTCGGCATGCCCGCGTGGCTCTTCGGTGAACAGGCCGTTGTTCATCATCAGCCGCTTGACCTCGGTCAGGCGCATGCCGGCATTGATCCGCACCCGACTGTTGCTCCAGAACGCCTTGAAGCGACTGTTGAACAGCACGATGCGCTGCTCGGCGTCGAACAGGACGAAGGCGTCGGAAATGCTTTCAATGGCATCGATCAGGTGTTGATGCGCCGTTTCCGCGCGCAGGCGGGCTTCGCTGAGCAAATGATTACCGGCCTTGAGTTCGGCCATGGCCTGGTTCAGGGCATCGGTGCGTTCGCGCACCTGCTCGGCCAGCACCACCGAATGCTGGAATGCCGCGTACGGATCGTTGCCGCGGGTCACCCCGGACTCGACCCGTTCGATCAGCGCACCATTGATGCGCTGCAGTTTATGGTTTTCCAGGCGCAGCCTGGCCAGCTCGGCCTGCAGCTCAGCGATGTCCTGGGGCGCGGCCACGGGCAATGGCAACGCCGGTGAAGGTCTGGTTGATGTGCATGCCATTGAACTGTTCTCCGTAGGTGTTGAAACCCATCACCCGTTGCTCACGCAAAAACGTGCCGATCTGATCAAGACTGCCGTCGTCTTCGAGTTCCAGACGCCGCAGGAAACAGTCGCAACCGATGGTCAGCAGCAAATCACCCAGGCGCTCCTGCAAACCCTCGAACAGGCTTTGCAGGTTCGGCAGCATCGGCCCCGGAGTCATGGCGGTGAGGACGATGCCGTTTTCCACGGCGCAGTAGAAGCTCAGGCTCAGGTCCGGATGCACCTGCTGGATGGCCCGCACGTAGTACTGCTGATTGATCCGCACTGCCAACGGGTGCGCGGCGAAGACCCGGTGATCGAGTTGCGCCACTGGCACGCCGATGTGCCGGGCGTACTCGGCGGCGGCCGGCTCGGCATTGAGTTCGAAGACCCGGCGCAAAGTGCTGTCGGCCCCGGTGACCACCAGCTTTTCTGCGCGGGGCAGCACGTGGTGGGTGGTGAACACTTCGAAATCCAGCCAGGTATTGACCAGCACCACCACGGCCGCGCCGCTGTGGAACTCGCCATCGAAGTACACATGGGTATGGGTCAGGTAGTTATCGTCGCCGGCCGAGCCGCCGAAATGCGGAATGTCGCCCAATGCCGCGCTCAAGGCCGCCAGGACCATTTCTTCACGGCTGGACAGGCCATCGAGCAAGGTCAGGGCAAAGCTGTTGCCCTTGATCGGGGCCAGGGTGTTGCTGCGACAGCCACTGACCAGGCGCTCGACCATTTGCTGGGCGTCGATCAGGCTGAAGTGCTCCATCTGGTCGATCAGCTCGATCGCGATGGAAAAGTGCCGATGATCGAAACCCACCGCCGTCACGCAATTGCGTCCGTAGCCCAGCGGGGTGATTTCCCCGGCGCTGGTGCAGCCCGCCAGGCGAATGCCGCCGAAGCTTTGCTGCAAGGCCTGGCCCAGCGCCTGCAAGTCGTACTCGGCGGAACAGAAGAACAGCACGAACCCCAGGTGCGGGTGCAACAACTGTCGTGCCAGTTCCTGCGCGACCTGCCGGGCATCGGTGGCCTGGGACATCGCACTGACGATTCCTTCGTTCTGGACCGACTGCATCGTCACCTCCGGCAGGTGCGTGTGTATGAGGCACGAGTGTACGAAGTCTGTGAGGTGCGACGAATGCTACTTGGGTAGCGGGTAGCCGCTTCGATGGGATGAGACGGTTGGCGACCCTCGCCGCGATGCGCACGGCCAGGGCCACCTCCCGGGGTTACCAGGTCAGCACCGCACCCACGGCAAAGGTGTCGGTGTCTTCGTTCTGCTCGTCGGTGTCGTGGCCATTGATTTCGAACTGGTTGTACTCGGCCACCAGTTTGAGGTTGTCGTTCACGTCATGGAACAACGCGATGCCGCGGGTCTCGTAGTCCGCGCCGCTGCCGACCACGCCGTTGCCATCGTCATTGGTCTTGCCGTAGGACAAGGCCAGGCGGTTCTTGCCCAGTTTGTAGGAGCCCTGCATCAGGTAGCCGTCGCTGTCGACATTGCGCAGGGTCGGCTCGCCGGCATTGTTGGTGAAAAACGGGTTGATGCCCTTGGCCTGGAAACCGGAGCCGGTGAGGGACAAACCGCCCATCTTCGCCTGCACGCCATAACCGACACCCTTGGAGGTGACGGTCTCGACCGTGGAATCAGTGTTGTCCGAGGTCTGGTAGCTGCCGTTGACCCAGCTGTAGATCTTTGCCCCAGCCAGGTCGAATTGATAGGTGACTTCGCTCTCGGTACGCGGGTTTTCCTGATAGGCCTTGCCCGTCGGGCTGCTGTCGTTGGTGTCCACCGGGTCCATGATGCCGACCGCCACGCGCAGACCGTCCATCACCGGGGTGCGATAGGTTATCTGCGAGGTCGGGAACGGATACGGATAACCGGTGCCGATGTTGCCGAACGACACCCCGCCGCCATCCACCAGCCCCAACGTATCGCTGACCTGACCGTAACCGGCGAGCATTTCGTCGAGCAGGATGTTGGAACGGGCGAACAGCCCGAAGTCCTTGCCGATCAGCACCTCGCCCCACTCCGGGTTGGCCACGGTGCCGAAGAACTGCCGCACATCGATGGCGGTGTCGGTGCCGTTGGTTTCGCTGTCGTTGATGGTGACCCAGAACGAGGCCCGGGCGCCGAGCTTGAGGTCGTCTACCTGCTTGCCCATGTTGAACCCCAGGTAGTTGGGCAGGAACCCCATCTTGACCCGCGACTGTCGACGGTCGAACTGATCGCCGGCGCGATCGACATCGCTGTTCACGTAGAAGGCGTTGATGTAGCCGTCGGTGGAGAACGTGGTCTGGTCCTTGTCGTACAGCATGATATCCGCCTCGGCCAGCGGGCTCAGGCCAAGGGCGGACAGGCTGGCGATGAAGGCAGGCAGAAAACGATGCGTGACGTTCTTATTGTTGTGCATGGCGCGCTCCGAAACGGGGGACTGAGTGTCGGAGGCGATTATCGAAACCTGACGGGCGGCGCCATACGCTGCCTTGGGGCTGGTTTTCAGGTGCTTTGGATTGGCTGGCGGTGTGTGACCACTACGGTGTAAGACCGCGTGTCGGTGAGGCTCGCCACTAAGGGTGTAGGCCTGTGGACCCCACTGGCGTCCACAGGAACCGGTACCGGTCAGGCGTTGGCCCTGAACAGCATGTAGGCGGCGACCACGACGCAGATGCTGGCGAATCCGACCTGCAACGCCCGCGCCGGCACCCGGGCGCAGAGCTTGCGGCCGATGATCATGCCGACGATGCTGGAGACGATGAAGGCAATGCCCGAATCGTCGATGCGCACCCCGGCATGGAACGCGCCGATCACGCCGATGCCGGAAATCAGGCTGATCACCATCAGCGACGTGGCGATGATCCCGCGCATCTGCACGTCGGTCAGTTGCTTGAAGGCCGGGACAATCAGAAAGCCGCCGCCCACCCCCAGCAATCCAGAGACCACGCCGGTTACTGCCCCGAGCGCGGCGAGGGTCGCGGTGCATTTGGCGGTCCAGGAAAAGCGCCCGGTCTGTTGATCGAGCATGCAGTTCTTCTGGCCCCAGTTGGCCTGACCATGATCGCTGGGACCCTCGTCCTTGCGCTCGCGGCGCAACATCCGCCCGGCCACCATGACCATCAGCAGGCTGAACAGGATCATCAGGATTTTTTCCGGCAACTGGTGGGCAAAGTAGATGCCTATCGGCGAAAACACCGCACCCAATGCTGCGATCAGCAGCGCTGCGCGATAGCGCACCAGGCCATGGCGCAAGCCGTCGATGGCACCGACCGCCGCCGCACTGCCCACCGCGAACAACGCCACCGGAGCGGCCTGGGTCATGCTCCACCCCAACCCCAACACCAGGGCCGGGACCGCAAGGATACCGCCACCGGCGCCCGTCAAGCCGAGCACCAACCCCATCACTACACCAAACAGACTTGCCAGCAACATACGGAGTTCTCAGTCGACCCTGGACACACGTGTCAGCCACTCGCGGCCCTTGAGCATACCGTTCCAGTAGAACCACGGTAGCAGTGTCGCCTTCAGCCACCACGCCGAGCGGCGCGGGATCGTCGGGTCAAAGGGAAAGGTCGGCAGCAACTTGCCCGCGTACCCGAACTCGGCAAGGATCACCTTGCCCTTCTCCACCGTCAGCGGACAGGAGCCATAGCCGTCGTACTTCAGCGGCAGCGGTTGCTGCTTGCGCAAGGCCAGCAGGTTTTCGGCCACCACCACGATCTGCTTGCGCACCGCCGCAGCAGTTTTTGCATTCGTGGTGCCGCAGATATCACCCAGCGCGAACACACCTGGATAGCGCGGATGTTGAAGGGTGTGGGGATCGACCTCGCACCAGCCGGCGGCGTCGGCCAGCGGACTTTGGGCGATGAAGTCCGGGGAGACTTGTGGTGGCACGACATGCAGCAGGTCAAAGGTTTTTGCCTGGCGGGTGACATTGCCATCGGCATCCTTGACGTCGAACCACGCGGTTTTCGCCGGGCCGTCGACCTTGACCAGATTCGAGTTGAACGCCAAACGGGCTTTGTACTTTTCGATGTACTTCATCAGTGGCGGGACAAAGGTCGGCACTCCGAACAGTGCCGCGCCCGCAAGATTGAACTCGACGTCGATGTTGTTCAGCACACCGCTCTTGGTCCAATGATCGCAGGACAGGTACAGCGCCTTTTGTGGCGCTCCGGCACATTTGATCGGCATGGCCGGCTGGGTGAACAGCACCTTGCCGCCGCGCAATGTCTGCACCTGGTCCCAGGTGTAGGTCGCGTGCCGATAGCTGTAGTTGGAGGTCACGCCGTGCTGGCCGAGGGTGTCCTCCAGGCCTTCGATTTTCTCCCAGGCCAGGCGCAGGCCGGGGCAGACCACCAGGTTTTGATAGCCGACCGTACGCCCGTCACCGAGGGTGAGTTGGCGCTTGTCGGGATCGATGCCCGTCACGGCAGCCTGCAGCCAGTGGGCCCCGCGCGGCATCACCGACGCCATGGACCGCACGGTGTTTTCCACGTTGTAGGCTCCACCGCCGACCAGCGTCCAGGCCGGTTGATAGTAGTGCCGGGAGTCGGGTTCGATCACGGTGATGTTCAGATGCGGGCTACGCTTGAGCAGGCTGGCGACAAAGCCGATACCTGCCGTGCCGCCGCCGATGACCACGATATCTGCACTGATGGATGGGCCCCAGTGTTGATCGTTCATTGCTTGTTCCTTTTGCTGCACGCAAGGATTGTTACGAGTCAAACCAAAAACCTGTGGGAGCGGGCTTGCCCGCGATGGCGTCAGGTCAGTCGCCATTAATGTTGGATGTGCCGGCCCCATCGCGAGCAAGCTCGCTCCCACAGGTTCGGTGTGTTGAATAAGATCAAGGTTGAACCCAGCTTTTAAGCACGGCCCCGCAATAAAGCCCGGAGAGGGTTTTCATCACCTGGATCACTTCGTGACTGGCGAGACCGTAAAAAATGTACTTGCCTTCACGACGGGTGGCGACCAGTCCTTCATCGCGCAGGATCCCCAATTGCTGGGACAGGGTCGGTTGGCGCACGCCGGTCATTTTTTCCAGCTCGCCTACGTTGCGTTCGCCCTGGGTCAGCTGACACAGGATCAACAGGCGATCCTCATTGGCCAGGGCCTTGAGCAGCGCACACGCCTTGGAGGCCGAGGCGCGCAGTTGGGAGACTTCACATTCGGTCAGACCGGATTGCATTTGCAGGATGCCTTCAACGTCACTTAAGCTGTAAACATTATGTTTAAACATATAATGTTGCAACCCATGACTGAAATTTCGCCCGTCTGACTTTTCTAACCCTGCACAGGTTCGTGTCCATGCCCGCACTGATTGAAGCTTTCCTCGACCCCGCCTCCTCGACCTACAGCTACGTGGTCTATGAGGCTGATGGCGGGCAGTGTGCGATTGTCGATCCGGTGCTCGACTACGACGCAGCCTCCGGGCGTACCGCAACCACCCAGGCCGACAACATCATCGCCTTCGTCCGCGCCCGTCACTTGCAAGTGCAATGGCTGCTGGAAACCCACGCCCATGCCGATCACCTGTCCGCCGCGCCGTATCTGCGCAGGGAGCTTGGCGGCAAAGTCGCCATTGGCGAGTCGATCAGCAAGGTCCAGGACGTGTTCAAGACACTGTTCAATCTGGAGCCCTCCTTTCGCGTCGACGGCTCCCAGTTCGATCACCTGTTCGCTCCCAACGAATCGTTCATGATCGGCAACCTCAAGGCGACCGCCCTGCACGTGCCCGGCCATACCCCGGCGGACATGGCTTACCTGGTCGACAGCGATGTGATTCTGGTGGGCGACACGATGTTCATGCCCGACGTCGGCACCGCCCGCTGCGATTTCCCGGGCGGCAATGCCAACCAGATGTTTGCCTCGATCCACAAACTGCTGGCCTTCCCCGCCAGCGTGCGGCTGTTCGTCTGCCACGACTACCCGCCCAATGGCCGCGCGCCCCAGTGCCAATCCACCGTCGGCGAACAACGCAAAAACAACATTCATGTACATGACGGGATCGATGAAGCCGCGTTCGTGGAAATGCGTACACGACGTGATGCAGGGCTGGGCATGCCGACACTGTTGCTGCCGGCGATCCAGGTGAATGTGCGGGCGGGGAATTTGCCGCCGGCCGAGGACAACGGCGTGACCTACCTGAAAATCCCGCTTAACAAATTCTGACCCTGTAGGAGCGAGCTTGCTCCGGGCGGCGTTCCGACGATGGACTTGAGGGCAACGCGTTTATCCAGAAGACTCGCGTTATCGTTAACGTCCATCGCGAGCAAGCTCGCTCCTACAGAGTAATCGTGTCAGTTGCCCAAAGTCAGGCCATTGGCCGGCAACGGCAGCGCGGTCTTGTACCGCACCTGCTTGAGCGCAAAGCTCGAACGGATGTTCGCCACCCCCGGCACCTTGGTCAGAAAGTCCATCATGAAGCGCTCCAGCGACTGGATGGTCGGCACCAGCACCCGGATCAGGTAGTCCGGGTCGCCGGCCATCAGGTAGCACTCCATTACCTCGGGGCGATCGGAAATCGCTTCTTCGAAATGCTGCAACGCCTCCTCCACCTGCTTCTCCAGGCTGACGTGAATGAACACATTCACATGCAGCCCCAACAGATCGGCATCCAGCAGCGTCACTTGCTCGCGAATCACCCCCAGTTCTTCCATGGCCTTGACCCGGTTGAAACACGGCGTGGGTGACAGGTTCACCGAACGCGCGAGGTCGGCGTTGGTGATGCGCGCATTCTCCTGAAGGCTGTTGAGAATGCCGATATCGGTACGGTCCAGTTTGCGCATGAGACAAAACCACCTGTTTTTTATGTTTATGCAGGTTTTTTATCTGCAAATGATCTTTAGCGCAACGAAACAGAGAGAAATATTCTTCTTGGTCGGGCCTATGATTGTTGTAGGACAAGATTTCTTCTACCGAACGAAATCTGTCAGCTCACTACAAGAAATTCACAAGATCGAGCGTAGAAGCCATGACCCAAGCGTATGAACCGCTGCGCCTGCACGTCCCCGAACCCTCGGGCCGTCCCGGCTGTAAAACCGACTTCTCCTACCTGCATCTGACCGATGCCGGCACGGTGCGCAAACCCCCAATCGACGTTGAACCGGCTGACACGGCTGACCTGGCCCGTGGCCTGATCCGCGTGCTCGACGACCAGGGCAATGCCCTCGGCCCATGGGCCGAAAACGTACCGGTGGAGATCCTGCGCAAGGGCATGCGCGCCATGCTCAAGACCCGCATCTACGACAACCGCATGGTGGTCGCCCAGCGTCAGAAAAAGATGTCGTTCTACATGCAGAGCCTTGGCGAAGAAGCCATCGGCAGCGCCCAGGCCCTGGCCCTGAACATCGACGACATGTGCTTCCCGACCTACCGCCAGCAAAGCATCCTGATGGCCCGCGACGTACCGCTGGTCGACCTGATCTGCCAGCTGCTGTCCAACGAGCGCGATCCGCTCAAGGGCCGTCAGTTGCCCATCATGTACTCGGTCAAGGACTCCGGTTTCTTCACCATCTCCGGCAACCTCGCCACCCAGTTCGTGCAAGCCGTGGGCTGGGGCATGGCCTCGGCGATCAAGGGCGACACCAAAATCGCTTCGGCGTGGATCGGCGACGGCGCCACCGCCGAGTCGGACTTCCACACCGCCCTGACGTTCGCCCACGTGTACCGCGCGCCGGTGATCCTCAACGTGGTCAACAACCAGTGGGCGATCTCCACCTTCCAGGCGATTGCCGGTGGTGAAGCCACCACCTTCGCTGGTCGTGGCGTCGGTTGCGGCATTGCCTCCCTGCGGGTCGACGGCAACGATTTCTACGCGGTCTACGCCGCCTCCGCCTGGGCTGCCGAACGTGCGCGGCGCAACCTCGGCCCGACCATGATCGAGTGGGTCACCTACCGCGCCGGCCCGCACTCGACCTCCGATGATCCGTCCAAGTACCGTCCGGCCGATGACTGGAGCCATTTCCCGCTGGGCGATCCGATTGCGCGCCTCAAGCAGCACCTGATCAAGATCGGCCATTGGTCCGAAGAGGAACACACCGCCGTCAGCGCCGAACTGGAAGCCCAAGTGATCGCCGCGCAGAAAGAAGCCGAACAGTACGGCACTCTCGCCGGCGGCCAGATTCCGAGCGCCGCGACCATGTTCGAAGACGTCTACAAAGAGATGCCGGAGCACTTGAAGCGCCAGCGTCAAGAGTTGGGGATCTGACATGAACGATCACAACAACCATATCGAGCTGGAAACCGCCATGACCACGACCACCATGACCATGATCCAGGCCCTGCGCTCGGCCATGGATGTGATGCTTGAACGTGACGACAACGTCGTGGTCTTCGGCCAGGACGTGGGCTATTTCGGCGGCGTGTTCCGCTGCACCGAAGGCCTGCAAGCCAAGTACGGCACCTCGCGAGTGTTCGACGCGCCGATCTCTGAAAGCGGTATCGTCGGCACCGCCGTGGGCATGGGCGCCTACGGTCTGCGCCCGGTGGTGGAGATCCAGTTCGCCGACTACGTCTACCCGGCCTACGACCAGATCATTTCCGAAGCCGCGCGCCTGCGTTATCGCTCGGCCGGCGAGTTCACCGCGCCGATGACCCTGCGCATGCCCTGCGGCGGCGGCATCTACGGCGGCCAGACCCACAGCCAGAGCATCGAGGCACTCTTCACTCAGGTATGCGGTCTGCGCACCGTCATGCCGTCCAACCCCTACGACGCCAAAGGCCTGCTGATCGCCTCCATCGAAAACGATGACCCGGTGATCTTCCTGGAGCCGAAACGACTGTACAACGGTCCTTTCGACGGCCACCACGAACGCCCGGTTACCCCGTGGTCGAAACACCCCGCCGCACAGGTTCCGGACGGTTACTACACCGTACCGCTGGACGTTGCCGCTATCGCCCGTCCGGGCAAGGACGTCACGGTGCTGACCTACGGCACCACCGTCTACGTGTCGCAAGTGGCCGCTGAAGAAAGCGGCGTGGATGCCGAAGTCATCGACCTGCGCAGCCTGTGGCCGCTGGACCTGGAAACCATCACCAAATCGGTGAAGAAAACCGGGCGCTGCGTGATCGTTCACGAAGCCACCCGCACTTGCGGCTTCGGCGCCGAACTGACGGCGCTGGTGCAAGAGCACTGCTTCCACTACCTGGAAGCGCCGATCGAACGCGTCACCGGTTGGGATACCCCTTACCCGCACGCGCAAGAGTGGGCGTATTTCCCAGGGCCGTCCCGAGTGGGCGCGGCGTTGAAACGGGTCATGGAGGTCTGAATGGGCACGCACGTCATTAAAATGCCGGACATTGGTGAAGGCATTGCAGAAGTTGAATTGTCGGTATGGCACGTCAAGGTCGGCGACATGGTCGTCGAAGATCAGGTGCTGGCCGATGTGATGACCGACAAGGCGATGGTCGATATCCCGTCGCCGGTGCATGGCAAGGTCATTGCCCTCGGTGGCCAGCCGGGCGAAGTCATGGCGGTTGGCAGTGTGCTGATCAGCATTGAAGTCGAAGGCGCGGGCAACGTTAAGGAATCGACGCAACCGGCACCTGTTGTTAAAGAAGCACCGGTTGCAGCAACGAAAGTCGAAACCGTGGTTGAAAGCAAACCGGTCGCTGCCCCGGCGCCGAAAGCTGCCGTATGCCAGGGCCCGATGGTTGCTCGCGAGGCCGATGAGCGTCCGCTGGCCTCCCCGGCCGTGCGCAAGCATGCGCTGGACCTCGGCATTCAATTGCGCCTGGTGCGTGGCACCGGCCCCGCCGGCCGCGTGCTGCATGAAGACCTCGACGCCTACCTGGCCCAGGGTCAGTCGAACGCTTCGGCACCGGTGGCGGCTGCTTACGCCCAACGTACCGATGAACAGCAGATCCCGGTGATCGGCATGCGTCGCAAGATTGCCCAGCGCATGCAGGACGCCACCCAGCGCGCCGCCCACTTCAGTTATGTCGAAGAAATCGACGTCACCGCCGTGGAAGAGCTGCGCGCGCACCTCAACGAAAAACATGGCGCGACTCGCGGCAAGCTGACTTTGCTGCCGTTCCTGGTCCGCGCCCTGGTCGTCGCCCTGCGTGATTTCCCGCAGATCAACGCCCGCTACGACGACGAAGCCCAGGTCATCACCCGCCTCGGCGCGGTGCATGTCGGTATCGCCACCCAGGCGGATATCGGTTTGATGGTGCCGGTGGTGCGTCATGCCGAAGCCCGCAGCCTGTGGGACAGCGCCGCTGAAATCTCCCGTTTGGCCACTGCCGCCCGTAACGGCAAGGCCAGCCGCGACGAGTTGTCCGGCTCGACCATCACCCTCACCAGCCTCGGGGCCTTGGGCGGCATCGTCAGCACCCCGGTGCTGAACCTGCCGGAAGTGGCGATAGTCGGCGTGAACAAGATCGTCGAACGGCCAATGGTCATCAAAGGCCAGATCGTGATCCGCAAGATGATGAACCTCTCCAGCTCCTTCGATCACCGCGTGGTCGACGGCATGGACGCGGCGCTCTTCATCCAGGCCATCCGTGGCTTGCTCGAACAACCCGCGACCTTGTTTGTGGAGTAAGTCATGCAGACCCTCAATACCACGCTGCTGATCATCGGCGGCGGACCCGGCGGTTATGTGACGGCGATCCGTGCCGGCCAACTGGGCATCCCGACCATCCTGGTGGAAGGCCAATCCCTGGGCGGCACTTGCCTGAACATTGGCTGCATTCCGTCCAAGGCACTGATTCACGTCGCTGAGCAGTTCCATCAAACGCAACACCACAGCCAGCATTCGGCCCTGGGCATCAGCGTTTCGGCGCCCACCCTGGACATTGGCAAGAGCGTGGAATGGAAAGACGGCATCGTCGATCGCCTGACCACCGGCGTCGCGGCGCTGCTGAAAAAGAACAAGGTCCAGGTCGTTCAAGGCTGGGCCAAAGTGGTTGACGGCAAAACCGTGGAAGTTGGCGACACACGTATCCAGTGTGAACACCTGGTGCTGGCCACCGGCTCCAAAAGTGTGAACCTGCCAATGCTGCCGATTGGCGGGCCGATCATCTCGTCCACCGAGGCCCTGGCGCCGACATCCGTGCCCAAGCGCTTGATTGTGGTCGGCGGTGGTTACATCGGTCTGGAGTTGGGCATTGCCTATCGCAAGCTCGGTGCCGAGGTCAGCGTGGTGGAAGCGCAGGAACGCATCCTGCCGGCCTACGACGCCGAACTGACTCAGCCGGTGCACGACGAACTGAAAAAACTCGGCGTGAAGCTTTACTTGAAACACAGCGTGCAAGGCTTTGATTCCTCTAACAATACCTTGCAGGTGTTGGAACCGAACGGCGAGACCCTGAACCTGGAAACCGACCAGGTACTGGTGGCCGTCGGTCGCAAGCCGAATACCCAGGGCTGGAACCTCGAAGCGCTGAACCTGGACATGAACGGTTCCTCGATCAAGATCGACAACCGCTGCCAGACCAGCATGCGCAACGTGTATGCCATCGGTGACCTGAGCGGCGAACCGATGCTCGCCCACCGGGCCATGGCCCAGGGTGAGATGGTCGCCGAGCTGATCAGCGGTAAAACCCGCGAGTTCAACCCGATCGCCATCGCGGCCGTGTGCTTTACCGACCCGGAACTGGTAGTGGTCGGCAAGACCCCGGACGAGGCCAAGGCCGCAGGTTGGGACTGCATCGTGTCGAGCTTCCCGTTCGCCGCCAATGGCCGGGCGATGACCCTGGAGTCGAAAAGCGGCTTCGTGCGGGTGGTCGCCCGTCGGGATAATCACGTGATTGTCGGCTGGCAGGCGGTGGGCGTCGGCGTGTCGGAGCTGTCCACGGCGTTTGCCCAGAGCCTGGAGATGGGCGCGCGGCTGGAAGACATCGGCGGCACCATCCATGCACACCCGACCTTGGGTGAGGCGGTGCAGGAAGCGGCGTTGCGGGCCCTTGGCCACGCATTGCACCTGTGAATCAGGGCGATCGGTGGTGTCCGTGATGGCCCCATCGCGAGCAAGCTCGCTCCCACAGGGGATTTGTGGTGTTTGCAAGACCTGATGGCCTACAAAGATCAAATGTGGGAGCGAGCTTGCTCGCGATTCTTGAGAACGACGCGATTTCTGCCGATCAGCCGATAGTCTGGGCTGCGATTTAGCCCAAGAATGAAGTATTGTTGTCCCCATCCAAAAAACGTCAGAAGCCTTGAACCGTTTCGACGGTTGTTCAGTGATAGAGGGTGTCATGGGTAACGAAAGCATCAATTGGGACAAGCTGGGTTTTGACTACATCAAGACCGACAAGCGCTATCTGTCGTACTTTCGCAATGGCGAGTGGGACAAAGGCACCCTGACCGAAGACAACGTGCTGCACATCAGCGAAGGCTCCACTGCCCTTCACTATGGCCAGCAATGCTTCGAAGGCATGAAGGCCTATCGTTGCAAGGACGGCTCGATCAACCTGTTCCGCCCGGACCAGAACGCCCTGCGCATGCAGCGCAGCTGCGCCCGCCTGCTGATGCCGCAGGTGGAAACCGAGCAATTCATCGAAGCCTGCAAGGAAGTGGTCCGCGCCAACGAGCGTTTCATTCCGCCGTACGGCACCGGCGGCGCGCTCTACCTGCGCCCATTCGTGATCGGCGTGGGTGATAACATCGGCGTGCGTACCGCGCCGGAGTTCATCTTCTCGGTGTTTGCGATCCCGGTCGGCGCCTACTTCAAGGGCGGCCTGACCCCGCACAACTTCCTGATCTCCAGCTACGACCGCGCCGCGCCACAAGGCACCGGCGCCGCCAAGGTCGGTGGCAACTACGCCGCCAGCCTGATGCCGGGCTCCCAGGCCAAGAAGGCGCATTTCGCCGACTGCATCTACCTGGACCCACTGACCCATACCAAGATCGAGGAAGTCGGTTCGGCCAACTTCTTCGGGATCACCCACGATAACAAGTTCGTGACCCCGAACTCGCCATCGGTACTGCCGGGCATTACCCGTCTGTCGCTGATCGAACTGGCCAGGTCCCGCCTGGGTCTGGACGTGGTCGAAGGCGACGTGTTCATCGACAAGCTGGCGGACTTCAAGGAAGCCGGTGCTTGCGGTACTGCGGCGGTGATCACGCCGATCGGCGGCATCAACTACAACGACCACCTGCACGTGTTCCACAGCGAAACCGAAGTCGGCCCGATCACCCAGAAGCTCTACAAAGAGCTGACCGGCGTGCAAACCGGCGACATCGAAGCGCCAGCAGGCTGGATCGTCAAGGTTTGACCTGACGCCAGATGCACAAAAGCCCCCCATCGGGTGACCGATGGGGGGCTTTTTGTTTGCATAGTACTGACGAACCCACCACTCCCCAGTGGGAGCGAGCTTGCTCGCGATGACGGCATTGCATTCAACACAGAAACAACCGGAATAAACGTTCGTCAGTCAGCGAATGTTCCCGAACTCCGCCGAACCTGCCGCAATTTTCGAAACTTTGACATTACCCTCAACCACCAACGGCAACCCGATTCCAAACCGCCTTCCAAACTCCTTGCGCCCCAACGCCGTCAACGCCAACGCCCGACTGTCCAGATCCTGGGTCACCCACTTGCGCTTGAGCGCCGTTTGCAGCAACGCCGCGCCCAGCGACCCACCCAGATGTGGCCGACGCATGCTCCAGTCCAGGCACGGACAGGCGAAACGACGGCGCAAGGTGCTCAAGTCCTGTGTCTCGATCCCGAGCCCTTGAAACATTGCCGTACCGCTGTCGCTCAAGCGATAGGCCTGTTCGTCGGTTTCCTCAAGCCAGCCCGCTTCAAGCATCCGGTCATGCAGCAGCACGGCCAGGGTTCCCGCCATGTGGTCGTAGCAGGTGCGGGCAAATTGCAGACGATCCGGGGTCCGTGCCCGGAAGCTCGGTGCGGTGTTCTGGCCGATCACCATCAGGGCCTCCAGGGCCTGGGCCACGCGTTTGTCCGCCAGGCTGTAATAGCGATGACGCCCCTGAACGTGCAGCCGCACCAGCGCCAGCTCCTTGAGCTTGGCCAGGTGGGCACTGGCGGTCGACGCGCTGACTTCGGCCACCGCCGCCAGTTCGGTGCTGGTGCGGGCATGGCCGTCCATCAGCGAACAGAGGATTTTCGTCCGCGCCGGCTCAGCGATGGCTGCCGCCACCTGCGAGACGCCGATGTCGTGTTGTTCTGCGCTCATATTTCGCTCCCGGACGAATCAATGCCCTTTCGGACTGGAGATAGTAGCAACACTTTCCAACAACCAAAGGCTGTGCCCATGGACCCGATCATCGCTGCGACCCATGCCGATCCTTATCCCTACTACGCACAACTGCGTGCCGAAGGTGGGCTGGCTTTTCATCCGGGGCTGAACATGTGGGTGGCCAGCAGCGCCCGGGCGGTGGCCGCCGTGCTGGCGCATCCCGATTGCCACGTTCGACCCGCGCAGGAGCCAGTCCCCAAGGCGATCGCCGACGGCATGGCCGGCCAGGTGTTCGGCCAATTGATGCGCATGAATGAAGGTGAACGCCAGCGTTGCCCACGATCGACGATTGCGCCGGGGCTGGAGTTGATCGACGCGCGGGAAGTCGAGGCCCTGGTCAGCGCCCGATTGATGACCGCCGATGCCGCCGGCCTGTACAACGCCATGTTTCGCGGACCGGTGTGCGTGGTGGCGGCGTTGTTGGGGTTCACCCCGGCTCAGGGCCGCGCCATCAGCGAGTTGACGGCGGATTTCGTCGCTTGCCTGTCACCCTTGAGTGACGCGGCACAATTGACCGCCGCCCACGCTGCCGCCGAACAATTGAGCGGTTATTTCATCGAATTGCTCGACGATCCGTACAACCACAGCCCTTTGCTTGCAGGTATCGGCCAGCGCTTCGCCTGCGGCGCGCCGCAAACCCTGATCGCCAACCTGATCGGCCTGTTCTCCCAGACCTTCGAGGCCACTGCCGGGCTGATCGGCAACGCCGTGCTGGCATTGATTCAACATCCGTCGTTGCGCAGCGAATCTCCCCCGGTCGAAGACCTGCTGGCCGAAGTACAGCGCTTCGACCCGCCGGTACAGAACACCCGTCGCTTCGTCGCCGCCCCCTGCGAAATTGACGGTGTGAGGCTGAACGCCGCAGACGTGATCCTGGTGCTGCTGGCCTCGGCCAATCGCGACCCCCAGCTCAACGACAGCCCCGACACCTTCCTGCTCGACCGCCCGAACCGGCGCAGCTTCACCTTCGGCGCGGGGCGCCATCAATGTCCGGGGCAACGCCTGGCGTTGAGCATTGCCAGCGCTACGCTCAAGCAGCTTCTGGCGATGAGGCCGGCACTGGACCCTCTGAAGCGGGAATACCGCACCTCCACGAATGGACGGATTCCACTGTTCCGTGAATGACCGGAAGCCGCTCAAGCAACGCGGTGTTCGACGGTCAGGTGAGACAGTTCATGGACCGGCGCCAGGCGTTCGCGAATGGTGTCGGCACTGACATTGGCCGCCGCCACAACGCTGACAATCGCGGCCCGCGCCTGGGGGCCGACCTGCCAGACATGCAGATCGCTGATGCGCACATCGTCCGACGACTCCAGCCGTTCACGAATCTCGTCGGCGACGTGTGTATCCGTGACATCGAGCAACACCGCTGCGCTGTCACGCATCAATGCAACGGCCCATTTCGCGATCACGATGGCGCCCACAATGCCCATCACCGGGTCCAGCCACACCCATCCCAAATAGCGCCCCGCCAGCAATGCGGCGATCGCCAGCACTGAAGTCAAGGCATCGGCCAGCACATGGACATAGGCCGAGCGCAGGTTGTTGTCGTGATGGTGATGATGGCCGTGCTCATGGCTGTGGCCATGATCGTGACCATGATGGCCGTGGTCGCCCGCCAGCAAAAAGGCACTGGCGATGTTCACCGCCAGCCCCACCACCGCAATCACCGTCGCTTCGGTGAACGCCACGGTCGTTGGCTGAAACAGGCGATAAACGGATTCACCGGCAATGCCGATCGCCACCAGCCCCAGCACCATGGCCGAGGCAAAACCCGCAAGATCCCCGACCTTGCCGGTGCCGAAGCTGTAACGCGTGTTGTTGGCATTGCGCCGTGCAAACCCATAGGCCGCCGCCGCGATGCCCAAGGCCCCGGCATGGGTGGCCATGTGAAAACCATCGGCCAGCAGCGCCATGGAACCGGTGATGTAACCGGCGGCAATTTCGCCAATCATCATCACAAACGTCAGCGCCACCACCCATAAGGTGCGTCGGGCGTTTTCATCATGGGATGCGCCGAGAAAGACATGGTCGTGAGAAAAGCGCGAAGCCTGTGGTGTCAGTGTCATGGAATTCAGGCCTCTATTTGGCATAACGACGGATGGCCAGCAACAGGTCTTCCACGCCCTGGGCGCGATCTTCATCGCTCAGGTCCGGATGGGCCACGTGCTCGCGGGCATGGGCGTCGATGAACTGCTCCAGCAGACCATTGACCGCGCCCCGGATGGCAGCCACCAGATGCAGGGTCTTGGCGCAATCGGCATCGGACTCAAGCGCTCGCTCCACGGCTTCCACCTGCCCGGCAATCCGCCGCACCCGCTTGATCAAGTCATCCTTGTGTTCGTGAATGTGTGCCATACCTATACCCCCTACCCCTATATGGCACCTATGGTCGCCGATAGTGCGGAGCCTGGCAAGGCACAACCCGATGACGGTCGGTTTGGCGTGACATCGATTTTCGCCGGCCGGTTGGCCGCTGAACGTTTGGGTTCAACACCCCTGCTGCCCGGCTGGATTAGTTACACCGGGTTAAAACAGTCATGACGGGCAGTGCGTTTATCCCGCCAGCCTTTCTCCATAGAGTCACCAGGATCATGGTGAACAACGAGGTTCGATCGATGCAAACCCAACTGGACAAGTCACTGAGTGTTTTTGCGCGGGCAGACCTGCTGCAAGGTCCCACGCCCATTCAGCGGGCTGCGCGACTCGAACAGCTGCTGGGCCTCGACAAGCAGGGTATCGGCCTGTTTCTCAAACGCGACGACCATATGTTGATCGGCGCGGGCGGCAACAAGCTGCGCAAGCTTGAATTCCACATCGGCGCAGCACTGCAAGCCGGAATCGATACGATCATTACCGTGGGCGGCATCCAGTCCAATCATGCCCGCCTGACCGCCGCGGTATGCGCCCGGCTGGGCATCGCCTGCGAGCTGCTCCTGACCCGGGCCGTGGCCAAGGCCGAGGTGGATTACGAGCTCAACGGCAATGTGCTGCTCGACCAGTTGTTCGGCGCGCAGATGCAGGTGTTTGCCGGCGGTACCGACTCACTGGCCAAAGCCGAGGCCAGGGCGGCGCAGCTTCGAGACTCCGGGCACAAGGTCATGGTGCTGCCAACCGGTGGCTCGACGCCCCTGGGCAGCCTCGGCTATGCCCGCTGCGCAGCGGAGATCGCCCAACAAGAGGCCGAACTGCAACTCACGTTCAATCAAGTGGTGGTACCCAATGGCAGCGCCGGCACACATGCCGGGCTCGCGGCGGGTTTCCGGTTGCTGGGCCGGGGTACGTCCATGGTCAAGTCGTTCTCGGTGCTGTCCGACCAGGAATCATCAATAGCGAGAACCCTGCAACTGACCCGCGAAACATTGGCGCTACTGGACAGCAACGCCCAGGTGCGGGCTGACGAGATGGTGATTGACGGCAGCCAGCTGGGTACCGGCTATGGGTTGCCAACCGCCGCCATGCAGGACGCGGTACGCCTGATGGCGCGGGCCGAAGGCCTGTTGGTCGACCCGGTGTACTCCGGCAAGGCGTTTGCCGGGTTGCTGGCCGACCTGCAGCAAGGGCGCTTCGTCCCCGGGGACAATGTGCTGTTCATCATGACCGGCGGAACACCCGGCCTGTATGCGTACCGGGAAACGTTTCAGGCCTGACGGTCAATCATCCCGCGTCAGCACTTCCAGCAATTCGATTTCGAAGATCAGGTTCGAGTTCGGCGTGATCTTGCCCATGGTGCGTTCGCCATAGGCCAGGTGCGCCGGCACCCGCAACTTGCGCTTGCCGCCGACCTGCATGCCCATGATGCCCTGGTCCCAGCCCTTGATGACCCGCCCGGTGCCGATCACGCACTGGAAGGGTTTGCCACGACTGTACGAAGAGTCGAATTCGGTCCCGTCCTCCAGCCAGCCACGGTACTGGGTGGTGATCAGTGCGCCTTTTACGGCGGCTTTTCCGTCACCCACCTGAAGATCGATTACCTGAAGCTCGTCATTCATTGATTTCACTCGTATGCTCACTCGCCCTCTAGGGCCTGATGCGCGCCGTTTTCCCAGATTTGTCCTCGATTGGCAACCATTGCCGCCTCCGCGCGCGACGTTTAAAGCTGTTTGCTGAACTAAAATAATCAACAATTACCCGTACGGTTCTCCGCCCTGATGGCCATCCCCGAATGATCCTGCTCTGGACCAGCGTCATCCTTGGTTCAATGACGCTCAGCCTGATCGTTGTGCTGGCTTGGCGCGAACGCTATCTGCAAAAGCAACTGGCGGAGTATCGCGCGATCATCAATAGCCTGTCCGAAGGCCAGAACATCCACAAGGATGACGACGCCGAGCGCTTCAAGCGCAGCCAGTATTTCGCTCGTATCGGCACCTGGGACTGGGATGTCGACACTGACCGGTTGTACTGGTCAGATGCCATTTTCGGCATGTTCGGCTTCAAGATCGGCGAAGTGGCGCCCTCTTACGCCCTGTTCTGTTCCTGCGTGCATCCGGAAGACCGGCTCAGGGTTCGGGCCGGCGAACTGCGTTGCCTGGAAACCGGCGAAAACCATGATGAGGAATACCGCGTGGTGTGGCCCGACGGAACGATCCGCTGGCTGCGGGAAACCGGCAACGTGGTCAAGAACGACCACGACGAAACGATCAAGATGATGGGTGTGGTACGCGACATCACCGAAGAAAAGGCTTCGGCCAACTACCTCAAGCACCTGGCCCATTACGACCCGTTGACCGGCCTGCCCAATCGCCTGGTGCTCGAAGAGCGCCTGTCCGAAGCGCTGGAGCTGGCGCGCACCAGTGCCACGCGGGTGGCGCTGGTGTTTGTCGACCTCAATGGCTTCAAGGCCATCAACGACCGCTATGGGCATGCGGCCGGCGACCGCGTGCTGGTCACGACCGCCACGCGGCTCAAGCGCATCCTGCACGGCACCGACACCGTCGCCCGGATCGGCGGCGACGAATTCGTGGTCATCCTCCAGGACCTGCCCCAAGGCAAAAGCCTGCAAGATGAAGCGCGCACGATCTGCCAGAAAATCTTCGTCGAACTCTCCCCGCCCGTCACCCTCGGCAACGACCAGCGCCACATCGGTACCAGCCTCGGCGTCGCCGTGTTCCCCGATCATGCGCCGAGCATCGATCGCTTGCTGCACATTGCCGACCTGGCGATGTATGAGGCCAAGCGCAGCGGGAACAATCAGTATCGGTTGGGCACCGAGAGCCTGGTGCGGGCACACAGCGAATAGCGCTTCGTCCTTGAATGCATTGCGCATCAATGCATACCAACAATGCAATTAACCTCTCGATGCCCCTGCTCCACTATCCGCCCCAACAAGAACCGTGCGCCGGGTCCTTTGTGAATCCATGTCGCCCCAGAGCAAGCAGTCCCTACCGGTTGGCGAAACAGGGCCGCTACTCCCATAAATGGGGGACTACACCCACTCAACCGGGTGTTTACCACCTAATTTGAGGAATATCCCCACCCTACACTTCACCAAAAAGACACATTTTGAAACAACTTACTTATTACTCAGTATCTTCCTCATCCATGGCCCGACGGTTGCATAGCCCCTTGCAACGCAGGCAGATGCTGTCACCAACCGGGGATGGCGGGTTTCGCCGTTGCGCTATGTCGCGAGGGGAACCTCATGAAAATCATTGCATCGTCGTTCAATTCGTTCCGTTTCTTAAGGGTTTCGGGCGCAGGCTGTGTACTGTTGATCACCTTCAGTCTGTCCCCGGTCAACGCAGCACCGCTTGACGATGTCAGCCCGCCGCCGCCAACAGATCCTTCGGCGTATACCAACCCGCCGACCGACTTCAAGGCCGCGCTGGATGCCCTAAAGGCCATGCCACCCGCCAACCAGGGTTCCATCGCCTTGCCCAATGGCGTGTTCGGCACCCGCACCACGCCAACGACCGACAACGTACTACCGCCAGCCCTGCAGACATCCTTCAAAATCCCCACCAACGGCAAGCCCAGCCCGTTGTTCGGGGCCCAGCCGTATACGCAGCAACTGCTGCTGTTCGAAGAATTCGGCACGGAAAAACTCGACCCGACACTGCCGGCACCGCCCCTGACCTTCCCGGTTCCGATCGTCGGCCCGGCGCCCACGCAGGACCCGAACAACATCGCCCGCAGCGGCCCTTCGGCCGCGGCGCTGGAAGCCTTCATGCGCCAGCCGGGGCTGTACCCGTTTCCGTCGCAGTTTTCCAACGTGCTGGACCGCAACCCGTGGAAAGCGCAGATCGAAGCCTTCCTCAACCGCCATCCGGTCGGCTCGCCGGCCGAAGGTCGTCCGCCAGGAAAAGGCTGGTCGCACCAGCGCTGGAACGAGTTCTACCCACAGGTCGCCTTCAAGACCGCTCAAGCCGGCGCCAAGCTCAACGGCGGCATGCGCGACCGCCGGCAGTTGCACAACTACGCCGTCGGTGAGTTCGGGCCGGGCGGGCTCTACAACCAGACCTCGGACACCCCGGTCATTACGGGCACCACCAAAGGCATCGACACCCGTTTTCACCCCAACATGCCGATTCAGAACCACAAGGCGCTCTGGACTTTCGACGGCACCTTTCCGCCAAAACTGCTGATGGTGCGGTACGGCCAACCGGTGCTGATGCGTCACTACAACGCCCTGCCGATCGATCCGTCGGCCAACATGGGGTTCGGCCTGCACACCCTCAGCACCCACGAACACAATGGCCACTCCCCGGCGGAAAGCGACGGATTTTCCAATGCATTTTTCTTTCCGGGGCAGTACTACGACTATCGCTGGCCGATCCAGTTGGCCGGTTACGACACCATCAACACCAGCGCTCAGGATCCGCGCGCGGCGTTCCCCTGCGCCCCGGGCGAAACCCTGTTCGTCAACGATGCCACGCCGGGCCTCAAGACGTGCAACAACGGCAGCATCAAGATCCGTGGCGACTGGCACGAAACCATGAGCACCCACTGGTTCCACGACCACATGCTCGATTTCACCGCGCAGAACGTCTACAAGGGCAACGCGGTGATGATGAACTACTACAGCGCCCTGGATCGCGGTAACGAAGCGTTTGTAGACGGCGTCAACCTGCGCCTGCCCAGCGGTTCAGCGTTGCCCTGGGGCAACCGCGACTATGACGTCAACCTGCTGCTGGCCGACAAGGCCTGGGACGCCAATGGCCAGCTGTGGTTCAACCCGTTCAACACCGATGGTTTTCTCGGCGACCAGCTCCTGGTCAACTGGCAGTACCAACCGCGCCTGAAGGTGCGGGCGCGCAGCTATCGTTTCCGCATCCTCAACGGCTCGGTGTCGCGCTACTTCAAGATCGCGCTGGTGCGTGAAATCGTCGGCACCGGTGGCGAATTCCCCGGCCCGACAGGTTCCGGCCTGTCCTACACCCGCGTGCCGTTCCACTTGATCGCCAACGACGGCAACCTCATGGAACACGCCGTACCGTTCGACGGCAGCATGGACCTGGACGCTGACGGCGACCTGCAGGACCACAACGCCATCCTGCCCACCATGGGCATCGCCGAGCGTTACGACATCATCGTCAACTTCGCGAAACACGGGATCAGCACCGGCGACAAGCTGTATTTCGTCAACCTGATGGAGCACCACGACGGCAAGGGGCCGGAGAGTTTGCCGCCGAGCCTGGCCGATGTCCTGTCCGGCAAGTACAAGGCGGTGCTCAAGCTGGGCAGCAAAGGGCTGGAATGGGACGCCGGCGACCCGGTGGTGGGCAAGTTCCTGCAACTGCTGGTACAGCCTTATGCCGGCCAGGACGTGAGCATGAACCCCGCCGACTACGAACCCGCCAAACCGGGCAAGGCGATGGGTAAAACCATGCTTCCGCTGACCCTCAACCGTGACGACCTGACGGTGCAGGCCAAACTGAAACTGGCGCGCCATCGCGAGTTCATCTTCGGCCGCTCCGATGGCACCGACGAAGCCCCCTGGACGATCAAGACCGACGGCGGTTTAGGCTTCCAGATGGACCCTCGGATCATCAGTGCCGCTCCGCAACTGGCCAACGGTCCGACCCCTGCCGGGTTCTCCGGCGACGGCACCCTGGAAGTGTGGAGAATCAGGAACGGCGGCAACGGCTGGAACCACCCGGTGCACGTGCACTTCGAAGAAGGGATCGTCCTCAACCGCGACGGCAAGGCACCACCGGAATGGGAAAAATGGGCACGCAAGGACATCTATCGCATCGGCGAGGGCATCGACAGCTCGCAGGACGTGGAAATGGCGATCCGCTTCCGTGAATTTGCCGGGACCTACATGGAGCACTGCCACAATACCCAGCACGAGGACACTTCCATGCTGCTGCGCTGGGATGTCGAGCACCCCGGCCAGTTCCAGTTGATGCCAACGCCCCTGCCCGGCTGGGACGGCGTCACCTACGTCAACTCCGCCGCACTGCCGACCTTCCGCACTGGCGATACACGTGTCGAGGATCCCGATAACCAAAAACCGATTGCCAACCCCGACAGCGCCATCAGTAACACCGGCCAACCGGTGATCATCAATGTGCTGGCCAACGACAGCGACCCTGACGGTAACGTGCCACTTAAAGTGGTGGGGCTGGAGCAACCGGACTCCGGCAAGGGCGTGGTCAGCACCGATGGCCTGCGTGTGACCTACACACCACCGGCCACGGTCCCCGCGCCGTTCACCGCGACCTTTACCTATAGGGCCGCCGATGCCAAGGGCGCCGAGTCGACACCGGCGACGGTGTCCGTGGCGGTCTCGGCAGCGATCAACGAGAGCCTGATCGTCACCAGCGCCACCGTCACCGCCCGCAGCAACAGCCGCTGGTATTGGGTTCTGTCCGGCACCACCTCCCGTGGCACGGGCAATACCATCACGGCAACGGCCACCACCACAACCGGTACGGTGAACCTTGGCGCCGCCATCCTGACGCAGACACCGACAGGCGCGCGCTGGAACATAGCGGTGACGACCGCCGGCAGCGGCCCGTCGCCTAGCCCGACGGCGACCATCAAATCGGCCTTCGGCAAAACCGTGACGGTGCCGATAAAGGCGAACTGAGTACAACCAGGCGTTGGCGATGAGGGCCTCATTGAGGCCCTCTTGCTAAAAAACTGACAACTTACCTGGCTGTCAATTCTCCAGAAAGAAGGTGATTGGCGGGGATGTGTTCTTCAAGGTTGAACGAGTAAAACAGTCGCTCCTGCCCACTCGATAACTGTCCGATCATGCTACGTGCTTCCCTGCTGGCCAATGCAGATACTTTGCCGCAGGCCAGATAGCAGAGCTATTTCTTCAAAGTGATCAGACGAAAACGGTCAGTCAAAGAACTCCATACCTGCATATGGCTGGCGCCGGCATTGCTCAAGCCTTGAAGCCAGGCTGCCCACATGCACTTCCAGGCGATGCCCATCGGGATCCGAAAAATAAAACGAGTTACCTTCGCTCGAATTGGATTTCCACTCAATAACGTTACGAAGCCGCAAGTAAGCGGTGACTTCTTCAAAATCTTCCTGCCCCACCGAAAACGCATAGTGGGTGTAATCAGGCTGTTTTTCCGCCAGACGGCTCTCATCGAGAGACAGACAAAGCCAGAGATCACCAAGGGAAAGATAGGCCCCCGTCTCCCAGCGGGCAGCCAATCTAAAGCCGGGTAGAGCCACATAAAACTCAATACTGCGAGAGAGGTTCACAACCGCCAACGTCAAATGATTCAAGCCAGTCAACATGAGCATCTATCCAGAACCAATGCACGTAGAGTGAGATGGGTATCGAAACCCGTTTGCTGACTTCGATGGGATGACCGCCTCACGCGCTGAGGAAGTCAGTCAACCAAAATCGAGGCTCTTGAGAATACCTCGCACAGGCCCCATCGTGGATTTATCCGCGATGGGGCCTGCAACCGCGTAGCAACGTTCGGCCAGTAGAAGCATCATACCGCCAGGATAAAGTCCGCCTGATCGATACCTGCACTGCTGACACCGACAAGGCGAATAGAGTCCACTCCGATCCCGATCAGCGTGTCCGCCCCGTCAGCCGCAATGCTCACGTTGGCAGCGAACGTCTCGCTGCTGATCCCCAGCCCCGCGATATTGAGCAGGTCCTGCCCTGCGGCCGGATTGACGTCGAAGTCCTGGATCAAGTCGTTGCCGAAGCCTGCGGCAGCAAACGCGAAGGTATCGTTGCCGAGGCCGCCGTTCAGCATGTCGTTGCCCAGCCCGCCGAGGAACAGATCGTCACCCGCACCGCCGACCAGAATGTCGTTGGCCAGGCCGCCCAGCATCCTGTGGTTTGCCGCCGCTGCATCGTAGGCCAGTTCACTGCCGCTGCCCTCGGCGTTCGCCTGCAAACCCGCCGCCGCGTATTGGCCATTCAGCGCGACCTGCGCCGCATGCGCGCCGTCGTTCACGATCAGCAGGCCGCCGGTGCCTGTGTCATTCGCTGCATAAGTGATCTGCGTATTGGCGCCGAACGCAATATCGCCAAAGTTCAGCGAGTCACCCTCGGCAAAACCGCTGACGCTGCCACTGAACGCCGTCGACACATCAAGCTTTAGCGTGCCTGCCGCGCCGCTGTCAAACGTCACATGCTGATCGGAGGCAGCACCGAATTCCAGCATCGCCGAACCGCTGATAGTCGCGCTTCCCCCGCCTTGGGCATCTCCGTGGATGGTGATATTGCCATCGTTCGCCCACAGGCTGCCGCTGTTGACCAGCGCACTTTCAATCACCAATCCGCCGCTGCCGCTGGCTTGCAGCACCCCCGTGTTGGTGACGGCGCTGTTACCGGTATCGATCACCAGCGCATTGACGCCGCTGGCATGAATCAGGCCTGAGTTGACCACCATCATCTGCCCCGCCCCCAACTGACCGGCACCCGAGATGGTGTTGTCGGCATTGGTGAGCACCGTGTCGGCGCTGCCGCCGAAAATCACGTTTTGCGCATTGTCAGATAGCAGCACCTGGCCGCCACCGGTCAAGGTCGCGCCACGGAACAGAATCTCAAGGCTAGTCTCGTTGCCGGTGGAGCCGAGCTCGATGGTGCCGCTGTTATGGATGCTGCCACCGAACGGCATGATCGCGCCGTCGGCAATGGTGAGGGTGCCGGCGTTGTTGGTGAGCGGATCGACATCGAACTGGAAGTTCGCTTCGCTCAAGTCCGCGGCATCGACACCTTTCAGGGTGACCGTCTGGCCCGAGCTTATGCTGACCAATGCATTGCCATTGGCGTCGTTAGTGATACTCAAGTCAGCAAAGCCGGTGACGCCCGTGAAGCCGATCATGTCGATCTTGTCTGCCGTGGCATCGAAACTGTAGATCTGATTGTTGCCGATCGGCTGGGCGAAGACGAAGGTGTCGGTACCGGACGAACCGGTCAGGTTGTCGTCAGCGGACAAGGCGAAGATCGGCGTGTCAGGGGCAAAGGCCTCGACGTTATTGAATACATAGGAACTGCCCACACTGCCGTCGGCGTTAGTCCAGGTCATGTTGATGTGGAGTACCGCAGCGCCCGCGAAGCCTTCTGGTGTTGTCACGGTCAATGCTCCGGGATTGCTGGTCTGCACGGTCCAGGTGCCGTCGCCGTTGTTGATTCCGGCGTTCAGAGTCCAATTTGACGGAACGTCGGCAATTGTGACAACAAAGCTATCGCTCAGGCCTGCCGATGGATCAGCAATCGCAAGGTTTATTGCTTCTCCGGACACTCCCGCAGGGTAAGTCAGGCTAATGCTTGTTGCAGCACTAACGTTGCCTGCCGCGTCCATAGCCGTGACAAATAGCGTCTTGGTACCCGTAAACTTGCCAGTCAAATCAATATTGGCGAATTGACCGCCGGTATTGGTCGTTCCGGTCCCAATTTCTGTATCGCCGGCGCCAAACACGCCATTGCCATTGTCCAGGTAAACCTTAATGAATGAATTAGCTTCGGCGCTCCCTGAAAGCTTATGGTTTGTACCGGAGTTGTTGTAAGTCAGCCCAGTCGGTGACGCTGGCGGTGTTGTATCAATCGGAGTTTCAACGACGTTCTGCACGTTTACCGTAATCGTCTGCGTATCGATTCCGCCACTGGCGTCGGCCACCTGAACATCCACAACGTAGGCGTTGTCGCCATCGGTACCACCGACATCCTGGGGACTCTCGTAATCGGGCGCCGAATTGAACGTCAGCACCCCGCTCGAACTGATCGAGAACTTGCTGAAGTCCGTCCCGGCCGTATTCAGCAGCGAGTAGCTCAGCGTCTGCGCCGGCAGATCGGCATCAGTCGCCGCCACCGTCGTGACCGCCGTGGTGTTCTCCGCCACGTTGATCGAAGCCGTCGCACCACCACCGTTGGAAGTGATCGTCGGTGAGTCGTTGCTGCCGGCGATATGCACGGTGACCGAAGTGAGGGTGCCATCGGCACTGCTTACCGCGAAGGTGTCGGTGTAGGTGGTACCGGCGGCGAACTCGTTGTGGGCGGAACTGGCGACGTAGGTCCAGGCACCGCCGGTACCGATGGAGAACTGGCCGTAGCTGCCGGCGGTGTTGGTCTGCGGGACGAAGGTCGCGGCGCTGTCGACGTCGCTGATGGTCAGGGTGCCGCTGGTGGAGATGTCGGCGGCGGCATTGGTCTCGGTGAGGTTGGCGATGTCGGCGGACAGCACGGCGGCATCGTTGGTGCCGAGGATATGCACGGTGACCGAAGTGAGGGTGCCGTCGGCACTGCTCACCGCAAAGGTGTCGGTGTAGGT
>NZ_JBXAOQ010000001.1:374549-697545 GCF_058802985.1 Pseudomonas sp. GW822-FHT01E03
AAAGGTGTCGGTGTAGGTGGTACCGGCGGCGAACTCGTTGTGGGCGGAGCTGGCGACGTAGGTCCAGGCACCGCCGGTACCGATGGAGAACTGGCCGTAGCTGCCGGCGATGTCGGTCTGCGGGACGAAGGTCGCGGCGCTGTCGACGTCGCTGATGGTCAGGGTGCCGGCGGTGGAAATGTCGACGGCGGCATTGGTCTCGGTGAGGTTGGCGATCTCGGCGGACAGCACGGCCGCATCATTGGTGCCGAGGATATGCACGGTGACCGAAGTGAGGGTGCCGTCGGCACTGCTCACCGCGAAGGTGTCGGTGTAGGTGGTGCCGGCGGCGAACTCGTTGTGGGCGGAGCTGGCGACGTAGGTCCAGGCACCGCCGGTGCCGATGGAGAACTGGCCGTAGCTGCCGGCGATGTCGGTCTGCGGGACGAAGGTCGCGGCGCTGTCGACGTCGCTGATGGTCAGGGTGCCGGCGGTGGAAATGTCGACGGCGGCATTGGTCTCGGTGAGGTTGGCGATCTCGGCGGACAGCACGGCCGCATCATTGGTGCCGAGGATATGCACCGTGACCGAAGTGAGGGTGCCATCGGCACTGCTCACCGCGAAGGTGTCGGTGTAGGTGGTACCGGCGGCGAACTCGTTGTGGGCGGAGCTGGCGACGTAGGTCCAGGCACCGCCGGTGCCGATGGAGAACTGGCCGTAGCTGCCGGCGGTGTTGGACTGCGCCTGGAAGCTTTCCGGGCTGTCGATATCGCTAATGGTCAGGCTGCCGCCGGTGGTCAGCGGAGCATTGGTTTCGCTCAGCGTAACGCTGGCCGAGGACAGCACGGCGGCGTCGTTGCTACCAGTGACGGTGATAGTCACCAGCTGGGTGTCAACGCCGCCGAGGCCATCGCTGACTTGCACCGTAAACACGTCATCATGACTCTCGCCGGCCTTCAGCGACTGCACCGCACTGGCAACGCCATCGGTGCCGTTGGCCAGGGTGTAGGTCCACTGGCCGCTGTTGTCGACGGCGATCGAGCCGTAGGTGCCGGTATTTGACCCGGAAATACTCCAGGTGGCGGTGGCATCGTGGTCGATGTCGACCGAGCTGAATTGGCCGCTGACGCTGAGCGTGCTGTCTTCCTGCACCGCGCCGGCATCATGGCCGGTCGCGAAGCTGAGCACTGGCGCGTCGTTGCTGCCGGTGACGGTGACGGTCACCAGCTGGGTGTCGACGCCGCCGAGGCCATCGCTGACTTGCACGCTGAACACTTCGTTGTGACTCTCGCCCGCCTTCAGCGACTGCACCGCACTGGCGACACCATCGGTGCCATTGGCCAGGGTGTAGGTCCATTGGCCGGAGTTGTCCACCGCAATCGAGCCATAGGTTCCAGTTGGCGAGCCATTGATGCTCCAGGTCGCCGTGGCATCGTGATCGATGTCGGCCGAACTGAACTGGCCACTGACGCTGAGCGTGCTGTCTTCCTGCACCGTGCCTGCATCATGGCCCGTCGCGAAACTGAGCACCGGTGCGTCGTTGTTGCCGGTGACGGTGATAGTCACCAGCTGGGTGTCGACGCCACCGAGGCCATCGCTGACCTGCACGCTGAACACTTCGTTGTGACTCTCGCCCGCCTTCAGCGACTGCACCGCACTGGCGACACCATTGGCGCCATTGGCCAGGGTGTAGGTCCACTGGCCACTGTTGTCCACGGCGATCGAGCCGTAGGTGCCGGTATTTGACCCGGCAATACTCCAGGTGGCGGTGGCATCGTGATCGATGTCGGCCGAACTGAACTGGCCATTCACGCTGAACGTGGTGTCTTCCTGCACTGCGCCCGCATCATGGCCCGTCGCGAAACTGAGCACTGGCGCGTCGTTGGTGCCGGTCAGGGTGATCGTCACCGTCTGCGCTGCCGAAGCCGCATTGCCCGTACCGCTATCGTCAGTGGCTACCACGGTGTAGGAGAAGCTGATGGTTTCACCGGCGCTCAGGAAGTCCAGGTTCTGGCTGCTGCTGTAGTTCCAGCCGGCCTGATCCACCGAGAAACCGGCGACCAGCGCGGCGGCCTGCGCCGCGCCAAGGGTGCCACCGCTCCACACGAGGTCGTTGTTGGCGGTCTGGCTGACCGTCACGACGTCGTTGCTGTCCAGATCGGCGAAGCTCAGCGTTCCGCTTTCGCTCAGCGTGGCCGCGCCGTTGCCTTCGTTCATCGCCCCGGTCGTGTCGTCGATGGTCAGCGTCGGCTGGTCGTTGGTGCCGGTCAGGGTGATCGTCACATCCTTGGTCACCGTCGCCCCGAAGTCGTCGGTCAGCGTCACCGTGAACACTTCGGTCTTGGTCTGGCCCTCGGCCAGGTACTGCGCCGCGTTGTTGTTCAGCGTATAGGTCCAGCCCACGCTACCCGCAGCGTCGCCTGTGCTCTCGTCGCTGACAATGGCCACCAGCGTACCCAGCGCACCGGACGGCGCGCTCACGCTGGCCACATGTGCGTCATCGGCCAGGTCTACGTCGCCGAAGGCGAAGCTGCCGCTGGCCACCGTGGTGCCGTCTTCGGTCACCGCCCCGCTTTCGATTTCTGCCGCCGTCACCGTCGGCGCGTCGTTGGTGCCGGTGATAGTGATGGTCACATTCTGCGTTACCGACGAACCCTGACCATCGCTGATGGTGACCAGGTAAGTTTCGGTTACTGACTGTCCCTGGGCCAGGTACTGCGCCGCCGCATTGTCCAGGTTGTACGTCCATTGCACCGAACCGTTGGCCGCGTTCGCAGCTTCGCTTACCGGCGAGAGCATGAACGTACCAAGATGAGTAGCGTTGCCCCCCGCCGGCGCGAACGTCGCCATGTGCGTGTCATTGAGGTCGACGTCGTTAAAGACAATCGTGCCGCTGGCCGTCAGCGAGTCGGTCGTGCTCGCAGTGGTGTCGGCGTCTTCGGTTACCGTGCCGGCCTGCTCGCCGAGGCTGATCGTCACACCATCATTCACGCCCGAAAACTGCACCGTCGCGGTGGCCCAACTGAGCGTTCCGTTGCCGAGGCGCATCGCATAGGTAAAGCTGTCCGTCAGGAGCTCGCCAACAGCAAGCGCCTGGAGTTGTGCCTTGAAAGCAGAGGAGAAAGTAGCGGCGTCGTAGCCGACCTTCCCGTCCGAGGTGATCCAGATCTTTGCACCATTCTTACTGGTGTCAGAACTCGTCGCCTCAGCCCTCGCCGTATCCTGGGTCAGGAGGTCGGCCGGAGCATAAGCCTTGGTGGCAGTAGAAAAACTGTCCGCGTTGTCGAGTGACCAGAGTGTCTTCGCGTTGCCGCCAAGGTCATTGGACATGACGTCCCAATACATGACCCCCAGCAGATTTTCAGTGGTGTTAAGGACATCATCCTTCGCCTGCGGCGTGTTGGAAAACGAGGTAACGGTTCCGCCGCTTGTAGTTGTAGTGCTAGCCATGTCTTTCTCCCAAGAATGTCACCCTGAGCAAAAAACCGCTGTGGGCCACCAACAGCCGCAAGCCGATTCTTCCTCAACCCACGAACACTTCACTCCACCGGTACCAGCCGGCTGGCCAGTAGCTTCACGCCCACCCCGGCCCTGCCGCCCAGCGGTTCAATGCGCACGATTTGTCCTTGCGCCTTGAACTTCATGGGGCCGCCGGGCGTGTCGAGTTCGATCTCGAAGTCAATCAAGCTACCCACCTGCTGCTCGCTATCGGTTTCGAAATACAAACCGGAGGCGCTGATGTCACGGATGACACCCTGGCCCCCGCCGATCAGTTGCAGCGACAGGGTGACTTGTTCACGGGGCTCAATTCGGTGTGCGTCTTTCATGACTGCAGTCTAAAAACGGCCGCTGTTTATTACATGAGTGCGCTATCCCTTTTTTCTGGGAGTCAATCACCCATAAAAACAGTGTTTTATGGGGCAAATGTCATGGGAGGGGGGCACTGAAGCGCTATAGAAAAAAGCTACAGGCTGCAACGATTGCTATCATGATCAGCTAACACAACCCGCCTAAAGAGGCAGCGACCCGAATGCCAATTCAAGTCCTGTTAGTCGCTCTACCGCTCGTGGCCTGGGGCCTTGAGCGTCTGGTGGAAAGCGCTCAACCAAGGTTGGCGCTGGCGGGTTCGGTGGCGTCGGTGGCGCAATACCTGCTTTCGCTGCACCAATACGCGCCGGATGTGGTGGTGCTGGACCTGGACAGCGAGGACTGTATCGAGTCACTGGCCGAATTGCACAGACAGACCAAAGCCAGGATTCTGGTCGTGACAGGGTCGAGCGACGTGACGCTGCATGACAGTGCGGTGCTGGCGGGCGCACGTGGCGTGGTGGATAAGCGGGAGTCGGCATCCGCATCGACATTGCTCAAAGCCATAGAAAAAGTGCATGACGGCGAGCTCTGGATTGACCGCAATGCGACCAGCCGTATCTTCCTTGAACTGGCGCGCAAGAAAGTCGAGCGCGATATAGACCCGGAGCAACAAAAAATCGCCAAGCTAACGCGCCGCGAGCAGCAAACCATTGCATCGCTGGCCCGCGACCCCTCTGCCCCTGGCAAGTTGGTGGCCGAGAAACTGCACATCAGCGAACACACGCTGCGCAACCATTTGACATCGATCTACAGCAAGCTGGGCCTGACGAATCGCGTAGATCTGTACGCCTACGCACACAAGCATGGGCTTTCCACAGGCGACTGAGCCGATTCCTTCCAGATTGATCGAAAACCCGATCTACCCCACCCATCTCCTGCGAGACCGGCAAGATTCGCCATCAATCTGCGTGACAGACCACTGCCGCAGTGGATCTTCACGGAACCCAGCCTTTATCCTTGACGCCCCCCGCTGTCCCGAGTCCTGGAGTTTCGCCCATGCCCCATGAAGGCAACCTGCTACAAGCCGCTGTCGTATTTCTGATGGCGGCCGTACTCATCGTTCCATTAGCCAAGCGCCTGCAACTGGGGGCGGTTCTGGGTTATCTGTTTGCCGGGGTGATCATCGGCCCGTCGGTGCTGGGCCTGATCGACAACCCGCAAAGCGTCGCGAACATTTCCGAACTCGGCGTGGTGTTACTGCTGTTCATCATCGGCCTGGAGCTGTCACCGCGACGCTTGTGGGTGATGCGCAAATCAGTGTTCGGCGTAGGCTTGGCCCAAGTGCTGCTGACGGGTTCGGTGATCGGCGTGGTGGCGCTGTGGCTGTTTGGCCAGCCATTGAACACCGCGATCGTCCTGGGCCTGGGTCTGGCGCTGTCGTCCACGGCGTTCGGCCTGCAAAGCCTGGCTGAACGCAAGGAACTGACCAGCCCCCACGGGCGGCTGGCGTTCGCGATCCTGTTGTTTCAGGACATCGCCGCGATCCCCTTGATCGCCATGGTGCCGTTGCTGGCCGGTGGCGATCACAGCACCACCGCCAGCGAAAATCTGAACCACGGCCTGCAAGTGCTGGCCAGCATCGCCGTCGTGGTGATCGGTGGGCGCTATCTGCTGCGACCGGTGTTTCGCGTGGTGACCAAAACCGCGTTGCCAGAGGTCTCCACCGCCACGGCGTTGCTGGTGGTGATTGGCACAGCATGGCTGATGGAACTGGTCGGGATTTCCATGGCCCTGGGCGCCTTCCTCGCCGGCCTGTTGCTGGCGGACTCCGAGTATCGCCATGAACTGGAAGCCCAGATCGAACCGTTCAAGGGCCTGTTACTCGGGCTGTTTTTCATCAGTGTCGGCATGGGGGCGAACCTGAGTCTGCTGCTGAGCATGCCGGTGGCGGTGCTGGGCCTGACCCTGTTGCTGATCGCGATCAAACTGCCGCTGCTGTTTATTGTCGGTCGATTGGCCGGTGGCTTGAAGAACGTCAGCGCGATCCGCCTGGGTATCGTGCTGGCGGCCGGTGGTGAATTTGCCTTTGTGGTGTTCAAGATCGGGCGAGATCACGGGCTGTTCGCGGCAGAACTGTATGACTTGCTGGTGCTGACCATCACCCTGTCCATGGCCGTGACACCCTTGTTGCTGCTGCTCTGCGCACGGTTGGTCAGCCCGAAAGTGCAACCGGTGGAAGTGCCGGAGAAGTTCCGCGAAATCGACGCCGACGCGCCACGGGTGGTGATCGCCGGCATGGGGCGCATGGGCCAGATCGTTGCGCGGATTCTGCGCGCGCAGAACATCAAGTTCGTGGCCCTCGACACCTCGGTGGAAACCATCGAACTGTCCCGCAGTTTTGGTGGCGTGCCGGTGTTCTACGGCGACCCGATGCGCCCGGAAATCCTCAACGCGGCCAAGGTCGGGGAAGCCGAGTACTTCGTGATCGCCACCGACGACCCGGACACCAACATCAAGACCGCCGAGCTGGTGCGCAAGCTCTATCCGCATATGAAAATCATCGCCCGCGCCCGTAACCGTCAGCATGTGCACCGGCTGATGGACGTCGGCGCACACGCCGTGCGCGAAACCTTTTACTCGAGCCTGGAAATGAGCCGGCAAACCCTGATCGGGCTGGGATTGACCCAGGCTCAGGCGGATGCGCGGATCAAGCGCTTCAAGCAGCACGACGAAGTGGTGCTCGAAGCCCAGCATGCGGTGTATGACGACGCGGTGAAAGTGATGCAGACGGCGCAGGAAGCGCGGGCGGAACTGGCCAGGCTATTCGAGTCGGATCACCTGCAAGAGCAAGCGGGCAAGAATTGAGGTGGATTTGAGGGCCCCTTCGTCGGAACGCCGCCCGGAGCAAGCCCGCTCCCACATTGGATCTTGGGTGTTCACAAATATTGAGCCTGACAGAGCCCCCTTGTGGGAGCGGGCTTGCTCGCGAAGAACGATAACGCGGTGTGATGGATCAACAACAATTGCCAAGGAGCCACCATGACTGACCAACCTGCCCCCGCCCTCAAGGAAATCTTCAACAGCGAGCGTCTCCAGCACATCGCCACCGAAATAACGGCGGTGTATCCGGAATTCGAGGCCAGACGTTTCCTGAAGCTGGCCCGATCCGGGCTGGCAGACCTCAGTGTCATGCAGCGCATGGCCCGGGTCAGCGAATGCCTGCACGCGGTGTTGCCGCTGGACTATGAAGCGTCGCTGCAGGTGCTGCGCGCCCTCGCCCCGCGCCTGAACAGCGGCTTCGTCAGCATGTGCCTGCCGCACTTTGTCGCCAGCTACGGCGCCCATGCGTTCGATCAGTCGATGGACGCACTGAAGTACTTCACCGCTTTTGGCTCTTCGGAGTTCGCAATCCGTCACTTTCTGCGCAGTGACCTCGAGCGCTCGCTCAAGCTGATGCATGCCTGGTCGCTGGATGACAACGAGCATGTGCGGCGCCTGGCCAGCGAAGGATGCCGGCCACGCCTGCCCTGGTCATTCCGGCTGGAGCCCATCCAGGCCGATCCGACACTGGCCGCGAACATCCTCGACAACCTCAAGGCCGACACGAGCCTGTACGTACGCAAATCCGTGGCCAACCACCTCAACGACATCACCAAGGATCATCCCGACTGGGTGCTGGACCTGATCGAAGGCTGGTCGCTGGACAACCGGCACACCGCATGGATCACCAAACACGCCTTGCGCAGCCTGATCAAACAGGGCAACCGGCGGGCACTGGCGATCATCGGCGCGGGCGGCAAGCCTGAAGTCGAGATCGTTGATGTAAAAGTCGAACCGCCGGTGATTGGCCTCGGAGAAAAAATCACCCTGTCGTTTGCCGTCAAATCCACCGTTCAAAGCAGCCAGCGCCTGGTGATCGACTACGCCATCGATTACGTCAAGGCCAACGGCAGCACCTCGGCGAAGGTGTTCAAGCTCAAGGCGCTGACGCTGCCGGGCAACGCCGTCGAAGCCGTCAGCCGTGGTCAGCAGATCAAGGAACTCACCACCCGCCGGCATTATGCGGGGCGCCATGCGGTGCACATCATGGTCAATGGTGAACGGCTGGCCAGCACGGCGTTCGAGATTCTTGCTTGAGCCCCAAGATGGATATTGGATGTGCTGCCGCCATCGCGAGCAAGCTCGCTCCCACATTGGTTTAGCTTCGTTCGCAAAATGTGTGACAACACAGCACCCTGTGGGAGCGAACTTGCTCGCGATGGCGTCCGTTCAGGCGCCGTAGGAGGTTGGCCCGAGCAACAACCCTTGCTCCCGCTCACACAACTCCACCACATAATCCCAAAGCACCCGCAGCCGCACCGATTTGTGCAGTTCACGACGAGTGCTGATCCAGTAGCTGCGCTGGATGCTTTCGTCCGGCAACAGCGGCACCAGGTCCGGGTCGGCGCTGGCCATATAGCACGGCAGCACGGCGATCCCCAGGCCTGAGCGCGCCGCCTGTTGCTGGGCGATCACGCTGGTGCTGTGAAACACCACCCGAGGGTTGCGGCAGAAGCTGTTGAGGAACATCAGTTCCTGGCTGAACAGCAAATCATCGACATAGCCAATCCACGCATGACGCCCCAGGTCCTCCCGACTGCGTAACGGCGGCGAACGATCGAGATAGTCCTGGCTGGCATACAACGCCAGGCGATAGTCGGTGAGTTTGCGGGTGACCAGCATGTCGGCGGCCGGGCGTTCGAGGTGGATGCTGATTTCCGCCTCGCGGTTGAGGATGCTGACAAAACGCGGCACCGCCACCAGTTCCACCTCCAGCCCCGGATAGCGTTCGAACAAGCCGTTCATGCGACTGGCCAGGAACATGATGCCCAGCCCCTCCGTCACGCCGACGCGGATCTTGCCCAGCGGCGCGGTGGATTGGGTGATTTCCTCCTGTGCCAGCAGCGCCACGTTCTCCATCGCCTCGGCGTGTTTAAGCAACGCCTCGCCGGCCGGGGTCATCTCGTAACCCTGGGCATGCTGGACGAACAACGCCGTACCGAGGCTTTTTTCGATGGCCTCGATGTGCCGCGCCACGGTGGCATGGGTGGTGTTCAAGCGACGGGCAGCCGTGAGCAAACGCCCGCTGCGCTGCAATTCGAGAAAAAACCGCAGGTCATTCCAGTCGAACATGAATCGTCCTTGTTCGTTGCCGTTCGGAACGCTGTTTAAAAACGCACAGCAGCTGCGCAAAAACTAACATTCTTTTGACGAAAGCTAACAACTAGGATGACAGACAACAAGAACAACAACACGAGGTCAGGGATGCAGGCTTCCCTAGATGAATTCGATTACATCGTGGTCGGGGCCGGGCCGGCCGGGTGTCTGCTGGCCAATCGACTGTCGGCCGATGCGCAACATCGCGTGTTGCTGCTCGAGGCCGGTGGTCGCGACAACTATGCGTGGATTCACATCCCCGTGGGTTACCTGTTCTGCATCGGCAACCCGCGCACCGACTGGTGCTTCAAGATCGAAGCGCAACCGGGCCTGCAAGGTCGCGCCCTGAGCTACCCGCGCGGCAAGGTGCTTGGGGGCTGCTCCTCGATCAACGGCATGATCTACATGCGCGGCCAGGCCGGCGACTACGACGGCTGGGCCGCCGACGGCAATCCCGGCTGGAGCTGGCGAGACGTATTGCCACTGTTCAAGCAGAGTGAAAATCACTTTGCCGGCGCCGCCGAGTTTCACGGCGCCGCGGGCGAATGGCGGGTCGAACGCCAGCGCCTGTCATGGCCGATTCTCGATGCGTTCCGCAGTGCCGCCGAGCAAAGCGGCATCGCCAGCATCGATGACTTCAACCAGGGCGATAACGAAGGTTGCGGTTATTTCCAGGTCAATCAGAAGGCCGGCATCCGCTGGAACGCGTCCAAGGCCTTTCTCAAACCCATTGGCCAACGTCCCAATCTCACCGTGCTGACCGGTGTCGAAGTCGACCGCGTGTTGCTGGACAATGGCCGTGCCTCGGCGGTCAGCGCCCGCTGGCAAGGCCAGACAAAAACCTTCAAGGCGCGCAAGGAGATCGTCCTGTGTGCCGGCTCGATCGGTTCGCCCAGCATCCTGCAACGCTCCGGCATCGGCCCGCGTCCACTGCTTGAGCGGCTGGGCATTGGCGTCGCCCATGAGTTACCCGGCGTCGGTGGCAACCTGCAAGATCACCTGCAACTACGGTTGATCTACAAGCTGGAAAATGCCCGCACCCTGAACCAGATCGCCGGCAGCCTGTGGGGCAAGATGGGCATGGGCCTGCGCTACCTGTATGACCGCAGCGGCCCGCTGTCCATGGCGCCGAGCCAGTTGGGCGCCTTTGCCCGCTCGGGGCCGGAGCAGACTTCAGCCAACCTCGAATACCACGTGCAGCCGCTGTCGCTGGAACGCTTTGGCGAACCGCTGCATGCCTTCCCGGCGTTCACCGCGTCGGTCTGCGATCTACGTCCGCAAAGCCGTGGCCGGGTGGAAATCCGCTCGGCCGATCCGCAAGAAGCCCCACTGATCCAACCCAATTACCTGAGCCACCCGCAAGATCTGCGGGTCGCCGCCGACGCCATTCGCCTGACCCGGCGCATCGTCGCCGCCCCGGCCCTGCGTGCCTTCAATCCGGTGGAGTACCTGCCCGGCGACAGCCTGCAAAGCGAAGAACAGTTGCACGAAGCCGCCGCGCGGATCGGCACCACGATTTTCCATCCGGTGGGCACCTGCCGCATGGGCAATGACGCCGACGCCGTGGTCGATGCGCAACTCAAGGTCCATGGCATCCCCGGCCTGCGCATTGCCGATGCCTCGATCATGCCGCGCATCACCTCCGGCAACACCTGCTCGCCGACGCTGATGATTGCCGAGAAGGCTGCACAATTGATCCTCAACCCTGCCACAAGGAGCATCACACCGACAATGGAACTGATCGCACACCCCTGAATCCCTACGCGCCCCCCTGTAGGAGCGAGCTCGCTCGCGATGAACCTGAGAGCGCACGTGGGTGTCAGGTTTGCAGCGTTATCGTTGACGACCATCGCGAGCAGGCGCGCTCCTACAAGTAGCGGATACACCCGATACATCGCAGTAGCGGCACCCGCCCACAAGGCCGGTGCCGGCAGTGGAACAACAAAAACAATCACTGTGAGGGATACCGGTATGTCAGAGAACGTTCAAACCCTGGAAGCCGTGCGTAGCGCGGGCACCAGTCAGGAAACCCAGAAAGTCATCTTTGCCTCGTCCCTCGGGACAGTCTTCGAGTGGTATGACTTTTTCCTCTATGGCGCCCTCGCGGCGGTGATCAGCAAGCAGTTTTTCGCCGGGGTCAACGACACCACGGCGTTTATCTTTGCGCTGATGGCCTTCGCCGCCGGCTTTATCGTGCGGCCGTTCGGCGCGCTGGTGTTCGGTCGGTTGGGGGACATGATCGGGCGCAAGTACACCTTCCTCGCCACCATCGTCCTCATGGGCCTGGCGACGTTCTGCGTCGGGCTGCTGCCGACCTACGCCAGCATCGGCATCGCCGCGCCGATCATCCTGGTGGTGCTGCGCATGCTCCAGGGCCTGGCCCTGGGTGGTGAATACGGCGGCGCCGCGACCTACGTCGCCGAGCACGCGCCCATCGGCAAGCGCGGCTTCCACACCAGCTGGATTCAATCCACCGCGACCCTGGGCCTGCTGCTGTCGCTGCTGGTGGTGCTGGGCTGCCGTTACTTCACCGGCGATCAGTTCGAAGTCTGGGGCTGGCGCATTCCGTTCCTGTTTTCCATCGTGCTACTGGGCATCTCGACCTGGATTCGCCTGAGCCTGCATGAATCGCCGGCCTTCGTGAAAATGAAAGAAGAAGGCAAGTTGTGCAAACAGCCGATTCGCGACTCCTTCGGCAAGTGGGAAAACCTCAAGGTGGTGTTGATCGCCCTGTTCAGCATCAATGCCGGGCAAGCGGTGACCTTCTACGCCGCGCAATTCTATGTGCTGTTCTTCCTCACCCAGTTCCTGAAAATGGACCCGGCCGTGGCCAACGGTTTGTTGATCGTCAGCGTGACCATCGGCGCCCCCTTCTTCATTTTCTTTGGCTGGCTGTCGGACAAGGTCGGGCGTAAACCGGTACTCATGATCGGCCTGCTGCTGGCCACCGCCCTGTACTTCCCGATCTTCAAGACCCTGGCCCACTACGCCAACCCGGCCATCGACCAGGCCAGCCGCCAGGCACCGATCACCGTGATGGCCGACCCGGCCACCTGCACATTCCAGTTCGACCCGGTGGGCAAGGCGAAATTCGACAGCCCGTGCGACAAGGTCAAGACCTTCCTGGTCAAGCAGGGCCTGCCGTACCAGAGTGCAGTCGCACCGGCCGGCAGTGACGTGCAGGTGAGCGTCGGTGACGTGAAGATCGACGGGTTCGACGAAGCCGCCCTGCGCGGTGCCGTGACCCTCGCCGGTTACCCGCAACAGGCGGACATGCAGCAGATCAACAAGCCGATGATCGTGGCGCTGATCGTCGCGCTGATCATCATCTCCGCGATGTGCTACGGCCCGCTGGCGGCGTTGATGGTCGAACTGTTCCCGACCCGCATCCGCTACACCTCGATGTCCCTGCCCTACCACATCGGCAACGGCTGGTTCGGCGGCTTCCTGCCGACCGTGTCGTTCGCGTTGGTGGTGTACACCGGGGATATCTTCTACGGGCTGTGGTATCCGGTGGTGATCACCGGGGTGAGCCTGGTGGTGGGGATGATTTGCCTGCGTGAGACGCGCAACGTCGATCTCGATAAAAACTGACCTGACCTGTCATTGTAGGAGCGAGCCTGCTCGCGATGGACTCGAAAGCGCCGCGTTTAACCACTAAACACGCGTTTTCGTTAACGACCATCGCGGGCAGGTTCGCTCCTGCAGGGGTTTTGCAGCGTCAGAAACGGGCCTTGACCGATACCATGAAGTTGCGTGGATCACCGTAGTAATTGCCAAACGTCTCGGTACCAATGGTGGCGTAGTAACGCTTGTCGAACAGGTTGTTGCCGTTGAGCGCCACAGACCAGGTGTCGTCGATGCGATAGCCTATGCGACCGTTCCAGACGGCATAACCCGACTGGCTGATCTTTTTTGCACTGTTGGGTGAAACCCGAAAGTTATCGCTCTGCGCGTTGACGCCGGCACCAATGCTGAACCTTTCCAGAGACCCGCTCAGGGTGTAGTCACCCCACATGCGCAATACATGCCGAGGCACATAGCTGTTGAACGCAGCGCCGTTCAGACTCGTGTCGATGTCATCCAGGGTCTTGGTCTGGGTGTAGGTGTAACCCGCCAGCAATTGCAATCGCTCAATGACTTCACCGCTGATTTCCGCCTCGAAGCCCTGGGCCCTGACCTTGCCGGCATTGACGTAGCAATAGCCGTCAGAGGATGGACAAGACGAGTTGTAGTCGGTTTGCGCCTGGTCTTTCTGGATCGTGCGAAACAGATTGAAAGAGCTGTTCAAGCGACCGTCGAACCACGCCCCCTTGATCCCCAGTTCATAACTCTGGCCCACCAGAGGCTTGAGGGTCGAGCCGTCTTCGGCCCGCAAGTTACCCTGGGGCGTGAAGATTTCCGCATAGCTGGTATAGGCCGTGAGGTTTTCATTGAGGTCAAGCAACAGCCCGGCAAAAGGTGTGACCTGCCCCGTTTCCTTGGTGCTGGCGTGTTCGGACGTACCCGAACTGATGAACACCGAATCGGTATCGGAGCTGTACCAGCTGACGCGGCTGCCAACGACGAAGGTCAACGGTTCCGCCAGTTTCAGGCGCAAGGTCGAGTAAGCCCCCTTCTGTTTGGTCACGCTATCGACCGGACCGCCACGGGACGAGTTGTCGATGAAGAAACTGTCGTCCGGCTCCGGAATATGTTTGTCGGGATTGAACACATTTTGCCGTTGCGGCAGAAACGCCACCGAGTAGAAGTCGTCCTTGTTCGAACGACTGGCATTGAAACCCACCACCAGTTCGTGTTGCAGGCCGAACCCATCGAACTTGCCATCCACGTAGGCATCGAGGCCGTAGTCGACTTGATCGTAGTCGTACATGCTGCCCAGCACACCGGTGGTATCCACGCCAGGCGTTACCGCCCCGGAGGCGAACGCGTATTTGATGTCCTGGGTGTTTTTTGTGTAAACGCTGGCGACTTTCAATGCCCAGTCTTCGTTGAACTGGTGTTTGAGATCGCTGAAGACCGTGGTGCGTTTACTGCGCCAGGTGTTCCACGACGGATCGAGGCAGGTTGAACGACTGAGCTTGAGGTCGCTGCCATCCTTGTAGCGCGGCAACCCGCCCCAGCACGGGTTGGCGTCGACATCTTCATAGGCCAGGCCCAGTCCGAGCGTGGTGTCCGGGCTCAAGTCGACATCGAGCGCGCCGTAATACACCTGGTCCTTGCGACTGGCATCGTCGATAAAGTAATGCCGGCTCTGCTCCGCAATCACGGCGCGGCCGCGCAGGGTGCCCGAATCGTTCAGTGGGCCGCCGGTGTCGACCTGTGCGCGATAGTTGTCGTAACTGCCGCCCGACAAGGTGATCTCGGAGTGAGGCGTCGCTTGCCCGCGTTTGCGCACGAAGTTCACCCCGCCCGCCGTGCCGCCCGCGCCTTTCATCATGCCGGCGGCACCGCGCAGGATTTCTACCCGGTCGTAATACGCCATGTCCCCGCTGAAACTGTCGGCCTGAACGTAGAGGTTGCCCATGTCCAGTGGCACGCCGTCGTACTGGTACTGGCCGGACATGCGGAAACCGCGCGAGTAAAAGTATTTGCCGCCCATGGTCGAGTCGTAGACGGTGATACCCGGGGTCTTCTCCATCACTTGATCGATGGTGTTGAGGTTCTGGTCATCGAGCATCTTGCGGGTCATCACCGTCACCGATTGCGGTGTTTCCCGCAGGGAGTGTTCGCCTTTGCCGATAGTGATCGCCCCGGTGGTGTACGACCCGCTGTTCTCGGTCGTCGCGCCCAGCTCCTGCCCATTGATGTTGGTGGCGCCCAGTTCCAGCGCCGAACCGGACACAGGCGCTGCCCGCAGCATGTAAGTACCGTTGCCCTGGGGCTCGGCTTGCAGGCCGCTGCCACCGAGTATGCGTGCAAAGCCTTCACTGACACCGAAAGAGCCTTTCAGCCCGGGGGAACTGAAACCGTCGGTCTGCCGCGCATCGAACGAAATGGCCGCGCCTGCCGCGCTGGCAAAACGACTGAGGACTTCAGTCAGGCTGCCGCCGGCGATATCGAAGGATTGAACCGAACGCTGTTGTTGCGCCGGCACCGGCGCGGCGTACGTTGCAGCAGACCATGAACCGGTTGTCGTAGCCGCCAATAATCCGAACTTCACCGCGGTCGCCAGACGACCAGACTGGTACACCCGAAACATGCTTACCCTCCCCCAAACGATCAATAAAAACTCATTGGGGGATGAGCCGAACGATGCGCATGAATAGTGCAATGGTGCAGAAATTATTTTTATCGGCGTCGCGGATTAGCCCGTAGCACCACCGGAAACATTGACCCAATAGCGGCTGTAGCGGGTGACACGCAACGACAAACCACTCTCCAGCGCTGCCAGCGCCACGTCTGTGTCGTCAATCGGAAAAGAACCGGAAACCTTCAGGTCGGCGATGCTCGAATCGCAGCGCAGAACACCCCTGCGATAGCGCGAAAGATCGGCCAGCAACTCGGCCAAGGGGCGGTTGATCGCGATAATGCTGCCCTGGCGCCACGCCCCGACCGAGGCATCGCTCGATTGCATTGCACCCAACCCGGCAGGACCGAAGGCCATGCGTTGACCAGCCTCCAGCCGTGCCTTCGATGGTGACACGCTCACCTCTACGGCCTTTTCCAGCACCGCCACTTCGCTGCCGCGTCCTTGGGAGCGGACGATAAACCGCGTGCCCAACGCCCGGACCTCGCCATCTCGAGTGACAACCTTGAACGGCCGCTGCGCAGGGTCGACGGCGGTCGAAACGAGAATTTCCCCTGCCAGCAACTCCAGCACCCGCTGCCGGCCATCGAAACGCAAGTTGACCGACGTCTGGGTGTTGAGCAGCAGCGAGCTGCCATCGGCCAGGCGAAATTCCCGACGCTCGCCGACGGCCGTGCGGTAGTCGGCGAAAAGGTCCCGGGTTACCTCACTGCGCCAGCCCAACCACCCGAGGGAGCCCGCCGACGCCAGCACCAGTACGCTGCGCAGCACCTGGCGACGGGACCGATCGGCTCCGCGCAAGGCCGGCGCAGCCAGTGCGCCCGGAACCCGAGCCATCTGCTCACCGACCTCGGTCATGCGCTGCCAGGCCTGGTGATGCCCAGGATCAGCCGCCAGCCAGGCGCGCCAGGCCACCTGATCGGCATCCGTTGCAACACCGGAGTGAAGCCGCGCATACCACTGCGCGGCGCTGCTGATCGCTTTCAGTTCGGCGGGCGACAGGCTCATGCGAGCTGCAACTGGATTTGCATCAGACAGCAATGCTCCATGGCCTTGGCCATGTGGTTGTTTACCGTACGCACGCTGACGCCCAGGCGCTCGGCGATTTGTGGGTAGGTCAGGCCATCGAACTGCGAGAGGATGAAACTCTGCTTGATCTTCGGCCCCAGTCCTTGCAGCAACCGATCAATCTCCATCAGTGCTTGCAGCAAAATCGCCTGTTCCTCCAGCGATGGCTGTTGCCGTTCGGGAGTGGCGGCCAACGCTTCAAGATAGGATTGCTCCAGCGAGCGGCGGCGAAACAGATCAATCAACAACCCCTTGGCGATCATCGACAGATAAGGCCGCGGCTCGCGGATCTCCAGTGCGCTGCGTGCCTTGATCACCCGGACAAAGGTGTCCTGCGCCAGGTCCGCGGCATCGAACGCGTTCCCCAGACGCTTGCGCAGCCAGCCATGGAGCCAACCGTGATGGTCGCAATACAGGTCATTGACGGCGCTGCGCAGGGATAAATCGTTGGCGGACATGAGAGTGGAATAATTCGCGAGTGATAATGACTCGCATTGTCATATTTGTACGAGCTGATTGGCAATAGCCATGGGGGGCAATCCAGAATGTCCAAGTGAGCAGAAGGACATTCCGGAATTTGCCGATCTGGGGGATAACCGTTGAATCGTGACTGTCTTATCGCTTGAAAACGACAATCAAACCTCGGCATCAAGCAGCTCGAACTTCACTTGATCCGGGTAGAACGCCACGTACTCTCGAATCTGTTCGACAGATATCTTGGGGTTTTCGTAACTCCACACCGCGTTGGCGCTTTCATGCCCCGGCACCTGCAGGCTGAAATAGCTGGCATCGCCCTTGTAGGGGCAATAGCTGGTGTGGTCGGTGCGGGCGAAATACTTCTCGTCGATGTCCTCTCGCGGCACGTAGTACACCGGCGGGTAGTTGGCCTCCAGCAACACCAGGGCCCGCGCCGAGGCGGCCACTTGAATGCCGTGAAATTTTACCAACAGACAGCCAGGCTGCTCGGCGATGGTGATGACAGGGCTAGGACCGGAGCTTTTCATGGAAAACGTTCCTCATGACGGTAATGGACCTGCAAATCGATGTGGCAGCGTGGCTTGCCCGCGATGGGCTGCGCAGCAGCCCCAAAACCTGAAACCACGATTTATCAGGTATAACCCAAGTTTTACCCTCGCGACTGCTTCGCAGCCGAACGGGAGCGACACACAAACCTGTACATCCATACAGATAAAGATTGCTCCATCATTCATCAAGCGCCATTCTGTGCATCTCTGGCACATTGATCGACGATGGTGGTTATGCGGCTGTACCTCTGTGAAAAACCTTCCCAGGCCAAAGACATTGCAGCAGTCCTCGGCGCCCGGCGCCGGGGCGATGGCTGTTGGCTGGGAACGGACGTCACGGTGACCTGGTGCATCGGCCACTTGCTGGAAACCGCACCGCCGGATGCCTACGACGCGCGCTACAAGCGCTGGGTGCTGGCCGACCTGCCGATCATTCCCGAAAAATGGAAAATGACCGTCAAGCCGCGCACCGCCAGCCAGTACAAGGCGGTCAAGCGCCTGCTCGGTGAAGCGTCCGAACTGATCATTGCCACGGACGCCGACCGCGAGGGCGAGATGATCGCCCGGGAACTGGTGGAGCATTGCCGCTATCGCGGGCCGATCCGCCGGCTCTGGTTGTCGGCGCTGGACGATGCGTCCATCCGCAAGGCCCTCGCGGCCCTCAAACCGGGGAACGAGACCTTCAGCCTCTATCACTCGGCCCTGGGGCGTTCCCGGGCCGACTGGCTGATCGGCATGAACATGAGTCGGCTGTTCACCCTGCTGGGGCGCCAGTCTGGCTATCAAGGCGTGTTGCCGGTCGGCCGGGTGCAAACGCCGACCTTGCGCCTGGTGGTGGATCGCGATCGCAGCATCGCCGACTTTGTGCCCGTCCCCTATTGGGCCATCGACGTGCAACTGCTGCACAACGGCACCGCGTTCACGGCGCAATGGCGCGCGGCATCCGAGCTTTGCGACGACCAGGACCGCTGTCTGAATCAGGCATTGGCGCAACAAGCTGCGGCCGCCATGAGCGGCGCGGCCAGTGCGCGGGTGATCAAACTGCGCACCGAACGGATGCGCGAAGTGGCCCCACTGCCGTTCGACCTGGGTACCCTGCAGGAGGTCTGCTCAAAGAAACTCGGCCTCGGCGCCCAGGAAACCCTCGACATTGCCCAGGCGCTGTACGAGACCCACAAAGTCATTACCTATCCGCGCAGTGATTGCGGCTACTTGCCCCTGAGTCAGCACAGCGAGGCAACGGCCATTCTGGCGGCGTTGCGCCAGGCCGATCCGGCGTTGAACGCCTTGCACGATCACCTTGATCCGCAGCGGCGCTCACGGGCCTGGAACGATGCCAAGGTCAGCGCGCACCACGGCATCATCCCCACGGCTGCGGCGAAGAACCTCGAACGTCTGGCGGGCAAACAGCGTGCGGTCTACACCCTGATCCGCGCCCGATACCTGGCGCAGTTCCTGCCCAATCACGAATACGACCGCACCCAGGCCGATTTCGACTGCGCCGGCGAGGCCTTGCGCGCTGTCGGAAAGCAGATCATCGAGCCGGGCTGGAAACGCGCCCTGCCCGAAGCACTGGCTCCGGCCAAGGGGCGCGAAGCCCCGGCACCGCAGACTCTGCCCAACCTGGCCGAAGGCATCGACTGCGCAGTGGCCGGCGTGCAATTCAAGGACCTCTGGACGCAACCGCCAAAGCCGTTTACGGAAGGCGACCTGATCAAGGCCATGAAGAATGTCGCCAAACTGGTGCAAGACCCGCTGCTCAAGCAAAAGCTCAAGGACACCACCGGCATCGGCACCGAAGCGACGCGTGCGTCGATCATTCAGGGCCTGCTCGACCGTGGTTATCTGGTCAAGAACGGCAAGGCCCTGGCCGCCACGCCGGCCGCGTTCAGCCTGATCGACGCCGTACCCCGGGCCATCGCCGATCCGGGCACCACGGCGATCTGGGAGCAGGCCCTGGACATGGTGCAAAGCGGGGAAATGAGCCTGGAGGAGTTCGTCACCAAACAGGCGGCGTGGATGAGCAAGCAGGTCAGTCGCTGTGCCGGCCTGAGCCTGACCATCAGCGGTCCACCGCCCGGCGGGCGCGCCGCAACTCCATGGAAGAAAAAGCGCAAGAGCGCCCCGCGCAAACCATCGAGTGGCACCAGGCGCGGGGCAAAGCCGGCAAGCAAAACCTGAACCCGACACCGAACCTTGCGGCCAACCATAATCAAGGGTGTACCTGCCCCGGCGTAACTGGAGCCAACCCGTATGCCTTCGATAGAACTGCACGCCGCCCAACGCGATGAACTGGAAACCATCGAGAACCTGATGCAGTTCTATACCTACGACTTCAGCGAATGGTTACCGCTGAAACTCGGCGAATACGGTTTCTTCAACATCCTGCCCATGCCCGACTACTGGCGAAACCCGGCCACCCGCCCCTTCCTGATCAAGGTCGACGGTGAACTGGCCGGCTTCGTGACCGTGGATAACCAGGTCCATCTATCCGGTGCCGACTACAACATCGGCTATCTGTTTGTCAGTCGACGCTTTCGTGGCCGGGGTGTCGCGCGATTTGTCGTTTCCACCCTCTTGAGTCGGTTCCCCGGTCAATGGCAGATTTTCCACATCGAGGCGAATCAGCCGGCACGCCTGTTCTGGGCCGCCGTGATGCCGGGGCTCAACGTTGCCGGGCTCACCTTGCATCAGCAGGTGGTTGACCGCTATCCCTGCACTTTTTACCGCTTTGAGTGTCCGCCTTTGTCGTCCTGACCGACACACCTTCGACTCCACCCGCTAATTCCCAACAGCTTTGTCCGACAATATGTAGTGACTAAAAATATTCACTACAAAACCGTTGACGCCTCCGATTTGCCCTTGCATGATGCAGACGTCTCCCCGATCGGGAGTACAGGCAACACGTTTGAGCAAGCTCGTCTGACCGCCGAGCTGTTTTTCCCGGATACACGCTGCCCACAAGGCAGATTGAAGAAGCTGACCTGGCCTGAACGTCCAGTACAAGGGCGAGAAGTCTTGGCGAGCAATCCTCATGAAGCTTGTGGCCGACCCTGAAAATGTCGGCAGTGGCCTTAAGGTTTTCGCCGCTTCTCTTCGTTGTGACGCTATTGCGTAGCAGTTATTCAACACGACTACATGCAACAGACGCAGGACCCCGCCCGATAAGGCGGTCGAACGCTGACGTCCTGGTTTCGGTGCCAGGGATCAACTAACCGATGGGCTACCTGTATTAGCGAATCAACTTTGAAAGATCACCAATTGGTCAAGGGGCTTTATGATGAATCTGAACAATCAACCAACTATCGATGAACTGGCTCGTATCTTCGCTGCAAAGAAAGACAGCCACGACAACCATATTCTCTGGATCAGCAAGTGTGGCCAGGTTCATATCGACTGCCTGTCGCCGCACGCCCATGAAGCAGAGTTCGACCAGAACAACCAGAACCTGCTCGCCCGACTGAAGATGTACCGTCGCGGCCAGGGCTATGTCGGCAAGAAGGCCGCGGCCGACAAGGACTTCATCGGTAATGTTCTGCAAACCCTGAAACAGGCCTGGGCCTCGATGCAGAACCAGAACGAAGTTCGGGTGATTGACCGGTTCTACTGATTAAGATGAGTCATTACTGACTTATTGATAAACAAGGCCTGCTCCCGATAAGGAGCAGGCTTTTTTATGTTGGAATAAAAATAAACTGTGGGAGCGGGCTTGCAGCGGTCACAAGTTCCGCCATCTCAGCGTTTGACGCCCAGATCGAACTGGGTCATGCGACTACGAATGGTAAACACTCCATCACCCGAGAGAATCGCACTGCGAGCAAACAGGCGCCCGCTCTCCCAGTTCGAAAGCCCCAGTTCCGGCTTGTTCAACGCGTACTGGCCGTCGACCCAACGGGTGATGCCGTTGCCGACAAAAGGCGCGTTGACCGCGTTGTAGAAACGCTCCTGAGCCTCGGCACTTTCACTGATCAATGACACGGTGAATTGCGGGCTGTAGCGATTGAACAAGGTAATGGCATCGTCCAGGTTGTCGACGATCTTCAAGCTGATTTCCGGGGTTTCTTCCCACTCCCATTCACGGCCCAATTGATCTTCCGGCAACGGCTCGGCCTGCGCCTCGCTCTGATAGCCTTCGGCACGGTATACCTGGACCGTTGCAGCCAGCCAGTCTTGCGGCAGGTGCGACTCGCTGCCTTCAACGATATGCAGCTTGCAGCCCTGGCCCCGTGCGGTGCCGGCCTGCTTGAGTGCGTCGAGGAACAGCGGCACCAGTTCAGCGGCGCGGTCGCGGTGAATCAGGCAGACGTTCAGGGTGTTGCAGACCTTGCGGTCCAGGGAGTTGCGCACCACGGCGGCAAAGCGCGGGGCGTCGGCATCGGTGTTGGCGATCAACCAGGCGCCACCGGTGCCGTGCAGGCTGACCGCCGTGCCAGCCTGCTGCGCGATGCTCCCCAACTGGCTGACGGCGCGACCCGAACCACGGGCCACTGCCAATGACAGGCGCCGGTCAGCGAACATCGCCCAACCGGCGGCGTGGTTGACACTTTCCACCAGCGACACGGCACCGGCCGGCAAACCGGCGTCGCTCAGCGCAGGGTTCAGTGCATGGGTGACGATCGCCTGGGCGGTGCCCAACGCATCACTGCCAATGCGCAGCACGGCGGTGTTGCCGGTGCGCAACACACCGGCCGCGTCGGCAAACACATTCGGCCGGCCTTCGAAGACGAACGCGACGATGCCCAGCGGCGAGACCACTTGCTCGACTTTCCAGCCATCGTGTTTGACGCAACTGATCACCTTGCCACGACTGGCCGGTGCATCGCGCCAGGCGCGCAGGCCGGCGATCATGTCGCGACGCATACGCTCATCGGCCAGCAACCGGGTGGTCGAGCGACCGCGCGCCTTGGCCCGCTCGATGTCGGCCAGGTTGGCAGCTTCGATCAAGGCCCAGCACTGCGCGGTTTCCAGGCGTTGGGCAAACAGGTCGAAGAAGGCGCTGATGGCTTGATCGGACACTGCCGACAGCGCGGTGAATGCCGCCTGGGCGCGCTCGATCGCGACGTTGGCCGCTTGCTGGTCCGCCACGGGGATCAGCAGCAACTCGCCGCTGACCTGCTCCACCAGCAGGTGGTCACCGGGCTGGAAGCGTTGCGCCAGTTCGGGGCTGACGACAGTGACACGATTACTGGCGAAAGGGATTGGCGTGCCAGCGACTAGACGTTCGAGCGCAAGAGACATGAAGCGGTTTCACCATGCAGGGGGCGGCCAGAAAATGTATAGCAATTTCCCTGTGGGAGCGAGCCTGCTCGCTCCCACAGGGGGTAAGCGATGGCCGTTTACGTATCTCAGTGTATACAGCCCCACCCCAGACACACCCCGCACTCAAAACCCCGCCACAACGACACACCGCAGATACACCCCATTGATGAAATACGCCTGTCGATTGGCCAAGCCGATCAAAGCGCTCAACTCTCGGGGGTATGCCGTTGCCCCGCCGCCCTGACCTGAAAGAGAACTACGCCCATGAACACCTCCGTTTCTTCGGCCGTCAAAGGCCTGCACCTGAACCTCGACCGTGCCGGCGACTGGGTTGCCCCCCTCGCGCTGCGGGTGTTTCTCGCCTGGGAATTCTTCGAGTCCGGCCTGGAAAAATTCAACGGCCAGAACTGGTTCGCCGATATCCAGGAGCGCTTCCCGTTTCCGTTCGACCACCTTCCAGCGACGCTGAACTGGGAACTGTCGATGTGGGCCGAACTGATCTTCGCCCTGACCTTGCTGGTGGGCCTGGGCACACGTTTTTCGGCGCTGAGCCTGATGGTGGTGACCCTCGTCGCAACCGCCGCCGTCCATTGGCCCGCCGACTGGCACACTCTCAGTGAACTTGCCCAAGGCTATGCCATCAGCAACAAGGGTTACGGCAACTTCAAGCTGCCTTTGATCTATCTTGTGGCCCTCACGCCGCTGTTGCTGTCGGGTGGCGGTAAGCTCGGCATCGATGCGCTGCTGGCGCGTTGCTTCTGGCGACGCTGAAACGACAGCTGCAACGCCGACAAACAAAAAGGGGACTTCCATGAAGTCCCCTGTTTTTTTCCCCGGAACTAACCCATCACCTCTTCCAGCCCGGTCTGTTCGGTCAGTTTCGGATGCGCGCTGCGCTCATGCACATGGGATTGCGGCGTGCGGTCAATCAGCAGGCTCAGCAGTTCCGGGCGGCTGTAGTGGCCACGGGAATCCATCATGCGCTTGCGCTTGTCGATCAGGCCCATGTCGAGGTCGGCGATCACCTCGCCCTCACCTTCATGCAACGAACCCAGCACCGAGCCATCCGGGCTGATGATCGCGGTGTAGCAACCGCCGGAGATCGGACCGATGGCGCAACCGGTGTCGGCCATGATCTGCGCCTGTTGCTCGGGGTACAGCCACGCCGTGGAGTTGACCACAAAGCACGCGGCCTCCAGAGCATGCTGACGAATGCTGACTTCCATTTGCGAGGCGAACAGCGGACCTGCAAACGACCCCGGGTACATGGCCGCATGGATCTGTTCGCCATCGGCCATCAAGGCATAACGGGCCAGCGGGTTGAAATGCTCCCAGCAGGCCAGTTGCCCGATGCGCCCTACCGCGCTGTCGACGGCCCGCAGGCCTGAGCCGTCGCCCATGCCCCAGATCATGCGCTCGTGGTAGGTCGGGGAAATCTTGCGGCGACGCTGGATCAGCGAGCCGTCGGCATCGAACAGCAACTGCGTGTTGTACAACGTGCCGCCATCGCGCTCGTTGACGCCGATGGACACGACAATCCCCGCTTGCCTGGCCGCAGCGCCGATGGCATCGGTGGCATGCGAAGGCACGGTGACTGCCTGGTCCAGCAGCTTGAGGTGTTCGGCGGCCATTTCGAATGGCGACTGCACGTAGGAAAAGTACGGGTAGTACGGCACCACGGTTTCCGGGAATACGGCGAATTGCACACCCTGCTCGCCGAGTTCGAGAATCTTCTGCACCACTTTGTCGACGGTGCCTTCTCGGCTGTAAAGAACAGGGCTGATTTGTACGGCGGCGGCTTTGACGAGGGTCATGGCGGTGATCTCATTGAGGAAAAGGTTTCAACGAGATAAATATTACGCAAATAATATTAAGACCTGAATGTCGTATACACCACCTTTCAGGACATCACGATTCAGCCCCGACTGGCACGCTGAATCACCTGCGGCGGCTGCCCGAACGCACGAATAAAAGCGCGGCGCATCCGCTCCCGGTCACCAAAGCCGGTGTCCGTCGCTACCGCATCGATAGAGTGCCGTCCGGTTTCCATCATCAACCGGGCCGACTCCACCCTCAGGTTTTCGATGGCCTTGGCCGGAGACTGGCCGGTTTCGGCATGAAACACCCGGCTGAATTGCCGAGGGCTGAGATTGGCAGCACTGGCCAGCTCCTCGACCGACAGCGCGGACTTGAGATTCTGCCTGGCGTAATTCAGCGCGGCCTGTATGCGATCGGTCTTGGGGGCCAGCTCCAGCATCACCGAAAACTGCGACTGCCCGCCGGAACGCCGGTGATACACCACCAATTGCCGCGCTACCTTGCGTGCAACGTCGACGCCCAGATCGCTCTCCACCAGGGCCAGCGCCAGATCGACGCATGCGCTCATGCCGGCAGCCGTCCAGACGTTGCCGTCGTTGATGAAGATCCGGTCTTCCTCGACCTTCACGTTCGGGTACGCCTTGCGAAACGCCGACACATGCGCCCAGTGGGTGGTCGCCCGCCGACCATCAAGCAAACCGGCCTGGGCCAAGGCAATCGCCCCCGTGCAAATCGAACCCAGACGCCGGGTGCCGTGGCTGGCGCGGCGCAGAAACTCCAACATGCCCGGCGTGGTCGGGCGGATCAGATTGTCGCCCAGGACCAGCAGCGTATCGAACGCGCGCTGGTCGAACGCTTCGGTCTGCACTGCAAAACCGGCGGACGTTTGCACCAGGCCACCCGGCTCGGACAGCAATGCAATGCGGTACAACGGCTCGTCGCCGGCGCTATTGGCCAACTCGAAGGCGGCACACATGGCCAGGCCCAGAACCTGGAAGCCGGGGTAAACAATGAGTCCGATCTGGTGCATGGCGATATGACCCTAAACGTGGCATGCCTGATGTTCAGGCCAGAAGACTTGTACTCTAACCCGAACAGCAGGCGCCGGACATCAGGGTGGAGCACCTCGCGCATCGGCCGATAGCGACGGATAATCAGGTGGTTTGCATCTCACCGAGGAATTGCAGGATGTCACTGACTCTTTATTTCCATCCGCTCTCGTCGTTCTGCCACAAAGCGCTGATCGCTCTCTATGAACTGGGAATCGAGTTTGAAAAAAGGGTCATAGACCTGGGTAACGAGGCTGACCGGGCCGAGCTTCAAGCGCTGTGGCCGATCGGCAAGTTTCCGGTGCTGCGCGATCACGCCCGGCAAAAGGATGTGCCGGAGTCGAGTGTGATCATTGAGTACCTGGACCGGCTTCATCCCGGCCAGGTGCATCTGGTTCCGGACGACTGGGAAACCGCGCTGGAGGTGCGTCTGTGGGATCGTTTTTTCGACCTGCACATCCAGGTGCCGATGCAGAAGATCGTCGCTGACAGAATCAATGCCGCAAACGGCGACCTGACCCGCGAACGCGCCGCGCTAATGACGGCGTACGGCATGCTTGAACGTCAGCTGGCGGCAAGAACCTGGGTCGCCAGCCCCGCGTTCAGCATGGCCGACTGTGCCGCCGCCCCGGCACTGTTCTACGCCAGCACCCTCGTACCCTTTCCCGGCGATCATCGCCACTTGAGTGCTTATTTCGACAGGTTGACCCAAAGGTCCTCGGTCAAGCGGGTCATCGACGAGGCAAGGCCGTATTTTTCCTGGTACCCGTTTGCCGAGGCCATCCCGGAGCGCTTTCGGTAGTAGCGCCAGCGCGACCGGGGAACGGGAGGCAAAAACCAACGAATCGACGAGTCGACGAATAATAACCGTCGGTCGAGTGTTATCTGATTATGCAGGAATAAAAAAATGGCAGGGGCGGCTGGATTCGAACCAACGCATGGCAGGATCAAAACCTGCTGCCTTACCGCTTGGCGACGCCCCTGTATCTGTTGCGATGAGTGCCTGGCACTCGCTTTCTTGAGTGGCAACAAGACCTGTTGCCTGCTCTCGCGGCTGGTTCCCTGAGGGCCGCTGCAAGAGTGGGCGCAAATTTACCAACTTTTTCCTCGTCTGGGAAGCCCAAACAAAAAAAATTGTTCATTAAAACAGGCGCTTAGTGTTGAGCCGGATCTCGGGGATTTATCGGCGCACATTCAGCCCGAACAGCTCTGCTACGCTTTTCTTTACTCGAATTGAATCGGGAATCGTTTATGCAACACCCTTCCCTTGCCATTTGAGGGCGCCAAAAGTGAAAGGCAAATTAATGGGGGCCGCTGCAACCCTTCTGGTACTCGGGACCGCGGTTTATGGGTTGAACACCTGGGAACACATCCAGAACCAGCGACAGGAAGCGGTCTGCAAGGCCGCTCGGGAGCACCTGAATGACCTGGAAACCCAAGCGCGAGCCTTGGCCTCCGGGTTGACGGTCGAAGCCTATGCCGAAGCCGAAAAAGCCGAGGCCGGCCAGTTGGTCCTGGCGCTCGATACCGCCAGGAATGAAGCCGAGGTCGATGCCGTCATCGACAAGCACGCCGCTGCCATCGAGGCGCAGATAACGGCCGAGGAGGCTGAGGTCCAGTCCCGAGGCGAACAACCCTTCCTCGGTCAGGAACTGAAAAGGCAACGCATCCCGACCGACGTCAAACAGGAATTCAAACGTGCTGAAAAGGCCGTCGCCGATACCTGTAAATAGTGTCGACCGCCAGCTCCAGGTTTATCGTCAGCGTCTGGACTTCAGCAAAAGAGGTTTCAGGCTGGAACAGGTGAGCGCGCCGTTGCGGCGCACTCACCGGTCACTCAGTGCGGTGCGCGCGGGATGGTCTTGAGCAGGTCTTCGGGGCTGATGTGTCCCACCACGCTGCCCGGTTGCGGCAGGTTGAGGATGTGGCCTTTCATCTTGCCGATGATGTGCATTTCACAAGGCTTGCAGTCGAACTTCAACGTCAGTACTTCATCGCCGTGTATCAGCTGCATCGGTGCAACCTTGGTGCGCACGCCAGTCACGCCCTTGGCCTGTTTCGGGCACAGGTTGAAGGAGAAACGCAGGCAGTGCTTGGTGATCATCACCGGCACCTCGCCGGTTTCCTCGTGGGCCTCGTAGGCCGCGTCGATCAGCTTGACGCCGTGGCGGTGATAGAAGTCGCGGGCCTTCTGGTTGTAGACGTTGGCCAGGAAGGACAGGTGCGACTCCGGGTACACCGGCGGCGGCGTGGTCTCGGCCTTACGGCTGCCACGCGGGTGGGCGACGATCCGCGCTTCGGTCAAGGCGTCGATCACTTCACGGCGCAGGGCCTTGAGCTGCGAGTTGGGGATGAAGTACGCCTGCGGCGCGTCCAGCTTGATGTCGATGGCGTGGTACTGCGTGGTACCCAGTTGGCCGAGCAGATCCTGCAATTGCTCCAGCGCCTGTTCCGGTTTGTTGGCGGCGCCGAACGGGCCGGCCAGGGTGACGCTGGCGCTGATGCCCTCTTCGCTGGTAGCGGTCAGTTCCAACTGCTCTTCACGCAGGCGAGCGACCCAATTCAGGGCAATGCGACGCTCGGCGGAGGTCTTTTGCAGCGCCTGTTGCCAGTTGTGATCAAGGTTGCGATTCAGCGGATGATTGGGGCGCAGCTTGTACATCCCCTCCGGCATCTCGTTGGGCTCGACGCGATAGCGATAACGCTTCTCGCCGTCCTCCTCGAATTCGCCTTTGGGTTCGGCGATGTTGGCGCGGAAACCCACCACTTCCCGCTTGACCAGCACATTGAGGCCGTCGCCGTTGGACAGCGGCTCGTGCGTCACGACCTGCATGTCACGCTTGGCGACTTTTTCGACCACACCCACCGGCAGACCGGTGAAGGTCGGCGAATCAAAGGCGCCAATGTCGATCTTGCGGTCAGTGACGAAGTAATCGGTGCTGCCACGGTGGAAGGTTTTTTCCGGGTCGGGCAGGAAGAAGTGCGCGGTGCGGCCGCTGGAGGCACGGGCCAGGTCCGGACGGTCTTCGAGCACGGCGTCGAGGCGCTGACGATAGTAGGCAGTGATGTTTTTCACATAGCCCATGTCCTTGTAGCGGCCTTCAATCTTGAACGAGCGCACGCCGGCCTCGACCAGGGCGCGGATGTTGGCGCTCTGGTTGTTGTCCTTCATCGACAGCAGGTGCTTTTCGTAGGCGATCACCCCACCTTTTTCGTCCTTGAGGGTGTACGGCAGACGGCAGGCCTGGGAGCAGTCGCCACGGTTGGCGCTGCGCCCGGTTTGCGCGTGGGAAATGTTGCACTGGCCGGAAAACGCCACGCACAACGCACCATGGATAAAGAACTCGATGGCTGCGTCGGTTTCGTCGGCGATGGCGCGGATCTCCTGGAGATTCAGCTCACGGGCCAGCACCAGTTGCGAGAAACCGGCCTGATCGAGGAACTTCGCCCGCTCCAGGGTGCGGATGTCAGTCTGGGTACTGGCGTGCAGCTCGATCGGCGGAATGTCCAGCTCCATCACCCCCAGGTCCTGGACGATCAGTGCATCGACGCCGGCGTCGTACAACTGATGGATCAGCTTGCGGGCCGGTTCCAGTTCGTTGTCGTGCAGGATGGTATTGATGGTGGTGAACACCCGGGCGTGGTAGCGACGGGCGAACTCCACCAATTGGGCGATATCACTCACTTCGTTGCAGGCATTGTGGCGGGCGCCGAAGCTCGGGCCACCGATGTAGATGGCATCGGCGCCATGCAGGATGGCCTCGCGGGCGATGGCGACATCGCGGGCAGGGCTGAGCAATTCCAGGTGATGTTTGGGCAAAGACATAGTTTTTTTAGTCAGGCTTGTCACGGTCGAGGCGTGCATTGTAGCGGCGAAACGCCTGAGCGGCACCCGTGCGCTGCCAGGTGGTGCTTCGAGCAGGCCTCAATCCCTGTAGGAGCGAGCTTGCTCGCGATGGACGTTAACGATGACGCGGGCATTCTGTATGCACGCGTCGCCCTTATGTTCATCGCGAGCAAGCTCGCTCCTACAATCAGGCCTTGGCCGCCATCGCGGTCACTTCCACGCGCATGCCTTCAACCGCCAACGAGGCAACCCCGACAGCAGCGCGCACTGGCCATGGTTTGGCGAAGTAGCGCTTGTAGACCTCGTTGAACGCGGCGCGGTCGGCCATGTCGGTGAGGTAGATGGTCAGGTGCATCACGCGGTCCATGGAACTGCCGGCTCGCTCCAGCGCGACCTTCAGCGCTTGCAGGGTGCACTCGCTTTGCAGGGTGATGTCGCCCAGTTCCAGGCTGCCGTCGGCGCGGGTGGGGATCTGGGTGGAGACCAGCACACCGCCGAAACCGACAACGTCGGAGGAAATCGAATCCGCATCAGGATCAGGGGTGAAGGTCAGGTCGTGGTTTGCCATGAGGACTCTCTTGCTTGAGGTGGTGAGGCAGGCGCCTTTTGCGCGGCCAGTTTACAGGGCCATTGGCGGCGCGTCGCTAATCCAGACCGGACGGCTGCTGATGACCGGTGGCCTGCCGGTACTGGCGCGGGGTGAAACCGGTCAATGCCTTGAACTGCCGGGTGAACGCACTGTGGTCGGTATAGCCGCATTGCAGGGCGACCTCGGTGATCGGCATATCGGTGTGGAGCAGTCGATGCGCGTGTTCCAGGCGAACCTTCTGGATCATCTGCCGTGGCGTCAGGTGAAACACGCGCTTGCAGTAGCGTTCCAGTTGCGCCACGGAAATACCGGCGATGCGCGTCAACTCGCCCAGGGTGACGCGACGGTTGAAATGCGCGCGAATGTGCTCGTCCACTGCCGCCAGGCGCTGGTACGCCGGGTGCGTGTCACTGGCCGATTGCAGGTCGACCGAAATGCCCGCCAGACCGATGATTTCATTGCGGTGGTTATACAACGGTCGTTTATGGGTCAGGCACCAGCCGGGTTCCCGGCTGCCGTACAGATGCAACTCCAACTGGTCTTCCAGCACCAGCCCCTGCTCCAGCACCCGCCGGTCCTGCTCGGTGTAACCAGGCCCCAGTTGCTCCGGGAACACCTCGGCGCTGGTTTTCCCCAGCAGCGGTTTTAGCTGCTTCAAACCACAGCGCTGCACCAGCGTGCGGTTGGCCATGACATAGCGCGCCTGGACATCCTTGATGAAGATCGCCGCATTCGGAATGACATCCAGCATGGGCAGCAGAAGCGCAACGCCCGCCAGCAGTTGCTCGATGGATTCGGGGCGATTCGAGTCGTCGCCCTGGCACAACAGCGCAAACGCACCCTGAGTCATCTACCCGTCTCTCCCAATGATCGGTATCTGCCCATTGTGCTGATTTCGTCATCGACACCCAAGGAAAACATCAATCGCGGGCACGCCGCCAAGTTCACTCTATGGCCACCGCCCTCCTCGGCAAAACCGACCCGGGCGTCTTGAAGTGCACACCTGCCTATCCAATAACTCACAAGAAGGCGATGCCATGTCAGGCCAAGGCAAGTTCAAAAAACAACTTTCGTTGATAGACCTTACGTTTATCGGACTGGGGGCCATCTTCGGTTCCGGCTGGTTGTTCGCAGCCAGTCACGTGTCCGCCATCGCGGGGCCGGCGGGGATCTTTTCCTGGCTGCTGGGCGGTTTTGCGGTGCTGCTGCTGGGCATCGTCTACTGTGAACTCGGCGCAGCGCTGCCCCGTGCCGGCGGTGTGGTTCGCTACCCGGTTTACTCCCACGGCCCGTTGCTGGGTTACCTGATGGGCTTCATCACGCTGATCGCGTTTTCCAGCCTGGTGGCCATCGAGGTGGTCGCCGCGCGCCAGTATGCCGCTGCGTGGTTTCCCGCATTGACCCAGGCCGGTTCCAGCAATCCAACGGCGATTGGCTGGCTGGTTCAGTTCGGCCTGCTGTGCCTGTTCTTCATGCTCAACTACTACAGCGTGAAAACGTTCGCCAAGGCCAACAACTTGATCAGCATGTTCAAGTTCATCGTGCCGCTGCTGGTGATCGGCGTGCTGTTCACCTTCTTCAAACCAGAGAACTTCCAGTCCCAGGGCTTCATGCCGTTCGGGCTGTCAGGTGTCGAGATGGCTGTGTCCGCCGGCGGCATTATCTTCGCCTACCTGGGGCTGACACCGATCATCTCGGTAGCCAGCGAAGTGAAGAATCCACAACGCACCATCCCGATTGCACTGATCCTCTCCGTACTGCTGTCCACCGCCATCTACGTATTGTTGCAAGTGGCGTTCCTCGGCGGCGTGCCCACCGAAATGCTCGCCAACGGTTGGGCCGGCGTGGCCAAGGAACTGGCCCTGCCCTACCGCGACATCGCCCTGGCATTGGGTGTGGGCTGGTTGGCTTATCTGGTGGTGGCCGACGCGGTGATCTCTCCCAGCGGTTGCGGCAACATCTACATGAACGCGACACCGCGAGTGATCTACGGCTGGGCGCAGACCGGCACCTTCTTCAAGGTCTTCACCCGCATTGACGAAAAGTCCGGCATCCCGCGTCCGGCGCTATGGCTGACCTTCGCCCTGTCGGTGTTCTGGACCCTGCCCTTCCCCTCCTGGGAAGCGCTGATCAATGTGGTCTCCGCCGCGCTGGTGTTGAGCTACGCCGTGGCCCCGGTGTCGGTGGCTGCCCTGCGCCGCAATGCGCCGGACATGCCGCGGCCGTTCAAGGTCAAGCGCATGGGCGTCCTGGGCCCGGTGTCATTCATCATCGCCGCGCTGATCGTCTACTGGTCCGGCTGGAGCACCGTGTCCTGGTTGCTCGGCCTGCAAATCCTGATGTTCGTGGTGTACCTGCTGTGCGGACGTTTCGTGCCGACCCAACACCTGAGCCTGGCCCAACAAGTGCGCTCTTCGGCATGGCTGATCGGCTTCTACGCCGTGACTATCGTGCTGTCCTGGCTCGGCAGCTTCGGCGGCATGGGCGTACTCACCCATCCCTTCGACACAGTGGTCGTGGCGGCCTGCGCGATGGGCATCTACTACTGGGGCGCGGCCACCGGCGTGCCGGCGCATCTGGTTCGCCTGGAAGACGAGGACGGTGAAAGCCAAGCCGATCCTGTTCACACCGGCACGACCGCAGGCCAGCGTCCGATCGGTGTATCCGCCCAGACCTCTCGCTGAAATTCAGGCCAGCAAAGCCTGCGTGTTCCTCAAATGGAAAGGTTTATGAAAAAAGTACATGTCATTGATTCCCACACCGGCGGCGAGCCGACTCGCCTGGTGATGTCGGGCCTGCCCCAGTTGCCCGGCCGGACCATGGCCGAGAAGCGCGATGCCCTGCGCGAGCAACATGACCAATGGCGTCGCGCCTGCCTGCTGGAGCCCCGTGGCAACGATGTGCTGGTGGGGGCGCTGTATTGCGAACCGGTGTCGCCGGATGCCACTTGCGGCGTGATCTTCTTCAACAACGCCGGCTACCTCGGCATGTGCGGTCACGGCACCATCGGCCTGGTCAACTCGCTGCATTACCTGGGGCATATCCAGCCCGGCGAGCACAAGATCGATACGCCGGTCGGCCCGGTCAGCGCCACGCTGCATGAGGACGGCAACGTCACCCTGCGCAACGTGCCCGCCTACCGCTACCGCCAACAGGTGCCGGTCGAAGTACCAGGACATGGCCGCGTGTACGGCGACATCGCCTGGGGCGGCAACTGGTTTTTCCTGGTGTCCGACCACGACCAGTCCTTGCAGATGGACAACGTCGAGTTCCTCACCGAGTACACCTGGGCAATGCTCAAGGCCCTCGAGGCCCAGGGCATCCACGGTGAAGACGGCGCGCTGATCGACCACATCGAACTGTTTGCCGACGACGATCACGCCGACAGCCGCAACTTCGTCATGTGCCCGGGCAAGGCCTACGACCGCTCGCCCTGCGGGACCGGTACCAGCGCAAAACTGGCGTGCCTGGCGGCTGACGGAAAACTGGCCGCCGGTGAACGCTGGGTCCAGGCCAGCATCACCGCCAGCCAATTTGTCGGCAGCTACGAATGGGAAGGCGAACACATCATCCCTTTCATCACCGGCCGCGCCTACATGACCGCCGACAGCACCTTGCTGATCGACGAACAGGATCCCTTTGCGTGGGGCATTTGAGCCCCACGCCTTTTCCCTGACCAAATCTGAATGAACGCCTCAAGGAGTGACAACAAAATGAGCGACAACATTTTCACTGGCTGCATCCCTGCACTGATGACCCCATGCACCGCCGAGCGCAAGCCGGACTTCGACGCGCTGGTGGCCAAGGGTCGCGAGCTGATCGACATTGGCATGAGCGCAGTGGTGTATTGCGGTTCCATGGGCGACTGGCCGCTGCTGACCGAAGCCGAGCGTCAGGAAGGCGTGGCGCGCCTGGTGGCCGCCGGTGTTCCGACCATCGTCGGCACCGGTGCCGTCAACAGCCGCGAAGCGGTGTCCCATGCGGCACACGCGGCCAAAGTCGGTGCCCATGGCTTGATGGTCATCCCTCGCGTGCTGTCTCGCGGCGCTTCGGCCACCGCGCAAAAAGCCCACTTCGCCGCGATCCTCAAAGCTGCTCCAGGCCTGCCGGCGGTGATCTACAACAGCCCTTACTATGGCTTCGCCACCCGCGCCGACCTGTTCTTCGAACTGCGCCGCGAGTACCCGAACCTGATCGGCTTCAAGGAGTTCGGCGGTGCCGCCGACCTGCGCTACGCCGCCGAACACATCACCTCCAAGGACGATGACGTGACCCTGATGGTCGGTGTCGACACCCAGGTGGTCCATGGCTTCGTCAACTGCAACGCCACCGGCGCCATCACCGGCATCGGCAACGCGCTGCCACGCGAAGTGTTGCGCCTGGTGGCCTTGAGCAAACAAGCGGCCAAGGGCGATGCCAAGGCGCGTCGTCAGGCGCGGGAACTGGAATCGGCACTGGCGGTGCTGTCGTCCTTCGATGAGGGTTGCGACCTGGTGCTCTACTACAAGCACCTGATGGTGCTCAATGGCGACAAGGAATACACCCTGCACTTCAACGAGACCGATGCGCTCAGCGATGCCCAGCGTCGTTATGCCGAGAACCAGTACGCGCTGTTCCGCCAGTGGTACGAGCAGTGGTCGGCCGAGCAGGACTTCGCCTGATATTCAGCCTGTACAGCGGCGTGCCAAGGTGCGCCGCCTTTATTTTCGCCCACGGCGGTACGGCGTTTTTTTCGCAACGCCCCCCTCTTTGTTTCAGGAAAGACCATGACTCTGACAGGCAACATGTTGATCGGCCAGCAGGCCATCGCCGGCAACCGCGAAGCGATCCGCGGCATCGATCCCACCACGGATCTACCTCTTGAACCGGCCTATCACGGTGGCAGCAGCGAACACGTCGAACAAGCCTGCGCCCTGGCGTGGAATGCCCTGGACAGCTATCGCGCGACATCCCTGGACGCCCGCGCCGAACTCCTCGAAACCATCGCCAGCGAAATCGAAGCCCTGGGCGATGAATTGATCGACCGCGCCGTGGCCGAGACCGGCCTGCCACGCCCGCGCATCCAGGGTGAACGGGGCCGCACTTGCCAGCAGTTGCGAACCTTTGCCCGCACCGTGCGTGCCGGTGAGTGGCTGGATGTACGGGTCGACAACGCGCTGCCGGAGCGTCAGCCCCTGCCCCGCCCGGACCTGCGTCAGCGTCAGGTGCCGCTCGGCCCGGTGGCGGTGTTCGGCGCCAGCAACTTTCCCCTGGCCTTCTCCGTCGCCGGCGGTGACACCGCGTCGGCGCTGGCCGCCGGTTGCCCGGTAATCGTCAAGGCCCATGGCGCGCACCCCGGCACCAGCGAGCTGGTGGGCCGAGCCCTGGCCCGTGCGGTCAAACTGTGCGGGCTGCACGAAGGCGTGTTTTCGCTGTTGTTCGGCTCCGGCCGCGAAGTAGGCATCGCTCTGGTCACCGATCCGCGCATCAAGGCCGTGGGCTTCACCGGCTCGCGCAGCGGTGGCATCGCCTTGTGCAGCGCGGCCCAGGCGCGTCCCGAGCCGATCCCGGTGTATGCGGAAATGAGCTCGATCAACCCGGTCTTGCTGTTCCCGGCAGCCCTGAAATCGCGAGCCGAAGCACTGGCGCAAGGCTTCGTCGCGTCCCTCACCCAAGGCGCCGGCCAGTTCTGCACCAACCCAGGTCTGGTGATTGCCCGCCAGGGCCCGGACCTTGAGCGTTTCATCCAGTCGGCCGCGCAACTGCTACAGCGCAGCCCGGCGCAGACCATGCTCACCCCCGGCATTTTCAAGGCCTACGAGGCCGGTATCGGTGCGCTGGCCGAGCATGCCCACACGAAAACAGTGGCCGTCGGCCTGAAGGGCGAAACCCCGAACCAGTGCCAGGCCCACCTGTTCGTCACCCGGGCCAATGAGTTTCTCGCCGACCCGGCGTTGCAGGCAGAAATGTTCGGCGCCGCCTCGCTGATCGTGCAATGCGCCAACGACGAGCAAATCCGCCAGGTCATCGAACACCTGGAAGGCCAGTTGACCGCCACCCTGCACCTGGACGATGCCGACGTGGAGAGCGCCAGGGCGTTGCTGCCGATCCTCGAGCGCAAGGCCGGACGCCTGTTGGTCAATGGCTGGCCGACCGGGGTCGAGGTGTGCGATGCCATGGTCCATGGCGGCCCGTTCCCGGCGACTTCCGATGCGCGCAGCACTTCGGTCGGCACCGCCGCCATCCTGCGGTTCCTGCGCCCGGTCTGCTATCAGGACTTCCCCGACGCCTTGTTGCCGGCAGCGCTCAAGCACGGCAACCCATTGCAGTTGCGTCGCCTGCTCGACGGCCAGAGAGAAGCCTAGGCCATGTCCAACGACTCCCTTTTCAACAGCCCCAATGCAGTGTCGGACGTTGCCGTGATCGGCGCCGGGATCATCGGCGTCGCCTGCGCCCTGCGCCTGGCGCGCCAGGGCCGGCGGGTGGTGGTCATCGATCAGCAGGAGCCCGGTCGTGGCGCCTCGTTCGGCAATGCCGGGCACCTGGCCACCGAGCAGGTGTTCCCCATCGCCGACCTGTCGATCCTCAAGCGCCTGCCCGCCATGCTCATGGACCCGATGGGCCCGCTGCGCCTGGATTGGAAATACATGCCCCGGGCCCTGCCCTGGTTCGCACGCCTGTTGCTCAACCTGCGACCGGCGCAGTTCCAGCGCACCGTGGCCGGCATCCGCGCGCTCAATGAAAGCAGCCTGGGGGCCTGGCACCGGTTGCTGGAGACCATCGAACGTCCCCAGTTGCTGAAGGAAGACGGCTCGTTGCTGGTGTTCGAGCGCGCCGACTCGCAACAGGCCATCGAAGCGCTACAGGCGCGCATGCGCCAGCAACAAGTGCCGGTGGATTTCTGGCGGGCCAAGGCGGTACGCGATGCGGCGCCGCAACTCAGCGAGCAGCTCCGGGGCGGATTGTTCTTCCCGCGCACCGGGCATTTTCTCGATCCCTTCCAGGTGGTTGGCGAACTGGTGCACGCGGCCAAAAGCAGCGGCGTGCAGTTCCTCAAGCAGCGGGTCGAGGGCGGGCAATTGAATGAAAGCGGCGTGTCGTTGATCACCAATCAAGGACGCGTCAGCAGTCGACACGTGCTGGTTGCCTGTGGCGCCCATTCCGCCAAGCTCACCGCTGCATTGACCGGCAAGAAGGTGCCGCTGGACACCGAGCGCGGCTATCACCTGATGCTGCCCCACGAACACGGGCGCTTGCCGTTCGCCGTCACCTCGCTGGAGCGCAAGTTCATCATGACGCCGATGGCTGACGGGCTGCGCCTGGCCGGCACCGTCGAGTTCGCCGGTCTCGACTGCCCACCGACCATGGAACGCGCCTGGCAGTTGCACCGCCTGAGCAAAGGCCTGTTCAAACGCGACCTGAGTGCTGAAGCCGCCACGCCGTGGATGGGTTTCCGGCCGTCCTTGCCCGACTCCCTGCCGATCATCGACCGGGTGTGCGACGGCAGGGTCCTGCTCGCCTTCGGTCATCAGCATCTGGGGTTGACCCAGGCGGCGGTCACGGCGGAAATGATCGCGCAAATGGCCTCGCCCTTGACTGGAGCCCTGCCCTACAGCCTGCCGGCGACTGCGCCGTACAGGCTGGATCGTTTCTGAGGGCCCCGGTCGCGCCGAGCCCGGGTCATTGCAAGGGCGAGAACTTCGCGGGCAGGTAGATCGTCGAGCGCATGTCACGCAGTTGCGGGCCGGAGTTTTCCGGCGGCCAGACGCCGTCGGCAACCGCTTGGGTGCGTACTTGCAGGCGCTGTTCCAAAGTGGTCCACGGCCAGATGTGCAGATAGCGCGGCAGCGAACCGTCAGTGGCATAAAACGCCGCGTACACCGGCGAATACTGTTCGGCAGTTCGCGCTTCGATGGCTTTGCTCCAGCCGTCGAGGGTGGGTTGCAATCCGCTGCTGACCAGGTCGTAGACGCGCAGTTCATAGAACGGACCGTGCTGGCCTGCGCTCAAGGGTTCGAGGAAGGGAAACAGCGTGTAGTTTTCGATGCGCAGATCGCAGATGAATTCGTTGATGCCAAACGCCCCACCCCCCAGCAGGAAACGCTCGCGCTCGGCTTGCCGCAGGTTTTCGTCGGCGTAGCCACGCAACACGGCGATCTGGTTCAACTGGCCGATCTCCGAAGCCCAGCAGCCCATTAACACCCCGCCGACTTCCGGCTTCGCCAACTCAGCCTCGATGCGTACCAGCGCATCGACCATCGTGCGCACTCGCACGGTAAAAGTGATCAGTTCAAACAAACGCATAACAACTCCGCCCACCGGTTTGCCAAAACCACACAGCCTAGGGCAGCCCCCACCAGCGGGATATTGAGACGAACCCCATCGGTAACGGCATTTGCCGCAGTGTTCTAGGTAGTTTCTTTACGTTGAGCAGCGCCCGGTAATTCACAGATCGTGTTCAATGCCTTCACTTAATGGCGCTTGATGCAGGAATGGCGACGAATATGCTGTGGGTACATTTCCGTGATCTCGCATGACAACAAGAGCCCACTCCATGCACAGCCCCAGAACGCTCTACCAAAAACACATCGACAGCCACACCGTATGCGCCCTCGACGATCAGGGCCACGTGCTTTTGTACATCGACCGCCAGGTCGCCAACGAATACACCAGCCCGCAAGCCTTCAGTGGCATGCGCGAAGCCGGTCGCAAAGCCTGGCGCCCGGGCGCGACCCTGGCGGTCGTCGACCACGTCAATCCCACGGCACCGACACGCACTGCCGCCATGCCGGACGCTGGCGGCGCTCGTCAGGTGTCTTACTTCGAAGAAAACTGCCGCGACTTCGGTATCGAACTGTTCGACGTGCTGGACAAGCGGCAGGGCATCGAGCACGTCGTGGCCCCCGAACAAGGCTTTATCCTGCCCGGCATGGTCGTTGCCGCCGGCGACAGCCACACCACCACCTACGGTGCCCTCGGTGCCTTCGGTTTCGGCATTGGCACTTCGGAAATCGAACACCTGCTGGCCTCGCAAACCTTGGTCTACAAGCGCCTGAAGACAATGCGCGTGACGGTTAACGGTGTACTCGGTACGGGCGTGACGTCCAAGGACATCATCATGGCCCTGATCGAAAAAATCGGCGCTTCCGGTGCCACCGGCTATGCCATCGAGTTCGCCGGCCCGGCGATCAGCGACCTCAGCGTCGAAGCGCGCATGACCATCTGCAACATGGCCGTCGAAGCGGGCGCCCGAGGCGCGTTCATGGCCCCGAATGACAAGGTCTTTGCTTATCTGCAACACAAACCCCGTGCCCCCCAAGGCCAACTGTGGGAACAGGCCGTCGCAAAATGGCGCGGCCTGCACAGCGACGAAGGTGCGGTGTTCGATCGCGAAGTCACCCTGGATGTCGCGGCGCTCGAACCCATGGTCACCTGGGGCACCAGCCCCGATCAGGCCGCATCGGTGGGCGGGCATGTGCCGGACCCGGCCGCGCAACCTGACTTGATCCTGCGTCAGGGCATGCAACGCGCCCTGAACTACATGGGCCTGACACCGGGCATGCCGCTCAGCGACGTGGTGATCAGCCACGCCTTCATCGGCTCATGCACCAACGCGCGCATCGAAGACCTGCGCGACGTCGCCCGCGTCGTGCGCGGCAAACGGGTGGCGTCGCACGTGCGGGCGATGATCGTGCCCGGTTCGACACTGGTACGTGATCAGGCCGAAGACGAAGGACTGGCGCAGATCTTCCTCGACGCCGGGTTTGAATGGCGCCAGTCGGGTTGCTCGATGTGCCTGGCCATGAATGACGATGTGCTAGCCCCCGGTGATCGCTGCGCCTCAAGCACCAACCGCAACTTCGAAGGCCGCCAAGGCGCCGGTGCGCGCACCCATTTGATGAGCCCGGCCATGGTCGCCGCCGCAGCGATTACCGGGCACCTGACCGACGTGCGCACCTTCGCGCTGGAGGCTTGAACCATGCAACCTTTCGATTTCGTCAGCGGCAGCGCCGCCCCGCTCCTGGCCTCCAACATCGACACCGACGTGATCATGCCCAAGCAGTTCCTCAAAGGGATTGATCGCAAGGGGCTGGACAAGGGGCTGTTCTTTGACTTGAGGTTCCTTGAGTCCGGCGAACCCGATCCCGGGTTCATCCTCAACCAGCCGGCCTGGAACGATGCTGCGTTCCTGGTGGTGGGTCCCAATTTCGGCTGTGGTTCGAGCCGTGAACATGCGGTCTGGGGGCTGAAACAGGTCGGCATACGCGCCCTGATCGGCACCAGCTTCGCCGGTATTTTCTACGACAATTGCCAACGCAATGGCGTGTTGGCGATCCAGCTGACCGAGGTTCAACTCAATCAGATTGCCGCGTTGACCAGCAACCCGGCAACGGCTCGAATCAGCGTCAATCTGCCGGAACAAACCATCGAACTGGCAGACGGCAACGTGATCCCGTTCGAGATCGATGAACTGCGCAAGCAATCATTGCTGCTGGGGCTGGATGCCATTGGCACCACGTTGCAACGCGCCGAACAGATTCGCAGCTTCGAGGCCCGGCATCTGGCGGAAAATCCCTGGTTGGGCTGATGAGGACTTTGTAGGAGCGAGCTTGCTCGCGATGGACTCAACGGCACCGCGTTTAACCAGTAAACACGCGTTATCGTTAACGACCATCGCGAGCGAGCTCGCTCCTACAAAAATGCAGATGCCGGTGGTTCATTCAACCGAAAGATGACGAAAGTATTCCTCGAGAAACTCGACGCAAACCCGCAGCTTGGCCGACTGGCTCAACCGCGTCGGGTACACCGCCCAGACGTTGGCGCTCTGGGTGTAATCGTGCAGCACCTGCACCAGTCGCCCCTGCTCCAGCATCGGCTTCACATCCCACATCGAGCGCAACAGGATCCCGCCGCCACTCAGGGCCCACTGCAACACGATCTCACCGTTGTTGGACGATAACGGCCCGCTGACGCGTACCGATTCTTCCTGCCCGTCCTTCGTCAGGCTCCACACGCCGAACGCGTTGTTGCGTTCCTTGAGCACCAGGCAATCGTGGTCTTTCAAGTCCGCCAGCGATTGCGGCACACCGCGCCGTTCCAGATACTCGGGCGTCGCACACAGCACCCGCCGGTTGCTCACCAGTTTGCGCCCCAGGTGCTGGCCCGGCAGGTCATCCCCCACGCGAATTTCCAGATCGAAGCCCTCGCCGACGATATCGACCACACGATCGAACACGTCCAGCCGCAGCTCGAGTTTTGGATAGGTTTGCGACAGTTCGCAGATGGCCGGCGCCACATGATTACGCCCGAAACCGAAGCTGCTGCAAATGTGCAGCGAGCCCATCGGCTGTTGCCGCGCCTGGGATATTTCGCCGACAAAGTCGTCGAAGTCACCGAGCAACTTCTCCGCCCACACCCGTACCCGCTCGCCGTCGTCAGTCAGCGCGATGCGCCTTGTCGTGCGGTGCAGCAGGCGCGTCGAGAGCGTGGTTTCCAGCACGGAAATACGCTTGCTGATGTAGGCCGGTGAATACCCCAGCTCCTCGGCGGCGCTGGCGAAGCCGTTTTTGCGCACGACGGTGAGGAACACCTTGAGGTCTTCCGGCAACGGAAATTGATCACGATTCGTGTTCATACGCCTCATACTTTCGCTGTTTATTGCGTTATTAGCGAAGGATACCATCGATCTACCGAGTGGCAATCCATCCCCGGCCAACCGTGGTTTCTGAATCCTCGATAAAAACAACATGAGGAAAGCGCGACATGAACAAGCCCTATGAACAATCCCTGAAAATCGAAACCGCCTCCGACGGCGGATTTGTGCAACGCCTGCGCAGCCTGTGCGCCTACGAAATCGGCGTCATCCCGCTGCCGATCTTTCTCGGCATCGCGGTCATCGTTTATCTCTCGGCCCATCTGGGCTTCCTGCCCAAGAACATAATCGGCGGGCTCGCCGTCATCATGACCATGGGCGTGTTTTTCGGCCAAATGGGCTCGCGCCTGCCGATCCTCAAGGAAATCGGCGGCGGTGCCATCCTGTGCCTGATGCTGCCATCGATCCTGGTGTTCTACGGCTTCTTCGGACCGGCGACGATCGACGCCACCAAAATGCTGATGAAAGAAGCCAACTTCCTTTACTTCGTGATCGCCAGCCTGGTGGTCGGCAGCATTCTGGGCATGAGCCGTTTCATTCTGGTCCAGGGCATGCTGCGGATGTTCATTCCCTTGCTCGTCGGCACCCTGGCCGCCGTTGCCAGCGGGTTGATCGTTGGCAAGTTGGTCGGCTACAGCTTCCACCACACGTTCTTTTTCATCATCGTGCCGATCATTGGCGGCGGGATCGGCGAAGGGATACTGCCCCTGTCGCTGGCCTACTCGGCAATCCTCGGCGGCACGCCGGATATCTACGTGGCTCAACTGGCGCCCGCCGCCGTGGTCGGCAACATCGTGGCGATCATCTGTGCCGGTTACCTGGCGCGCCTGGCCCTCAAGCGCCCGACCATCAATGGCGAAGGCTCGCTGATTCGCGCCAAGGACGAGAATGACCAATTCCTGGTCAAGGAAGACACAGGCACTATTGTCGACTTCCGCGTCATGGGTGCAGGGGTGCTGGTAATCTGCGCGTTCTTCGTCCTCGGCGGCCTGCTGGAAAAAGTCGTGGGCATTCCCGGCCCGGTGATGATGATCCTCGCGGCGGTGCTGTTTAAGTACCTTCGGGTGCTGCCGGAAAAACTCGAGAAAGGCGCCAACAGCTTTTACAAACTGGTGTCATCGGCGTTCATCTGGCCGGTGATGATCGGCCTGGGCATGCTCTACGTGCCGCTGGACAGTGTGGTGAAAGTGTTCTCGGTCGGCTACGTGCTGGTATGCATCTCGGTGGTGGTGTCTATGACCGTAGCCGGCTTCTTCATCGGCAACCTGATGAAGATGTACCCCATCGAGTCGGCCATCGTGACCTGCTGCCACAGCGGCCTGGGCGGCACCGGAGACGTGGCGATCCTCTCGGCTTCCAACCGCATGTCGCTGATGCCGTTCGCGCAAATCTCCACGCGCATTGGCGGGGCTTCGACGGTGATTCTGGCGACGATATTGTTGCGGCTTTTTGTTTGACGCGGTGCCGGTGACCCAAGGGTGTTCTCTTGTGCAAGAGAACACCCTTTCCATCACTTGAAAAAATCGCTCGGCGTCTTGCCGAACTGCTTCTTGAACATGGTCGTGAATGCGCTTGGGCTGTCGTATCCCAGCTCCCCGGCGATGTCGATGATCTTCTCCCCGACGGCTATCCGTTCCAGCGCCAACAGCAGTCGCGCTTGCTGGCGCCATTGGCCGAAAGTCATGCCGGTTTCCTTGCGAAACCTGCGCTGGATGGTTTTGGCGTCGAGGCTCAACCGGGCACTCCAATCCGACAACGTCGAGCCATCCCCAGGGTCACGCTGCAACGCACTACAAATCAGGTTGATACGTTGGTCGGCGGGCTGCGGCAGGTTCAACGGCAAGGTCGGCAGGATCGTCAGTTCATCCAGGATCAGCCGCAGCACCCGGGCCTCCCGCGAGTCCGGATTGCAGGCGAAGTCGAAATCGACCGAGACCTTGATCAGCTCGCTCAGCAACGCGGAAACACTCACCGCCCGGGTTTCGGCGGGCAGATCCAGGCTCGGGTCTGGGCGCACGAAAACACTGCGCATCTTGATCGCCCCCACACAGCGAATCGAATGCACTTCACCGCTCGGCATCCAGATGCCACGGCTCGGCGGCACCGTCCATTGGCTGGTGGCGGCGTGCACCACCATCACGCCTTCGATGGCATAGATCAGTTGATGCTTTTCATGGGAGTGCGGCGGGATGAACCAGTTTTCCGGGTAGTCGGTCGCACTGCTGCGTACGCTCCAGCCGCCCTGGTCGATCTCCGCGAGAAATGTCTGCAATGGTTTGATCATGACGCCCTTTTTGCGATGGTCCATGCCCGAGTTGCGCGAGACGGGCGCCGTTGAGGCCCCTAGGATAACGCCGAACCCTGAAATTGGCTGCGCCTTGCGTTCGCAGTTCGCGTTTTTATCCGGAAACTCGCCTATGTCGACCACTACCCTGAGCTCTCCCCCACCCACCGCTTCGGTGGCCAGCCAGGCCAGCCCCCTGGTCATGCGCGTCATCGGCGCCTGTGCGCTGGCGCACCTGATCAACGACCTGATCCAGGCCGTGCTGCCGTCGATCTACCCGATGCTCAAGGCCAGTTATGGCCTGAGTTTCACCCAGGTCGGCCTGATCACCCTGACCTTCCAGCTCACCGCCTCGCTGCTGCAACCGTGGATCGGTTTCTACACCGACCGTCATCCCAAACCGTGGCTGTTGCCGGCCGGCATGGTCTGCACCCTGATCGGTATTCTCATGCTGTCGATGGTCGGCAGCTTCCCGGCCATTCTCGTGGCCTCGGCACTGGTGGGGGTTGGTTCGTCGACCTTTCACCCGGAGACCTCGCGGGTGGCGCGCCTGGCCTCGGGCGGTCGCTACGGCCTGGCGCAGTCGACCTTCCAGGTTGGTGGCAACGCCGGTAGCGCCTTCGGTCCGCTGTTGGCCGCCGCGATCATCATTCCCTATGGCCAGGGCAACGTCGCCTGGTTCGGCCTGTTCGCAGTGTTTGCCATCCTCGTGCAGTACGGCCTGAGCCGTTGGTATCGCAATCACCTGAACCTGTTCAAGCTCAAGCAAGGCAGCAAGGCCACCCACGGCCTGTCGAAACGGCGGGTGACATTCGCCCTGGTGGTGTTGGCGCTGCTGGTGTTTTCCAAATACTTCTACATGGCCAGCTTCACCAGTTACTTCACCTTCTACCTGATCGAGAAGTTCGACCTGTCGGTGGCCAGTTCGCAGCTGTACCTGTTCCTGTTTCTTGGCGCCGTCGCGGCGGGCACGTTCTTTGGTGGCCCGATCGGCGACCGGATCGGCCGCAAGCAGGTGATCTGGTTTTCCATCCTCGGCGCCGCGCCCTTCACCCTCGCCCTGCCCTACGTCGACCTGTTCTGGACGGGTGTGCTGAGTATGATCATCGGCTTCATCCTCGCCTCGGCGTTCTCGGCCATCGTGGTCTTCGCCCAGGAACTGGTGCCCGGTAACGTCGGCATGATCGCCGGGGTGTTCTTCGGCCTGATGTTCGGTTTCGGCGGGATCGGTGCCGCGCTGCTGGGGCACCTGGCGGATATCCATGGCATCGAGTACGTGTACACGCTGTGTTCGTTCCTGCCTTTGCTGGGGATTCTGACGATCCTGTTGCCTTCGACCCGGAGTGCTCGTTAAAGGATTCAGCCGATCATTTTTGATACCTGCCCTGTAGCACTCGGTAACACCAAGCCCTGTTGCGGTGCGTCTTTGCCACGACGCACCGCCAACCGCCGCGCTTCACACGGGCAATACCGCCATGGCGTACTTTGTGCATCCAAAGGCCATCCTCTTCTGCCTGTAGCCGCCATGCGCCCCAAGGAACTGAAACTCTGGACCACCGGTGTCGCCCACCTGCTCGACCTGCCTGCCGGGCATGGGCGGTTGTCGGGGCTGAGCCATTGGCTTCGGCAAATCTGCCCGGTCGATCATTTCGTGTTGTTTGTCTACGAAGGCAATCACCGGCCACTGGCGTTGTTCGATACGTTCTCGGCGGACAAGCGGGCGGTGTATGTCGACGACTATCAGTGCGGGCCTTACCTGCTCGATCCCTTCTACCTGGCCTGTACACGCGGGCAGGCGCCGGGGCTATGGCGTCTGCGCCAGTTCGCCCCCGACCACTTCTACCTCGGCGAGTACTTCCTGACCTATTACCAGCAAACCGGACTGGCCGAGGAAGTGGCGTTCTTCGTTGATCTCGGTGGTGGCGCCATGGCGGTGCTGTCGTTGATGCGCTCCAGCGCCAGCTGTGCATTCAGCCGGGACGAAATGCAACTGGTCGAGTGCGCGCAAGCGGTGGTCGAGCAGGTCATCAATGAGGCTTGGCGCTTGCGTCAGGCTCAGGAACCGCGACCGGCGCAGGACCTGGACTTCAAGATCCGCGAAGCCTTCGACCAGTTCGGTGCGCACATCCTTACCGGGCGCGAGCAGGAAATCGTTCAACTGTTGCTGCGCGGCCACTCCAGCGCCTCGGTGGCCGAACAACTGAACATCAGCCCCGGCACGGTAAAGATTCACCGCAAGAACATCTACGCCAAGCTGGGCATCGGCAGCCAGTCGGAGTTGCTGGGGTTGTTTATTCGAGAGCTGACGGAGGATCCGTTGCAGGCCCCCGGCCTCAAGCTGCAAGCCTGATCCCTGTCGGCTAGCAGCCCCCCCTGTGGGAGCGAGCTTGCTCGCGATTGCGGCCTTACATTCAACATCCATGTGTCTGACACACCGCCATCGCGAGCAAGCTCGCTCCCACAATGGTCGGCGGTGTAAACAAAATTTGTATTCACCTCAAATCCCTGTAGGAGCGAGCCCGCTCGCGATGGTCGTTAACGATTACGCGTGATGACTGGCTCAACACAGTGCTCTTGGGTCCATCGCGAGCGAGCTCGCTCCTACGACAATCCGCTTCTATCCCCCAAGGGATATATACACCGCAAAACCCCGATTGCTAGTTTGGCCCCCGACGCACTGATTCATCACTGCAAGGGAGCCCGTCTCGTGAACAACACCCCGCCAAGCGATATCGAATTCTGCAATGTGGTCAAACGCTATGGCGAGGTGCAGGCCGTCGGCGGTCTGAATTTCGCGGTGCGCCGTGGCTCGTTTCATTCCTTCCTCGGCGGCTCGGGCTGCGGCAAGACCACCACCCTGCGCATGATCGCCGGCTTCGAACAGCCCACCAGCGGCGAGGTTCGTCTGGCCGGCAAGAGCGTTGCCGGCGTGCCGGCCTTCGAGCGGCCGGTGAACATGGTGTTCCAGCATTACGCGCTGTTTCCGCACCTGACCGTGGCACAGAACATTGCCTATGGCCTGCGCTATCGCACCCCGCGCCCTGACAAAAAACAGCAACTGCGCATGGCCGACGAAGCCCTGGAGATGGTACGCCTGAGCGGCTTCGGTCAGCGCAAGCCGAGCGAACTGTCTGGCGGTCAGCAACAGCGTGTCGCCCTCGCCCGTGCGCTGGTGAACAAGCCGACGGTGTTGCTGCTCGACGAACCACTGGCTGCGCTGGACCGCAAGCTGCGCAAGGAGATGCAATCGGAATTGCTGCGTTTGCAGCGCGAGGTCGGCATCACCTTCGTGCTGGTCACCCACGACCAGGAAGAAGCCCTGTCGATGAGTGACAGCATCAGCGTGATGCACAACGGTTCGATCATCCAGACCGCCACTCCGGAACAACTCTATGAAGCCCCGGCCAGCCGCTATGTGGCCGACTTTATCGGTGAGTCCAATCTGTTCGACGGCACCGTGCGCCAGCTCAACGGCAACTCCGTGGTGCTGCGCACCGAGCAAGGGCTGGAACTGACCAGCCCCCTCACCCCCACCGGCAAAGCCCTGAGCGCCAACGCCGCCGGTTGCATTGCGGTGCGGCCTGAGCTGATCAGCATCGCCGGGGCCAACGCCGAGATGACCCGGGAAGTGAAGCTGCCGGGCTGCGTCGAAGATCGCATTTATCTGGGCAATTCCACCGAGTACCGCGTGCGCACCCAGGCCTTTGGCGTGGTTTGCGTGCGGGTGCCGCGCCAGCAGGATCACGGCGCCAATGCATTCGAACACGGCGCGGCAGTGCGCGTCGGCTGGGATCACGCCAATGGCCTGGCCATGGCGTTGTAAATCATCGATTCGTTTCATCAACCGGATGTGGAGCGTGCTATGGACCAGAAGACTTTTATAAAAACCCTGCGCAGCTGGCAGAATGGCTCGATCAGTCGCCGTGAGTTCCTTGGCCGCACGGGCCTTGGGATCGCCGCCGCCGTGGTCGCGACCAACATGCCCGGCCTGCTGACCTCCACCGCAGAAGCCGCCGAGCAAACCAGACTCGGTGATCGCCTGTCGCTGGCGACCTGGCCGAACTACCACAGCCAGGAAAACCTCGACGCCTTCGGCAAGACCACAGGCGCCCGGGTGTCGATGAGCGTGTTTGGTTCCAACGAGGAAATGCTCGCCAAATTGCAGGCCGGCGGCAGTGGCTGGGACGTGCTGGTGCCGACCAACTACACCATCAGCACCTACGTCGGCCTGGGGCTGATCGAGCCGCTGGACCTGTCGCGCATCCCCAACTTCGACGCCTCGGCGTTCCAGCAAAAGTTCATGGCCCAGGGCACGGTGGACGGCAAGGTCTACGCGGTACCGAAAAACTGGGGCACCACCGGCATGCTCTACGACGCCGGCAAACTGAAAAACGGCCCAGCCAGCTGGAAGGAATTCTGGGCCGCCGCCCAAGGCCCGGCCAGTGGCCGGACAATGGTCCACGACTACCAGTTGACCGCCATCGGCAACGCGCTGAAAAGCTTTGGCTACAGCTTCAACTCCCTGGACCCGAAAGAACTGGCCGATGCCGAAAAGCTGCTGATCGAGGTCAAGCCACACCTGTTCGCGATCAACTCCGACATCCAGCCGTCGATGCGCAGCGGCGATGCCTGGCTGGCCATGTCGTGGACCGGCGACGCCTCGCAACTGCACCGCGACAACGCGCAAATGCAGTTCGAACTAGGTAAGGAAGGTGGCGAACTGTGGAGCGACTTCTTCGCGATTCCGAAAAGTTCGGAACACAAGGACGCCGCCTATGCCTTCATCAACTACCTGCTCGACCCGCAGCACAACAAGCTGGAAGTGCTGAGCCACGGCTACCCGAGCGGCGACAAGCGTGTCGACGCGCTGCTGCCTGTGGCGATGCTCGACGATCCGATCATGTACCCGGCCGCCGAGGCCCTGAGCCCGCTGGAGTTCGGTGCCGCCGCGACGCTGACCAGCCCGGCGCGCGCCGAACTGATGGCGCGTTTCAAGTCCGCCTGATCGCTTGACCATGGCCAATGAGGAGTCACCCATGAATGCCGCCGCCCACCCGCAAACGGTGCAGCCGGGCCATGCCCTGTCGGTCGAGGTTCGCCAACGGCGCAGCCTCGGCCGGCGCATTACCCTGCTGATGCTCTTGCCTTCGACCCTGTGGTTCCTGCTGCTGTTGTTGATGCCGCTGGTGATCATCCTGGTCTTCAGTTTCGGCGAGCGCAGCGCCGTGGGCGGTTACGCCGGTGGCTTCACACTGGCCAACTACCTGAACCTCGGTTCTCGCGGCGCGGCCTTCAGCAACACGCTGATGTTGGCGCCGCTGGGCACTCTGGTGTGCCTGGTGGCGGCTTATCCATTGGCGTACTTCCTTGCGGTCAAGGTCACAAGGAACCGCTCGCTGTTGCTGACCCTGGTGATCGTGCCGTTCTGGACCAGTTTCCTGATCCGCACCTACGCGTGGATTTTCATCCTCAGCGGCAAGGGCATCCCGGCGCTGTTGGCCAGCCTGGGTCTTGAGGATGTACGGCTGATCAACACGCCGTGGGCGGTGCTGATCGGCATCGTCTACGGCTACCTGCCGCTGATGGTGTTCCCGATCTACGTCAGCCTGGAAAAACTCGACAAACGCCTGCTCGAAGCCTCGGCGGACCTCGGTGCCAGCGCCTTCGAAAGCTTCCGCCGGATCACTCTGCCGCTGTCCGCGCCGGGGATCATCACCGGGGTGATGCTGGTGTTCATCCTGTTGATGGGCGAGTTCCTGATCCCGGCCATTCTCGGCGGTGGCAAAGTGTTCTTTGTCGGCAACGCGCTGGTCGACCTGTTCCTGCAATCGCGCAACTGGCCGTTCGGCAGTGCGCTGGCCATGACGTTGGTGGCGATGATGCTGCTGATCATCGGCGTGTATCTGAAACTGGTGGCGCGCTACGGCGGCCGCCCTGCCGACGGAGGCCTGTGACATGTGGCTGCGCAGCTATTCAACCTCGCTGTACCTGTTTCTCTACGCGCCGATTGCCTTGATCGTCCTGTTCAGCTTCAACGCCGGGCGCAGTGGCCTGGCGTTCCAGTGCTGCTCGGTGCAATGGTTCGGCACCGCGTTCGGCAACCCGTTCATCATGGAAGCTCTGGGCAACAGCGCGCTGATCGCCTTCAGTTCGGCGGTGATCGCCACGCTGTTCGGCACCCTGGCGGTGTTCGGCCTGCAGCGTTGCGGCGCCAAGGTGCGGATGCTGTTCGATGCCCTGACCTATTGCGCGATCATCGTGCCGGGCATCGTCATCGGCATCTCGACGCTGATTGCCTTCATCAGCCTGTTCGACCTGATCAACCCGTTGCTGGCGAGCTGGTTGCCGACGGTACCGAAGTTGAACATGGGGTTCTTCACCGTGATCGCCGCGCATTCGTTGTTCACCATGGCACTGGTGATGGTGATCGTGCGCAGCCGCGTCGATTCCCTGGACAAGGCCTTGCTGGAAGCCTCGGCGGACCTGTACGCGCCACCGATGGACACCTTCTGGCGGGTGACCCTGCCGCAGATCAGCCCCGCGATCATGGCCGGGTTCCTGTTGGCGTTCACCTTCAGCTTCGACGATTTCATCATCGCGTTCTTCGTTGCCGGTTCCGAAACGACGTTGCCGATCTACATCTTTTCCTCCATCCGCCGTGGCGTGACGCCGGAGATCAACGCAATTTCCACGGTAATCATCTGCGTGTCGCTGGCCCTGCTGTTCACTTCCCGCCATCTGCAAAACCGCCGCACCGGCGTCCAGGAGTCGCACCATGCGTGATCAGCTCTATATCAACGGCGAATGGGTCAGCCCGGACCTGGGCGGCTATCTGGACGTGATTGATCCGGCTACCGAACAGGCCTTCCACCGCGTGGCGGCGGGCACCGAAGAAGACGTCGATCATGCCGTGCGTGCGGCCCGGCGTGCCTTCGACAATGGCTGGGGCCAGACCAGCGGCGCCGAGCGCGGGCAATGGCTGGAGGCGCTGGCCGATGAACTGGAAAGTGGCCAGCAGGCGCTGGCGGAACTGGAAGTGCGCGACAACGGCAAACCCTTGCCCGAAGCGCAGTGGGACATTGGTGACGCCATCGCCTGTTTTCGCTACTACGCCGGGTTGGCCCGCGAACTGGATCAGCAACAGGATCAGCCGCTGGCCTTGCCGGACGCGCGTTTCTGCTGCCGCATCCGCCACGAGCCGATTGGCGTGGCCGGGCAGATCATTCCCTGGAACTACCCGCTGCTGATGGCCGCGTGGAAGGTTGCGCCGGCTTTGGCAGCCGGGGCCACTGTGGTGTTGAAGCCGTCGGAACTGACGCCGCTGACCGCCCTGGAACTGGCCGCTGCCGCCGATCGTATCGGCTTGCCCGCCGGGGTCTTGAACCTGGTCACCGGCCTAGGCGCCGATGCCGGCAGCCCGCTCACCGAGCATCCGGGGGTGGACAAACTGGCCTTCACCGGCAGCGTGCCCACCGGCGCGAAAATCATGTCGGCGGCGGCCCGCGACATCAAGAACATCAGCCTGGAACTGGGCGGCAAGTCTGCCTTTATCGTGTTCGATGACGCCGATGTCGAAGCCGCCGTGGAGTGGATTTTGTTCGGGATTTTCTGGAACCAGGGCCAGGTGTGCAGCGCCACGTCTCGTCTGCTGGTGCAGGAAACCATCGCTGCGCGCCTGATCGAACGGCTGGTGGAGGAAACCCGCAAGATCAGCATTGGCCCAGGCATGCAGCCCGGCGTGCTGCTCGGTCCGCTGGTCAGCCAGGGCCAGTACGACAAGGTGCTCGGCTTCATCGACCAGGGACTGGCCAGTGGCGCCCGTTTGCTCACGGGCGGACGGCGACCGGCGCACTTGCGCGAAGGTTACTTCGTCGAGCCAGCGATTTTCGACGAGCCTGGCCACAGCAGCATTTTGTGGCGCGAAGAAGTGTTCGGCCCGGTGCTGTGCATCAAGCGCTTCAAGACCGAAGAGCAAGCGCTGCAAATGGCCAACGCCAGTCGTTTCGGCCTGGCCGCCGCCGTGATGAGCACGGACTTGCAGCGCACCGCCCGGGTCGCCAACCAGTTGCGTGCAGGGATCGTCTGGGTCAACTGCTCGCAACCGACCTTCGTCGAAGCCCCCTGGGGCGGCATGAAACACAGCGGCATCGGCCGCGAACTGGGCCAATGGGGGCTACACAATTACCTGGAGGTCAAACAGGTGACCGAGTACGTCAGCGACCAGCCTTGGGGGTGGTACTTGAAGTAATCAGGTCAAACTGTGGGAGCGAGCTTGCTCGCGATAGCGGTGGGTCAGCCAGTATCTCTGTTGAATAATGTGCCGGCCTCTTCGCGGGCAAGCCCGCTCCCACAGGGATGGTGGCCAACCGCAGGATTGGCGTTCACTGAAGATCAAAACTGCGGAAGCGAGCTTGCTCGCGATAGCGGTGGGTCAGCCAGTATCTCTGTTGAATGTGCCGGCCTCTTCGCGGGCAAGCCCGCGCCCACAGGGATGGTGGCCAACCGCAGGATTGGCGTTCACTGAAGATCAAAACTGTGGGAGCGAGCTTGCTCGCGATAGCGGTGGGTCAGCCAGTATCTCTGTTGGATGTGCCGGCCTCTTCGCGGGCAAGCCCGCTCCCACAGTGTCCCGGGATTAGCTGACTGGCATTAGCCTCTGGAGAGCCGCTTTTTTTTCAGGACTGTCCCGCCCTAAACACCTTTATCAAAGCGGAATGAGGCGCCGTAAGCAGAATCCGGTAAATGGCTGGCGCCATCGTCCCGTAACCGCGAACGGAAAGTACCGCTCTGTGGCTGGGTACGATACAAGCCGCGTTTTTGCAGTTCAGGAATGATCAGTTCAACGAAGTCCTCAAGGCTGCCCGGGCTGATCAGCGGGTTGAGCATGTAGCCGCTGGTGCCGGAAATACGGGCGTGCTCTTCGATCCGATCGGCCACTTGTTGCGGCGTTCCCACCAGAATCAGATCACTGCCCCGGGTGACATTGGCAAAGCGCTGTTTGACATCGCCGGCGGTCAAGGGCTTGCCACTGCCATCAGGACGCATCACATAGGAAGTCATGCCTTCGGTGTGAGTGGACAACGCGTCGCTGTCCGCGTAGCGGCTGATGTCGATACCGGTATCACCGGCATAACTCACCAGTTGCGCCTGCAAGTGATAGTTGCTTTGCAGTTCGTCATATTTGCGTTGGGCTTCGATCTCGGTCCTGGCCGTGACGATGCGAAGTACCGTCAGTGATTTGACATCCCCGGCGTGACGCCCCCATGCCCTGGCCTGCGTCCATATATCTTCCAATCCCTGGCGAATCTCCAGCGGGTTGGACTTGGCGATGAAAATCAGTTCGGCGTGCTTGGCTGCAAACTCGCGGCCACGGCCTGACCAACCGGCCTGGATCAGCAAGGGTGTGCGTTGCGGTGACGGGGACGTCAAATGCGGCCCGGCCACCCGATAATGCTCGCCAACATGATTGATCGGTCGCACGCGATCGCCCTTGGCATAGACCTGGCGAGACTTGTCGGCAACCACGGCATCGTTTGCCCAGCTGCCTTCCCAGAGTTTGTAGACCACATCGAGAAATTCGTCTGCGCGTTCATAGCGATCATCGTGCTTGATCATCTGCTCCAGGCCGAAGTTGCGAGCGGCGCTGGTCAGGTAGGAGGTGACGATGTTCCAGCCGACCCGGCCATTGGTCAGGTGGTCCAGCGTGCTGAAGCGCCGGGCGTGGGTGAAAGGATGCTCGTAACTGGTGGTGACAGTGACGCCGAAGGCGAGGTTTTCCGTCACGGCGGCCAATGCCGGGATGATCATCAACGGGTCGTTGGCCGGTGCTTCCACCGCCCACTTCATGGCCGCGTCGGCATTACCGCCAAACACATCGTAGAAACCCAGCACATCACCAAAAAACAGCATGTCGAGATGAGCCTGGTCGGCGATGCGTGCCAGGTTCGACCAGTAGCCCAGCGAGTTGATGGTCAGTCGCTCGTCGGCCGGGTGCGTCCAGAGGCTCGGCGCGCCGCCACAGCCAACGCTGGCTTGCTCGTATAACGCAAACAACAGAGGTTTTGGATCGGACATCGTAGTACCTGTAAAAAGTCATTAAACGGACGGGTCAGCGCTGATGCTTGAAACCTTTGCCGTAGTGGCGTTCAAGACGGTTCTGTATCAACTCCAGTCCAATGGACAGGAGCCAATAGATAACGGCTGCGGTGGTGAGCATTTCGATGTAGCGGTAAGACGAGCGACCGTACGACTGCGCCAGGAACATCACTTCCCAGACCCCCATCACCGATATCAACGATGAGTCCTTGAGCATTGAAATGAACTGACTGGTTGTCGGGGGAATGATCGTGCGCATGGCTTGCGGCAGGACGATGTGCAGGAACGTTGCCGCCGGCCCCAGTCCCAGAGCCATCGCCGCTTCGCGCTGTCCGGGTGCTACAGCCATGATGCCGGCACGAAAAATCTCGCTGAGGTAGGCACCGTAATTGAGCGACAGCGCAATGATTCCCGCGCTGATGGCGCCCGGCACGACACCCAACTGCGGCAGCCCCAGGTAGATCAGCAGGATCTGGATCAACAGTGGAGTACCGCGGAAGAAAGACGCATAGAAACTGGCAACGCCGAAGGCCACTGCACTGCGAGACAGGCGCGCCAGTGCCGTCACGAAGCCAAGGAGCAACGAAAGCCAGATCGAACACAAGCACAGGAACAGTGTCAGCGCGGCGCCTTGCAAGAAACCGTCAGGCCCCAAATGCAGGCCGACCAGATTGGGCAGCTTCTGCACAATGATCGAGAACTTCAGATCGAAGCTCATGAAAAACATGACGCACAGGCCAAACAGCACTGCCCAGGTCATATACAGGCGAGTGCGAAAACCAGGTAGCGGGCTGAAACGACGCGTCTCGGTTTCGGGGGCGACAGCCGTCTTGGCCGGGTGTGGATTGAGGGCTGTCATTGGCTGATATCGGCACCGATCCACTTCTGTGAAATCTTGCTTAATGTGCCGTCGGCCTTGAGCTGGGTCACGACCTCAGTGACTTTGGCATTCCATTGCGGATCACCCTTTTCGATCGCTACCACGTTGGGCTCTGCATACAGCGTGTCGCCGGCAATTTTAAAACGAGGATCCTGGGCGATGCGTTCGCGAGCGGTGATGAGGTTAGTGACCATGGCATCCAGGCGCACGCCCGTGCCCAAGGCCAGATCCTGGAAAGCTACCGTTTCGTTGTCGTATGGCGCGATCTGGACGCTTTCGAATGGATAGCTCAACGGCTTGTCCTCGGCGCCCTCGATCACCAGATCCTTGTTCAAATAGGCTTCATAGGTCGACGCACTGATCACACCGACTTTTTTACCTGACAGATCCTTGCCCGTGACAATGTTCTTGTCTTTGGCATTGACCACGATCACCGCCGGTGACTGGTAATACTCCACCGGAAAGTCGAACACTTCGGCCCGTGCCTTGCTCGGGGTCATCGAGCAGACGCAGATGTCATATCGTCCGTTCCAGCGGCCGGCAGCGATGACATCCCAAGACGGAGTCTGCAGCTTCAGCTTCACCCCTAGCCGTTGCGCAACGGCCTTGGCGACATCGACGTCAAACCCGTCCAGTTGGTTCTGTTCATTGAGAAAGGAGAATGGCGGATAGCTTTCCATCAGAACGCCGGTCAGCTCCCCGCTCCTGGTTACGCGATCCAGGGTGGCGCCCGCGAAAGCCGTCGAGCAGGTAGCCAGTAATGCCAAGCCAAAAGGTAAAAGTGCCTTAGTTTTCACAGACAAGTGCTCCAATCGATTCAAAATACTGAATAGATTAAAACGCACTATAAAAATAGTTTGTACTAGCTTTATGGAATATAAGACTGTATTCAAGCTATATTGGATCAAGCGGTTCAGGTGCTTGAACCGCTGACTCTTGGTGGCAAGCAACACCCCGACAGATCCGGTCCGGGCGTTGCCCTTTGCTCAGCGATAGCAATCGAGCAGGCGTGCGGCGACTTCCTTCAATTGCGCTTCGGCCAGATGGTTGATCCCGGCAGCACGCTTGCGCCCGCCCCCCGTGGGAAACTGCCGGCAGAAGGCATCCGCCGCCAGCCCGGCCTCTTCCGGTACCCGCAGGCTGAACGCCCAGTCACCGTCCGCCCTGGCGCTGAGCAAGCCGATCGCCTTGCGCGGCGCACCGGCCGCCAGTTGGTTGGCCAGCACACCGCTGACCCGCCGCGCCCAGGGTTGCGCGGGCAGGCGGTACAGCTGCGCGCCCCGTCCCTCGTGCCAGGGTTCAAGGCCTGCGGCTGCAGCCATGTCGGCGGCGTGGCCGGTGCGCAGGGTGGTGAAGCTTGTGCTGTGGCGGATGAAGTCCAGCGGGTCGTGGTAAGGCAGCAGCTCGGCGGCCAGCGCCAGCGGCTCGAAGTGCAGGTCCGACAGGCTGTCGCCATAGGCGTTGTAGTTGAGCAGCAGGCCCAGTTCCTCCAGGGCGTGCACCTCGTTGCTGGCCAGGCCATGCTGCGCCGCCAGCACCCGGGCCGGGCCGGCCAGGCCGTCACCAAAGGCAGCCGCCACCGCCCAGCGGTGATGACGCCCGTCCAGGTAGGTGTTGACCAGCAGGCTGGTACACACCTGGGCGGCCGTGTCGATGAAGGACTCGAATGCCGGATGCTGCGGCAGTTCACCGGCAAAGTGGTGGTCGAAGTAGCGTACCCGGGTGCCGGCGTCGAGCAGGCGCCGGGTGGCCTCGCGGTTCTGCTCGTGGGCCACGTCCAGCACGGTGACCCGCTCGCCGGGCCCGGCCTGGACCCGGCGCAACAACTCGATGTCGCGCTTGACCCCGCTGACCAGGCGCACCTGCGAACCCAGTTCACCCGCCAGGCGCAACTGCTGCAGGGCGCACAGACCGTCGGCATCGCCATTGAAGGCGCAGTGATCGATTGTGTTCATCTGCCCTGCTCCTCAGTACATGACTTCGCCGCCGTTGGCATCGAGTTGCGCGCCATTGATCGCACTGGCGTAGTCCGATGCCAGAAACAACGCAGCGCGGGCGCACTCCTCGTCGCTGCGCATGCGCCCGCCAGGGATGCCGGCACTGAACTCGGCGCGCACCTGTTCTTCGCTGACACCCCGGGCGGCAGCGCTCTGGCGTACCAGGGCCTGCACCGGCTCGCCCCACATCCAGCCACAGGCCAGAGCGTTGACCCGCAAACCGTGGGCCGCCTGCTCGCTGGCCAGGTAGCGCACGCTGGCTGCCAGGGCGCTTTTCGACGCGGCATAGGCCGCTCCACCCTGATACGGTTTGCGCACGCCCAGGGTGTTGATCATGACGATCGCCCCCGCGCCCTGCGCGCGCATTGGCGCCAGCACCGCGCGGCTCATGTTCAGCGAGCCCAGCAGGTTGACCTCCAGGGCCTCGCGCAGCGGGTCGTTGTCCGCCTCGTCCACCGCCTGGAAACCGCCATGGGAAAAGGCGCTGTTGATCAGCGCATCGATACGGCCGAATTGCTCGAGGGTGGCTTCGGCGAAACGATTGCACGCCTGCACATCGGTGATGTCGGTGGCCACGCACAGCACTTCGCAATGCCCGGCGACCGCCTTGATGCGCTGTTGCGCCTCAAGCAGTCGGCCCTTGTCGCGGGCGCCGATGGCCACGGCCCGCGCCCCTTCGCGCGCGGCCTCCAGGGCCAGTTTGATACCCAGCCCGGGGCCGACGCCCGAGACCATCACGACTTTGTCTTTAAGCAGCATGGGATGAATCCTCTTATTGTTATGGGGCAGGCTCAGGCGCTCAGATGCCGGGCGCGGTACTCGGCGTAGTCACGCTGCAGCAGCGCGTCGCTGAGGCCGAACTGGTCAGGGCTGTAGTGATGGGCAGCGCGTTTTTCCCGGCCATTGACGGACAACCATTGGCCCATCTCTGCCTGAACCTTTGCCGTGCATTCAAGGCCGGCGAAGCGATAGATGCGCTCGACCACGGCCTGGGGCGCGGCCAGGGTGTCTTCGAACTGCACATCGAGAAAGCGCCCGGCCGGCATGCCTTCGCGCACCGCCATGGCATGGCGCAAGGCCCGCGCCATGCGCCGGTTCCACTGTTCGCCGACAGCTTGGGCATCGGCCTGGTCGCTGTACAACTGCCACAGGGTATGGATGAAGCTGGCCAGCGAGGGAATGGTCCTGGCCGGTTCGCGATGGGTGAGCACCACCTGCGCACCGGGGAACACTTCGAACAACAGCTCCAGGGTATGCAGGTGCTGCGGGCTCTTGAGCAACCAGCGCCGGCCGGGGGCGATGCCACGGCGTGCCTGCTGCCATTGCAGGAACTGCAGGGAGCGCTTGAGGTAACGGTAGACCTGGGTCTGGTCCTGACGGTCGAGCCAGGCGGTGTAGCTGGGGACGTTGACGTAGGAGTCCATGGCGCAGAGGAACGAGTGCTCCATCAGCATGAACTCTTCGTCGGGCTGCTCGGCGTCCAGTGGGTGAATGGCCAGCAGTTGCGGAAGGAACTCGACCATCGCCGCGACTTCGGCGCGCGCCCGGCCGAGGCGCTGCAACGGCTGCTCCACGGTCTCCCCGTCGAGAGGCGCCGGGTAGCGGGTTTCCCACCACTGCGCCTTGCTGAACTGCGGGTCCACCGCCAGGGTGCGTTGCAGCAGCGTGGTGCCGGTGCGTGGCAGGCCGACGATCACCAGTGGGTCGTTGATTTCCAGCTCGAGGATTTGTGGGTAACGCCGACAGTGATCCTCGATGATCAGACGGTTGACCAGTTGCGCCAACAGTTTCTCACGCAACAGTCCCCGCCCCGACACGGATAGCCGCGCTTCTTTTTCCAGGGCGTCAGCCAGCACCACCAGGCCCTGGCGAAAATCGCCGGGGCCGAAATCGTCGAGGCCGCCCGCACGTGCGCAAGCTTCAGCCAGCAAGGTATCCAGGGCGAAGTCATTGGCACTCATCGCACAAGCTCCTTCAGATCATTGAGTTTGACCACGCGTGTCGTTGGCTGCACCGGCTGCTTTGCTCCCACCCATCGCAGGCAGAGGGTGCCATGGGGATGGCCGGCAGTTTCCAGCCAGTTCGCCAGACCAGGGTCAACGCAGCAGAGGATCATGCGCAAGCGGCCATCCGCCTCCAGTTGCGCCGACTGTTTGTTCAGACAGATACGGTGGTAGCGGTAGTCGAGCGACTCCATCCAGTAGTTGTTGATCTGCACATTCCAGAAATCGCAGTCGGGCACCTGATCGACCTCGATCAGCAATGCCTCGTCATCCGCCAGAGCCCAGTAGGAGTGGTAATAGAAAATGTTCGGGTCGCCCCCCACCGACTGGCATAGTGCCTGGTCGGCGGCGGGCAGTTGATTGGTGTGCTTCTGATAACCCTGAGCCCAGTCGGCGAATAACCGCGCGGTGTTCTCGACGAAACTTCCCACCCGCTGCAGGCTTTGTTGCAAGCGCGGCGCATTCAGCGGTTCGGGTGTCTGGCGGGCATTGAGGCGTTCAATGCGCAGTTGCGCCGGCTGCTCGCTACTACGGTCCAGAAAGGTTTGGCGGACAATCAAGGCATTGCTCTGCGGTTCGAGCCGCAGCCAGTTACCGATGCCGGGTGGATGCTGGCTGAGGATGATTTCGAAGTTGCCCTCGGCATCCGACTGCAACATGCCTGCATCGAGAAACCCGGTCTGGATCATCTTGCCATCCGTCTCGTAGCCCCCCTTCTGGGAGCCGAAACTGAGGTAGGCAACACTGCCGCGCTGGCCGCTGACCCGATACTCGTGCGCGCCGTTGAGGCGCGCATAGCTATACAGATTATCGGGGTTGTCGGCGCCAATTTTCGCGGTTTCATGGGAGGGGGTGATGAAGCCCGGGAAGTCCGGATCGGCAAATTCCAGGTGCATTTCCAATGCAATGCGCAGCAAGCGCGTGAGATAGCGAAATCCTTCGGCGCGGGTCTGCACATCGGCCGGAGCCTCGGCGCGCAATATTTGCTCGCCGCTGCGCCGCAGTTGCTCGCAGAAGAGGTTCCAGCTTTCGCCGCTGAGCACCTCCTGATCAATCCTGTCTGTAACCATGTCGGTCTCCTCTGTTGGCGGAAAGTCCGCCGCTGCCAGTGACCTTAGGGAGCACCCCCTTGCCGATTCTTCGTCCAAGCGGACTAAATCGCCTGCTAGTCCGCACAGACGAGGAGCCGTGCGCCGTGAGCGGCGAGGATCGCGCCTGAGCCCATGGCTTACTTCCCGCCGCAGTTCGTGGCGCGCAGTCATCCTCAGAGGAGTTACCCATGACCGCAGAGAAAAATCTGGTCCGTTCAGTGACCGTGGACATCGCCGCACCGGCCGAATTTGTCTGGTCGGTACTGATCGACCTGGTGCGTTATCCGCAGTGGAACCCCTACACCGTCAAGGTCGAGTCCAGCTTGCGACTGGGCGAACCGGTCAATCTGTTTCTGCCCGATCCGGGACGACCTGGTGAACTGCTGCACGTGATCGAGTACCTGGCTGACTTCGAACCCCACCGGTTACTCGCCTGGGAGATGTATGCCAACGCCGACAATCCCGACGCTGCCCGTCGCGAGCAGCACATCGAGCCCATCGGCGCGGCCAGTTGCCGCTACCACACCACCGACCAGTTCCTCGGCGCCACCGCCGACCAGGTCATGACCGATCATGGCGCTTGGGTCAAACAAGGGTTCGATGCCGTTGCCCACGCCCTCAAGATCCGTGTCGAGACGCTGTACGCGTCCGTCGCGTGACCTGCAGCTGCCGGCGCCTCTTCGTCCAAGCAGACGAAGAAGTGCCGGCGGTGCTTTACCTACCGTGGTGTTCAGCCGGCGCCAATCCCGGCAGAACTCGAGGAGGTATTCGATGTTGACTCATCTGCAATGGCTGGAAGCGGAAAGCATCCAGATCATCCGTGAAGTGGTGGCCGAGTGTGAAAACCCGGTGATGCTCTACTCCATCGGCAAGGACAGCGCGGTCATGCTGCACCTGGCGATGAAAGCCTTCGCCCCGGGCAAGCCGCCCTTCCCCCTGCTGCACGTGGACACCACCTGGAAGTTTCGCGAAATGATCGCCTTTCGCGACCAGACCGCCGAACGCCTGGGCCTGGAACTGCTGGTGCACATCAACCCCGAAGGCGTGGAAAAGGCCATCGACCCTTTCATCCACGGCTCGGCCTTGCACACCGATGTGTGGAAGACCCAGGGCCTGAAGCAGGCCCTGGACCACTACGGTTTCGATGCCGCGTTCGGCGGCGCCCGGCGCGACGAGGAAAAGTCGCGGGCCAAGGAGCGGGTGTTTTCCCTGCGCTCCGAGCAGCACCGCTGGGACCCCAAGCAGCAGCGCCCGGAGCTCTGGCACCTGTACAACACCCGCAAGCGCAAGGGTGAAAGCCTGCGGGTGTTCCCGCTGTCGAACTGGACCGAGCTGGATATCTGGCAATACATCTACCTGGAACAGATCCCCATCGTGCCCTTGTACTTCGCCAAGGAGCGCCCGGTGGTACGCCGTGACGGCACGCTGATCATGGTCGACGACGAGCGCCTGCCGCTGCTGCCGGGAGAAACCCCAGAACTGCGCAAGGTGCGCTTCCGCACCCTGGGCTGCTACCCGTTGACCGGCGCAATCGACAGTGACGCCGACAACCTGCCGGCGATCATCGGCGAAATGCTGGTCAGCCGCACCTCGGAACGCCAGGGCCGCCTGATCGACAGCGACTCGGCGGGCTCCATGGAGAAGAAAAAACAAGAGGGGTATTTCTGATGAACGCAATCACCGACGCACGCAATGGCGACCTGACGCCCTACCTGCAACAACAGCAGAACAAGCAGCTGCTGCGCTTCATCACCTGTGGCAGTGTCGACGACGGCAAGAGCACCCTGATCGGCCGACTGCTGTATGAATCCAAGGTGTTATTCGAGGACCAGCTTGGCCAGCTCGAAGCCGACTCGAAAAAGCTCGGCACCCAGGGTGACGAACTGGATTTCGCCCTGCTGGTCGACGGCCTGAGCGCCGAGCGCGAGCAAGGCATCACCATCGATGTGGCTTATCGCTTCTTTGCCACCGACAAGCGCAAGTTCATCGTCGCCGACACCCCCGGCCACGAACAGTACACCCGCAACATGGTCACCGGCGCGTCCACCGCCGACCTGGCGGTGATCCTCATCGACGCCCGCCAGGGCTTGCTGACCCAGACCCGCCGGCACAGTTACCTGGTGTCGCTGCTGGGCATCCGCAAGGTGGTGGTGGCGATCAACAAGCTCGACCTGGTGGACTACTCCCAGGCGGTGTTCGAGCGCATCGAAGCCGAGTATCGCGCCTTCGCCGCACAGATCGGCCTGCAGGATATCCAGTGCATCCCCCTGTCGGCGCTGCGCGGCGACAACATGCTCCAGGCCAGCCCCAACACGCCTTGGTACCAGGGCCCGAGCCTGCTTGCCTACCTTGAAGACGTACCGCTGGAGCAGGACCGGCAGAGCCAGGCAGCGTTCCGTCTACCGGTGCAGTGGGTGAACCGGCCGAACCTGGATTTTCGTGGCTATTGCGGCAACGTCGTGGCCGGCAGCGTGCGCGTCGGCGAGCGCATCCGGGTGCTGCCCTCGGGCCAGCAGAGCGAGATCACCGGCATCCTTGGCAGCGCCGGGGAGCAGCAGCAAGCCCTGTGCGGCCAGGCCGTGACCCTGACCCTCAAGGACGAGATCGATATCAGCCGCGGCGACCTGATCGCCCTGGCCGACACCCCGCCGGCGGTGGCCGACCAGTTCGAAGCGACCCTGGTATGGATGGACGAACAGCCCCTGCTGCCGGGGCGCCCGTACCTGATGAAGATCGGTTGCCGCACCGTCGGCATGAGCTGCGCCAACCTCAAGCACCGGGTCGATGTGAATAGCCTCGAGCACCTGGCGGCCAAGACCCTGGAGCTGAACGGCATTGGCGTATGCAACCTGCACCTGGACCGGCCGATCGCCTTCGATGCTTATGCCGACAACCGCGATACCGGGGGCTTTATCGTTATCGACCGCCTGAGCAATCGCACGGTCGGTGCCGGCATGCTGCACTTCGCCTTGCGTCGTGCGCAGAACGTGCACTGGCAGGCCATCGACGTCAACCGCGAGGCCCACGCCGCGCTCAAGGGCCAGTCGCCACGGGTGCTGTGGTTTACCGGTTTGTCCGGCGCGGGTAAATCGACCATCGCCAACCTGGTCGAGCGCAAGCTGCATGCCCTGGGCCGCCACACCTATCTGCTCGACGGCGACAACGTGCGCCACGGCCTGAACCGCGACCTGGGCTTTACCGAAGCCGACCGGGTGGAAAACATCCGCCGGGTCGCGGAGGTGGCCAAGCTGATGCTCGATGCCGGACTGATCACCCTGGTCTCGTTCATCTCACCGTTCCGGGCCGAGCGTGACATGGCCCGCAGCCTGGCCGGTGACGGCAACTTCCTCGAGATCTTCATCGATGCGCCGCTGGCCCTGGCCGAGCAGCGCGACCCCAAGGGCCTGTACCTCAAAGCCCGGCGCGGTGAGCTGAAGAACTTCACCGGCATCGACTCGCCCTACCAGCCGCCAGTGGCGCCGGATATCCATATCGACACCCGGCACGAGTCTGCCGAGGCCGCCGCCGAACGCATAGTCGAAGCCCTGCTGGCGCTGTAAGAGCTACCGGGCGCAGCCTGCCCCTTGGGTATGCGCTGCGCCCGTCAGTGCCTAGGCCAAACGGACGATTTTGCCGCCGTGACCCCGGTCGATACTCGCCCATGACAACACGCAGCCAAAGAGGCGCGCATGACCCTGCCCTTTTCCACCTGCCCGGACCTGCACGCCAGCATCGACATCCCCTCTGCCGAGCTCAGCAACCTGCTCGGGCTGGTCTACCACGGCACGCTGGAGCCCACGCCCTGGGCCAGTTTGCTGGAAGCCCTGCGCCAGCGATTCGCCGCCAGCTTCTTCACCCTGGTGCTGCGCAACCCCGACCATGAACGCCCCGGGCTGATCGTCAATGCCTCGGTGCATGGCGCGCTGTTGCCCGGCGAGCCCTCTTACAGCGAACACTTCTATTCGATCTGCCCGTTCCTCGACTGGCCCGCGGACCAGGTGGCCAGTGCCGACCAGGTGCTGGGCACGGAGGCCTGGCTGGCCCATGATTTCTACCGCAACTACCTGCATCCCCTGGACCTGCGCGATGTGCTGGTGGCCAACATGCGCACTGCCGCCGGCATGCACTGCGCACTGTTCGCCTGCCGCGACCACGCCAGCGAAGCGTTCACCCCGGCGCAGATCAACCTGATCCGCCTGTTGCTGCCGCACCTGCAACAGGCGGTGGACCTGCACTCGGCGGTGGATCAACTGGATGCCGAACGCCAGCTCTACGCGGCAACCATCGACCGCCTGATGGTGGGCACGGCCATCCTCGACGAGAACGGCCGGATGATGCGCTGCAACCGTGCCGCCCAGCGCCTGTTCGACAGCCATGACGGTCTGGAGTGCAAGCACGACAAGCTCTGTGCCTTCGCCAACCATGAGAACCGCACACTGCAGCAGGCCATCCAGGCCGTGTTGAAACAACGCCCCCGCGGCCTCGACGACCTGCAAGTCCTGACCCTGTCGCGGCCCAGCGGTGAGATGCCGCTGAACCTGCTGCTGCGCCCGATTGCCATGAACTACCAGACCCACAACAGCGCCCGACGCCCGGCAGTGGTGGTGTTCATCCGCGATCCCGCCGACTCGCCACAAGCCTCTCGTGACCTGCTGCGTAGCCTGTTCCAACTGACCCGCACGGAAACCGAAGTGGCCATGCTGGTCATGGACGGCCAGACCCTCGATGAGACAGCCGAGGCACTCGGGGTTTCGCGCAACACCGTGCGCGCTCACTTGCGCGGTGTATTCGCCAAGACTGGCGCCACGCGCCAGGCGCAACTGGTCAAGACCTTGCTCAATAGCGTGGCGTCGTTGGGGTAGCTGTCTGCATAAACTCAACCGCGCACCAGGTAGGCCCCCGGGGGAACCCGATGTCGCAGCTTCTTGCATTTGCCGGGTGCGGGCTGATGCCCTGCCGGGCGATCAGGAAACCAGATTCGGCATTTGCCCGGACGCGGCATATGGCCGCGGGGAATCTCGACCTCAGCGTACGCCCGCTCTGGCTCAGCATTAGTCATTTGTAATTTTCCTTCGGACCCGGCTCTGCCAGCCGACGGCGCATCCAGCCCCCGATATGCCTCTGCGCGAGCCAAGTTGCCAGCGTCGCTCCCAGTGTCCGGAGTGGATTGCTCAGCAACGGCCACTTCCGCTTCGCGACGCCTTTGGGCCTCCTCCTCCAGCCCCTTCTGTACTGCGACCAAGTCCTCTTTTGCATTGGGTGGGGTACCCGAAGACTGGGCCTGCTGCGCCGCCTGGATCAATTGGAAGTTGCGGTTGCGTAACTCGACGTTGCGACCAACCCGTATGTTCGAGCGCGCCGCCAGGGTTTCAGCCTGCTGGTACTGCCCCTGCTGAAGGCGCAACACACCCAGGTAATGCAACGTCGCGGGATTGTTCGGCTGGATATGCAGGGCACGCTCCAGCGTAGCGGCGGCCTGGTCCAGTTGGCCATTTTCATACTGCCGCGAGGCGGTTTCGATCAAGGTGGTTGATGCGCTGTTACTCCGCGCCGGCGCGCTTCGTTCGGCAGCAACCGAACAAAGCGACGGGACAGCGCAGAACACCAGGATGAGGCCCGGCAGAAAACTCTTGGTTGGCATCAGGGGGCGGACTCGACTGAATTCAAACGGCACTGCCGTAAAACAGGCCACAACGCTGCTCGGCATTTGCGATACAGGGCCGCTATTGACCTGGCCAATACCCTGAAGTTCCTGCTGCAACGACCGTTGCGACCAGTACCATTTTTTACCACCCCCAACATCCAGGCACGATCTGTTGCTGTTCTTCACGCAGGGAGCAAAACGGCCATTAACGGACGCTCAGCCTACGTCTTTTTCCTGCGTACATTACGTCCTCCTGAAAATAGATCAGAAGGTGTAAACCTTATTCAGGACGGGACACTTCCGTTTGTTCCGGCATTTCCAGGGCATCATCGACCTCGATTCCCAGGTATCTGACGGCGCTTTCAAGCGTCGTATGACCAAGCAGAAGCTGGACAGCTCTCAGGTTGTTCGTCCTGCGATAGATCAGCGATGCCTTGGTTCGCCGTAGTGTGTGAGTACCGTACATGGCTGGGTCCAGGCCAATCGCTGTCACCCACGCTTTGACTATTCAAGCGTATTGTCTGGTGGAAGATGGACGCATCGTCAGGCGTATTCAACGGAATATTCCATTTAAGAGTTTTCTGCCTCGGGCGCACGGAAGGCCTTACTGTAATAGCCGGACTGGTCGAAACAGCAAACCTGCTTCTTGCCGGTTGCAAGCATATCGCAGGCATCACCAATTCGCTTTTCGCGCGTCTTGAGTTGCTTGGCTGAAGTAATCCAGTGGATCCAGTCTACTCGTGCGATGGTCGTTGTATTATTCCAAACTTTACGAGCCTCAGGAGTGGCTGCCAGTGCTTCCTCAAAATCTGCCGGGATGTCAGGTTCGGGTTCCTTTTTCACAGGGGTTAGCTCGAGTGTAACGATATCCCCAACGGCCACACCTGCGGCGTCGAGTAACTCGCTACTTACCTTCAGCCAATGGCTCAGCTGACCATCGGGCTCAAGGGTTGCCTGGAAATGGTGCCCATTGATTGTGCCTTCAACTGTCGTCCTTCCCCGCCTCGGAAGCGGTTCACTCGCGTCTCTTGGCAGTACTGCGAACGCCCACGACGTATCATTACCGGGCTTTGCCGGACGAAGAAGCTTTGCTTCGAATCGGGATTTCACATCGATTACTGTCATTGCCACTCCTCCAACTAATATGCCTGACTACGTTCTGGCAACATCACTGTCGCGTTTAAATGCGACATTGATGACGCCAAGATGAGCGCTTAGTTATCCATCACCTCGTCCAGTGCCTTCTCGAGGGTGCTGACCGTGCGCTCGATATTGTGCAGCTTTTCGAGTCCGAACAGACCGATGCGAAAGGTCTGGAAGTCGGCCGGCTCGTCGCATTGCAACGGCACTCCGGCGGCGATCTGCAGGCCGTGGCTGGCAAATTTCTTACCGTTCTTGATGTCGGCATCATCGGTGTAACTCACCACTACGCCAGGAGCCTGAAAGCCGGCTGCGGCCACGCTTTTGATGCCTTTGCCGGTCAACATTGCGCGCACCCGATCGCCCAGAGCCTGTTGTTCGCCGCGGACCTTGTCGAAACCGTAGGCTTGCGTCTCTTTCATCACTTCGTTGAATCGCGCGAGGGAATCGCTGGGCATGGTCGCATGGTAGGCATGTCCGCCCTGTTCGTAGGCCTGCATGATCTGAAGCCACTTTTTCAGATCGCAGGCGAAGCTGCTGCTCTGCGTCTGCTCGATGCGCTCTAGGGCCAAAGCACTGAGCATCACCAGGGCGCAGCACGGGGAGGCGCTCCAGCCTTTCTGCGGTGCGCTGATCAGCAGGTCGACTGCGCATTTGTGCATATCAACCCAAATCGTGCCTGAGGCGATGCAGTCCAGCACGAACAGGCCACCCACCGCATGCACCGCGTCGCCAACGGCCCGCAGGTACTCGTCGGGCAGGATAATCCCTGATGACGTTTCAACGTGGGGGGCGAAGACAATCTGCGGCTTCTGCGCCGCAATGGCTGCCAGCACTTCGTCCAGAGGGGGTGGAGCGTAGGCAGCCTGGCGACCTGTGTCGACCGGTCGGGCTTTGAGCACCGTGGTGGCCGCCGGGATGTTGCCCATCTCAAGGATCTGGCTCCAGCGATAACTGAACCAGCCGTTGCGTATCACCAGGCATTGCTGGTCGGTGGCAAACTGTCGCGCCACCGCTTCCATGCCGAATGTGCCGCTGCCCGGCACCACCGCAACAGCCTGGGCGTTGTAGACCTGTTTCAGGGTCTTGGAAATGTTCTTCATCACGCCTTGAAATGACTGCGACATGTGGTTGAGCGAGCGGTCGGTGTAGACCACTGAGTACTCGACCAGCCCCTCGGGATCGATACTGGGATAGAGCTTTGACATGGGTGACTCCTTTGGCAGGGATCTCAGTGGTATCGACCCTGCCCTAAGCCTTGGCAAATGACAAGATTGCTCGGGATTGAATTGCGACTTCTGTCGAGCGGCTGGCAGGTCGCTGCTGAGTTGTGGGAAGGGGGGCTTAAAGGTTCAAAAGTGTTTGAAACCCCAAGGGGAATTCATTTTTGGACATTGCGGTTGGGCGGTAGCCAGATCGATACGCCGCTCGCGCCTAGCACATGGGGCCTAGGCGCTGCGCTGATAAGGATGCTCCCGGTCTATAGAGCCCGGGGAGATTCAATTTGTTGAGAAGTGTCGTCTATTTTGACGCAGTATCCATATAAGACTTTACCGCCGCGAGCCCAGGTTGACCTTCCACTGTTTGAACATCAAGCAACGTTCTATCAAGCCATTCGGGATGGGCACTCAGCCATTTTTTTACCGCAGAGCGTGGGTCAAGGCCACCATTGATCACGTAGTCCATCATGGTGTTTTCGGCATCGATGGAAAACTCCAGATTTTTCAGGAGTTGGCCCACGTTAGGGCATTCCTCCAGATATCCCGTACGCACGTCGGTCCGCACCGACGATGCGCCGAAATTTTCTCCGTAGTACTTGTCGCCACCTGACAAATATTCCAGTTCAATATTCTTGTTCATTGGGTGAGGAGCCCAGCCCAGAAACACAATCCAGTCGTTCTTTCTGATTTGCCTGCCGACTTGTGTCAGCATGCCCTTCTCACTGGACTCAACCAGGCTCCAGCTACCCAGGTTATACGCGTTATCCGCGATGAGGTTCTGGATCGGTTTGTTTCCGCCTGGCTCTACTCCATAGATTTTCCCGCCAAACTTTGACTTGTAAGTGTCCAGGTCAGCATAGCTTTTTACACCTTGCTCATAGACGTATCGCGGAACCGCCAAGGTAAATTTTGCGCCCGTGAGGTTCACTCGCACTGTCTGAATCGACTTGTTGTTGTAGTAAGGCTGAGCCGCCTCGATCAATGCGGGATCCCATGTTCCGAGGAACACGTCGATACTCTTGCCTTCCATCGCCTTGTAGGCAATTCCCGTCGATAACGTTATGACTTTTGGGGCGTAGCCCAGTCCTTCCAATACTGCTGTGGTCAAAGACGTCGTCAACGTGATGTCGGTCCATCCCACCTCTGCGAACTGAGGCGCGCGACACCCCACAGGGTCCGCGGCGCCGGCAATCCCCTGGAATGTCATCAACAGCACGGCACAACCGATAGCACTGCTTTTCATACCGGATCCCCTTGCGTTCTCTTGTTTTTTGGAGAATCCAGTGATAACTTTTTTTTCATTGAGTGTCCAATGAAAAAAGAGAGCCCCCCATGCCAAAGGTCGGAATGCAGGAAATCAGAAGGAAGCAGCTCGTTGAGGCGACGCTCACCCTCATTGGTGAGCAAGGCATGGCGGGGACGAGCATGGCTCAGGTCAGCGCCCGTGCGGGGTTGGCCAACGGCATCGTCCACCACTATTTCTCGGACAAGAATGCTTTGCTTGAAGCCACCTTGAGAGAGCTGAACAAACGCATAAATGCCGAGATCTTTGCGCGCCTGCGAAAGTCCGCAACACCCGCTGAGCGTGTTCTCGCGTTTGTGGACGGGAACGTCAGTGCCTTGAACCTGACGCGAGACAATGTCGCGGCCTGGCTCGCTTTCTGGGCCCAGGTACCGCAGTCCCCCAAACTGCAGCGGGTACAGAACATCGTTGCGCGCAGGAGCCACTCCTTACTTTTCCATGCCTTGTCAAAAAGCATGGACAAGGCAATAGCCCATTCCAAGGCGCAGATGATCGCGATCTTCATCGACGGTTTATGGTTGAGGGCTGCGGTCGATTGCAACCCGGACACGATCGACGATTCGCGCCGCCTGGCTTACGAGTTCCTCAACAACGTACTTGGTTATGATCTGGAGGCGTAGAAATGACACCTGAAGAATATAAAAGTCTTGATGCCGTGGGCCTCGTTCAATGGTTGAAGTCCGGTGAAGTCACTCCGCTGGAGTTGGTCAACCTGGCAGCCAGAGAAATTGAAATCCAGGACCCTGCCTTGGGCGCGGTCGTTGCAATCGATATCGAAGGCGCACAGCGAGCGGCGCTAGATCCCAAGGCAGGACCACTCGCAGGTGTGCCGATCCTGATAAAGGACACCAATATCGATGTAAAAGGCTTTGCAACCAGGCACGGTTCGCGATTGTACGAAGATGCCGTCCCCGCTCAGGTCGACAGTGAGTTTGTGAGTCGATTGCGTAATGCCGGGGCAATCATTCTCGGGAAAACCAAAACACCTGAGTTTGCAGGAGACTTTGTGACAGAGCCTGAATGGCAAGGCCCTTGTCGAAACCCCAGGAATCCGCAGTACGCTTCTGGTGGGTCAAGTGGAGGATCCGCCTGTGCCGTGGGCGCAGGCATGGTGCCCGTTGCACACGGCACCGACTGTGGCGGGTCGATCAGGGTTCCGGCTTCCGTTTGTGGTGTGGTTGGGCTGAAGCCAAGCAGGGGACGCAACCCTGTAGGTCCTCATGTCGGCGAGTTTGTTGGTGGCCTTGATTCCGAGCATGTACTGACCAGGACCGTCCGCGATAGCGCATTGCTGCTGGATGTCCTGTCTGGCTATGAACCAGGCGCGCCTTATGCTGCTCCCCCCGCCCCTCCCTCTTGGCTCGAATGCCTGAAGACGAGGTCGCCACGACTCAAAATCGCCTTTGCCTGCGCCCGTCCAGATGGCTCGAGTATCGATGAGACCATCCACAAAGCCATATTGAATGCTGTGGATTTTTTAAGTAAAGACGGCCATGAATTACGCCCGTTCAATTGGCCAGACATGACCAAAGCCGGTGCAGCTGCTGCATTATTCTGGCAGATGGAAATTGAGGCCCTGATGGAACACAAAGCCCAAACTCGCGGTTATCCGATCTCGGCAAAAGATGTTGAATGGATTACCTATGAGTTTTACAAATGCTCGACTCAGAGAACGGCACTGGATGTACACCATGCACGGGCCACCCAGAACAAAGTAAGCCACGACATGGCCGATAGCTTCACCGATATCGATGTCCTCATCACGCCAACGGTAGCGCTTGCTCCACCGCTGATTGGTGGTTTTGTCGCCACAGGGGAAAGGCATCTGGACGAGTGGTATAAAAACGCTTACGCATTTTCTCCCTTCACCGAAGTTTTCAACTTGACCGGCCAGCCGGCCATCAGTATCCCAGTCGGGATCATGGAGAACGGCCTTCCAATCGGGATGCAGATAGTTGGCAAATTTGGTGACGAGGAAACCATCCTTAGACTTGCAAGCGAAGTTGAACGGAGCTTGTTAGCAACCACCCTGTTTGCAAAGGCATGATCACGCGCTGAACTACGACAGATTTTCTGCGCGTTGTCGCTGGCTCGCTGAATTGACCCAAACTCTATAGACACTTCCTGCAGGCAGTTATTGGATCGTTGCCTGACGTGATTGGCTGCTTCACGGGCAAAAGGAATATTTTATGAGTGTCGGATTTGGGTCGATTCTGTTGAGAAATCCAGCTTCGGTTTCCACCGCAGAAAAGTTCGCGCCTGTGTGCGCAATCCGTGTTTTGCGCAAAAGATTCAGGGCTCAGTGACATAGCCGCGTGCAAAAAAGACGCTCGCACTACTCACGCTCGGCCCAAATCACTCTTGATCTGCTTTGCGCATATGCCCATCTGCTTTGTGACCCAATCCCTGAAAGCGGTGCACTTGGCACTCTCCTCAAAAGGCCTGGGTGACAGTAGGCAATAGGCCGACCCGTCCTGGATAAAGCCAAACGGTGCGATCAATTGTCCGGACCTGAGTTCATCCTGAACCATGAGAAAGGACACCACACTGATCCCCAATCCCGCAGCTGCTGCCTGAATACAAAGATAGAAATGCTCATAGTCGACCGAGCCAGCATTAGGCATAGCCATTTCCGAAAGGCGCAGCCAGTTGTCCCAGGCCAACGGGCGTGTCTGGCTACGCAGCAAGCGCACTCCTTCCGATTTCCTTTTATCGGGACTATTGGACGGGGTGCACACAGGTCCAATCCATTCCTCACAAATCGTCACGCTGTGGATTGATTGATCCAAGTGAAAATCATCACGTCGGATGGCCAGATCCGCACCTGAGCGCGCGAAGTCTATAGGACCACCGGCCGCCAGCAGTTGGACTTGAAGGTGCGGGTGAGCGGCATGGAAGTCAGGCAGTCGCGGGATCAGCCATTTCATTGCGATGGTAGGCTCACACGATAGTACGAGTACGTCCTCGCGGACTTCTCCCTGCAACCGGTAAACAGCACTTTCCAATTGTTCGAACATGGGCCCGGTAACGTCGTACAGAAGGCGGCCAGCACGGTTGAGAAAGATCGCACGGTTGCGCCGATCAAAAAGTTCGACCCCTATTGCCTCCTCCAACAATCGAACCTGGCGGCTGACTGCGCCATGGGTGACGTGCAGCTGCTGAGCGGCTCTCACGAAGCTTTGAGTCTGGGCCGCAACGTTGAAAAAACGAAACGCAGCCAAAGGAGGCAAATTCATATTGACGATGATTACTCACAGGTTTCGACGACTATAAATCGTTTTTTTTATCGGTGGCAATTCTCCATCATGACCTCCATTCGCCCCATCTGCACGCACAACTATCAATGATTAGAGGCATTGCATGAATGCCATGCGAAGCCAAATACCACTGGGTGATGTAAGTGCCGCGAGCAAGTGAAGCTGCCACCCACCCTCAATCTGTGCAAAAACGTAGCGCAAATGCAATTACTGTCGTTCGCGGCATGGGCATCCATTGCGCCGGAGAGTCTTCATGAACGAATTGCTTCTAGTTGCTGCCATTTCCATCCTGGCAGTTATCAGCCCCGGCTCTGACTTCGCCATGGTCACCCGCAACAGTTATGCATATGGACGACGCAGCGGTTTGATGGCCGCACTGGGTATCGCCTGTGGCGTCCAGATTCACGTTTTCTACACAGTGTTCGGCGCTGCAGTGATCTTCACTCAATCACCCTTGCTGTTCATGGCAATGAAGTTGCTGGGCGCCGGATACCTCATTTATCTGGGTATCAAGTCCCTGACCAGTACTTCTTCGTTGACATTTGGTGGCGCCAACGCCTCAGCCCCTTCATCCTGGGAAGCATTTCGTACTGGCTTTTTCACTAACGCGCTCAACCCTAAAACCATGTTGTTCGTGGTGGCGACATATAGCCAAGTGGTGCACACAGGCAGTTCGCTAACCGCAAACTTTGCGTACGGCCTGTTTATGTCGTTCACCCATTGGGCGTGGTTCAGTTTCGTGGCACTGTTTTTCTCCGCTGAAGCGTTGCGCCGGCGAATGCTGGAAAAGCAGCAGGTTATCGACAGACTCATTGGCACGGCACTGATCGGCTTGGCGGCGCTTCTGGTCATTCCAGGGGTTGGAGGAGTGTTATGAGGTCAGTGCGAAGGGCTCCTTATAGGCAGCAATCGGCTGACAATCGCATTCACTTTTGTATCACCGCTTGAACTGGCTGGGTGCTATCAGTGCAGTTACGGGTTGCGATGTTTTCTCGGGCAGTCGCCGCAGCCTGATTTGGTCGCCGGCACTCCCGGCTTGCCGAGTCAGCCCGCCGGCCATACGATTCGACTATTCCTCAGACGGAGGAGTCATTGTGAAGCCGGTGATGCTCCTGACGCGCATCCTGGCGCCTGCCATCGCTCTGGCGTTGGCATCTGCCGGTCTGCATGCCGACGACCCGTTCTCGCCGTTGCGCGATGCCATGGTGCGGGAGATCGCCAACATGTCGTCCGTCACCCGCGACGAAACCGGCAGAGTCGAGTTTGCCGCGCCGGTGATGGCCGCGATGGCCAAGGTGCCACGCCATAAGTTCGTCCCGCCCGACGAGGTGCCCTACGCCTACGAAAATCGTCCGCTGCCGATCGGCTACGGCCAGACCATCTCCCAGCCGTACATCGTCGCCTTGATGACCGACCTGACGCAGGTCGGGCCCGGCGACGTGGTACTCGAGATCGGCACTGGCTCGGGCTACCAAGCGGCGATCCTCGCCGAGCTGGCGCAGGCGGTCTATACGATGGAGATCATCGAGCCGCTGGCAGTGCAGGCCGGGGAGCGCTTGGGCCGTCTGGGATATGCGAAGGTGCAGGCCCGGCTGGGCGATGGCTACCACGGCTGGCCCGAGCACGGGCCTTACGACGCCATCCTCGTCACCGCCGCCGCCAGCCATGTGCCGCCGCCACTGATCGCCCAGCTCAAGGCCGGCGGACGGATGGTAATCCCGGTCGGCGCGCCGTTCATGATCCAGTACCTGCTGCTGATCGAGAAGGCCGGCGATGGCAGTGTGTCCACCCGGCAGGTGCTGCCTGTGAGCTTCGTGCCGCTGGTCGGAGGCGGTTGAGCATGCATTCGCCGCCCTTGCTTGCCCTGGCACTGCTGTCTGCCTCCGCGCTCGGCTATGAGGTGCTGCTGCTGCGACTGCTTTCGATCATCCAGTGGCACCATTTCGCCTACATGATGATCAGCGTCGCGCTGCTCGGCTACGGCGCTGCCGGCACCGCCGTGGCGCTGGCACGGCCTGTGCTGGCGCCGCGCTTCCACGGCGTGTTCATTGGCGGCGCGGTGTTGTTCGGGCTGAGCGCCATCGCCTGCTTCAGCCTGGCCCAGCAGGTTCCGTTCAATCCCCTCGAGATCCTCTGGGACGCGCGGCAGTCGGCACGCCTGCTGATGATCTACCTGCTGCTGTTCGTGCCGTTCTTCTGCGCGGCGGTGTGCATCTGCCTGACCTTCACCTGCTTTCAGGAACAGATTCACCGGATCTACGCCTTCGACATTCTCGGCGCCGGCGTGGGCAGCCTGGCGGTCGTCGCCGCGCTGTTCGCCCTGACGCCCGTCGATGCGCTGCGGCTGCTGGGCGGCACCGGCATCGCCGCCGGGGCGCTGGCCGGAATGGCTTGCACCGGGCATAGGCGCTGGCTCGCGCCGTTGCTGCTGGCGGCGGCAGTCGCGGTGCCGGCCGGCGTGCCCGGACGCTGGATCGCCCTGTCGCCCTCCGAGTACAAGGAACTGAGCCAGACGCTGCGTATCAAGGATGCGCGCGCAATCGCCCAGACCTGGAGTCCGCTGGGTCTGCTCACGGTCGTCGACAGCCCGACCATTCCCCTGCGCTACGCGCCTGGCCTAAGCCTCAACGCGACACAGGAACCGCCCGCACAACTGGCCATCTTTACCGACGGCGACGGCCTTTCCGTGCTGAACCGCTATGACGGGCGCCGCGAGCCGCTCGCCTACCTGGACTACCTGACCTCAGCTCTGCCCTATCACTTGCTGCGCCAACCCCGCGTGCTGGTGCTGGGCAGCGGCGCTGGCGCCGATGTGCTGCAGGCGATCTACCACGGCGCCAGCGCGGTGGATGCCATCGAACTGAACCCGCAGGTGATCGATCTGGTCCAGCGCCGCTTCGCCGACTTCTCCGGCAAGCCATACAGCGCGCCCAACGTCCGTGTGCTGATCGGCGAGGCGCGCGGCCTGGTGGCTTCGCGCGGCGTGCCTTACGACCTGATCCAGATCGCCCTGCTGGACTCCTTCGGCACTGCCTCGGGCGGCCTGCATGCGCTGCCCGAGAACTACCTGTACACGGTGGATGCCTTCGCCGAGTACCTGCGCCATCTCGCGCCCGGCGGCTTGTTGGCCATCACCCGCTGGGTCACCCTGCCGCCGCGCGATGTTCCCAGGCTGCTGGCCACCGCGGCCGCGGCCATCGAGCGCGACGGGCAGGCCAGCGCGGCGCGCCGCATCGTCATGATCCGCGGCTGGAAGACCGCGACGCTGCTGGTCAGCAACAGGGATTTCGACGACGCCGGCATCGCCGTGCTGCGGGAATTCTGCCGGGCGCGCTCCTTCGACCTGGCCTACTACCCCGGGATGACCGTGGCCGAGGCGAACCGCTACAACCTGCTCGACCGGCCCTGGTTCTTCGAAGCGGCGCAGGCCCTGCTGTCCGGCGAGCGCGCGGAGTTCCTGGCGCGCTACAAGTTCGACGTGCGTCCGACTACGGATGATCGGCCGTATTTCTTCCACTTCTTCAAGTGGCGCTCGCTGCCGGAACTGTTGGCGCTGAAGGCGCAGGGCGGCCTGTCAATGCTGGAGTGGGGCTATCCGGTGCTGATCGCCACGCTGCTGCAGTCCAGCGTGGCCGCCGTGCTGCTGATCCTGGCGCCGCTATGGGTGGCTCGGCGGCGCCAGCGACGCTCTCGGAATGCGGCTTTGGCCAGGTTCGAACTTCGGGTCGTGTCCTACTTCGCCGCCATCGGCTTTGCCTTCATGTTCGTGGAAATCGCCTTCATCCAGAAGTTCACCCTGTTCCTCAGCCACCCGTTGTATTCGGTGGCGGTAACGCTCAGCGCGTTCCTGATCTTCGCTGGCCTCGGCAGCCGTTACTCCGGCCGGCGGCGGGGGGACATTGGAACGGGTGTGGGGCCCCGTCATCCGCTCGCACGGCCAGTCCTGGCGATCTGCGCGATCGCCCTGCTCTACCTGATCGCCCTGCCCCCGTTGTTCCAGCTGCTGGCGCCGGTGGGGACCCTCGCCAGGTTCGGTATCTGCGCCGCGCTGGTAGCGCCGCTGGCGTTCGCCATGGGCATGCCGTTTCCGCTCGGACTCGGGCGCGTCTCCGCGCGCGACGAAGCACTGGTGCCGATCGCCTGGGGTGTCAACGCCAGCGTATCGGTGGTGGCGGCCGTGCTGGCGACCCTGTTGGCGATCCACCTGGGTTTCACCGTGGTGTTGCTGCTGGCGTTGCTGCTGTATCTCGCGGCGGCGGTCGCATTTCCCTGATCGCGGCGGTTCGCAGCAAAACGTCAACAGACCCTGGTGAGACGAATGGCCTGTTGGAACGCCGCTTGACCAGTTCACACGTCTCGCCGGTGGTGACCGGCAGAAACCGGCCAAAAGCAGCCAGTCGGAAATGTCCACGAAACCATGGGCGATTCACTCTGGGGCACATTGGCATTCAGCTTCCCTCCGCCCTCGGTTCCCGACCGGGAGCGCGGCGCCTACAATGTTGCCATTATCATTTGTCGTCCATCTTTGTTGACGATTGTGGCCGGCGCTCAGTGCTCTCTTCGGCGTTGGGCGCTTCTGGAAAACTCCCTGGCGTGAACACATGGGTCTGCAAGTCGCTGGCATCGACTTCGGCGACACCATGAACCGAACGAGCCAGAACAATGGCCTGTTCACACTGTCTATGAGTGTTGACGCGGCCGCTTAACCCCACTATGCCCGCATGGGTTTTGACATTGATATGCAGGCTAAGGGTCGGATCGGAAAATGCCAGGGCCGACTTCACCTTGGCGGTAATCCATGCATCGTGAACGGCCATTTCCAGACCATGGGAGTAATGCTGGAAGGAGTGAATTTTCATGGCTGAACCCTCTGTCGCGTAATCAGACGTACCGTCCATCCCATTTGCTGTGTCGCCCTCTGCCTGTCAGGTGAACGCTATGGATACCTGATTCGCTTTGGAGCGCTCGTCACGCAAACATTGACAGAAATTAATTATAGTACGGCCGTTGCCTGCGGTCAGAGCGCTGTCCCCGTGAACGTCCGCCTTGGTCGCTCGGTGCTTGGCGACTGCATAAATCAAAAGGGATCGCGCATGAGCAAATATTTGGTTTTGTTATTGGCTGGCGCCACAGGCGTTGCTCAGGCGCAATCCATATGCACTTACCCATGGTATCAATCGATCGATAAGATACTGCACACATCCGATGCGCAAGGGCACGGGCCAGATATAGGCTCAGACGAATGGAAATCGGTGATCGAATTCAAGTTAGGGGTTCGCGATGGGGCAAATGTCCCTGAACGAAGCTCCGAACAGTGGTGCCAGTACATTGATCAGCATATCAATGCAATGCAGCCGACTGGGGGCGGCACGGAAAAATCGTCGACTGCCAATGTGACACCTGGCCCTTCATACGATTGCGCCAGAGTTGAGCCTGGCGGTATCGAAGCGATGATATGTGAGGACAAGGCGTTATCCGCGCTCGATCGCAATCTGTCGGCAGTTTATGCCAGTGCGAGTATTAAGGCCGGCAACGAGCATCCTCCCCGGCTAAAAGCAGAACAACGTGGATGGATCAAGGGACGCGACGACTGCTGGAAGAGTGATGACGTCAGTGCATGCTTGCGCATGGAATACCAGCGCCGCATCGCCGAGTTGCAAGCACGCTACCGACTGGTCTCGGGCACTGGGCCTGTCTATTACGAATGCGACGGCAACCCTGCTAGAGAGGTGACTGTCATGTTCTTCAAAACCGATCCGCCGACATTAATCGCCGAGCGTGGCGACAGCGTATCGCTGATGTACCAGCAGCCAAGTGGCAGTGGCATAAAGTACCTAGGGCGCAATGAAACGCTTTGGGAGCATCAGGCCGAGACCATAATCACTTGGGGATACGGTGCGCCCAAGTCGCATTGCAAAAGAAAGCCTTGAGCAACGATTCAATCAGCTGGGTAATTGCATATTGCTGCCCCTCGTGACAGGCAGAAATCGGCCAGAAGCTGTCGTTCGAACACCAAGGTTAAACGGGCTTGTTCAAGCCACCATTGCAACCTTACGGATTACTAATCCTTGCGAGTAAGGGCTAATGACGAAGCATCTAATGATGCCTCGTCTTGAAGCTTAGGCTGGCTTGAAACAGTACGCGGCCAGCTTGTTCCCATCGAGATCCCGCGCGTAAGCCGCATAGGCGTCAGGTGCCCAGCCTCGCGGACCCGGTGCACCTTCGTCGGTGCCGCCACTGGCCAGCGCCGCGGCGTGGAAAGCGTCAATGGCCGCACGATTCGGCGCTTCGAAGCTGATGGTGACACCGTTACCCACGCTGGCCGGGGCGCCGTTCGCCGGTTTCAGCACGAAGAAGGACGGAGCGCTCTCCCCCCAGATCGACCCCTTGTCGTCCAGATCAGCGATGCGTTTTTGGCCCAGGGTACCCAGGACATTGTCATAGAAGCTGCGCGCTTTTTGCAGGTCGTTGGTACCGACGGTCACATGAGTGAAAATGGTCATCTTTGTGCTCTCTTTGGTGTAGATATGCTGGGTTGATGTTGCAGGTTTTCGCGCCTTTGACTGGCCCTGACGGGTTTCGCCAAACCTGTTGAGTCAGCGATCGAAATGGATAACGGTGCGGATGCTTTCGCCTTGGCGCATCAGGTCGAAGGCTCTGTTGATCTCCTCCAGCCCCATGGTGTGGGTAATGAAACTATCCAGTGGAATGTCGCCCTTTTGCGCGTTCTCGACATAGCTGGGTAGCTCGCTACGTCCTTTCACACCGCCAAATGCCGAGCCGCGCCAGATGCGCCCGGTCACCAGTTGGAAAGGACGGGTACTGATTTCCTGACCGGCGCCAGCGACGCCAATGATCACCGACTCACCCCAGCCCTTGTGGCAGCACTCCAGGGCGGCGCGCATCAGATGGACGTTGCCAATGCATTCGAAGGAATAGTCCACACCGCCCTCGGTCATCTCGATGATCACGTCCTGGATCGGCCTGTCATAATCCTTGGGGTTGATGAAGTCGGTAGCGCCCAGTTGCCTGGCAATCTCGAACTTGGCCGGGTTGATATCGATCGCGATGATCCGGCCGGCCTTGGCCATGGTCGCACCGATAATGGCTGCCAGCCCGATGCCACCCAGACCGAAGATTGCCACGCTGGCTCCCTCCTCCACCTTGGCCGTATTGATCACCGCGCCAATGCCGGTGGTCACACCGCAACCGAGCAGGCAGACCTTCTCCAGTGGCGCATCCTTGGGGATTTTGGCCAGGGAAATTTCGGGAAGCACGGTGTATTCGGAGAACGTCGAGGTGCCCATGTAGTGAAAGACAGGCTGCCCTTCGTAAGAGAATCGGCTGGTGCCATCTGGCATCAAACCTTTGCCTTGAGTGGCACGGATTTTCTGACAAAGATTGGTCTTGCCGGAGGTGCAGAATTTGCACTCGCCACATTCCGGGGTGTAGAGCGGGATCACATGGTCGCCCACCGCCAGTGAAGTTACCCCCTCGCCAACCGCTTCGACGATACCGCCACCTTCGTGGCCAAGAATAACGGGGAAGATCCCTTCGGGATCGGCACCGGATAACGTAAACGCATCGGTATGGCAGACACCTGTCGCAACAATGCGTACCAGCACCTCACCGGCTTGCGGCGGCGCTACATCGACTTCGACAATTTGCAGAGGCTGGTTCGCCGCGAAGGCGACGGCCGCTCGTGATTTGATCATGTTCGTGATTTCCCGGACGCAAAGAGGCGCCGTTCCTGTGTAGAAACAGTCAAGAGATTGTGTTCAGAGGGGCGTTACAGAGGGCGGGCGTCCTTGCCCTTGAGACCGATTAGAGCGATGCCTCGATCTTCTTTGCTGCGGCTTCGTCGACCCAGGCATGCCAGATTTCCGGGTGTTCCTTGAGGAACATCCTGGCCAGCTTCGGCGATTCGATGCGTTCCCGGGTCATCCTCGCCAGGTTCTGATTCAACAAGTCGATCGGAATGTTGACCTTCTCCAGTACTGCGACCAGTTCAGGAGCCTGTTCATGAAATGCCTTGGAGAGTCCCACCATGGTGATGACGTCTTTGTTGGCGCCGGTCTTTTCCTCCAGCCTTATCGCATCGATCTGCCCCATCAGCGGCGTCGGTGACCAGTAGTAGAACAGCACCGGCTCACCGCGTTTGTAACTGGACAGGACAGCCGCATCCAATGCCGCACCGGTACCTGGACGAAAGTTTGTGAACGTGTTTTCAAGACCATACTCTTTCAACATCTCGGTATTGTCCTGCTCACAGATCCAACCCGCAGGACAGTTGTAGAAACGGCCTTTGGACGGTTCTTCCGAATCGCGAAAAACACTCGCGTACTTGCTCAGGTCCGCGACTGTCCTGAGGTCGGGCGCCTGCGCTGGCCGGTTACGTTTAGCGTCCCCTTCAACGACGTAACGCGGCACATACCAGCCCTGAGTCGCACCAATGATCGGAGCGCCAACCCCGACAACCTTTCCGGCCGCCACCGCCTTTTTCCAGACTTCGCTGCGCTCCATCCACTCTTCGCCAAACACCTGAATGTCGTTGCCGGCCAGTGCGGTCTCGAGAATGATGGTGTTACCCACCAACTGATCCGTTGTACAGCCATAACCATCCTTGAGCACGATCATCATGATGTCGGTGAGGAGCATCCCGCTCTCCCAGTTCAACCCGGCAAATTTCACCGACTTGCCCGATTCACACCACCCTGAGGCCTGGCTTGAAGCACTACCGACAAGCAAGCCAAGGGTGAGCAAAGAGGCCAACAAACTCTTCCTGTTTTTCATGATCAGACGCTCCGAATCATTATTATTGGGGGCAGCGAACTGTTGTGTGCGACACAGGAGCAAACGAGTCCATCAGATTTAGCATGGACAAGTGCGTGCGCAAACACGTGAAACAAAGGCGTGAATCAATTGCATTTATTGTTATTGGCGAAGCTCAAGCTAATGGATCAACAGAAGTACGCCCGTAGAACAACTGGCGCGCATAGGCACTGAACTCGACATCGGGCTGGTCCACGTACGCAAACACCGCGTTGAGCCTCAACCTGTCCCCTTCCACCGGCGTGACCCGGTGCAATGAATAGCGGCCGCGGAACAATGTCAGGGTGCCTGGCACTTGAGGCAGAACCTCTACCTGCTGTGTTTGCGAGTCATCGAGGAAATGCCTGACCGCGTCATAGCAATCGTCGCTTTCATTGCGCAGCATCCGCACATACTCGAAATCCCCACCGGCGCTTGCAGCCTGAAGCGACAGCGTGACGCTGAAGTCGGAACGATCAAAGTGCCACCCCAACTCCTGCCCTGCCGTGAAGCCCTGCAAGTTAAGGGCGGCTAATGGATCGGCATGACGATAGAGCGTGTCCAGAGCCAAAACATCTTTGATGAAAGCAAGGACTTCGTCCGATCCATAGATCTGCCGGATCAAATGGTCGGCAGGAATATCGGCATAGGCAACAGTGTCTTTTGCCGTGTTCATCAAGCGTCGTAGCGGGTGTTCCGGATCAACGCTTTCGTCCTGAGGTTTGAAATAAACCGTGTGGCTTTCCCGAAAATGAAACATGCGCGAGTGCAGTGCAAGTGTCTGCTGCGCCATCGCGACAACCGATGGATTGCGAACAAAACCCGGAAAGATCGCAACGCCCTCTTGTGCCAGCAACGACTGACTGTGAGTGACCAGTGCGAGATAAGCGGGGCTGGTGCGATCGGTGATTGGGTAACGCTCGAGATCGACGAGATCGCCCAGGGTTAGCGCAGGTGTGAAAGGCAGGGTAGTCATTGTTGTTGGTCTCCGTTGGCTCTGCTGGATTCAGATTGCATCGGCACCAAAAACAAGTCACGCTCATAATTTTACGCAATTTTGTGAATTATTTTCAGGTCGTATACCCATGAGACTGACGCTGGATCACTTGGTGATGTTGCAAACCTTGTCGGAAGTCGATTCGATCACCGCGGTGGCCGAACGTTTATGGCTGACACCTTCAGCCGTCAGTCACCGCATACGCGAAGCGGAGCGGCGGCTAGGTGTGAGCCTGACGGAAAGATCAGGAGGAAAGCTCAGACTCAGCCCTGCCGGCGTGCGCCTGGAACGGGCCGCCAAAGACATCATCGCCATACTCAATGAGGCTGAGTCCGAGGCCCGGTCCATGGCTGGTGGCGTCACAGCGTTTGTCCGTATGGGTGTCACCTCCTACGGCCCATTTCGCTGGATTCCAAAATTCATCAAGCACTACTCAAGTCTTCGGCCGGACATCGAAATCACACTGGTGACCGTGCCCCGTAACGACGTTTACGCGAGCCTGATGCAAGGCAGACTGGATGTGTCCATTATCGATGACGGCATGGTGCCTAGCGGTGTCGCGAAGTTGCCACTTTTTCGGGACGATTTGATTGCAATCATGGCAACCGATCATCCCCTTGCGGGAAGGAAAAATATCTATGCGGAAGACTTCAAGACTTACAACCTGGTGACGTATTCGACCGATCGCGCCAGTGGCTGGGAGTATGACCGTTTCTTCGCCCCCGCCAGCATCTTGCCGCGCCGCATGATCACGGTGGAGTTGATCGAAGCCATCGTTGAACTGGTCCGCTCAGGATACGGAATCAGCATATTGCAACGGGATTTGGTAACCCCCAGCCTGGAGCGTGGGGAGCTTGCGTGGGCGGCCCTGAATGACGGCCTGGATATCGCCTGGAACGCAATCGTTCGCCCCTCGGAACGGGAAGATAGCGAGGTCAGTAAAATGGTTACGGAGCTTGATACCTGGATAAAAAACGCAGGAAAACCTGAACGCAGCTAATCGCTGGTTGATGCGTAAAAATGGTTTTTTGGTCGATGGCAGCCCTTCGCGACGGGCAGCAATCGGCCGAGTCCATTGCCCCACCTGATCCATCACAATCAGAAAGCACTCGTGACGAGTTTACTTGCGTTTTTCGGTGTGCTCGGCATCGAAAAAGGTAACCTGCTTCAGGAGTCTCGGCTAGCGAGAGCGGTGCTTTTTTATCAGATCGAATGGGGGCTGTTCAGAGTTTCCTTAGGTGAAAATCAACTAACTCAGTCGACCAACAACCTAAACTTTAATCAAAATAGCCACCATACTCAGCCATTGAGTTGAGCGCGCAGTAAATGCCCGCAAAAGAACAACTCGATTTATTCCACCAAGGTCGGGGATATCCATCTGCGCGTAGCATTTGCGCGGGCGGATAAGCGCAGGCAAACACGGTATTTAAAGCGGCAGACACTCAGGCGCTTTCTTTGCCACCGGCGCAAGTAGCAAGAAGTAACGCATCATCCGGCACCAAGTGTACCGGTCGCGTTACAACTCAAATAAATATAGATGCATTGGAACAACAGCGCCAGCGCTGTGGAGTCAACTTGCGCAGTTGCATGAGCGATCAGCAGCCGTTCCGGTAATTAATGCCAGTTCGATTCAAGCGTTAACAATCGCACTGAGCGGGCAAAATTCGATTTTAGCTATCGCGTGCATGATGTCGGTAAGTGAGCTTCCGGTTGACGGGCGGGCAAGGCCAAGAACGCCCTTGCCGCCGCCCCACATAAAAACTGTACTCACGCACAGGAAGACTCTCATGCACACCATTCGTAACACCTTGGTGGTGGTAGATTCGCAGCAGTCCACGGACCTGATCCTGAATAGAGCCAAAATGATTGCCAGTGCCACCCGGTCGCACCTGCATCTGCTGGCCTGCGACAAGGGACACCACCATTCCTCTTACCTGAACGAAATGCAAGGCGGCCTAGTACAAGCGGGTTATAGCGTCAGCACCCAGCAGGACTGGCATGGGAGTTCACACAAGACCATCATAGCCGCCCAACAAGCGGAGGGCTGCGGCCTGGTGATCAAGCAGCACCTGCCCGACACCCCGCTGATGAAGGCTCTACTCACCCCCGAGGATTGGAAGCTACTGCGATACTGCCCCAGCCCGGTGCTTATAGTAAAAACCGCAAGACCCTGGACCGGTGGCGCTATTCTCGCGGCCATCGATGCTGGCAGCAGTGATATGGAGCATCGCGTCCTGCATTCCGGCATCGTCAGCCACGGCTACGACATCGCCACACTGGCCGGCGGCACTCTTCACATGTTGAGCGCCCACCCCTACCCCATGCTGTCGGCGGCCGACTCTGTATTCCAACTCAAAGAAAGCATTCAGGCTCTCTATCGCGAACTGTGCAAGACATTCCAGGCCGAATTCGACGTCAGCGACGAATGCCTGCATATCGAGGAAGGTCCTGCCGATGTGCTGATCCCGTACATCGCGCACAAGCTCGAAGCCGTGCTCACGGTGATCGGTAGCGTGGCCCGCACCGGACTGTCCGGCGCATTGATCGGCAACACCGCCGAGATGATTCTGGACACCCTGGACAGCGACGTACTGGTGCTCAAACCGGACGATATCATCACCCACCTGGAAGAACTGGCCGCTCCACCAGCGAGTCCATCGGCCGATACGGCAGCATCCTCTTGGCCGTATAACCATCATAACCATCGGCCACATACTTAGGAGTTAGTCAACTGCACCGGCCAACCAACTGCCTTGGCATAGCACCTCAGGCCAACCATGCAGACTCACTCAGTAACCAAGACCTGCCGTCCTGTCAGTCCGTGCCAAGAAGAAGGCGAGGCCGGCCTGCACCGGAATCTGCAAGCAAACATGTCTGCAGGATGAATTGCCACGTGTTTCTTCGGCACTTGTGATCGTCGGCTTTGGGTCGATCTCGGTCCTTCGTGACCGGCAGAAACCGGCAAAAAAGCAGCCACTCACGAACGACTACTTCCGACCCAATATAGCCTGTCAGTAGTCTTGGAGGTTCCTTCCTTTGACAGGTTCATCTGCCCACCCCGGCTGCCGCTCGAACGCCTCGAACAGCTCGAAAATGGTCGACTTGACCTTCTGCACGGCATTGCTCTCTACAACCGTGTCATGCCAGCACAGCGAAAGATCCCGCTTGAACAGTCGATGATCGATCCTGGCCAGTTTGAGCCTGTGTTGCACAAGCTCAACATGGGCTGCGGCCCACGGCAGGATCGTGACACCGAGCTGCGCCTTGACGGCTGAGAACAACAGGTCGGTGGAATTGGCTTCGAATTCAACCTCGCATTTCAGGCCGGCCTCCTGCAGTGCAAATTCGACCCGACTGCGAATGGTGTTCGGAGCACAGGGCAGCACCAGCGGCATCTTCGCCAATGCCTCAATCGACACCGGTTCATCCGGTAATGAAAACTCCGGCCACGCCACCAAGTACAGCGTTTCGGTTAACAGCCGTCGGAAAGCCATGCCCCGGGTTTCGACCACATCGACATTCACCGCCAGTGCCACTCGCCCTACCGTGATCAAACGTCCGAGTTCGGCGCTCGGAGAATCAATCAATTCCAACTTGATACCCGGATAACGGCTGCGAATCGTGCGTGCGAGCGGAATTGCCAGCATGCGCGCCGTACTCGACGGCATGCCGACCGAGACTTTGCCTTGCGGGAATTCGGCGTCCTGGCGCAGCAGTTCGTGGGTGCCGTCGGCCTGGCGCAGCAGTTCGATGGCATGCCGATAAAGCGTTTGCCCAGCCGCCGTGGGAACAACGCCATGCACGCTGCGCTCGAGCAGTTGCATGCCCATGTCCTGTTCCAGGTTGCGCATCTGCTGGCTGATGGCTGGCTGCGCGATATGCAGCGTTTCACTGGCGCGGGTGATGTTCCCGCACTCGACCACCTTGATGAAATACCGCAACTGGCGCAGGTCCATGTGTACCTCCCAAGTCATATGATTTTCCGATGACTGTAGAGAAATATCATATTTGAAGGTTATGAGATACGGCGCCTAGACTCGTCTCACAACACGAAGCGCTAACGGTCGTCACAGGCGAATGGCGCTTCAAAGGCCTTAGTGCAATGACCGGTATTCAACCCTTCAATGGAGAACCCTATGCAAGCTATGCAAGGCGTGAAAATCGTCGACCTGAGTCGCGCACTGTCCGGGCCGTTCTGCACCATGGTGCTGGCAGACCTCGGTGCCGATGTGATCAAGATCGAGCCCGGCCCGACTGGTGATATGAGCCGCACCTGGGGGCCCTTCGACCGTGGCGTGAGCACCTACTACTTATCGTGTAACCGCAACAAGCGCGGCATGTGCATTGACTTGCGCACCCCCGAAGGGTTGACCACCATCCAGCAGTTGATCGATGACGCCGACGTCGTCATCGAGAACTTCAAACCTGGCACGCTGGAAAGCATGGGCCTCGGTTATGAGGTGCTCAGCGCCCGCAATCCGCGACTGGTATTGGGCAGCATTAACGCCTTTGGCGCCGACGGGCCGATGAGCAGTTGGCCCGGCTTCGACCAGATCGCCCAAGGCTACTCGGGGCTGATGAGCCTGACCGGTTTCGTCGATGGCGACCCGACACGCACCGGCACCGCCATCGGCGATTTGACTTCGGGCATGTGGCTGGTGACAGCGGTGCTGGCTGCGCTGCTCGAGCGCGAGCGCACCGGGCGTGGCCAACATGTCAGCACGTCGCTGCTGGCCAGTCTGGTCGGGTTGCTGAGTGTGCACGGCCAACGCTACCTCAGCCTGGGGGATGTGCCGCGCCGCACCGGTAACGCCCATTCGGTGATTGCACCTTACGGCGTGTTCCAGACAAAGGATGGCCCGCTCAATCTGGCGCCGATCACCTCGGCCATGTGGGGGCGTTTGTGCATACTGCTCGATTTGCCCGAGCTGCCGGACGATTCGCGCTTCGCCACCAATGAAGCGAGGGTCGAACGTCGTGACGAATTGAGAGAGATTCTGGAAAGTCGTTTGAAAACCCGCAGCAAACGCGAGTGGACCTCGCTGTTCGTCGACGCAGGATTACCCGCCGGCCCGATCAACACACTCGATGAGGTCTTCGACGACCCGCAGGTGCTGCACAGCCAACTGACCGAGACACTCACGCACCCGACCCTTGGTGCACTGCGTCAGGTAGTGACCCCGGTGTTCTGCGCCAATGACAGCGTTGTCAGCCGCCCACCGCCGCTGCTTGGCGAACACACCGTCGAAGTATTGCGCGAAGCCGGTTTCGACGCTGCATCAATCAACGCACTGCTCGCCGCTAAAATAGTGTTCCAGAATTCCGATGACATGACCGGCGCGCAATCGACAGGAGCCGCACAATGAATTCAGCCTCTTCCACAACAGTGACCGTCAACCGGGTCGATGAACGCATCGCGCGGCTGGTCTTCAGCAACCCCACACACCGCAATGCACTCAGCGCGCAACTGCTGACGGCGCTCGACGAAAGTCTCATCGCACTGGCGTCACAACGCATCCCGGTGGTGATCCTCGGCTGCGAAGTCGGCCAATCCGTGTGGAGTGCCGGCCACGATATCCGCGAACTGCAACACGACCGCGACCCGATTGCCTATGGCAAACCGCTCGAACAGGTATTGCGCCGCATCCGCGCCTATCCCGGCGTGGTGGTTGCCCTGGTGTCCGGCTCGGTGTGGGGCGGCGCGGTGGATCTGGTAATGAGCTGCGACATGGTCGTCGCGGACCGCAGCGCAAGCTTTGCCATGACTCCGGTGAACATTGGATTGCCCTACACCACCAGTGGATTGCTGCGCTTCTTCAACAATTTGCCGATTCACGTGTTGAAGGAAATGTTTTTCACTGCACAAAAGCTCGATGCGGTGCGGGCGGAACGGTTTGGTCTGGTCAACCGACTGGTCGACACTGATGTGCTGGAAGCGACCGCGCTGGAACTGGCGCACGGCATCGCCTGCAAAGCGCCGCTAGCCGTTGCGGCGGTCAAGGAACAGCTGCGTATCCTCGAAGACCTGCAACCGATTCCGGTGCAGGCGATGGAGCAGATTGCCGAACTGCGCCGACAAGCCTGCGAAAGCGCTGACTTTGGCGAAGGACTGGCAGCCTTTGCCGAGCGCCGACCAGCAGCATTTAATGGCAATTAGCACGACAGCGTTGAAAGCTTCTGTGTTTGTACGATCGACTTCGCAGGCAAGCCACGCTTCCTCGTTTCGTCACGCTCGGCCCGACGCGAGTCGATTGCTAAACATCCCGAGACAATAACAACAAGGACGGTACCTGCGGGACCGTCCGAATGCGGGGAGTCAGATTGAAATGAATAATGAAATTCTGTCGATTTTAGTGCTGGTGGTCATTTTCGGCATCGCCAGCGTGTTGCCCATCAATATGGGCGCGCTGGCGTTCGCGGCGGTCTTTATCGTCGGTTCGGTGATAATGGACATGACACCGGCGACCATTTTCGCCGGTTTTCCCAGTGACCTGTTCCTGACTTTGGTCGGTGTCACCTATTTATTCGGCATCGCCCAGAACAACGGCACCATCGACTGGCTGATCGAACGGGCAGTGTTGATGGTGCGTGGCCATGTCGCCTGGATACCCTGGGTGATGTTCGTGGTGGCGGCGCTGCTAACCGGTTTCGGTGCGCTGAGCCCTGCGGTGGCAGCCATCCTCGCGCCTATTGCTCTCAACTTCGCCTTGCAGTACCGCATCAACCCCGTGCTCATGGGACTGATGGTGATTCACGGCGCTCAAGGCGGCAGTTTCTCCCCTGTGAGTATTTTCGGTGGCATAACCAATCAGATCGTTGCGTCCTCCGGGCTGCCTTATGCACCGTTCACTCTGTTCATCGCCAGCCTGCTGTTCAATCTGGGGATTGCCATGGTGGTATTCGTAGTCTTCGGTGGTTTACGTAGCGCTCGCGTGTCAATGGTGGTGGTCCCGTCCGGTCCCGAATTGCATGCTGCCGGTGCATCGCTGGCCATTCTTGGCCACGGTGGTACGCCGGCGTCCCCTGCTTATCATCGTACTGACCTGACGGGTGCCGGTGCGCCGCTACATACCCTCAGCGGCCTGGACGGGGCCAAGCTGTCGACGCTGGTCGGGCTGTTGGCCCTGGCGATCTCGGCATTAGTGTTCAAGTTCAATATCGGGTTGGTGGCCATGACGGTCGCGGTAGTCCTGGCCATGTTCGCGCCCAAGGCGCAGAAGGCGGCCATCGACAAGGTCAGTTGGTCGACTGTTCTGCTGATTACCGGGATCATCACTTACATCGGAGTGATGCAGACCATCGGTACCATCGACTATGTCGCCCATGGCATCTCCGGCTTGGGTGAGCCGCTGCTGGTCGCTTTGCTGCTGTGCTTCACGGCCGCAATTATCTCGTCCTTCGCTTCGTCCACGGCGTTGCTAGGGGTGATCATTCCCCTGGCCGTGCCATTCTTGAGCCAGGGCCACATCAGTGCGGTCGGCGTGGTCGCGGCTATCGCCATTTCCACCACCATCGTCGACACCAGCCCGTTCTCCACCAATGGTGCGCTGGTGGTTGCCAATACCCCCCCGCTGGAACGAGAAAAAGTGTTGCGCAGTCTGCTGATCTATAGCGCGGTGGTTGCCCTGGTGGGACCCTGTGTTGCCTGGTTGACCCTGGTGGTGCCCGGGGTGCTCTGAGCTTTCGGGTCAGGCCCTGATCAGCCTGATGGACTCAATTTTTCCGTCACCGGCCACGAGGGGTAAATTCCTGCACGATTTTCGGAAGGGAAGAATCGAAGCCATAAGTGCAGAACCTGCCCGCCCGCAAAAATGAGCCTTTTGAAATGGAAGTCATCTCATGTTCGAACGTAACAAACTGGTTCCGGAGTTAATGGTAAGCAACCTGGATAGCAGCCTGGCTTTTTGGGTTTATTGCCTGGAGTTCAAAGTAGCTTATCAACGCCCGGAAGATGGATTTGCATACCTTGATTTGAATGGTGCTCAAGTAATGCTTGAGCAGGTTGATTCGGACGCGGGTCAATGGCTGACTGCGCCGTTGACTAAGCCGTTTGGAAGAGGCATCAACCTACAGATTGATGTTGAGGCTGTCGCACCCATCATCCAAAAACTTGATCAGGTTGGATTTCCTCTCTATCGAGAATGCAAAGACACCTGGTATCGGGCGGACAATGTAGAAGTAGGCCAGCGCGAATTCATCGTCCAGGATCCCGACGGTTATCTCGTAAGGTTGGTAGAGCGGTTGGGTGAGAGACCGGCTTGCTCAATCTGAATCTGAGCCAAGCCGACCGTCAGCTTTGTGTTGTGGACTCAACCGGTCGGTAGCTGCCCATCGCGTCAGGCAGCTATCGGCCAGTCGGCGCCCCTCCCCCTGCTGCGTACCCTTCACACTCACGCCTGATCCATAGCCTCTTCTACCACGCCCTTATCCTCCCCCAGGAACCCGCCGCTTTGATGCTGCCAAAGCCGCGCATAGACGCCATTCTTCCCGAGCAATTCGGTGTGGGTGCCCTGTTCGATGATGCGTCCGTCATCCATGACGATGAGCCGATCCATGGCTGCAATCGTGGACAGCCGATGGGCGATGGCGATCACAGTCTTGCCCTGCATCATTTCATCGAGGCTTTCCTGAATGGCCACTTCGACTTCCGAGTCCAGCGCGCTGGTGGCCTCGTCAAGAAGCAGGATCGGGGCGTTCTTGAGCATCACCCGGGCAATCGCGACGCGTTGGCGCTGGCCGCCCGACAGCTTGATGCCGCGCTCCCCCACAAGGGTGTCGTAGCCGGTATGGCCTTGCCGGTCGCTCAATTGGCTTATGAATTCATCGGCCTGGGCATTGGCCGCGGCGCTGCGGATTTGCGCGTCGGTCGCATCGGGACGGCCGTAGGCGATGTTGTCGCGAATGGAACGGTGCAGCAGAGAGGTATCCTGCGTGACCATACCGATGCAGCCGCGCAGGCTGTCTTGCGTCACTTGTGCGATGTTTTGGCCGTCGATGCGAATCTCCCCGCTGTCGACGTCATAGAAACGCAGCAGCAAGTTGATAAGCGTGGATTTGCCGGCGCCAGAGCGGCCAACCAAGCCGATTTTTTCGCCCGGGCGGATGCTCAGGCTCAGGCCATCGAGCACCTGGCGTTCACCATTGTAATTGAAGCTCACCTTATCGAAGGTTACCGCGCCGCCGGAGGTCACCAGCACGCCGGCACCCGGCGCGTCCTGCACCTTGGTGCCCTGGGTCAGCGTTGCCATGCCATCCTGCACGGTGCCGATGCTCTCGAACAGCGAGGTCATTTGCCACATGATCCAGTTCGACATGCCATTGATACGCAACGCCATGGCGGTGATTGCCGCCACGGCACCTGCGCCGACCTCACCCTGGTGCCATAGCCACAGGGCATAACCACCCGCTGCCATGATCAACGCCACCACCAATGCCTGGTTGACGATTTCGAACTGGCTTACCAGGCGCATCTGGCGAAAGCCGGTGTGCTTGAAGTCCTCCATTGCTGCGCGCGCGAAGTGCGCTTCACGATTGGAGTGGGAGAACAGCTTCACCGTAGTGATGTTCGTGTAGGCGTCCGAGATACGCCCGGTCATCATCGACCGCGCATTAGCCTGTTCCTGCCCGACTTTCCCCAGACGGGGCACGAAGTACAGCATGGCCAGGCCGAACAACACGACCCAGGCAACGAAAGGCAGCATCAGTTTCAGAGCGAAGCCACCGGCCAGTGCGATGATCGCAATGAAATACACCCCGATCCCGGGTGCGATCTCGATAAGGGTGAATAGCACGTCGCGCACCGCCAGCGCAGTCTGCATCACCTTGGTAGTGACTCGGCCGGAAAACTCATCGGAAAAAAACGAAAGGCTTTGTCGCAGCATCAGGCGATGGAAGTCCCAACGCAGCCGCAACGGCAAGTTAATCGCCAATATCTGGTGCTGCACCATGGTGCGCAATGCCACCAGCCCGACACTGGTCACCATTACGATGCCCATGCCCCACAACACGCGACTTTCCTGCGCAGCCGCTTCACCGCCTGCCTGCCAGGTCGAGAGCAGGTCCACGACCTGCCCGAGGAAGGAAAACAGCCAGGCTTCGTAAATCGACACACCGGCACTTAGTAGCGCAAGTGCAAGGATGTAACCGCGGGCGCCCCGCGTACAGGCCCACAGAAAGCGAGCCAGGCCATCGGGTGGCGGTGGTACCTCGTCAGGAGGAAAGGGGTCGAGCCTTCGTTCAAACGCACGAAGCATGGTGTTCTCCAAAACGATCAAGTTGAGGAGATTCTGCCATTGAACGGTTGCTTTGAGGGTTTTGCGAAGTTGAGGTGTGGCGCTGTTGGCAGGTCGCTCCCAGGATTGGGTTGCCGGGTGCGGGCTATCAAACGTTGCCAGAGACCCGGTCGGCAGGGATAAATCGGCCGGTATCGAAGGGAACTGGCCAAGACCGGACGTTCATCCAAGGACCGCTTTCGGCCGACTCGGTTGAAAACAGTCGACCATGGTTTCCGCAGCAGAAAACAACCGGGCCTCGCGCTCAGGACAATTCAATGGGACCAAACATATTCTGCAGGTGACGTGACGAACTGGATCAAAACTCGGGTTGAAGCTATACCGAAAGGGTTCAGAGTGGGGATGGACCACACGCTCGATTAGCGACTGAGGAGAACTTCGCGGTGTCGAATCAGCTGGTCATACGCAACATGACCCGTCCCGAGCTGGACGAGCTCGTCGATTGGGCTGCCCGTGAGGGTTGGAATCCCGGTCTTCACGATGCCGAGCTGTTCTGGGCGACGGACCCTGCCGCCTTCATCGCGGCGTCCCGGGGCGGCGAATTGATCGGCGGCGGTGCCATCACCTCCTACGATGGCGAATTCGGTTTCATGGGCTTTTTCATCGTCCGGCCTGAGTATCGCGGTCAAGGTCTGGGCAATACCCTCTGGCACGCACGCCGCGAGCGACTCCTCGCCCGCCTGCGCCCAGGCGCGAGCATCGGCATGGACGGCGTCTTCGCGATGCAGGACTACTACGCCAAGGGCGGTTTCGTCTTCTCCCATCGCAACATGCGTTTTCGTGCCGAGATCACCGAACGCCTGGCGACCTCGCAAGTAGACGACCAAGACATCGTCCCGCTGGCCACTTTCCCGCTCGATCAGGTTGTCGATTACGACCGCACCTGCTTCCCCGCCGCGCGCGCAACCTTCCTGAGCGGATGGATAGCCCAAGCCGATGCACTCGCCGTGGGTTGCCGACGCGAGGGCAGGCTAAGCGGCTATGGCGTAATCAGGCGCTGCCGGGAAGGCTGCAAGATCGGCCCCTTGTTCGCCGATGACGGCCTGGCAGCCAATGCCCTCTACGCGCGCCTGGCGGAATTTGCGCAGGGTGGCCCGCTGTTTCTCGATGTCCCGCAGAACAACCCCGCCGCGATGGCGCTCGTGCACCAACAGGGCATGATCGAAGTTTTCGGCTGCGCACGCATGTACCTCGGCCCTCCTCCGGCGATCGCGCACGAACGTGTGTTCGGCGTCACGACTTTCGAGCTGGGCTGATGTCCGCTCGCGACCTCATCGGTTATGGCGGCTGCCCACCCCACCCGCGCTGGCCCGGTGAGGCGCGCGTCGCGGTCCAGTTCGTACTCAACATCGAAGAGGGCGCGGAGTCATGCATCCTCAATGGCGATGCACAGTCGGAGGCCTGGCTTCACGAGCTACCGGGCCGTCCGCCGCGTGTGGGGGAACCGGACTTGAGCGTAGAGGGCATGTACGAATACGGATCGCGCGCAGGTGTGTGGCGCATTCTGGAGCTGTTCAACGCCCGAGGCCTGCCGCTGACCGCTTTCGCCGTCGGCCGAGCACTGGAACTCACCCCGGCGATTGGCCATGCGCTCTGCGCTGCCGGACATGAGATTGCCGGGCATGGCTACCGTTGGCTGGACTATCGCGACATGCCTGAAGACCAGGAGCGGCGCCATATCCGCCTCACCCTCGACGTGATCGAGCAGATCTGCGGTAAACGCCCCACAGGTTGGTACACAGGAAGGGTCAGCCAGAACACCCGCCGCCTGTTGCGTGAGGAAGGTGGGTTTCTCTATAGCTCGGACGCTTACAACGATGACCTGCCCTATTGGCTCCCGGGCTCGCCCGCCCACCTGGTGATCCCTTACACGCTGGTCAACAACGACGCCCGCTATCTGCTGGCGAATGGTTTCGCCTGCGGTGAAGACTTCTTCCGGCTGCTCAAGGATGCTTTCGACCTGCTGTGGCAGGAGGGCGCGCACCACCCGAAGATGATGAGCGTCGGCCTGCATGGGCGGATCAGTGGCCATCCTGGTCGTGCGATGGCGCTGGCGCGTTTTCTGGATTACGTGCAAGGCCACGACGCAGTGTGGATCTGTAGGCGCGAAGAGATTGCCAGGCACTGGATTGCCCAATTCCCCGCCTGAGTGATAAGTGGCTCGGGACGGCCTGAGCCACGCTCAATGATGCGGCAATATGTTTCGACCCCCAGTACGCGACCGTGCTGGCTACAAACAAATCGGGTGGGCGCGCTATGCGGTTCAACACCTCAATCCGCTAATCCACAATGAACAACTTCGCTGCGGTGGTGGCGGGATCCACCGGCTGAATCCAGAAGAGATGACTGCTCATGCGAGCTTTATGGTGCCGCCCTGGATATCGTCGCGCGCCATCCGCAAGTCATTGGCATCGCGGTTGAGCTGGTGAATCATGTTGAGCAACCGCTGACGAAGCACCTCGTCCTGGAGCTGTTCTGCTGCGCGCATCACATCAAGCGCCGCTACCTCATTATTGGTTGCGACGGAGTCGAGCAGTTTGCGCATGCTTCTTGATGGCCGATTCATCTCCAACCCCCCAGGTTTCAGTGACGCGAATCATAAGGCTGGAATGTTTCGCCAGTGTTTCAGCTGCACGAACGGGTTCTGAATCGCCGACTCCGGCTGAGTCGACGCTAGCCGAATCCATCAGTGATGAAGCTAAGCGGCCCGCTCCAGGGCATCCAGCAAGCCAACAAACTCCAGCGAAAGCCTGTGGCGAGGAGCCAAATGGACGAGAGGGACTGAAACTTCGTGAGATTCACGCATCTTGACGGAGCTGCTCAGGTAAACCGGTAGCAGAGGTAAACCCTCTGCCAACAGCTCATCAATGAGACTTTGGTGCATGCCAGTGCGCTCAGTGAACTGGTTAACCACCACCCCTTCCACTTCCAGTGATTCGTTGTGATCACAACGTAGATCTTCTACCTGCGCAAGAACGCGATACAGCGCCTGACGAGAAAAGCTGTCGCAATCGAACGGAATCAGTATTCGATCGGCAGCCACCAGTGCACTGAATGTGTAGAAATTCAGCGACGCAGGTGTGTCGATATAGATGCGTTCATAATCCCCGGACAGCTCAACCAATAACTTGCGTAGCTTGTTGATCTTGAACTTGCTCTCAAGTTTTGCCTGAATGTCTGAGAGTTCAGGGCTGGCAGCCACCAGGTGAAGGTTGTCGTAAAGGGTCTCGGTTATGGCCACTCGATTCCTTCTGCCTTCGAAGCCGCTGGACAGTGTCTGTTTGAAGAAATCGGCTATGCCTGCGGGAATGCGCTCGTTGAGTAGTCCCGTGAGGTAGTGAGTCGAGTTTGCCTGGGGATCGAGGTCAACCAGCAGCGTTCGGTAACCTTCGGCAGCACTTACAGCGGCAAGATTGCAGGCAATGCTGGATTTTCCAACACCACCTTTCTGATTGAATACGACACGACGCATCGGGCTTGCTCATCCATGAAAGTGGCCTAAGGCCAACTGAAGGAAAATCTAAGTAGTCATTTCAATTCTATGACCGCAACATTACAGTTTTACGACAGCCCGTCCATCAGGCCAGCTTCAATCACTCGGAGTGCTGATGCACATCAATGACTAATCAGTACAAGGGGGACCGTTAAGCAACTTGCGCAGATACTTCGCCGATGCAGGGCACAAATGCTTGAATTGAACTGTCTGGGTGATAGCCGCAGGCGCCTCGTCCCTGCCAAGCAGTTCGTATCCATTGGCAGAGAAAAAACCGGCAGCGCCTTGAGTCAACAGGTGCAATCGGACTGCGCCTTGAGAGACCGCATAGCGTTCCAGTTCAGACAACACCGCTTTACCCAGCCCCTCTCCACGATGCGTCTCACAAACGACTATTGAGCGAAGCAACAGATCGGAACCCGCACCCTCGAGCCCCCCATAAGCCACCCACTCCCCATCCACTTCGAACCGGTAAAACTGTCGATCTGGTTCACTGACATCACTGAAGGGCAGCCCTGCCTGGCTTAATGACTTACACAGATGTTCCAGATCACTCGGCCCTACTTTTCTTGCCTGCATTGCCGCCCCCCCTTGCTTCTGACTCACTGAGTTTCACGGTAGTAATTACTGGTGTCGACAAGATCACTGCAACGCAAGAGAGCGGTTAATGGCATGCTGACCTTGGTCTGTGATTGAGCACTCTCAAGATCGGTACCCATTTCTCATCCAAGGTCAATAGGACGCAGGGTCGGCAGGAGGCATGCAATGGAACTGAAGTTCAGTCACATCGATGTATTGGTCAAGAATCTCGACGAAGCCTGTGCTTACTACGTACAGATACTGAACGCCAAGATCTCCAAAACGCTCGTCTGGGAGCGAGGTGGTCTGCACGTGCGCTACGCGATTGCGCTGATCGGTCAAGAGCGTTTCATGTTAGTACAGCCGTTGGCCGGGAACCTGAGGGAGCTATTGGACTCCTCGGGTGAAGGGATGATTTATCGCCACTGCTATTCGACGCCGGACATCGAGAAGGCCTATGACGAACTGATGGTCGCCGGTGTTCAGCCAGAAGACGAAAACGGAAAGCCATTGGCCCGCGCCAACCTGCAATCCCCGTCCGGGACACGCATTATCTGGTTGCCCAAGCGCTTCGGGCACTTCTCTATCGAAATCCTGGAAGAAAAGGCGCTAGAGGCATTTGTAGAAGCTGCATTTGCCTGAGTGATGCGGCGATAAACGTCTGCTTGCTGTGGATTCAACGGTCATACCCATTTTTCGCATGCCCGAGAAGCACCTCCAAAACAGCACTGACAGACAGGGGAGCTACTTTTTCAACAGAACCGGTCAGAAGCAGCCTCCCCCCATAAAATCCTGAAATAAACAGAAGATGTGCCGCGCCGATCACAATGGTAGCGGTCTGTCTTGAATGACCCGCTTCATGACCAGGGTCGAGGTGAGCCGTTGCACATTAGGCAATGTCGAGAGGCTCTCATCGTAAAGCCTTTGAAAGGCGGGCAAGTCCTGGGCAATGACGTGCAGCAGGTAGTCCGGCTCCCCAAACAACCTTTGGGCATCGACCACCTGAGGTATTTCAATGAGCGCCGCCTCGAACGCCTCGACGGCTTGCCGGTCACCCTCGCGGAGCGTGGCAAATACCATTGCGGAAAAATTCAGGCCCAGTGCACCGGGATCAAGCTGCGCACGGTAGCCCAGCAATACACCGGAGTCCTCCAGTGCCCGCACTCGCCGATGACAGGGTGAAAGGCTCAAGCCGACGCGTTCAGCAAGTTCAGTGACCGAAAGACGGCCATCCTTTTGCAGCTCGGCAAGAATCTTCCGGTCAGTTCTGTCCACGTAGAATAATCTCCCTCACTGCGACGAAAATACGACCACCTTTGAAAGTTAATTCTAACAACATTTCATTAATCTTCCCCCATCCATTAACAGCCGTACTCCTCTTCAGGAAACAAGAGGGGCGGCCTATGAGAGGCGGGATGATGAATAACGCGATGATTGATGAACGGGCGTGGGTGACGCCATGACCTTCAATGTCTTTGTTGCCTTCTGGGCGGTGTCGTTTCTGTTCGTCGTTACGCCCGGAGCGGATTGGGCCTACGCGATATCCGCTGGCCTGAAGCATCGCGTCGTCATACCGGCTGTGGGCGGACTGCTATCCGGCCACCTGATTGCCACATTGGTAGTAGCCGCTGGTGTCGGCACCCTGGTCGCCAACCATCCTGGGGTCATGTCAGTGCTGACGGTCGCCGGGGCGGGTTACCTGCTTTGGTTGGGCATCAACATGCTCACCCGTCCCTCCACACCCCACACCGATGAAGTTCAGGCGTCAGGCTCATGGTTGCGCTGGGCGCTCAAGGGGCTTTGCGTCAGCGGCTTGAATCCGAAAGTGTTCCTGCTGTTCCTGGCGCTCTTGCCCCAGTTTGCCGATGCCACTGCCCCCTGGCCTGTACCGACGCAGATGATTGTGCTCGGGCTCGTCCACACCGTCAGTTGTGGCGTTATTTATCTCCTGGTCGGTTTTGGCTCACAGGTTGTTCTAAAGGCACGCCCAGCCGCCGCTCAGTGGGTCAGTCGTTTCTCCGGAGCGATCATGATCATCATCGCCGTGACGCTGTTTACCGAACAGATGCCGGCTTGATTGCCTCATCAGGACAGGTCGTCGCTCTCATCCAGAGGTGATGATTGATGTGCGCATTCTCGTAGCCAGTTCATGAAAACCAGCAGTCGCTTAGGGATAGTGCCGAGCGACGGGTGAACCAGATAGTAATCGTAGTGGCCTGAGCGGCTGAATTCAGCGAGCGGCAGGACGAGCTCGCCGCGATCAACCCGCTTCTGCACAAGCTGCTGACGGCCAATCGCAATGCCGGCGTGGTTCATGGCTGCGGTCACACATAAATCAGAGCGATCGAAGGTCAAGCTACGTTTGGGAAGTGCCGCGAGCATGTTGTGTTGCTCTGCCCAAAGCGTCCACTCGGCATCATAGGCCGCATGATCCCACGCCAGGGAGTCATGCAAGATTGTGCAGTTCCTTAAGTTGTCCGGGTTCTCCTCCAGGCGATGGCGTCGCGCATACTCGGGACTACACACCGGGGCCAGCCGCTCGCGCATCAACCGATGGCTCGTCAACCCGGGAAACTCGCCATTGGCGTAGTACAGGGCCAAGTCGATTTTACGGGTTCGAAAGTCGACATTGTCATTGCCTACCCGCAGGTCCAATGACACCAAGGGATATCGCTCGATAAAATCCGCCAGCCTGGGAACCAGCCAGCATTGGGCAATGGAAGGCCTGACATAGAGCGCGATCGAGCCGGCAATTTCCGCCTGTGTCGATTGCTCGAGTGCCTCGGACAATTCTCCCATCGCATTCTGGAGTATTTCGAAGATACGCTCGCCTTCGTCGGTCAGGCTGACCTGCCGGGTCAGGCGCTGGAACAGCTTCATGGATAAGGCGGTTTCCAGACGACTTATACGGTGGCTCACGGCGCTTGCGGTCAAACACAGCTCCTCTGCCGCACGGGCGAAGCTCAGATGACGAGCGGCAACCAAAAAGGTGTGAAGGTTCGCGAACTGGCTGCTGTTGAGCCTGGAGCTGATACGTGGAGGAAGGTTGAGCACGACAGTTTTCCCTCAAACCCAAAAGCCGCCTTGCGTTGTACGCATTTCCAGCGGGCAAACGTAACGGATGTGGCAAGACGTTGATCTTGCCACATCCGGTTCAGGCTTAAATCAGCGAGAACTCTGTCGAGTCCAGGCAATTCGGGTCCATTCAGACCAGATTAACCTTTGGCGAGCAATTCACGGCCCTTGGCCAGATAAGCTTCCATCTCGTCGCAAGGCACCATATTGCCGCCCGTTGCCCAAACCAGATGGGTGGCTTGCACCATGGCCTGACGGTCCAGGCGCGCGCGCGCCAGGTAGCCCTGCTGGTCGGCCTGGACTCTGGCAATGCCGGGCACGCCGGCGAGCGCGGATGGCTCGAGGCGCACACCTTCGCTGCGCTCCATCAGTGCCAGCAAACTGTACATTTCCTCGTCGCTGACCGTGTAGAAACCATCAAGCAAGCGCTGCATGGCCTTGCCGACAAAACCTGAAGCGCGTCCGACGGCCAGGCCGTCCGCAGCCGTCACGTTGTCAATGCCGAAGTCTTGCACGCTCACTTCGTCGTGCAGGCCGGTATAGACGCCCAGCATCATGCATGGCGAGTGTGTGGGCTCGGCGAAGATGCAATGGACAGCGTCGCCAAAGGCTAGCTTCAGGCCGAAGGCCACGCCGCCAGGCGCGCCACCCACCCCACAGGGCAGATAAACAAACAATGGATGTTGCGCATCCACGGTGATGTCAGCCGCTGCCAATTGCTTTTTCAGGCGCTCGGCAGCCACCGAGTAGCCCAGGAACAGGTTGACCGAGTTTTCATCGTCCACAAAATGGCAGGCTGGATCTGACTCCGCTTGTTGACGGCCTTGCGAGACGGCCACGCTGTAATCGGAGGAGTACTCAATAACGGTAACGCCGTGTGAACGTAACTTGTCTTTCTTCCATTGCCGCGCATCCGCCGACATATGCACGGTCACCTGGAAACCCAATGCCGCCCCCATGATGCCGATGGACATGCCAAGGTTGCCGGTCGAGCCAACGGCTATTTTGTATTGGCCGAAAAAGGCACGCGCCTTATCGCTGTCCAGCACCGCGTAGTCGTCATCAAGCGTCAGCAGATTCGCGGCCAACGCCAGGTCTTCGGCATGCTTGAGCACTTCATAGATGCCACCGCGCGCCTTGATGGAGCCCGAAATCGGCAGATGGCTGTCCCGCTTGAGCCACAGCGCCCCTTGCAACGCCTGACCGTAGCGCTCGCCGAGCAATTGCTGCAGGTGTGGTACGGGCAGAATGTCCGATTCGATAATGCCGCCACTGCACTCCGTCTCCGGAAACGCGCGCCGCAGGTAAGAAGCAAAACGCGTCAGTCGCGCGCTGGCATCGGCGACGTCTGCGGCCGTCAACCCCACATCGCCAATCGATTCCGCGACCGGCGCCACGGCAGGGTTGAACCAAGTGGTTTCTTGCAGCGCGACCAGATCGCGAATCAAAGGATAACTGGCGTACCAGCTTTCAAGTGTCTTGCCCAAAATCATGGCGTGATCCCTTTAAACAATCAGGCGGAAAATACGGGTTGAATCAAACGAATTGCGACAGCAGCAGGGTCAGCCCCAGCGCGATCAATGAAGCCAGTACGGTGGCCGAGGTGAATTTCTTCAACGCTTCGGCGAGTGAGACACCCAGGTACTCCTTGACCACCCAGAAGGCAGAGTCCGTCACATGGGTCCAGCCAATGGCGCCGGCACCGATGGCAATGCAGATAATTTCCTTACTCACGGTGGGATGAGCGCTCAGCATCGGCATCACCATGCCGGCGGCGCTGATCATTGCCACCGTTGCTGAACCGACGGCGAAGTGCATCAGCCCTGCCACCAACCACGCCAGGACGATGGGATTCATGTTCAATTGCGTCAACGAGCCGGACAGCGCGTTACCCACGCCGCTGTCGACCAGGATGCCGTTGAATGCCCCACCGGCACCGATGATCAGCAGAATGCTGGCCAGCGGAGGAAAGCTCTTCTGAGTGTGCGCGAGCAAGTCAGGCATTGATAAGCCGCGGCGCAAACCCAGCGCCCAGTAAGCGAACACCACAGCAATGGACAGTGCTATCAGCGGCGTCCCCAGGAACGAAACGATGCTGAAGAGCCCGGAGTCATGGGGCAGTCCGGCCGCAAAACTTTTGCCGACCATCAGCAGCAGTGGCAGCAGGATGGTCAGCAGTGTCAAGCCAAGGCCTGGCAAGTCCCGGGTCGCGCTGTCAACGCAATGTTCGTCCAGAAAAGCTTCTTGAGTGTCAGGCGCTTCACTCTTGCAGACCAGCTTGATCCACAGCGGCCCGGCAATGATGGCGGTAGGCAGCGCGATAATGAGGCCATACACAATAACCTTGCCGACATCGGCGCCCAGCAGCCCGGTGATGGCCATCGCGGCGGGGTGCGGGGGCAACATGCAATGAACTGCCATCAGCGACACGGCCAAGGGCACGCCCAGGTACAAAAGGTTGATCCGGGTCTCTTTGGCGACCACATAGATCAGGGGAATCAGCAGAACGAATCCAACCTCGAAGAACACCGGGATGCCCGCGATAAACCCTACTAGCATCATGGCCCATGAGGCACGCTCTTTACCCAGGGTGCTCAATAGCGTCTGGGCAATGCGCTCCGCGCCACCGGATTCTTCCAGCATCTTGCCGAGTATGCCGCCAAGGCCAATGATCGTTGCCAGGAATCCGAGTGTTCCACCGACACCTTTTTCATAGGAAGAGGCCATTTGCGCCAGTGGCATGCCGGAACCGATGCCCACCACAAAGCTCGCTGCGGTCAAGGCCAGGAATGCGTGGACACGCACTTTGACGATTAGAAAAACGATCAGAATGATGGCGGAAAACAACACCACCAATAGAGTGGGACCACTGTGCATACAATCTCCTGAAAGAGCTTTTATTGTTGAAACAAGTGATCTTGGTCACTCAGCTTTTCGGCATTAGAGAGCGCAACACAGGGACCTGACAAAGGATGGATTTTCAAGGGATGGATGACATGAGGTCATCTATGGTGAGTGCATGGCGTGAAGTGATGAAAGTTCCAGCCATATCTACAAGGGACTGGAGGCTATCAAAGCCTGGAAGCAAGCCTCGCAGGCCAAATGAACCTGAGCGCGCGGCCAATGAGTTTTTTTATCATGTCAAGGAGCGCAAAATGAGCTGTCTGGCGTTCGAATGATGTGTCGCAGTCGGCTGGCGTGTAGACATCTCGGGCACCATGGGTAAGGACTTTCTCGAGTACGATGAGCGCGCGCTTGCTGTCGACTGCAGGGGCCGGAGGAGGCGTTTTGAAACCATTCGCGCTCAGACCAGGCGCCTCGACTCTCAACATGTTCCTGCAAGGGGGCTTGCCGCGCCGTGATGCTGTGCCGCAAACGTTAACGGAAAAAGCGGTCATCCCTGGCATTCCCAATGCTCGCTATTGGTTGGACCACGACCTGACTCTGTTCATTCAGGATGCAACTGAGGGCAACAAACGCGAGAGCGAGGCTCTCGCCAAGGCAGGGAAACCGAACAACATCCTGCCGCTGGCAAATATGCTGGCAGTTTCGGGAGGCGGTGACGCAGGCACATTCGCAGCAGGACTCATTACGGGGTGGACCACGCATGGGACTCGCCCCATGTTCAAGGTCGTCACGGGCATTAGCGCGGGCGCCCTGGTCGCCCCGTTCGCTTACCTGGGATCCGAGTACGACGAAGTCATTCGGTATATCGCCAACGCCATCGGTCCAAAAGACGTTTTTCATTCGCGAAACGTGCTGACCCGTCTTGCCAGCGACGGTATAGCGGACAGCAAGCCACTGTCGCGGCTCATCACAAAGTACATCACCGCGGAAATTCTTGCGGCGATTGCATCGGAATACGCCAAAGGGCGAATCCTGCTGATCGGCACAACCGACCTTGACTCAGGGCGGCCAGTCACTTGGAACATGGGCACTATTGCCGCAAGCGAAGCACCGGGAGCGCTCGACCTCTTCCGCAACATCATGATCGCGTCGATGAGTATTCCCGGCGCCGTCTCACCCGTCATGATCGATGTAGACGTTGACGGCAAACAGTTTCAGGAAATGCACGTGGACGGTGGGGTAATCACTCAGGTGTTCCTTTACCCACCTGGCACAAAGATGGCGCTGAACAGAGCCACTGGAGCACCTTTGCGACTCGAACGGCATTTCTATGTCATTCGTAATGGGACACTGGAGCCGCAGTGGTCCGGGACGAAACGCCGTACATTGAGCATCGGCGGTCGAGCCATCAGTGCATTGATTCAAACTCAGGGGATCAGCGACCTGGAGCGAATTTACCGTATGGCGCAGCAGGATGGAGCGGATTTCAATCTTGCGTACATTGGCTCCGACTTTTACTTTCCGCGCAATAAGAAATTCGATGGCGAGTACATGAAGCGTTTATTCGATTACGCCTTTCAACTCGGCGCGAAGGGCTATCCGTGGCATAAATCACCGCCCTCGGAAAACTCTGAACTACGAAACACCCGCTGAACGATTAAGCCAATCTGTTGCGTCGACCGGTTGAATCCACAGCCAATGGCCAGAAACCAAATCTCCACCTGGCAGCGCGAATGCCCCTACCGCCGATCTATTCCTTATAGACCCCGACCTTCACATTACAGCCCGCCTTCGTGACCTTTGAATAACAAGGGAGTCGACCGGCATTTTCTCAGGGGCCGAGTGGGATGCAAGGTGATTGACCATGGCTTGAAATACTCGTATAGCTCATGTCAGGCCACAGAGGTTTGTTCTATGATCACGATTGGCTTTGTTTTGCCGCACGGCTTCCAAATCATGGGATTGGCAGCAGTTTCCGCGTTCGAACTCGCTAACGGCACGGCGAATGAGCCGTTGTATGGCATCCGACTCCTCTCGGAGAGCGGTGGCGCTGTTCCCAACTCGTTTGGTGCCCCTGTTGAAACGAGTCCGCTGTCGAGCAGCAAGGTTGATACGCTGATCGTCACTGGCTCGATGCATCCGGCACCCTCTCCGTCTGACTTGATAACGCAACTGCGTAAGGCATCCGAGTCCACACGGCGCACTGCATCGGTCTGCACGGGGGCCTTTATACTTGGTGAAGCAGGATTGCTCGATGGTCGACGAGTCACCACGCACTGGTTTCATGCGCGCGATCTTCAGAAACAGTTTCCGAAAGCACATGTAGAGGACGATCGAATTTTCATCATCGACGGACCTATCTGGACCTCCGCCGGGATGAGCGCCAGCATAGACTTGGCGCTTGGCATGATCGAGAAGGATTTTGGCCCGGAACTGTCCCGTAGGGTTGCCCAAGACTTGGTCGTCTATCATCGACGTGCCGGCGGACAGTCTCAGCACTCGGCGCTGTTGGAGTTAGACGCCAAGTCCGATCGCATCCAACGTGCATTGGCACACGCCCGCCAGAACCTGCGCGCCCCACTTACAGTAGAAGAACTGGCAATGGCAGCCCATCTGAGCCCAAGGCAGTTCAGTCGAGCGTTTCGAGCCGAAACCGGACAATCGCCCGCCAAAGCAGTCCAACACCTTCGTTTAGAGGCAGCGAGGGTAATGGTAGAGCAAAGCCGTCATTCAATAGACGAAGTCGCCTCCGAAACCGGTTTTATCGATACAGAGCGAATGCGCCGAGCATTCTTGCGTGCATTCGGGCAGCCCCCGCAGGTTCTGCGACGCAATGCGCGATTGGCGGAAGTTTAGGAATGCTGATCACTATGGGATTGAATTGAATTTTGCGACCCGGACCAGTTAAGTCCGGGCCATGACTAGACGTATCTCCGTTAACCACGGTTACACAATTGATACATGCCCTATCGTTCAGACGGAGCGCGCTACCGCTCCTACTGCCGCCTCCACGCGACGAGCAAGTTCAAGGAGCTTTCGGTCGTCACCATTCTTGCCGTCTATTTCCAGACCGATAGGAAGTCCGTTGCTGGACATTCCCATCGGAATACTAATGCCCGGCAACCCTGCGATGCTCCCAGCGACGGTATGCCTCGCGAGAGCCAGGTCGTCGACCTCCTGCCCTGCGATGGTGAACTTCGTCTGTTGCTCAATCGTTGGTGCAGGACAGGGTGTAGTTGGCATGATGAGCGCCTGAGCCCCACTGCTGGAAAATGCCATGTTAAATCGGCGCTGGATTTCCGGACGATCATGATCAAGCGCGGTTTGATATGTCTCATGGGAAATGAATCCAGCGCCACTCGGCAATACAAGATGGCCCCAAGCATCTTTCAAGCCAGGCTTCAATTCATTGTAAATATCTTCAAATGAGCTCGGTATCCGATTCTTGCGAAGGAAGCCTGCGACCGACTCCATCGTCTCATGGAAGAAAATACTCCACGTCGACCTTTCGGTCATGGCGAAAAAATCTTCACCAAGGTCTACTTCGACAACTTCCGCACCAGCGTCACACAGCCGACGAATCGTCTCTTTGAAGTGCTCCTCAACTTCATGATTGATACGCTCAAGATGTTGCCGAGGAGCATAGGCTAGCCGGATTCCTCTAAGACCCGTCCAGTCACCATGAACGGTAGATGTGGCCTTCGTGACGACCTGGTCGATCAGTGCGCAATCCTCGACGGTGCGCGCGAATACACCCGCTGTATCGAGCGTATGGGAGATGGGAGCAATCCCATCACCAGACCACCGCCCCGGGCTGGGCTTGAACCCCACTACACCACAGAACGACGCTGGCACGCGGATAGAACCCACGGTGTCACCGCCGAGAGCCGCGGGCACGATCTGAGCGCCTACCGATGCTCCCGCGCCACTCGAAGAGCCTCCGGTCACGTGTTCAGGATTGTGCGGATTTTTCGCCTGGCCGAAGTGGCTGTTATGTCCGGTCAAACCATATGACATTTCCACAAGATTGTTCTTGCCGAACACTATGCCCCCGGCATCCTTGATCGCTCTAACGACCTCTGCATCTCGAGCTGGCACAAAGTTCTCCAAACTGCGGATGCCGAGTGTTGTCCGTAAACCTTGCGTTAGATAACTGTCCTTGACCGCAACCGGAACGCCCAACAACGGGGCGGTAGAACCAGTAGCGCGAGCGGTATCACAGGCTCTCGCCGCGGCAAGTACTGCGGCTTCGTCGATCGTGATAAAGGCGCCCAGGTCAGAGAAAGTGTGAGCTCGCCGAAGTAGCGCCGCAGTATAGGATTCTGACGAAATGTCGCCTCTACGTATGGCGGCAGCCGCAGCAGCAACACCAAGTTCGCTGAACCTGTCAGGTGATATTCCAGTGTCATCGCCCTTAAGCATATAAACCTCACGGTAGGTTGGGTTGAGACGAGGGATGCTCCCGTCATGACTTGAATCTACCCACACCGCGCAAAGTCCGAAATGTCGAATATACCTCGTTTAGGGACATTGCCCGTCCGCCAATGGATCAGAGCGACCTAACGAAGATCCACATCGCGTTGAGATAAGGTCAACATCGTCGGCAGAAACATAAAAAAACGCCCCCGCGTAAAGCGGAGGCGCATGACGATGAAGTGAATGGTTCACTCCTTGGTAGAGAACAGACCATTGGGCAGTTCCTTGCCGTTCTCGTTATAGGCCGCCTTGACGCTCAGGTACGACTCCATTTCATCAATGTAGCCGTCTGTGTTGGTGTCCTTCTTCGCGAATACGGCTTGCCCCTTCGGCTCAACCACGAGGAACTCGGCGCGCGAGATTCGCGCATCATCATCAGTATCGATCGCGTTGAAGATCGCATCACCGCACTGGCCCTCACCGCACTTCCCTTCGGTGGTCTTTGCCTGTGTCTTGGTCTCCGTGCCACCGCACTTACCTTCACCACACTTCCCTTCAGCTCCGGTGTGCGACGCGGCAAGCATGTAGCCTTGCGGCAATTGTTGTACGGCAAAAGCCGATCCACTCAGAACGATCCCGGCCAGCGCGACACTCATCAGACCAATACTCTTGTTACGGATGGTTTTATCAGACATTACATTTTCTCCAGGTGGGGTGCGGCGAAGCCGCTGGGTAGCACTGCGAAATGCAGTAGCAAGTCAAGATTTGGAAAGCGGCATGTGAACGGAGCCAGGTCTGCGGGAAAAAACCAGCAGGATCGCTGCGATGCCCGCCAACGTTCCTCCCACCCACGGCAACAATAGCGAAACCGTCACCCCCAACGTCAGGAGCACAAGCCCCCAAACGCTCGGACCAGCAGAGCTCTTACTTGCTGAGTCTCGGAGGACTTCGATGAGATGATCGAGGCTTAGTCGACCGGATCCGTTGAGGATGAGAGGCAAAAGCATCACCAGGTAGATCAACGGCAGCTTGTAGTTGCCGTAGCCATCGTTGCTGATTGCGTAGCCTTGCCACAGCTCGCTCAAGCTCGACCAATCTGACGGCCAGTGAATGGTGTAGGTGGCCACTATTGTCAGCACCCACAGTGACAATGCGACAAAACGGGTGCCCAAGCCGAGCAGCAAAGCGAAGCTGCCGACCAGTTCGAACCAGGTTGCCATGGTCCAATTCGTACTCGAGCTCAGCAAAGAGAAGGGCATCGGGAACTTGTCGCCAAGGTCGGCGAACCAGTTCGCCCCTTGCAGCTTCTCAAGTCCGGATTCGAAGAATTCCCATGCGAGCAAAATGCGGAGCCCAAAGGGCGCCAACCAAAGCCCGACAACATCTATACGGGATGTCAGCGACTGCTCGACTTGTTGGTTTCGGTTCGACATCTGGTTTTCCTCGGGCAACGTGTGCCCTATTTCGAAGGGCCGGTCGCGCCGATACCCACATTGTTGACGAGCACGGTGATGCAGGAATCGGTTTGAAGTACGCGCTCAACACGGGCCAGATCGTCAGCGCCAGTGAGATCAGCTGCGATAGTCTCAACTGAGCGGCTAGTGCACGTGGTAATCGCCCGCACCAGTTCGCGAAGCTTTTCGACGCGGTGCGCAACCAGGATCAGATCGTAGCCAGCACGGGGAAGCCGGTCAGCGTAAACAGCGCCAATACCAGAAGATGCGCCAGTTGCCAGCGCAGTACCTTGGTGGATGCGGGTGTTCATGGCAGTTTCCTTTAACCGGCGGGGTACCGGGTTCAGGAACAAATCTACGCCAACAGGCTTTTGACCTAAATGACGCAGATACCTCCTTTTGCGCCGTAACGTTAGCGAAGCTCACGTCTTTGAGTCTGCCCGTTCGGGCTCGGAATGAAGCTCGCACCCGCAAGCTGAGCTATCCCGCGCCAGACGCTGGCGCGCTGGGTGATTCGGTGCGGTGAACAGCTACTGCCCCTGTTCAACCTCATTCGAGATGAGTTGCTGGATTAGAAGTAGCTTGTTTCTACGGACAAAAAAATTGTCGAACAGCAAGCGGCCTGACTGATCTGACCGGTTTCTGCCGGCTCTCACCGGCAGCTATTGGCTGAAGCGCACTTCCGCTACACGAGCTATGGCTCAAGCCTTTTTCTCCGATCGCCTTCTATCAAACTCGTCTCGAATGTCTGTCCAGTGCCGGGGCCTACGCCGAATCAAGAGTGCAATCTCGATTTCGGTTCCCCGCGAACAACATAGCCAACTCATTCGCGCCCATGAGCAGGGCTGTTGCTTGCATGGCAAATCATTCCGTCCTCCAGCGAGACGTCGGCGAAAGGCTCACCCTACTCCCTCGATCGGCGTGACACACATAAACAATTTTGTGCCATTATGCTTGGCGCACAATTTGATTTTTGTGCCATAACCACCACTGGCGTCACAGAGCCCAACCCCGGGCTGAACCTTCGTCAGTAGCCTTTCCCCAATGACATCACTCCCAAGGAGGCGTCATGAGCAGTGCATTGCTTGGTCCGATCAGTCAGATCGGTTATCTGGTCGAGAGCCTGGAACAAAGCATGGAACGCTGGCGACAGCATCTCGGTGTCGGGCCCTGGACGCTCTTTCGCAACGTCAGCCTCCAAGGCAAGTATCGAGGTGAGCCGGTCACTGTCACGATCGATGTCGGGCTTGCGTATCAAGGGGATATCCAGATCGAGCTGATCCAGGTGACCAACGATGCGAAGTCGCCCTATCGCGATGCTGAAGGTCAGCCAATCCGGGGGATGCACCATGTCGCCTGGGTCGTCGATGATTTCGACCAGACGCTGGCGCGATTGACCGCGACCGGTTTGCAGATGGTTTTTAAAGCCAGCAACCCGACGACCCGCGTGGCCTATCTGGAAAACCATTCGGAGCCTGGAGTGCTTTACGAAATCATCCATGGGATTGGAATGCGCGAGTTGATCCAGCAGGGCATTGAAGCCGCCAGGCACTGGGATGGCACGGATCCGGTTCACATTATTGATGTGGGGGCGTAAGGGACAGCATGTCGAAACGACTTGAAGGTAAAGCGGCATTGGTGCTGGGTGTGGCACCTGGCAACGTCGGCGAAGCCGTGGCTCGACGTTATGTCGAACAAGGGGCGCGCGTGCTGGTTTCAGGGCGCCGCGCCGATGCAGTGGCGGCGGTTGCACAGTCACTCGGGGTGCCTTGGCTGGCGTGCGATATCACCTCGCAGGCCGAGGTCGACGATCTGGTGGCGCAGAGCAAGCAGTGCCTGAACGGCCTGGACATCGGCGTCAATGCCACGGGCTGGGGGCTCTTGAAGCCGTTCCTGGAACACAGCCGCGAAGACCTGGAGAAAATGAACGCGGTGCAATTCACCGGCCCGTTCCAGTACTTTCAGGCACTGCTGCGTCATATGCCGACGGGGGGATCAATCATCCAGATCTCGTCGGTCACGGCCAGCATCATGTTCGACAACCACGCCGCGTACATGGGCACCAAGGCCGGCATCGACCACGTCATCCGTTGCATCGCTCACGAATTCGGTCAGCACGGGATCCGGGCCAACTCCATTGCCCCCGGTGGTGTTGCCGATGCGCCGATGTCGGGTGGCGGGCTGCTGAACCCGTCTATCGCTGCCCTCTATCACCGCGAAATCCCCCTCGGGCGCAGTGGTGTTTCCGCCGACGTGGCCGATGCGGCACTCTGGCTGGCCAGCAACGAGTCCAGCTTCGTGACCGGTCAGGTCATTCATGTCAGCGGCGGACAGACGCTTCGACGCAATCCCTCTATTTCCGAGATCTATGCGGCGGCCACTGCACCCGCAGGCCCGGCCCGGCACCTCTGATAAACAGCACGGCCGGCATTGCCGGCCGTGCGACGGTTCAGGGCTTGATGATGACTTTGGCCGACCGCTGTGGGTCAGCCGCCGTTTTATAAGCCTGCGTAACGTCATCGAGCGAGAAACGGTGGCTGATCATGGACTCCGGATCGAATGCGCCGGATGCCAGCAGTTCCAGTGCCTGCGCGAACTCCGTGGGATAACACAGGGTGCCGATCAGTTCGAGTTCCTTGACCTGCAGGATCGAGAAGTCAAAAGCCTGCGGTTGCTTGTAGACACTTGCCACGGTGATGCGGGCGGCATCCCGGGCCCTAGCGATGGCCTCGTGCAGCACGCCGCTCACCCCTGAACACTCAAAGATCACCTGGGTCGCGGGCGCTTGCGTCCCCAGGAAAGTCGGCACGCTGCCATGGGCCCGTGCGAGTTCGCTCCACAGGTCGTCTCGTGTCGGATCGAGCGTCAGATTCGCCCCCAGCCCGGCAGCAATCTCCAGGCGCCCGGCAGACAGGTCAGCCACAGCGATCTGGCTGATGCCCCGGGCCTTCAGGCACGCGACGATTCCCAGGCCAATGGCCCCGGCGCCAAGGACCAGCACGGACTCACCGGCCGTCACCCGTGAGCGATTGACCGCGTGCAAGGCCACCGCCAGCGGTTCGACGAGGGCGGCCACCTCCAGGGGAAGGTTCGCGGGCAGTTGATGCAGAATCGGGCCGCTGTTTACGTTGCGCACCCGGACCAGGTTCGCCAGCGCCCCCTCATCGCTGCCCACGCCGATCATCGCGCCGTTGGCCATGGGATTGACCACGACCCGCATGCCGGGCCGGTAGTGGACGACCGCCGTGCCCACCTCGCGGATGACCCCGGAGAACTCATGCCCCAATGGCATCGGTGCCCCATCGCGGCGAATGCCCCCGCTCTCATAGAAGCCCAGGTCACTCCCGCAAACACCGCACGCGGCGACTTCGACCAGCACATCTGTCTCACCCGGGGATGGTAAAGGGACTTCGTCCACCCGCAGGTCTCGAGGGCCGTGGAGTCGTACCTGTTTCATCACATGGTTCATTGTTGAGTCCTGTTGGTGGCTGACGCCGATTCGGCGGCGATGTGATCGGCGGCGATGAAGGCGAAGGTCATCGCCGGGCCAATGGTCGAACCGGGGCCGGGATAGGTCTTGCCCATCAGCGCAGCCGAGGTGTTGCCCACCGCATAGCAGCCGGCAATGGCCGAGCCGTCCGGGCGCAGCACGCGCGCGCAGGCGTCGGTGCGCAGTCCGCCTTTGGTACCCAGCTCGCCCGGATCGATGCGCAAGGCATAGAACGGCGCGCGATCGATCGGGCCAAGGCAGGGGTTGGGTTTGCAGGTGGTGTCACCGTAGTAGCGGTCGAACAGGTTGCCACCCTTGCCGAACTGCGGATCAACGCCAGCGGCGGCGTATTGGTTCATCTGCACGAGGGTGGCTTCGAGCCCGGCGACGTCGACGCCGATCTTGGTTGCCAGCTCGGCCGGTGTTTCGGCGCGGTAGATCACATTGTCGAGCCAGCCGGCGGGGATCTTGCTGTCCGGCTGCACACTGCCCGGCAGCAACACACCGCAGGGATAGCGCTTGCGGTACTCGGCATCGAATACCAGCCAGGCCGGTGCATTGGCCTGGGTGCGTTGATGGTCGGCATACATCGCATAGATGATGTCCGTGTAGGGCGCGGCTTCATTGACGAAGCGCTGGCCCAGTCGATTGACCATCACGCAACGGGGCGCCGCACGCTCAACGAACAGGGCGCGCTGGCTCGACTCCCCTGGCACCTTCACTGTCGGAGCGCCCCAGGTGTGTTCCATCAGCGCCACCGCACCGCCGGCCTCCTGCCCGGCGCGAATGCCGTCGCCATGGTTGATCGGCGGCGCCGCCGTCCATTGGGCCTGTGTGGGCCGGGGCAGATACAGTTCGCGCATCGCCTGGTTCGACTCGAAACCGCCGCAGGCAAGCACCACACCGTGCCGCGCCCGCAGGCGTTGAATGCGACCCTCGCGCAGCACATCGATGCCAACCACCCGGCCCTCATCCAGTTGCAATGATTGCATCGAGGTTTGCAGCCACAAGGGAATGCCCCGCTCGGCCAAGGCTGCGCGCAGGCTCGCCACCAAGGCGTTACCTAGGGTCAGGCGGCGATCTCGCCGGCTGCGGCGACGCCAGCGAAAATCACTCAGGTAGCGCAACGCCAGCCCGGCGGTCAGCAGCAACCAGCCGCGCTCCTTGGCAAGGATGGTGTGGGCCTCGACCTGGGTCATGGCGATACGCCCGCCAATCAGGGTCGCCGGCGAAGCTGCCCGCAACAGCTCGAAGTGTTCACCCAGGCGTGCCCCGTCGAACGGGGCCGGCTCCATGGTGCGGTAGCCGGGCTTGCCACCTTTACGGTCCGGGTAGTAGTCGGGGTAGCGCGGCACCGCGCGAAAATTCGTGCGCGCCTGACGTGCCAGGTACTCAACCATTTTCGGACCATTGTCGAGATAGGCGTCGATGCGCTGCTGATCAAAATCTTCGCCAACCACCTCGCGCAGATAGCTGATCGCTTCGTCGTATGAATCGCTGCCCCCCAGTGCGGCAATCTGGTCGTTACACGGAATCCAGATCCCTCCCCCGGATACCGCCGTGGTACCGCCATAGACATCGCTCTTTTCAATCGCGAGTACCGACAAGCCGTTGTCGTGCGCTCGCAGTGCTGCAGTCAAGGCGCCGGCGCCCGAACCGACAATCACCACATCAAACTCATCGTCCCGGTTCGAGTCCTGCTGATTACTGGTCATGGCTATGCCTCCTTTTAAATGGCCGACCCTATGTCACACTTATTATTATCTGCGCCAGAGATTGGCACGAAATGGCTTTTTGTGCCATGCCATGTGAAAATCGGGCTCAATTGCTTTTCCCAAGGGCCGGGCACGAATGCCCGCCCCGCCCCCCGAGCGTGTGAAGGTGCAAATGAGTCGACAATTACGCTGGGGTGATGCCAGCAGGATGGAAAACGCCAGTGATGGCCGGTCGCTGATCCTGCGTGCCGCCCTCGATGCGATGATTGCCGAGGGCGCCGAAGGTTTCTCGATCGATGACGTGGCCCGCGGTGCCAACATCTCGCGACGCACCCTGTACCGGTATTTTGGTTCCAAGAAGGAGCTGATTCAGGCTGTCGTCAGTGCAGAGAACGCTGCCTTTTTTGAGGAAATGCAACGCTCCCTGAATGAGTTCGAAGATGACTTCGAGGCCTATCTCACAGAGTGCGTGTGTTTCTCCGTACGCTACCTGGATCGTCATAACGGCGGCTTCCACCACAGCTATCTGACGAAGAACTCAACCTTGGAGGTGTTCACCTACATCCTCGAAAACATCGCACCGATGTGGCGTGATTTGCTGGAAGAGCCCTATCGTCGTTATGTCGAACGCAACAACAGGTCTGTCGCGTCGCTTGAGAACATCATCGCGCTGATCAGTCGAATCGGGCTCGCGTACTGTCTTGTTCCTGCCGATGAACATGCAATTCGTGAGCAACTGGCAATGCTTCAGCCGACACTTGTTTGCAGGACTCTTGAGTAAGAGATTAATCCGGTTTTCTGGCCGAAAATTCAGCGAGTCCTGATTGTCTCGATGAAAAAATTCGTGACAGGCAACTATCAGCTGTCACTCAAACACCGTCACCCTCACCCACTGCCCTATCGATTAACTTAGTCTAAAGAGTTCGCCGATCCGCCTTAGCCGGCGCCGATACTTCTTCCAAAGGCCCACGAATTTTTCAGTAACCGGAGTCACCTACATGGACGTCATCAATCAGTTGCAGCCCGAAGAGTGTGCAGGAATGGAGGATATTCGACGTGAAATCGATGCCCTTGATCAGGTTGTTATCAAACTGTTGGGCAAGCGTTTTCACTACGTACTGGCTGCCTCGAAGTACAAGACCTCAGTGACTTCGGTGCGTGCTCCGGAGCGTTTCAAGGCCATGTTGGCGACAAGACGCGAGTGGGCCGAGGCTGAGGGACTGAGCCCGGATGCAATCGAGAGGATGTACAGTGACCTGGTGAACCACTTCATTGCAGAAGAGATGAAACACTGGGCGGCTCATCAATCCAACACCGGACTCTAGTGTCCGGACTGTCCGCCATGGGGGGACAGGAATGGGGTACCTTGTTGACCCAGTTACTCACCGCTCAGGGAGAGCGCCATGTCTGTAGAAATCCAACTTTCTGAAAATGCTACTGAAGCAGAGCGGCTGGGAATTTTGACCCCGTTGCTGGCCCATAACCAGGTCAACGGTGGAGACGACGCACATGAAACATTTGCTCTGTTGCTACGAGACCCAGACAGTAACGAAGTCATTGGCGGACTGTACGGCAAGGTCTCTTATCGATGGCTGCTCATCGATCTTGTCAGCGTTCCCGAGTCGATGCGTGGCCAGGGTATCGGAGAACGGCTAATGCGCATGGCTGAAGAAGTCGCGCAGAAAAAGCACTGTATTGGTATCTGGCTGGAGACTTTCAGCTTTCAGGCACCCGGGTTTTATCGAAAACTTGGTTACTCCGAATTCGGACGCCTGGCAGATTATCCACCGGGGCATACCCGGTTCTATTACCAGAAGTCGTTGTGCTGATCGCGTTTTGGATCTTGGGCCGATAGCTGCGCACCGTAGCAGGCAGCAATCGGCCAAAAGCAGACGGTCAGACCCAATACGTCTTAACCGTAAACTGCCGTTGCACCTGACCATCGCAGGATTGACATGGTTGCCTAAGTCAATAATATAATTGCCAAAAGCAACTATATGGGGTTTTCATGACCGCAACCATCATGGAGCGCGCTGACACAGTCCGCCGCTTTAACCGTTTCTACACCCGGCAGATCGGCGCCCTGCAAGAGCACCTGCTGCAAGCCGAGTTTTCCTTGACCGAGGCACGCATCCTTTATGAATTGGGCGCCAGTGCTGGCCTGAAGAGTTCAGACCTCTGCCATATGCTCGGCCTAGATGCTGGCTACCTCAGCCGCGTCATCGGCGGATTCGAGAAAAAAGGATTGATCAGCAGGACTCGCTCGGCAACCGATGCCCGAGCATCTCAAATCCAGCTCACCGATCCAGGTCGTACCGTGCTGGCCTCGCTGGAGCAAGCCGCTCGTGAAGAAGTCGTGGTGATGCTGCAAGGCTTGCCTGAGCCACAGCAAGAGCAATTGATCCAAGCCATGAGACGGATACAGACGCAACTGGGCGACAGGGATCCCTCCTACCTTCTGCGCGATCCACGAGCGGGTGACATGGGCATTGTCGTTCAGCAGCAAGCTCAACTCTATGCCCGCGAATACGGTTGGAATACGGAGTTCGAAGCGCTGGTGGCGGAAATCGTCGCCAAATACCTTCGTGAGTTCGATCAGTCTTGCGAACGGTGCTGGATCGCGGAAAAAGATGGCATGGTCATCGGTTCGGTCTTTGTCGTCAGACATGATGAGACGACCGCCAAGCTACGGATGCTGTATGTGGATGCGAGTGCCAGAGGCATGGGAATCGGCAATCGGTTGCTGGAAGAGAGTCTCCGATTTGCACGCCATGTGGGCTACAAGAGCATGATCCTCTGGACAACCAGCGTGCTTTCCGATGCCCGAAAGCTATACCAGAAAGCAGGTTTTCAACTGGTCGAAGAAGAACAGGTACACAGCTTCGGAAAAGACCTCGTCAGCCAGACCTGGGCTCGGGACTTGTAGTGGCGTTGACGACACTGAAAGTGTTGGTGTTGCCCACCGTCCGCAATGGGTCGAAACCACACCTCTTTCTACCTGTAATTTTTCGTTGGCTGTGGTTTGACCAACTCCGCATTCCTGATGGCAACGAGGAGGCTCGCTAGCTGTCGCTCGAGCCTCCAGCTGAAGCGACCGACCGACGGGTTCAACGATCGAGCTTAGTAATTTTTGAACCCTGCAGTCCCAGCCCGGCCATTAAGCCCTTTTGATCAAAGATGAACGCATAAACATCAGACTGAGCCGTTGAAGTAGTCAGCGACTTAGCCATGCCTGAATCTACGACCACAATGCTTGGGCCCACGCCGACCTCAAAGCCATTAACATTTTTCAGATCGTTCATCGCTGAATAGGTCATGAAGAACATCACGTAACCAAACTTCTGCGCGCCCGCCTGAAGACCGTATGAGGCTGCAGTGGTCGAGTAGTATCCCGTGACTTTGCCGTTCTCGATCAATTCGCCTTCGCCATGCTGTGCACCGACGATGAGACCCGCTTTCAGCACATCCGGGAAAACGAGGATACCCTTGGCTTTCTGCGCTAAGACACGCGCTTCCGGCGTACTGATATATAAACTCTTTAACGCCGCTTTTGCCTCCTGATCCATCTGAGCGTTCGCAGCCTTCGCACCAGAGGCGGAAGTCGATTGATCCGTTTGGCACCCCGCAACGATCGCGAAGATAGAAACCAATGCCATTATTTGAAGGTGTTTGATCATGAGGAATACTCTTTTTCTACCCCCCCGCCACTGATGAACCTGCGTGACGACAGCCGTTGCTGGTTAACGTCTAACAGGTCCGACCTTTATTGCGTCGTGCTCACAAACAACTGGACTTTAGCCCTGCTAAGCGTTTGGTCAAATACGATGCGATGAACGCTTCGGATCGGCCCAGCAAAACCAAAATAGATCGCAGTGGTTTTAGACAGCTTCCACCCTCTCTCCGGCGTCGTGCCAACGGAACACAATCCACCTATCGCAGTAGTGATGCGCTAGTACATCACTGGTAATCTTCGCGCCACGTTCGCCAAACATTAAGGGATGGGGGCGAAAATAGAAGCCCCGGAGCCGCGAACCTTCGGGGCTTTGCTTTTTCTGCCTGGTGCTACGCTCACCTCATAACCGAGGATCCGCGATGCCTAATTTTGACCTGCTCCCCTCCCTGCTTCTCAAAATCAACGAAAACCAACTCGCCCTCGAAGCCGCCATCCTGGAACTATTCAACTGGGTTGAGCAGCGTGGGTCAGCTGAGGTCGCCGACAACGTACGCGGCGCCTTGGAGGCGATCGACCGGTTGAATCCACAGCCAGAAGCGGACAGTGAGCCTAAGATGATTGCGCGGTTTCATGACGAAACTCGCTGAACCTCGCCGCGTTTGGCTCAAGCGGAAGAGCCAGACTATTGGCAATATACGATACCGTTCGATAGAAGCCCGCCAGCATGAGCACTTCAAGAATCTGATTGTCATCGAGGTACTTTCGGGCGGCCTGAAATTCCGCTTCGGTCAATGTAGCGCGATCGTGCAGGGCATCGATCGTAGCCAGCAGCACCGCTTCTTCTTCCTTCCAGTATTCCGCCCGGAGTGGATGGTCCAGCGTGTGGCCGATATCGTCTCTGGTCAGTCCGGCGCTCTCAGCGAAAGCCATAACGTGCACACCCCACTCATATTCGCATCCAGTACGCGCGCAGACCCTGTTGATGATCAGTTCCCGTTGACGAAGCGTCAGCAGGTTTCCATCCAGCAATGAACCGCCCCTGAACTTGCGCCACGCCCTCTCGCTGCTGGCGATGGTCGTGAACAACAACAGTGGTGGGACACCCTCCCCCATTATTTTGTCGAACGTTGCCTGGAGTTCTTCTGTGTAGGGTTTGCTGAGTGCTTGAATTCGAGCCACGGTGTACCCTCCGCTATCAAATATGTAGCACCAGTATTCGCTACACAATAAGTAGCACACAAGGGCCATAATTATGAGTGATGAGCAAAACTTGGATTCACGAATGCTAGACGGGCGTCGTCCGATCATGGCGCTCCTGGATGTGCTCGGACAAAAATGGGCCTTGCGGATTATCTGGGAGCTTCAGCACGGTTCACTGAGTTCCCGTGCATTGAGAAGCGCGTGTGGCGATATCTCGCCCACCGTTTTGCAAAGCAGAGTCAATGAACTCCGAGAGGCGGGCTTCATCGAGTCAAACGATGGCGGTTATGGACTAACACCACTGGGTAAGGAGCTATCGGACTCGTTCTTACCTCTCTACAGGTTCGCCAATAAATGGGCCAATTCGTAGAGTAAAAATAGCGTTTGATTCTCGGCGAAATGTCCCCTTTGGGTCGGATAGCGACGGTCTAGCATCGACCGTCACTATGGATGATCAGACCTCCGTTTGTTCTGCCATTTCCAGGGCATCATCGACCTCGATTCCCAGGTATCTGACAGTGCTTTCAAGCTTCGTATGACCAAGCAGGAGTTGGACAGCTCTCAGGTTCTTCGTCCTGCGATAGATTAACGATGCCTTGGTTCTCCGTAGCGTGTGGGTACCGTACATGGTTGGATCAAGACCAATGGCTGTCACCCACGCTTTGACTATTCGAGCGTATTGCCTGGTGGAAAGATGGTCTGAGGCGTGCAAGCGGCTCAGGAACAAGAAGTCCTCACTGCGGAGATGGGCCCGATGCATCCAAGCCTCCAGAACCGTTCGGGTTTGCTCAGTGATTTCAAATTGCACTGGGTGCTGAGTTTTCTGCTGCATCACGATGGCTCGTGACGACACATGCTCCCCATGGGCGATGCCTCGGACTCGCAACTTGGTTAAGTCACAGGCACGCAGCTTGCTATCGATGGCCAAGTTGAAGAGCGCCAAATCACGCGTCTTCTCAGCAAGCTGAAGTCTGACCCGGATGGCCCAGATATCTCTGACTCGAAGCGGGGCTTTCTGCCCGACAAGCTTTCCCTTGTTCCAAGGCTGATGGCTGTATCTAGCAATAGTGTTCATGGCTCGTCCTCCAGGTTGAGGGAGGACAAGGGTGGGTCAGTCACAATGGCTGGTGGTCGCTATCCTACCCACAGGTGCCCTTGGCGGAGGGCTGCTAACGCTACACCGGAAACGAAAAAGCCCGCTGTTTAGCGGGCTTTTCGTTTCCGGCGGTGATTACCAGTTCATGGCATACATCTCCGGTCTTGAGTGGGGGTCACTTCAAATGAACTTTCAGCTCTTCGGAAGCCTGCAGCATTGCAGAGCGTACCGCCGGAACCTGGCTGACCACGTTCAGCAAGCCGTAGTCATGGATCATGCCGTTGTAGCGCACCGCAGTGACCGGCACGCCGGCTTGGTCCAGTTTGCGAGCGTAGGCTTCCCCTTCGTCACGCAGCACATCGGCACTCGCGGTCTGGACCAGCGCTGGCGGCAGGCCTTTCAACTGCTCAGTGGTAGCGCGCAGCGGCGAGGCGTAGATCTCGGCACGTTGCTTGGGGTCGGTGGTGTAGTTGTCCCAGAACCACTTCATCATGTTCTTGGTGAGGAAGTGCCCCTCGGCGTACTGGTTGTACGACGCTGTCTCGAAGTTGGCGTCGGTCACTGGCCACAGCAGCACCTGGTACTTAATGGCCGGGGTACCTTTATCCTTGGCCATCAGGCTGACCACGGCTGCCATGTTGCCGCCGACGCTGTTGCCCGCTACCGCCAGGCGCTTACCGTCGACATTGATTTCCTTGCCGTGCTCGGCCACCCATTTGGTTGCCCCGTAGGCCTGGTTGATCGCCGTCGGGTAGTGCGCTTCAGGGGATGGGGTGTAATTGACGAACACCGCCGCCGCCCCGGACCCGACGACCAGATCGCGCACCAGGCGCTCATGGGTCGGGAAGTCGCCGAGCACCCAGCCACCGCCGTGGAAGTACATGAACACAGGCAAGGTCCCCTTCACACCCGCCGGACGCACGATGGTCAAGCTGATGTCCTGGCCGTCGACGGTGATGGTCTTCTCGCTGACATCCGCCTTGGGCAGTGTCAGTTTTACCCCGGCCTGAGCGCCGGTCAGTACCGCACGGGCGTCCTTCGGCGAAAGCTGCTCGATGGGTTTACCACTGCCTGAGTTCAATGCATCGAGGAATGCCTGGGTGTTGTGTTCGACGCCAGAGTCAGCGAATGCGTTACCGATCGACAAGGCAAGGAGCGAGCCGACGAGTGTTTTGGTCAAAACGTTCATTTCATATCTCCTGTTTCTCGTGAGGCGGGAAGTTAGACGGTGACGTGCAGACGGACATCGACGTTGCCACGGGTTGCGTTGGAGTACGGGCACACTTGGTGGGCCGCCTCCACCAACGCTTGTGCATCGGCGTGCTCCAGGCCTGGCAGGTTGATGTTCAGGTCGATATCCAGGCCAAAGCCGCCTGGGATCTGGCCAATGCCGACCCGCGCAGTGATCGAGGCGTCGGCTGGAATGCTGCGTTTGCTCTGGCTGGCGACGAACTTCAGTGCACCGATGAAGCAGGCCGAGTAACCAGCGGCGAACAGTTGCTCAGGGTTGGTGGCATCACCACCGGCACCGCCCAATTCCTTCGGAGTGGCCAGTTTCACGTCGAGGTTCTTGTCGCTGGAGATGGCTCGGCCATCACGACCGCCGGTTGCGGTTGCGACTGCGGTGTAGAGAACTTTCATGGCTTTCCTCACTTTTGAATGTCTTCGAGGGATTCTGTTAGCGATTTAAATGTTTGCGTTATAACAATGTGCAATAAGTTGCCGCTCAATAATTTAGCGCGCAAGATTTATAAAAAATCGTCGATAGCTGTAACAAATTGATTTTCAAGGGGGTTACACCTCAGTCCGCTTGGGCTCGCCCGCGCGTTGATGATGCCTTACCGTCTCAAGCAACGACCGGAATCGGGCAGATTGCTTGTTGCTGCCAAGCCTTCGGTGTCATGCCTTCAGCCTTCACGAATGTACGGCAGAAGTGAGATTGATCGCTGAAGCCGCATTCCTGCGCGATCTCTGTGAGCAACATCGTGGAAGCCTTCAATAACTCTCTGCTCTTCATGACCCGCTGTTCACGCAGCCATCGCTGCGGGGACATCCGGGTGCTTTCCTTGAACCTGCGTGAGAAGTGACTGCGCGACAATGCGCAAGCTTCGGCTAGTTCAGTCACTGAAATGCCGGTATCCAGCCTGTCCAGCATCAGTTGTTTGGCAGTTCTTATCTGCCAGGATTTGAGCTGCCCTGTCGAAGCCAGTGTGAGAGTCGCCAGCACGGTAGATTTGTCCTTGTTCATACACATCCCTTAATCCAGGTAACAGGATGCGAGCGCCTGACTCGAACAGCGCTGGGCACTGGAAATCCCCAAGGGGGCCAGGCCAGGCTCGTTGACTCGGTTCAGTCGACTGCGCACCCTTCGCAAGTCTGTGAACAGCCCCCAGGGCAGGGGCTGGCGATGGCTCAGACAGATGCAGCGACAGGCGCCAGGGTGGGGCCATGCTGAACGCGCTCAGGCGCCTTGTGCACCATGGTGTAGGCGTAGTCGACGCCCATGCCATATGCACCAGAATGTTCCTTTACCAGTTCCATTACGGCGTCGTAGGTGTCGCGGTTCTTCCAGTCCCGTTGCCATTCCAGCAGCACCTGCTGCCAGGTCACCGGTACCACGCCGGCCTGGATCATGCGCTGCATGGCGTAATCGTGGGCTTCTTTGGTGGTGCCGCCGGAGGCATCTGCAACCATATAGATTTCATAGCCGGCATCGTTCATTGCCGACAGGGCGAAGGTGGCATTGCATACCTCGGTCCACAAGCCGGAGACGATGATCTTGTTGCGACCATTTCTCTTGAGTGCGTCGCGTACCTTCTGATCATCCCAGGAATTCATGGAGGTGCGCTCCAGCAGCGGGGCGTCCGGGAACACAGCGAGTAGCTCGGGGTAGGTGTGACCTGAGAAGCTTTCTGTCTCAACCGTGGTGAAGGTAGTGGGGACATTAAAAATCTTCGCTGCCTTGGCCAAGGCAACGGTATTGTTTTTCAGCGTTTGCCGGTCAATGCTCTGAACGCCGAAGGCCATCTGTGGCTGCTGATCGATGAAGATCAGTTGGCTATTCAGCGGAGTCAGGACTTCAGTTTTAGGATTGCTCATTTTTGTTTCCTTTCGGCTTGATGATGTTCAGTCGCACAAGTCTCGGGGCCCGCACCTTGCAGGCATTACCGTAGCCACGAGTGCACTCCTCAGCGTCAGTGCTTGAGGACGAGCAAAAGATAACGAAACAAGGCGCTTTTCGGTGGCGCATTTTTGCGCTCCTGTCGGCTCATTTATGCGCCATAAAATGCGCGATCGCGCTGCTAGCATTCGCCCATCCATTCGGATCAAGCCGGTCCCTCATGTGCAGGAGAATGCAATGGCAGCTTCACAACCGTTCAACAAGCAGACCGCCTACTGGGGCGTTTCCTGGGAGGAGGCGTATGGCTATCCGCAGGCACGGCGGGTAGGAAACGAGATCTACGTATCAGGTCAATTCAACCATGATGAGGCAGGCAATCTGGTAGCCCCGGCGCCGCTGAACGCCGACGGTAAGCCCAGTGATTTCTCTTCGATGGGAGAGCAGATGCGGGTCTCTTACGACAACATTTCGAAGCTGCTCGCCTTGTATGGCGCAACTATGCAAGATGTTGTCGAGGAAACGCTTTATGTGCTGGACATGGACGCTGCGTTCGCGGTGGTCGGCAAAGTGCGCAAGGCGGCCTATGGCACTGAGCGGCCTCAGTGCGCGAGCAATATCATTGGGGTGTCGAGACTTGCCCAGCGTCCGCAGCTGATTGAGATCGTGTGCAAGGCCGTGATTGGCGCCCGAGACATCTGAGCTGCACTCCCGGTTTCGATCTAGGTGACCGGGAGTATCAATTGCCCCTCGACCAAGGGCTTTTGACTGGCCACGGCAGCGGCGCAGAAGGTCATGAATGCTTTGACTCGCCACGATTTTCGAATGTCCTGGTGAGTCAGCAGCCACAACTCATCCTGAAGCTCTGGCACCACCGGGCCGGCGCGTACCAACCCTGGGGTTATGTCGCCCAACATGCAGGGAAGGAATCCAAATCCCAGACCCGCCGCGATTGCAGCGCTTGCTGCTGCAACAGAATCGGTGCGGTACGCTATGCGCTCAGCAGCGACTCTGCTTTCGACATAGCTTGTCGCCTTCAAACCGCAGAGCGCTGCGGAGTATGACACCCATGCCTGGCCCTCTTCGAAAAGGGGCAAGGCAGTCATCTGCTTGGCGCAGCAGTAAGGTGCCCAGGCAATGTTCGCCAGTTTACGGCCCACCAAGCTTTCTGCAGGTTTTCTCGTCGCTCGAATCGCGATATCCGATTCATCCCGGGCGAGGCTAAGGGTTTCATTGCCCACCAGCACCTCGATGGAGATCCCCTCGTTCAGGGCCTTGAAGTCCGCGATGATGGGGGTGAAGAAGTACAGCAGCAGCGAGTCGCTGGTGGTAATTCGAAGTTTCCCGAGGGGGCCTTGGCCTGAACGTGAAACACGCCGCGTGACGCTGACGATATCCAGCTCCACTCGCTCGGCGAGTGCTCGCAATTCAGCACCCTCGGCGGTGAGCAGATACCCTGATTTGCGGTGATCGAACAGCGCGATGCCGAGCGTTCGCTCAACTTGAGCAACTCGGCGCGAAACGGTGGATACATTGATGCCAAGCTTCTTGGCCGTAGCCGAACGATTGCCGCAATCACTGAGCGTCTTGATGATGCGCAAGTCGTCCCACGAGAGCTGATTGACAGCCTCGCCTACGTCCCACTTCGTCCCATCAGGGGCAGCCGGGGCTTTTCCAGTTGGCGATTTCACACAGTTCGTTCCAGATGCAAAGGCGCTGATGATACGAGAAGGGGTTGGGTGAAGCAGCCACATTGTTCCGGCGATTGGTTGAAAACTGTTATGCCGACTGGCTGCAATGGGTCGGTTTCAGCCCCTCACGACAGGCAGTTATCGGCCAAAAATGGCCGGTGGTCGTTGCATTACGATTGTCACCGGCGTTTGGCTAAGCTTAATAAATCAGGGCGAACTGAAGCCTTGAGTAATAGCGGCCATCAACGGATCTGGATTGGCATCAAGGCGACACTCCCAAGGGAGACGACTATGTATGCGGTTATAAGAACCTACCTGGGTACTGGAGCAAAGCAGCTTTTCGAGTTGTTGGAAGAGCGCAATGCCGACGTCGAAGCGACCCTGCGGACAGTGCCTGGCCTCGTCAGCTACACACTGTTGAATACGGGTGATGGTGGTACAGCGGTGACTGTTTGCACGGACAAGGCCGGCAGCGATGCGAGCCTGAAAGTCGCGCGTGACTGGATTCAGAAAAATGCATCGAATATCCGCGCGAACCCGCCGATCGTGACGGAAGGTCCAGTCATTGTGCAGATTAGCTAGCGACCGGTCCGCAGGATGGTGAGTGCTATACTTTTTTCAAATTGCACCGGGTGTGCAACGTTCCCCAAAGTACAGCTGCCAAGTGCTGCCGGACAGAGGAGGTCTGCAGCAAACCCGAGATGGGAGGTGTGGCATGAACCGACACTATTACATCAGTGACAATCTCAACGATCTTGAAAACGTTGAATATGAATTGGAAGCCAGCGGCATCAATTCCGAACAGATTCATGTACTCAGTGAAAAAGTTGCTGATGTAGAAGAACATCACCTCCACGAGATCAGCTCGCTGATGGAACAGGATGCTGTTCACTCTGGTGAGATTGGTGCGGTGATCGGCGTGCCACTCGCAGCGCTGGTCCTGGGTGGCGCCTATTGGATGGGCTGGACCGAATCCGCCGCAGGCTGGATGCCCTTTATCTTCCTTGCCATTGTTGTATTGGGCTTCTGCATCTGGGAAGGCGGTTTTTTTGGGTTCCAGGTGCCGAACACTCACTTCCGTAATTTCAAGCAGGCAGTAAAAGAAGGCAAACATATCTTCTTCGTGGATGTTGAACCGAATCAGGAATCGGTACTGGACCAGGTCATCAAACAGCATCCGAAGCTGAAGATCGCCGGCACGGGAACGGCAGCCCCCCACTGGACAGTGGCCTGGCAGCACAAATGGCATCAGTTCAAGCGAGTGATATCGGGTTAGCGCCTGGGGACTCAAGGCCATCCGAAAGCTGCTTGCCTACTGGCCAAAGAAAATGCCCCTGCTGAGGAAAATATAGTCTGCCTCGGAGGCCATCAGCCCGATAAGCACCAGTAAACACAAAGGTGGCACCAATATGGCGTAGACCAATGCCAGGCGCTCCCATGCCATATGCATGAAGATGGAGACAATCAAACCTGCCTTCAACAACATGAAAGTGATGATCAGGGACCACCGAAGGTAGCCATGGAAGTGGAAATAGTCGACAAGGTACGACAGCGTGCTGAGGACGAATAACAGTCCCCAGATTTTAAGGTACAAACTGATTGGATGTTGCTGACCCTGAGCATGTGCCATCACCCGTGCTCCTCTACCATAAATAGAAGAATGCAAAAATAAATACCCACACCAGATCCACGAAGTGCCAGTAAAGCCCGGCTATCTCGACGTTCTGATAGTTGCCGGAACGCTCATAATCTCCGCGCCATACCTTCAGCGCCACAATGCTGAGGTAGAGGGCGCCGATTGATACATGCAGTCCGTGAAAACCGGTAATCATGAAAAAGCTGGCGCCAAATTGCGCCGCTCCCATGGGGTTCCCCCAGGGACGCACCCCTTCTGCGATGAGCTTGCTCCATTCAAATGCCTGCATGCCGACGAAAGTCACACCCAAGGCAGCAGTCGCCAGCATCAGGGTCGCGGTTTTCGCGCGATTACGGCGATAGGCGAAATTGACGGCCATGGCCATGGTGCCGCTGCTACTGATCAGCACAAAGGTCATGATGGCGATCAGAATAAGCGGGATTTCCTTGCCGCCGATCGTCAATGCGAACACTTCACTGGGGTTCGGCCAGGCGCTGGTGATGGTCATGCGTACCGACATGTATCCGGTCAGAAAACAGGTGAATATAAACGTGTCGCTGAGCAGGAATATCCACATCATCGCCTTGCCCCAGGGCACCTGCTTGAAGGCCTCTTTATCCGAGGACCAATCGCTGGCGATGCCCTGCCATCCCGGTGCAGGCGGCGAACCTGGTGGGTTGGATGAACTGGATTCGACTTGGGCTTGTGGGTGCAATGCCATGACTGTTTACCTCAGGCCGCAGAATCTGGCGATGGCTTCATAGGTTTGCGGCGTGCTGGCCAGCAGCGCGAAAAGCACGAACCAAAGGCCCAGCAAGTAATGCCAATAGATGGCACAGAGCTCTACGCTGGCGCCAAGTTGCGCCAGTGGCACATGACGCAGAAATCTGGCGACGATCCAGCACCAGGCGATCAGCCCGCCCAGCAGGTGGAGCCCATGCAGGCCGGTCAACAGGTAGAAGAAACTGTTGGCCGGATTGCTGGCGACAAAGTAGCCCCAGGCGACAAACTGCTGCCAGACCCAGAGTTGCCCCGCCAGAAAGGCAATGGCAAACACACCCCCCAATGCAAAACCAATGACCGTTGCGCCCAGCCGAGCCTTTCGGGCGGCCATACGCGACCATTGCAGTGCGATGCAACTCAATACCAGAAAAGCCGAATTCAGCCAGAGCGGCCGGAGATTGTCTAACGGCGCCAAAGGCTCTGTCAGGGGTAGCCAGTCGGCCATTTGAGAACGGGCAATAAAGGCGATCAGGAAGAGGAAGAATAACGAACTCACCACCACCAGAAACAAGCGCAGGCCTACCCTTGCGGTTTGCCTTCTATCGGCATCCTCGGCGGCCTGCATATCCTCAGGGTCGCGACTCCAGCTGCCGCCGGGATCAGCGCCGTCGGCGTTTCTCAATAGCAGCCTGTTCATGTCTTGATGTCCGCCTTGGTTCCGGCACTGAGTTGCCGCATCTGCTCCAGCTCCTCGGCAGAGACCGTTTGCGGCACGAAATCCTGCTCAATGCCCGGCACACTGTAGTCATAGGCCCAGCGATGCACGACCGGCAACTTCGCGCCCCAGTTACCGTGTTTCGGCGGGGTGTCCGGCGTTTGCCATTCCAGGCTGGCCGCCCCCCAGGGATTACTGCCTGCGGGCTTGCCCTTGAATGCACTCCAGGCCAGGTTGAACAGGAACAGCAACTGGGAAACGCCGACAGTCAATGCGATCACCGTAATGAAGGCATTCAAGTCTTGCGCGGACTGCGGGATGAACGCGTAGTTTTCATAGGCGTAGTAGCGACGTGGCATGCCCTGGAAACCCAAGTAGTGCATGGGGAAGAAAATGGCGTAGGTGCCCAGAAAGGTTATCCAGAAATGCAACTTGCCCAGGGTGTCGTTCAACATGCGCCCGGTGACTTTCGGGTACCAGTGATAAATGCCGCCGAACACCACCAGTACCGGGGCTACCCCCATGACCATATGAAAATGGGCCACGACGAAATAGGTGTCCGAGAGCGGGATGTCCACGATCACATTGCCGAGAAACAACCCGGTCAGACCGCCGACCAGGAAGGTGACGATAAAGGCCAGGGCAAACAGCATCGGCACCGTCAGGTGGATGTCGCCGCGCCACAGGGTCAGTACCCAGTTATAGACTTTCAGCGCCGTCGGCACCGCGATGATCAAGGTGGTGACTGCGAAGAAAAAGCCAAAGTACGGGTTCATTCCGCTGACATACATGTGGTGCGCCCAGACCACAAAACTGAGTACGCCAATCGCAATAATGGCCCACACCATCATTCGGTAGCCGAAGATATTTTTACGCGCATGGGTACTGATCAAGTCGGAGACCAGACCAAACGCAGGGAGAGCGACGATGTAGACCTCCGGGTGGCCGAAGAACCAGAACAGGTGCTGGAACAATATCGGGCTGCCGCCCTGGTGATCGAGCTGCTGCCCCAGCGAGATCATCGCCGGCATGAAGAAGCTGGTGCCCAACAGCTTGTCGAACAACATCATGACCGCACTGACAAACAACGCCGGGAAGGCCAGCAAGGCCATGATCGAGGCCATGAAGATGCCCCATACCGAGAGCGGCATGCGAAACAAGGTCATGCCGTGCGTGCGCGCCTGCAACACCGTGGTGACGTAGTTCAACCCGCCCATGGTGGCGGCGACAATAAAAATCGCCAGTGAGACGAGCATCAGGACAATGCCCCACTCGACCCCCGGTGTCCCCTGGGTAATGGACTGTGGCGGATAGAGCGTCCAGCCCGAACCTGTGGGGCCGCCAGGGACAAAAAAACTGCTGAGCAACACCAGTACCGCCACCAGGTAGAACCAGTAGCTGAGCATGTTGACATAGGGGAAGACCATGTCGCGGGCGCCCACCATCAGCGGGATCAGATAGTTGCCGAAACCACCCAGAAACAAGGCTGTGAGCAAGTAAATGACCATGATCATGCCGTGCATGGTCATCGCCTGATAGTAAGTACTGGCGTCCATGAACGCCAAACTGCCGGGGAAACCTATCTGCATGCGCATCAAGCTGGACAACACCAGAGCGATAAGACCCACGAAGATGGCCGTCACGGAATATTGAATGGCTATGACCTTGTGGTCCTGACTCCAGATATATTTGGTCAGGAAACTCTTGGGCTCGTGCAGTGCTTCTGTCTCGGCTTGCTCCGCATAGGCCATCACGTCATCCTCCTGCCGAAGTTTCAGTGCATTCCTGGCTGTTTTACGGCTACTTCCCTGGCTCCGCCTTGCTCGCATCAGCGTCAGCATTCGCTTTGGATTTGATAAAAGCGATCAGTGCATTGAGCTCCTCGTCACTCGGAGCCAGGGCCGGCATGACGGCTGCATAGCCCTTGACGATTTTGGCATTGGGATGCAGAACCGATTCTTTGATATAGCCCTCGTCGACCTTTACGCTCGTATCGTCGGCAAGGGTTTGCGTCTTGCCATACAGGCCCTGCCAGCTGGGGCCGACGCCCTTGTTGCCATCGACACTGTGGCAGGCCAGACAGCCGAGCGAGCCGGCCAGTCGCTGCCCCTGCGCCACCAGGTCTTCACCCGGGCTCGACGCTTCGCCGGTCGAAGGTTCATCGTCTTGCCCCGCAGCACCCAGTGACTTGATCAGGGCGATGACAGCGCCCATTTCATCGTCTTTGAGAGTATAGGCCACCATCACCGGCGGGTAGCCCTGTACCAGCCGGGCCTTCGGATCGAGAATCGACTCTTTCAGGTAGGCCTCGTCGACCACCGCACTGGTGCCATCGGCAAACTGTTCAGTGCGGCCGTACAGCCCCTTCCATCCCGGGCCGAGACTGGCACTGCCATCCTGGCTATGGCAGGCCTTGCAGCCGAGCTGTTCGACCAACTGGCGGCCTTTTTCCAGCACGCTGTCGCGACCGGGTTTGGCAGTTGTCGTCAATGTCTGCGCAAAAGTCGGCTGGCCGTTGAGCCATTGATCGAAGACGCCCTGCTCTTCCACGATCATATGGCCGCGCATGTTGTAATGACCTACACCACAAAATTCAGCGCAAAGGACTTCGTATTTTCCGGTTTTAGTTGGCGTAAACCAAAAGTACGACACCATTCCTGGCACCATATCCATCTTGCTGCGAATTTGCGGTACATAGAAATCGTGCAGGACATCTTTAGCGCGCAACAAGACTTTCACCGGCCGGTCGAGCGGAAGGCGAACTTCATTATTCATTACAAGCACATCGTCTTGCCCTGCAGGATCCTTGGGATCAAGGCCGAAGGGATTGGCGGCATCAATAAACCTGATATCCGATTTGCCCAGCTTTGCGTCCTGGCCGGGAAAACGAAAGGCCCACTGCCACTGTTGGGCGACCACTTCAAGTTCGTAAGCCTCTTTCGGTACCCGGATGAAGTCGTTGTAGACAACAAGGCCTGGCGCCAGCATCCCGGCAATACCTACCGACGTAATGATAATTAACCACAGTTCCAGCTTTTTATTTTCTGGCTGGTAGGCCGCCCTGGCGCCCTCCTTGTGACGATACCGCATCACCGCGAGCGCCATGAACATCGTGATGGCAATGAAAAATATTCCGCTAATGATCAGGGTGATGAACAGGGTGGTGTCTATGGAACCCCAGTTGGAAGCTGCCGGTGTCGCGTGCCAAGGCGCCAGTATGTGGAATAGCACTGATGCAATAACGATTAGTATCAGGACAATTGCTATTGCCATTTCCTCTTCATCCTATTCCTGTTGTTCATTGGTTATGCAAAAGCATCGCCTCTGACGTCCAAGCAGGGCAGACAAATACCACCCATCGGGGCGGCAAAGTCAGTAAGAAGTATAGAGCCCATCGGGTTGTACGTGAGGTTGGCAAGCGAGGCCCGGCGACCGGCTATACTGAATGTCTGATGACGGGCAGCAGGGTCGGCCAGAAGCGGCGCCAAAAATCGAACCCTGCCCTTGTGCAGTCATCCAACATAAGTGATGGCATCGAGCAGGAACGATAGATACAGATTCCAGCAATCCACATGGGAGGTTTCGTCATGAGTGCCCTGACGATCGAAGGTTGGTGCAAAACCAGCGGCGCCCAAAAATCCACCCCGATGGGGGAAGTTCATTTCTACGTCGACGGCCCTCTGCACCTCCGTCTGGAGCAGGCCGAAGAGCACTTGCAGAAGACCCACGAGCCGGAAGCCATGGTCGATGTCGATATGGACTCGATGGATCTGATCATGCCCGAGGGATACGCCCCCTTGTCCGACTGTCAGATGCGTGTCTATTTGCACCACGAACGCGGACAGTTCCATCTGGTTGGACACCGGGCGAGTGACGGCAGTTTGATCTACACCAATGCGGTGTTGATAGATCAGCTGCTTGAGTAGCGGTTACGTGATTCTCGGCATCGATGTTTCTCCGCGGGTAATGTGCGGTGCCGAAAACTCACTCGTCTATTAAACAGAATTCAGTGTGTTGCTTCGACCGGTTGAAACCACAGTTAGAAGCAGCCCTCTCGCCCCGTTGAATCCACCTCGCCTCAGGGACAAGTAGCCCCTACCAAAAACGATCGGTTAAACAGGGCCGCTACTCTCTCCAAAAATGGGGTACTACACCCACCCAACCAGGCGTTTACCACCAACTTTGAGGAATATTCCCCCCTCCCCCCTTTCTCTCGCTTGAAACCCCTCGCAAACAGCTTGTTAATTAATTTGAGTTTTTTCTTCGCCCTATTGAAATGGCTCATTAGTTGCACCACCCCTGGTACCCGCAACAGCTGTCGTCCCGGACATCATGGAGACGGCGGGGCTCGCCGGATTCGGCATGACGCGAGGGGTAGGAAATGAAACGCGCGACACCATGCGGTTCCATCGCCTTACTGCCCAAGTCAAGCCTGTGGTGCGTGTTCCACGCAAAAGTGAGGATGAGTGATGGCTTCCACTGATAGATCAATTGCTCGAATCACGAAACGGCCGATGGCCCTTTATAAGCAGCTGGCCGAGTTGGGCCTGATTTTTATCGCGTTGGTGATGACGCTGGCGTTGTCCGCTGTACTGGCGATGGAATTGACCCTTGGAGTGTTCTGACGAGTTATTGCTCATGCGACGAGCGCCCGTTTTACCAGGCACCCATGTAAAGAAAGCGGTTATGGGAGGTGTGTCATGTGGAATCAGCCTCTGATGATTGTGGCGATCTACCTTGCCATCACCCTCTGCATCGGCTGGTTGTGGTCCGTTACTATCCTGTATTGGCTTTGATGCAATGGAAAAAGTGAATCACCACCTGATTTTATGAACACACATGGCCGGCAGCCATGTGTCGGTCAGGGGAATCGAAGGTCAGCCGGTCAGATGGTCCATGGGGGCGCGGGGGTAAACTTTGACTCGATCCATTGTTTGAACGCGACGACCACGGCACCCGGAAACTTGGCTGATGGCCTGACCAGGTAGACCCCACCGGCGGTATCCAATTGCCAGTCAGGAAGGACCTGCAACAGTCCCCCGGCAGCAATATCACGACTCATCAACCAGTCACCTGCCCCCAGTATTCCCGCATCGGCGCAGGCCGCCGCAAGTAATGATTCGCTGTCATTGGCCGTCAGGTTTCCTTTGGGAGAAACCGTCTGCAGTTCATTGCCGCGATGGAGTCTCCACTGAGGAAAAGACGCAAGGCCACTGAAGCGAAGGCAATTGTGCCTGATCAGGTCCTGTGGCGTTTCGGGCATGCCGTGCTTTGTGATGTAAGCAGGCGAGGCACACAGTATCCGGCGATGGTCACTCAGTTTTTTGGCTATCAGCCGGCTGTCGTCCAACTCTCCGATTCGGATCGCCGCGTCAAAACCTTCATCGATGATGTCGACCAGACGCTCGCTGTAGTCAGCGATGATCGAGACATGCGGATGAGCCTTGAGAAACTCCGGCAGCATCGGGCCAAGCCAACGTCTGCCCATGGCTGCCGGCAATGCAAGGCGCAAAGTACCGCGGATTTCGCTGGCGCCCTCGGACGCTTGCTGCTGCGCTTCATTCATCAATTCGATGGCTGAGCGAAGCCGTTGCTCCAGCCTGGCACCTGTTTCAGTAATTCGAACCTGGCGGGTGGAGCGCTCCACAAGCCGAACGCCAAGGCGCTTTTCCATTGCGGCGAGTCGTTTCGAAACGACGGTTGGGTGTCGCTGCAATAGCCGGCCTGCCCCGACAAACGAGCCTTGCGAGGCCACGGCCAGAAACGCAGCGATTTCGTCGCTGTGCTGATTGTTCAGAACATCAAGATTCATGGTTTTAGAATGATCGCCCCCGATGAACGCCCCGACTCCAGGTCCGCATGCGCCAATGCTGCGTCCGCCAGAGAGTAACTTGCCCGGACCGAAGGTTTGATAATACCTGCACCTATGGTGGCCAACACATCCTGCGCTCGTTCCTGGTACTCAGAGACACTCGCCGTATGGGCTGCCAACGAAGGACGTGTCAGGAACAGCGAGCCTTTGGTATTGAGTGTCGACAGTTCTACGGCTGACGGCGCACCTGATGAGGCTCCGAACGATACCATCAGGCCTCGTGGTCGCAAGCTATCCAGGGATGCCTGGAAAGAAACACGCCCAATCGGGTCATAGACGACGTCGACCATTTTACCCTTGGTGATACGAGCGACCCGGGAAGCCAGGCTGTGCGCATCGAACACCAGGACTTCATCGCATCCCGACGCCAGAGCTTTCTCGACACTGGCCTGCTTTGAAACCACACCGATCACGATGGCACCCAAGTGTCTGGCCCACGGCACCATGATTTCCCCCAGCCCTCCGGCCACACCGTAGAGGAGAATGGTTGTACCGGGCCCCACAGGATAGGTGGCTTTCAACAGGTACTGCGCAGTGATGCCCTTGAACATGACGGCTGCTGCATCGTCAAATGACAGCGAATCCGGAATTCTGACCAGCCGCTCTGCCGGATAAAGCCGGGCCGAAGCATAGGAACCCAAGGGGCCGGTGGCATAGGCGACGCGATCCCCTACTCGCACGTTGCTGACACCCACACCCACAGCGGCGACACGCCCCGCGCCTTCCAGCCCAACTCCAGATGGCAAAGCAATCGGCACCGCCCCTTTTCGTTGGCTAACGTCGAGAAAGTTGACACCTACAGCCTCTTGCTCAAGCCATACCTCACCCTGGCCGGGCGCTTGTTCGCTCAGTGTCTCCAGGTTCAGTACTTCAGGGTTGCCGAACTGGATAAACCGGATCGCAGATACCATGGTCATCTCTCCTTCAGTCAGAAGCCGTTATCAAATGAGTGACCTCAGTGTGATAACTGACCTACTGATGAACAAGACTGGTTTATTGCAGGACATTAATGCACCTGTTGCAGCAATATAATCATGGGTAGCACGCTTTACTACGTGGAGCATGTTGGTTTCATTGTGATTTTGGAGATGCCAAAGATTGCCTCCGAGAGTCCTCCATGGGTCGGATATAGCCCTCGGTGACAGGCAGAAATCGGCCAATACCCGACGCATGACAATCGGTCATGACATGTCATGACCTCCTTGAAAAACGGACTTTTTCCAGCAAATACGGGGGTTAAAGGACGAACGGTCGAGAGGCGTCAAGCGTGGGGAATTGCCGGGAGTTTGCAGCCACTACAGGCTTTTCAGGCAGGCGCGTTCGTCGCGGTCAAGTGAACTTCACTTTCACCACGTGTCACATTAAGTCCTTGTCAAGCGAACTTCAGTGGAGGTACAGCCTTATGAGCATGGCCACGATTGTCAGTGCCGTGATTTCCAGTCTCGCACCCAGTGTCTTTGACCAGAGCAGCCTGCAAGAACCCGGCGCGCATGTTTCAGCCGTCGAATACCACTACGGGATGGACATCGATGTGAAACGGGTACTGCAGCGCACCGATACATCCGACAAGACCGGCGTGGTACCGGTGACCCTGGTCTACGAAGACAGCGAGGGCGAGGTTCACAAGATCCGTTTCCTCGAATGGGGTGGAAGCCCCGCCGACCCTACCAGCATTGCCTGATTCGCTCGTCGATCGGGTTCCGGGCCTCACCGCCCCCCAGAAGCGGAAGTTAAACCTCCCATGCACTCAGTGCGATTGAGGTTTTTGGTTACCTGAAAATGGACATGATCGAATGACTAAAAGTTCATTCGAGAAACTCACTATTATCTTGCTGGCGTAATGTCGCAAGATTAACTGATAACAATTGCTGGATCTAAATGGCAGTCAGCAACGGTAAATTCCAATCAAGCCGTGCCGAGAGCCAAGTTGATTCACTATTGAAGCCAAGAGGTCACCATGGAACTTAGTATGTTTTCTTCGTCCACCGTGGAATATGTGCGTTTGGGCGTTGTATATTTTCATCTTATCGCCTGCTGTGTGGCAATCGGGCTGGTCTTGACCAGCGACATTGCAATGGTCAAGCAACTCCTGAAGGGAGATGCGTCAGGCCACCACGATGACGCGCACATGGAAAGCCTTCAGAAAACCGTAGTGCTTGCACTTGTAGCGCTCTGGATTACGGGCATTGGTATTGTCGGGATCGATTATGCCGGCAAGGGGATGGAATATTTCCTCAATCCAAAACTGCAAGCCAAAATCGGCATAGTAGTGCTGTTGACCTTTAACGGCATCCTGTTGCATAGCGCTGTATTGCCGGCACTGAAAAAAGCCGGTTCGTTACTCAAGCTCTCCTTCAGCCTGCGCATGCTGGCGCTGTTTTCCGGCGCCCTCTCTGGCGTGTCATGGTTCTATGCCGCCATGCTGGGTATTGGTCGTCCGCTGGCCTGGAAGTACTCGCTGGTGGAGTTGCTGGCAGCCTATCCGGTACTCATCGTCGGTGGTTTCGGGGCGATGGTACTGCTCACCGCCTGGGCAAAAGACAGAGACACCGAAGCGCGTTTGGAGCAAGACACCAGGCCCCTGGGAAACGCCGCCCTGGCTGGATGGTGAAGTCAGGTTGAACAAGGAAGTTCAGCTTTAGCCAATAAAATCCGTTGTTAGCCGTTCGCAAAATTTGAGTTGAGCGCCTGACCGGAAAAGTCTCCCCGCCGGGCGACGATAGTGAAATCTCAATTACCCGCAGTAGTCATGGAAACAGGCATCTATCGCTTACCCTTCATGCAGACTACGGACAGATATGCACCCCAAAGAACACCACATAGGGCAAGTATCAGCTCCGGATTGAAAACACTCTGATCGACCGGCGCCACCAGGATTTCGCTATAAAGACACATGGCGCCCGCGATCAACGCAAAAAAGTAGCCTGTCCGGTTTCTAGTCCGGCGCAGCAACAGAACCTTTTTCAGACCCTCGTCTTTCCATTCCTGTCGGGGTATGAGTTGGATCTCCTCCAGCAGCACCACTCCCCACAGCAATGCGCATAACCAATAACCTATCATCATGATGCCCTCCAGTTTGAACATTGATTCAACATGAATGCAGCGTGCACTCCGCGCTCAACTTGCGAGTATCAATTCCGGAGTCTTTTCTGACTCGTGAAACTTGCTCTCATGCATATCCTGAAGGCCATGGCGGTACAAGACTTTGACGAAGACAACTCCATTGAGCGAACGAAAATTTGTCGAGAGGTAAATATGCTTGATTGGAACGGCTCCCGCTATCGACGTTAGCAGGACATCTTTGTGGAGATTTCGACCAAGAGCTTGTAGTGATTCCACTACAAACAGTCTGGTGCCCGGCTGCGTCGGATGGCAGGGCGATCTAAGTCAACAGGCCGTTTTCGAGTGCATAGCGGGCCAGTTTCGCGTTGCTGTCCATCCCTGTTTTTTCCAGGATACGTGCCCGGTACGTCGTGACGGTACTCGGACTCAAGTGCAATATCTGAGCGATGCGGACAATTCTCTCGCCTGCAGCAAGGAGCTTGAGTACTTCAAGCTCCCGGTCGGATAGCGCTTCGTGGGGCGCCGCGTCGCCTTTGCCGATAGCGTTGACCAGTTTTTCCGCCAGCTCAGGACTGACGTGCTTGCCACCTGAGGCCACCTTGCGAACTGCCGTAACCAGGGTGGCTGCGGAAATATCTTTGGTGAGGTAGCCCGCAGCGCCGAGCTTGATTGCGCGTAACGCATAGGCCTCGACCGAATGCATGCTCAGCATCAGAACGGCGAGCTTGGGCTTGTGCGCACGCATGAGTTTGAGAAGTTGGAGGCCGGTCTTGTCGGGAAGCTGAATATCCACCAGCGCCACGTCGAAATCCTGCTCCCGGACCAGGAGCATTGCGTCTTGTGCCGTCTCGGCTTCACCCGTTACGTCGATCTCGCCGGCAGTCTCCAGCATGCGTCGTACGCCGCTACGCACGATGCTGTGATCATCCACCAGCAAGACTCTGATTTTGTGGTCAATCATCTGTAATTTCCATTCGCACCCGCAAGGCCCCGGCCGTATCGTGTCTCGACCTACAGATGATGATGAACCCGCCGGCACAGTGGCGCGCTCATGCATTCCCACACCAGCCCTGCGGCCAGTGGCCAGCAAGCCATGGAATCTACTGCAGAGTTTGACGTTAGCAGGCACAGAGCACACTTGCACTTTTGCCTCAGGCGTTAGCGGCGCCTAAGCTCTTAGGATTGTCTGCACGCCCATGGGTAATGCCTTGCCCGTGGCATCAATTATGACTGGACAGAGGCATGGCCACAGTGACGACACCGATCGAAGTTTTCGACATGAAGACGTTGCTGGCAGCGCTGAAGTCGTTGCGCAAAGGTGACTTCACTACGCGTATGCCGGAAGACTGGACCGGCATGCCGGGCAAGATCGCTGACACGCTCAACGAGATCATCGACATGGCAGCCGACACCACCACCGAATTCGAACGCGTGGCGCGTCTGATCGGCAAGCAGGGCAAGGTCGATGAGCGTATCGAATTGCCGATGATGAAAGGCTCATGGCAAAAGATCGTCAACTCGAGCAATGCGCTCACCAGCGACCTCATCAGCCCGATGAACGAGATCATTCGCGTTGTCGGTTCGGTTGCCGAGGGTAATCTGAACCAGCAGGTACCGCCGGTACTCAACGGCCTGAGACTGCGGGGTCAGTTCCTCAAATCCGCCGAGATCGTGAACACCATGGTGACGCGACTGGGCTCCTTCGCCTCCGAGGTGACCCGCGTGGCGCGCGAAGTCGGCACTGAAGGGATTCTCGGTGGGCAGGCCAATGTCAAAGGGGTGTCCGGCACCTGGAAAGACCTGACCGACTCCGTCAACGACATGGCCGCCAATCTGACCACCCAGATGCGCAACATCGCTTACGTGACGACTGCGGTGGCCAAAGGCGATCTGGGCAAGACGATTACCGTCGAAGCCAAGGGTGAGATTCTCGAGCTGAAAAACACCATCAATACGATGGTCGGCCAGCTCTCGAGTTTCGCTGCGGAGGTGACCCGCGTGGCGCTGGAAGTCGGTACCGAAGGCAAGTTGGGCGGTCAGGCGGAAGTGCGCGACGTATCAGGCACCTGGCGCGACCTGACCGAATCGGTCAACGGCATGGCGGCCAACCTGACCACCCAGGTGCGCAACCTCGCACAGGTGACGACGGCGGTGGCGCGCGGCGACCTCGGCAAGAAAATTACGGTTGAAGCCAAGGGCGAGATTCTCGAACTGAAAAACACCATCAACACGATGGTCGACCAGCTCTCCAGCTTTGCCGCGGAGGTGACACGCGTCGCACTGGAAGTCGGTACCGAAGGCAAACTGGGCGGACAGGCCGAAGTGACCGGCGTGTCCGGTACCTGGAAGGACTTGACCAATTCGGTCAACGGCATGGCGGCCAACCTGACCACCCAGGTGCGCAACATTGCCGACGTGACGACGGCGGTGGCCAACGGCGACCTGTCACGCAAGATCACAGCCGAAGCGAAAGGAGAAATTCTCCAACTCAAGGAAACCATCAACACGATGGTGGACCAGCTCTCGACCTTTGCCGACGAAGTGACGCGCATGGCTCGCGAAGTGGGGACCGACGGCAAGCTCGGTGGCCAGGCCAAGGTGACAGGCGTCGGTGGAACCTGGAAAGATTTGACCGACTCGGTCAACAGTATGGCGGCCAACCTGACCAATCAGGTGCGCAACATCGCCGACGTGACGACGGCGGTGGCCAAAGGCGACCTGGGGCGCAAGATTACCGTGGAAGCCAAGGGCGAAATCATGGAGCTGAAGAACACCATCAACACCATGGTGGACCAGCTCAATAGCTTTGCCGCCGAAGTGACGCGGGTGGCGCGCGAAGTCGGCACCGAAGGAAAGCTCGGGGGACAGGCACAGGTGCAAGGCGTGTCCGGCACCTGGAGGGATTTGACCGAAAACGTGAACTTCATGGCCGCCAACCTGACCAGCCAGGTGCGAGGCATCGCGAAAGTGGTGACCGCGGTAGCCAACGGCGACATGAAGAAGAAACTGACACTGGAAGCCAAGGGTGAAATCGCCGAACTGGCCGACACCATCAACGGTATGACCGATACGCTGGCGCTGTTCTCCGATCAGGTGACCTCGGTGGCGCGTGAAGTGGGCGTCGAGGGCAAGCTGGGGGGCCAGGCCAACGTGCCGGGTGCTGCCGGCACCTGGCGCGACCTGACCGACAACGTGAACGGTCTGGCGGCCAACCTGACCAATCAGGTGCGCGCAATCGCCGATGTGGCGACTGCCGTGACCAAGGGCGATCTGACGCGTTACGTGGAGGTGGAAGCAAAGGGTGAAGTGGCGGAGCTGAAGGACAACGTCAACGAGATGATCCGCAACCTGCGGGAAACCACGCGGCAAAACGCGGAGCAGGATTGGCTCAAGAGCAATCTGGCGAAATTCAACCGTCTGCTGCAGGGCCAGCGCGATCTGGCGGCAGTCTCCAAGATGGTGCTGTCTGAACTGGCTCCGCTGATCAACGCCCAGCACGGTGTGTTCTACATGATGAACGAGAGCCCGCCCGATCCTGCGAAACTCAAGCTACTGTCCGCTTATGCGTACAAGGGAAACATCAATGTGAACGATGAGTGGCGGCTCGGCGAGGGCCTGGTCGGGCAATGCGCCTACGAGAAGCGGCGCATCCTGCTGACCGATGTACCCGCAGATTACGTCGCGATTTCATCCGGACTGGGTGCCGCCGCCCCGCTGAACATCATCGTGTTGCCGATCCTGTTCGAGAACAAGGTCAAGGCCGTCGTCGAAATGGCTTCGTTCACGCGCTACAGCATCATTCATCAAACCTTCCTTGATCAGCTTGCTGAATCGATTGGTATCGTGCTCAACACGATCGAAGCCAATATGCGTACCGAAGAACTGCTCAAGCAGTCGCAATCGCTGGCGCAGGAGCTGCAAAAGCAACAAGAAGAATTGAGACAGACCAACGAGGAACTGGGGGACAAGGCTGGACTGCTGGCGGAGCAGAAAGCCGAAGTCGAGCGCAAGAACCGCGAAGTCGAAATCACCAAGCTATCGCTGGAGGAGAAGGCGGAGCAACTGACGCTGACCTCGAAGTACAAGTCCGAATTCCTCTCCAGCATGTCCCATGAGCTCAGAACGCCATTGAACAGCTTGCTGATCCTGGCCCGCCAGCTCAGCGACAACGCGGAACACAATCTCACTCCCAGGCAGGTCGAATATGCCAAGACCATCCGTAGCGCGGGCAAGGATCTGCTGGAGCTGATCGACGAGATTCTCTATCTGTCCAAGATCGAGTCGGGTACGGTCACACTGGATCTGAATGAAGCGCTGTTCGCCGATCTGCACGACCAGATCGAACGCACCTTCCGGCCGGTCGCCGAAAGCCGGGGCCTCTCCTTCACGATTGAACTGGCGACTACCCTGCCCCCCGTCATCCGGACCGACGAAAAGCGCCTGCTGCAGGTGGTCAAGAACCTGCTGTCCAACGCCTTCAAGTTCACTGAACAAGGCAGCGTCAAGATCAGCATCGCGCCCGCTGTGTCCGGGTGGAGCGTGGATAACAGCGAATTGAATCGTGCCGATGCGGTGGTCGCCTTCGTGGTCACCGACACCGGCATTGGCGTCTCGGCCGGCAAGCAGAAGCTGATCTTCGAAGCGTTCCAGCAGGGAGATACCGGAACCTCACGAAAATACGGCGGCACCGGCCTCGGCCTGTCGATCAGCCGCGAGCTCGCACACCGGCTGGGCGGTGAGCTGCGACTGATCCCCGGTGAGATCGGCAAGGGCAGTACTTTCGCGCTGTACGTGCCCTTGCGTACACAGGATGCCCAGGGTCAGACGCTAGACGAATCAGCGACAGAGGCAGTACCTGGCCAGGTCAAACGCGACCTCATGTCAAACCCGACCGCACAGGTACTGGACGACCGCGAGTCTGTCCAACCCGGGGATCAAGTGCTGCTGATGCTCGAGGGCGACGCCCGATTCGCCAGCATTCTGCTCGAGGCCGCGCACCAGAAGGGGTTCAGGGCTATCGTCACGACCCGTGGCGCGGATGCACTGGAGCTTGTCGAGCGCTTCAAACCCGCCGCGATCACGCTGGACCCGGGCCTGACGGACATCGATGGCTGGTCGCTGCTCGAGCAGTTGAAGCGCAATTTCGCCACGCGTCACATCCCGGTCCAGATCATCTCGATCGCTGACGACCACACCCGTGGGCTGCGCTATGGCGCTTTCGACTATCTGCTCAAGCCGGTCACAGCCGACGAGATTCAAAATGCGCTGGTCGGCATCGTGGCATTCGCTCGGCGCAAGACCCGGGACCTGCTGCTCATCGACGGCGACGAAGGGAACCGCGCCCGCATCCTCGATCTGCTCGGTAACACCGACGTGAAGATCACAGCGACCGACAGCGGCGCTGACGCCATGAAGAAACTGGCAAAGAAACGCTACGACTGCATGGCAATCAATCTCAAACTGCCCGACGCATCCGGCATCAGGTTTCTCGAGGCGTTGCAGGAAGACCACGCCATGCGTGAATTGCCGATCGTCGTCTATGGTGCACAGACGCTGACCAAACCGGAACACGAGCGTTTCAGGACACTGCTCGGCAAGAGCGTCATCAAGGCCGTTCAGTCCCCCGAGCGCATACTCGACGAAACCGCTCTGTTTCTACACCGTGTCGTCGCCAGGCTGTCGCAGACCCAGCGCAGAATGCTGGAAAAACTCTATGAGGGTTCGGACAGTCTCGAGGGTAAAAAGGCCCTGGTGGTCGACGATGACGTGCGCAATATTTTTGCCCTGACCAGCGTGCTTGAGAGCAACAAAATGCTGGTGGCCACGGCCGAAAACGGCCGAACCGCCATAGAACTGCTGCAGCAGCAGCCCGATACCGACATCGTGCTGATGGACATCATGATGCCCGAGATGGATGGCTTTGAAACCATGCGCCAGATCCGTACATTCAAAAGATTTGAAGCCCTGCCCATGATTGCGCTGACGGCCAAGGCGATGATGGGTGACCGTGAAAAGTGCATCGAGGCAGGCGCCTCGGACTATGTCAGCAAGCCGGTGGACACCGACCAGCTACTGTCACTGATGCGCAAATGGCTCTATCGATGATTCTGTGCCGCGCTGATTGCGCGACAGCAAAGGTGGCAAAGTGCGCAAGGCCGGCTCGACTTTACCGGTGTTGCCGTAACGGCAAGAGGCGCTAGCGCAAACCGAAGTGGCATAAATATGCAGCAGGAACCCCCGGTATTCAATGAAAGAGCCCAGGTGCGGCACCCGCTCCCGCCTGATGGCGTGCCAGCATCCGTGTTGCTGGTGGATGACAATCCCGCCAAGCTCACGGCGCTCGCCGCGGTGATTGCCGACATGGGCCTCGATATTGCCACGGCGACTTCCGGACGCGAGGCGCTACGCCTGCTATTGCAGCGCGACTTCGCCGTCATTCTGCTCGACGTGAAAATGCCAGTGATGGACGGTTTTGAAACCGCTGCACTCATTCACGGCCGCCCGAAGTCGGCCCACACGCCCATTATCTTCGTCACGGCGGAGGCCGACACCGATTCCGAGCGTTTCCGCGGTTATACGGCCGGCGCAGTCGATTACATCTTCTCGCCGATTGTGGCCGAGGTTCTTCGCGCCAAGATCCAGGTGTTTGTCGACCTGTTCTACTTGCAGCGCAAACTGACAATGCAGGCCGAAGAATTGCTGCAATCGAAGCTGCAGCTGCGTGAACTGGCCTCCTATCAGGAGCACATCAAGGAAGAAGAGCGAAAGCGGATCGCACGGGACATCCATGACGAGCTGGGGCAGAGTCTGCTGGCGTTGCGAATCGATGTCTCCATGTTGCAGACGCGCACCAGTACCATGCACCCCAAGCTCAACGAAAAGGCCAGCGATGCTCTGAATCACCTCGATACAGCCATCCGCAGTGTCCGCAGTATCATCAATGATCTTCGGCCACCCGTACTCGATCTGGGATTGCAGGCAGCGATCGAGTGGCAACTTGAAGAGTTCCGGCAGCGCAGCGCGATCGATTGCACGATGTCGGCGAAAGACGAAAACTTCCGTTGCGATCTGAATGAGAAATCCGCCACCACTCTGTTCCGCATCGTGCAGGAATCGCTGTCGAACATTGCCCGGCACGCGCAAGCGACACAGGTGCATATCGAACTCTCCAGGGAGGGTCGCCGGCTTTACCTGCAGATCAAAGACAACGGCGTAGGCATGACGGATCGCAAAAAACTGAACTCGTTCGGGTTGGTGGGGATGAAGGAACGCATCAGCATGCTGGGCGGGGAGTTCACGATCGACAGCGCACCGGACAAAGGAACGAGATTAACGATATCGCTGCCACTGGACTGACCCGGCTGGCATCAACACCAGAACAACCACACTGCAGCCCTGCCATACTGTTCAACATGACCAGTGCAACTTTCCGCTTCTACGAGGAGCTCAACGATTTCCTGCCGGCCGAACGGCGGCGGCAACCCTTCACCTGTGAGTGCGCGCAAGGGGCGACGGTCAAGCACATGATCGAGGCGCTCGGGATACCGCACACCGAGGTCGAACTGGTGCTGCTCAACGGTGAGTCGGTGGGCCTGGAGCGGGTGATCCTCGACAATGACCGGCTGGCGGTGTATCCCAAGTTCGAAGCGCTGGACATCAGCCCGCTGCTCAAGGTTCGTGCGCAACCTTTACGGGTGCTGCGTTTCGTCGCGGATGCGCACCTTGGCGGGCTGGCCAGCCTGCTGCGCATGAGCGGCTTCGACACCCTCTACGACAATGGCTTCGAGGATAGCGAGATCGCCGAGATCGCTGCGCAGCAAGGACGCATCGTGCTGACCCGCGACCGCGAACTGCTCAAGCGGCGAATCATCAGCCACGGCTGTTATGTGCATGCCCTGAAACCGTCGCTGCAGCTGCGCGAATTGTACGAGCGCCTCGACCTGGCGCGTAGTGCGCGGCCATTCAGCCTGTGCCTGCATTGCAACCTGCCGCTGCACGAGATCAGCCTGGAACTGGCCCGGACGCAGGTGCCGCCACGCATTGGCGTCCTCTATTCGCACTTCCTGCGCTGCGACGCCTGCCAACGGGTTTACTGGGAAGGTTCGCACTGGCGCGGTATGTGCGCATTGCTGGCACCGCTGCTGAATCGATAGCCGCCAGTCCTTGGCGGGCAAAATAACAAAATTGCCATGTGCTCCCTTCGTTCCTTCTTGCGTCGCACTGTTCATTGCCCGTTCCCGTACGTCTGGAGTTTTCCCAATGCCCTCGCCTCATTCCTTGCCCGCTGCGCTGCTGGGCCTGGCCCTTGTTTATCCGGCCATGACCGAGGCTCAGGGCCTGGAGCTGGGACAAGTGCTGATTGGCGCTGAGGACCAGAGCGACGAAGACCAGGGGATCGAGGACGCCAGGGCCCGACTGGCCCAGGTGCCCGGCGGCACCAACGTTGTCGACATGCGTCGTCCGTTGCAGGGCCGCGTGGCCAGCAATCAGGATGTGCTCGCTTACCAGCCGGGGATCTATGCCCAGTCGGCGGGCAACGAAGGGGTGAAGATTTCGATCCGCGGATCGGGGATCAACCGTGCACCGGGCGCCCATGCCTCGGGGCTGTACGCCATGCTCGACGGTCTGCCGCTGACCGGCCCCGGCGGCACGCCCTATGAATTGCTGGAACCGCTGTGGCTCGACCATGTGCAAGTGCTGCGCGGCGCCAACGGATTCGACCGGGGCGCCCTGGCTCTGGGCGGTGCCATCGATTACGTCAGCCATACCGGCTACAACGCGCCGAAGTTGCAGGTACGCTACGCAACGGGCAGTCACGGCTATCAGCAGCGCCAGGTCAGCTCCGGACAGGTGCTCGGCGCCTTCGATTACTACGTGGCCATGACCGACGCCAACGCCGACGGCTACCAGGACCACACGGCCAGCGAGAGCCAGGGTGTCATCGCCAACTTCGGCTATCGCTTCAACCCCAACCTGGAAACACGCTTCTACCTGCGCCACCGCCAGACCGACAACGACCTCGCGGGACGGGTGACCAAACACTCCATCGAGCACAACCCACGGGCGGCCAACCCTGCCTACGTGGCGCGGGACGACCGCCGCGACGAGCCGGGCAGCACCTTTATCGGCAACAAGACCACCTGGTACATCGATGACGATTCGAGCATCCAGACCGGTCTTGTCTACCACGACTATCCCATGGACCTGAGCGAGGGCCCCAACCGCCTGAAGGTGGCGTACACGGATGTCAGCGGCACGTTCGACTACAAGCGTCGCGACACGCTCTGGGGGCTGGAAAGCCAAAGCACCCTGGGCCTGCGAGTGACCAAACACCTGCCCAACGCCGGTGCCAGCGAGTTCGTGCGCATCCCCACCGGCAACACCGCCGGTTACGCACCGGGCACGCTGATCCGCAACTTCACCTACCAGGGCTCGGACACGGTCCTGCATGTCGGCAATGACCTGGAGATCGCCGACGACCTGTGGCTGACCACCGGCCTCGCCGCGATCTACACCCGCCGTGAAAGCGCTGTCACCTACCCGCAGGAAGGTGGCAAGACCAGCCTGCACGACTGGGACTACGCCCCGCGCGTGGGCCTGCGTTACCAACTGACACCGGACCTGCAACTATTCGGCAATCTCAGCCGCTCGGTCGAGGCACCACACCCGTGGTCGCTGATCTATAGCTCGAACATCCGATTCCCCGCCGGCAGTGGCGTCGCCACGGGCGCCCAGCGCGAACCGGTCACGCTGCAAAACCAGACCGCCACCACCCTGGAAATCGGCGGCCGTGGCGACAGCACGCTGGGGCAGTGGAGCCTGGCCTGGTACTACGCCCAGGTGCGCCACGAATTGCTTTCGGTGCTGCCGGACGCCAACGCCACCACGCCCTACGAGCTCAACGCCAGCCCGACCGTGCACCAGGGCGTGGAAGCCAGCCTGCTGAGCCCCCTCTGGTCGCCGGGCGATGGCGGCCAATTGAGCCTGCGCCAGAGCTATACCTTCAGTGACTTCCACTACCGCGACGATGAGCGCTTCGGCGACAACCGCCTGCCGGGTCTGCCGATGCACTATTACCAGGGCGAACTGCGCTACGACTGGCCACAAGGCTTCTTCGCCGCGGTCAACACGCAATGGGTGTCGAAGGTGGCCGTCGATTACGCCAACAGCTACTACGCCGATCCCTATGCCATATTCGGCGCGACCTTGGGCTACAACGCGCCCAAGGGCGACTGGCAGACTTGGCTGGACCTGCGCAACCTGACCGACAAGCACTATGCCGCCACGGTCACGCCGGGCTACGACGACAAAGGGCTGGACGCGGCACGATCCACCCCCGGTGAGGGCATGGCAATGTACATCGGGGTGTCGTGGAGCCTGCTCTGAGGCCGTTTACCTCACTTCGTAAACGCACACAACCGCGCGCGACGACTAAGCTTTTGTAACGCCACTTCGTCCCTCAAGGAGCTATCCATGAGCGCCGCCGCCCTGTCCGAACTCGATGCCGCCCTACCCGGCCTGACCCGCAAGATCCGCGTGCTGGATGCCCTGTCCTGGCCGGACGGCGTCGAGGAAGACTTCCTGACGAAATGGCGCGGCGGGCGGGCCGAGTTACCCAAGGTCCAGTTGCAACCCCGCGACCACAGCGCCGACATCGCCGCCCTGGAAACCTTTATCCGCCGTTGCGATGTGGGGCATCCGGCCGGCAATTACCTGGCCATGACCGCCCGTAGCTATGCCACGGCCGGGCACATGCTGGGAGCCATCGGTACTCCCGCCTTTACGCAGTATTCATCCGCCCTGTACCGGCGCCCGGATTTCTATTACACACGCCTGCAACTGAGCATGCTTGACGCGGCCCGGTTCTTCCTCAAGACCACCGACGCCCTGCTGGGCAGTGCGCGGATTCCACCCTGCCCGGCCGAGATCCCGGCCAAGGCGTTCGCCGCCTGGATTCAACCGGAACTGGACCGATTCTTCGGCGTCGGACAAATCACGGTCGTGCTCGATCCGAACCTGGCCGCCAAGGCCATCGCCGGATCGAGCCGCATTCGCCTGCGGGCCAGCGCGCTGTTCTCGGAACTGGACAAGCATCAGCTGTTGCAACACGAGGCGTTCGTGCATGTCGCCACGGCACAGAACGGCGCGCGCCAGCCCAACCTCACGAGCCTGGGCCTGGGGGCGCCCCGCACCACACAGACCCAGGAAGGCATTGCCACCCTGGCCGAACTGTTCACCGGCAGCATGGACATCAACCGCCTGCGGCGCCTGGCCCTGCGCGTGCTCGCCGTCCAGCAGGCACTGGAGGGTGCGGATTTCATCCAGGTGTTCGAAGGTTTTCTGGCGGCCGGACAGACAGAAGAGGAATCCTTCCGCTCAACCCAACGGGTGTTCCGCGGCGCCGACCTGCGGGGCGGTTCGGCGTTCACCAAGGACGCCGCCTACCTGACCGGGTTGCTCGGCGTCCACACCCTGCTGCGCATTGCTATCCGCGATAACCGACCGGAACTGGTCGGGCATCTGTTTGCAGGGCGCCTCAGCCTGGCTGACACCGTGCGCCTGGCGCCCCTGTTCGAGTCTGGCTGGCTCAAGGGGCCGGTCTATCTTCCGGCCTGGGCCAGCGACCTGCGCCTGCTGGCCGCCAACCTGGCCTTCTCGGCGTTCATCGCCCAGATCAAGCTGGAGGTGCTGGACCTGGATGTGTTCATGGCATTCGCCGAAGAACACGAAAGCGATGCCAGTGCACATTGACCAGGAACAGGATCACACCGTTTGAAAGTCAACCTGGCTTTTTAAAATCAACTGCTACCATTAGGAAGCGGTGTCGAGGTCAGGCTCTGTGGCTTGCAAAGTCGGCTTCACCTGCCAGGGATTGATCCACTCATTTCAAGCCTGCCTGACCCCATGGGGGGTGCAATGCACAATCCATTACTTTACGCGTTGTCGGCCGTACTGTTCTTGAGCGGATCGTCCTGCCTGGCACTGGGTACGGAGGGGATCGCTGCAGCACCGGCCCCGGTTCCGGCACCTGCCGCAGCCCCCGCACCGGCAAGCACAGCCAATGCAGCGCCCGTCGCCCCGGTGGCCAAGGATCCGGTATTCACCCAGGAACAACTGGATCAGATGCTGGCGCCCATTGCGCTTTACCCGGACCCACTGTTTGCACAGGTGCTGATGGCCACCACCTACCCCGGGGAAGTCGGCGAGGCGGTCAACTGGTCCAAAGCGCACCCGGACGCCAAGGGTGACGACGCGGTCAAACAGGTGGCGAACCAGCCCTGGGATCCGAGCGTGCAGGCACTGGTTGCCTTCCCGCAGGTTCTGGCATTGCTCGGACAGGATCCCGTCTGGGTCCAGCGCCTGGGCGATGCCTTCCTGGCGCAGCCCGACGATGTCATGGAAAGCGCGCAACGCTTGCGGCGCCAGGCACAGGCAGCCGGCAATCTGCAGAGCAACCAGTATCAGAACGTGACGATCCAGAATGTCGCGGCACCGGCACCGGCACCGGCAACCACGACTGCGGCACCGGCTCCAGCCCCTGAATCGGCCCCCGCCAGCAACTCCACCATCATCATTCAGCCTGCCGATCCGCAGGTGGTGTACGTCCCCACCTATAACCCGACCACCACCTACGGCACCTGGCCCTACCCGGCGTCGCCGCCCGCGTACTATCCACCGCCACCGGCCTATTACCCTGGTCAGGCCCTGATGGCCGGACTCGCGTTCGGTGCCGGAGTGGCGATCATTGGATCGTTGTGGGGTGAATGTGACTGGGGCAATAACGACATCGACATCGACGTCAATCGCTACAACAACATCAATGCCAACAACCGGATCACCAACAACAAATGGCAACACAACCCGGTGCACCGTAATGGCGTGCCCTATCGAGACAACGCAAGCCGCGCACAGTACGGCCGCCAACTCAACGGTGCCAACCAGCGTGAAGCCTATCGCGGGGACAATGCCCAACGCGCCCAGGCCCGTGAAAATGCCCGCACCTCAATGGACAGGCACGGTATCGAACGACCTGCCACCAGCAACCGCGAAGCCCGTGATCAAACACGCAAACTCCAGTCCGGGGCCTCGGGCGGCGACCGGTTACAGGCCGGTGCAGACAGACCGAAGGCGGCGGACAGAAGCCAGGGCACGGCCAGGAACACCCGGGAGAATCAGCAGCCCAGGAGAGAGACCCAGCAACCCAGGAACCAGAGCGCCCAGTTGAATCAGCGCAGAGAAGGCTCCGCGCAGACGCGGCAAGCGACGAATAAACGGCCTGCCGCCAGTGCCGGCAGTGCCCGCAACAATGCGTTCGCCGGCGCACGCTCACCGTCCCAGGCCAACGTCCAGGCCAATCGTGGCCGGGCCAGCCAGGTTTCCGCCCAACGCCCCAGTGCTTCGCGATCAGCCGGCCACCAGGTCAGCCGGCCGTCCAATCCACCATCGCGTCAAAGGGGGGGCCGTCGTTGAACAACCATCCTCGATTGAAGGGACTCACGGGCTTGCTCCCTCATGTCCTGGTTATAGCCGCCGGCTTGTTGTGGTCGTGCATGGCGACGGCACAGCAGGCCTTTCCAACCCCGGAAAAGGCTGCAGAAGCCTTTGTCGAAGCACTGGGCACGGAACACGCCGACCAGGCACGCCTGACCGAACTGCTGGGCAATGACTGGCACAATTACATCCCCCGCGAAGGCGTGCAGCGCAAAGATGTGGATGCGTTCTTGCAGCAGTACCGCGAGCAACACCACTTTGAAAACACCAGTGACCGCAAGGCTGTCCTGGCGGTCGGCAGTGAGAACTGGACACTGCCTATCCCCCTTACAAAGAACGAGAACGGTTGGCGGTTCGACATGAAGGCCGGCAGTGCAGAGATCCGTGCACGTCAAATCGGCCGCAATGAACTTGCCGCGGTGCAATCGGTGCTGGCCTATCACGACGCCCAGATGGACTATGCGTCAGTGGATCGGGACGATGATGGCGCACTCGAGTATGCGCAGAAAATCTTCAGCACCCCCGGCATGCACGACGGACTCTATTGGGCCGAAGACGACAGCGGCCAGATCAGCCCGCTGGGGCCTTCGTTCGGCAAAGCCATTGCCGACGAAGAGTGGCATGGCTACCGCTTCCGCATCCTTCATGGCCAGGGTCCTTCGGCACCGGGTGGAGCCTACAGCTACCTCATCGGTGACAAGATGAGCCGCGGCTTTGCGCTGATCGCCTGGCCGGCAAAATACAACGACACCGGCGTTATGAGTTTCATGATCAGTCATGAAGGACAGGTATTCGAAAAAGACCTGGGACCCGAAGGTGAAAAACTGGCGCTGGCGATGAAACGCTTTGATCCGGATGACAGCTGGAAAGAGGTGCCTGAAGATCAGGAGTAGCAGGCATGACCTGCTACAAGCCTTCAGAATGGTTGAACGCAGTTATCTGATCGACAGGACGAATCGATCTTCGCCCCCCGTGTTGTCGTTGCAGGAGGGTTGCTCAAGCTTGAATCCGCACCGATCCAGGACCTTTCTGGAGCCGGCGTTCTCCCTGAAGGCATACGCAACCAGTTGCGCAAGTCCCCAGCGTATCCGGGCCTCCTGGATCAGGTGCCTCAGCGCCCGTGTTGCCAGCCCCTGCCCGCACACGCGTTGATCGATCCGATAGCCGACTTCGGCAGAACCCATCGATGAGTCGATGCTTTTCAGATTGGCTCGACCGACGATTCTCTGACTGGAATCCTCGATGACAAAGGGGTGCCAAGCGCCGATGGCGAAATCGGACAAATAGCTTTCGATATGATCGGCGACACCCTGCAACGAGTAAAAAGCAGGGGCGCGCGCATCGATATGGGATTCGAACCATTCACGGTTCTGGATTTCGAAAGCCAGCAACGCTTGAGCGTCAGTCATTTTCAGCTCGCGTACGCTAAATGATTCCATTCACCGCCTCTCCTGTGCCTTGTGCCGAATCGGCTCGAGTCTATCTCATACCTGAACAACCTGGTCGGGCCGAGCCTTCCCTTCGCGAGCCCGAGCGGCTTGCACAACACATATGGAAAATCGTATATTCGAATAACCATATGTATCGAGCCACGCCAATGCTCAATCCTGCCGCCGTATTCAAATGTCTGGCCGACGAAACCCGCGCCCGGGCCACTTTGCTCATTACTCGTGAAGGCGAGTTATGCGTGTGTGAGCTGGTCTGCGCCCTAGACGACAGTCAGCCCAAAATTTCCCGCCACCTTGCCCAGCTTCGCGGCTGTGGCCTGCTTCTCGACCGCCGTCAGGGGCAGTGGGTGTATTACCGGCTCAATCCCGATCTGCCCGCGTGGGTTCGCGACGTTCTCGAGACAACGTTGCTGGCAAACGCCGACTGGCTTTCGAACGACAGCACTCGCCTTGCCGCGATGGGCGACCGTCCGCTCAACACTTCCGCCTGCTGCTGACCCTTCATTCATCGAGACTCCGCATGTTTACTGCGTTTATCATTTTCCTGTTCACCATGGTGTTGGTCATCTGGCAACCCAAGGGCCTGGGCGTCGGTTGGAGCGCCTCCCTGGGAGCCATCCTGGCCCTGCTGGCAGGCGTCGTGACGCTGGACGATATTCCACTGGTGTGGGCCATTGTCTGGAACGCCACCGCGACCTTCATCTCGCTCATCATCATCAGTCTGCTGCTCGATGAGGCCGGGTTTTTCCAGTGGGCGGCATTGCATGTGGCGCGCTGGGCCAAGGGTGACGGGCGGCGCCTGTTCGTCTTCACGATTCTGCTGGGGGCCGGCGTATCCGCGCTGTTTGCCAACGACGGTGCAGCCCTGATCCTGACCCCCATCGTTGTTTCAATACTGCTTGCACTGCGCTTTTCGCCAGCGTCTACCCTGGCGTTCGTCATGGCAGCCGGTTTCATTGCCGACACGGCGAGCCTGCCCCTGGTGGTGTCCAACCTCGTCAACATCGTTTCGGCCGACTACTTCGACCTGGGCTTCAGCGAGTACGCCGCCATCATGGTGCCGGTCAATTTCGTTGCCGTGGCGACCACGCTCGTGGTGCTGTACTGGTTTTTCCGGCGTGACATCCCCAGGGACTACTCTCTCGATGACGTGATGGACCCGCGACGCGCCGTGCGTGATCCCCTGACCTTCCGCGTCGGCTGGATTGTCCTGACCCTGTTGCTGATCGGGCTGTTTGCTCTGGAACCCTTGGGCATTCCCATCAGTGCCATTGCAGCGGTCTGTGCCGCGATGCTGTTCGCCGTGGCTGCACGTGGGCATGTGATTTCAACGCGACGGGTGCTGCGCGAGGCGCCCTGGCAGGTCGTGATCTTTTCGCTGGGCATGTACCTGGTGGTGTACGGGCTGAAAAACGCCGGACTGACCACCTACATGACCATGGCGCTGAACCACATGGCCGAATTCGGCATCTGGGGCGCCGCGCTGGGCACTGGCCTGCTCACGGCGTTACTGTCATCGGCCATGAACAACATGCCCACGGTGCTGGTGGGTGCCCTGTCGATTCAGGCCAGTGACGCCACCGGTGTGGTGCGTGAAGCCATGATCTACGCCAATGTCATCGGTTCTGACCTCGGTCCCAAAATCACCCCCATCGGCAGTCTTGCCACCTTGCTCTGGCTCCATGTGCTGGAGCGCAAGGGCATCCGCATTACCTGGGGTTACTACTTCAAGGTCGGCGTGGTCCTGACGCTGCCGATTCTGTTCATCACCTTGTCTGCCCTGGCCCTGCGCCTGAGCGTTTAGCCCAGTGCGACTGCAAAGAGGAATCATCATGCGCGTTCTGTTTATGTGTACCGCCAATAGCTGTCGCAGCATCCTGTCCGAAGCCATGTTCAACCATCTCGCCCCGCAAGGTTTTGAGGCGATCAGTGCCGGCAGCTTCCCCAAGGGACAGGTGCTGCCCCGCAGCCTGAGCACGTTGCAAGAAGCCGGCATCGCCATCGAAGGCTTGAGCAGCAAAGGCAATGAGGCTTTCGAAGCCAACCCGCCGGACATCGTCATCACGGTCTGCGACAAGGCCGCTGGTGAGGCGTGCCCCGTGTACTTCGGGCCGGCGTTGAAAGCTCATTGGGGCCTGGAAGACCCATCGGACATAAAGGGAGATGACGCGACGGTATCGGCGGCGTTCCACTCGACCCTGGCGCGCATCGAAACGCGCTGCCGGGCATTCCTCGACCTGCCTTTTGCACAACTCGACCGCGATGCGCTGAAGCGGGAACTCGACCGCATCGGCACGCTATGACCGGAGCCCCCATGACTCATCCCCTGCCCAATCTCGACACATCACTGACCCAGCCCATCGACAGTGGACGCGACGACCAGCACAAACCGCGTATCCTGTTGCTATACGGTTCGACTCGTGCACGGTCGTTCAGTCGCCTGCTGGTCGAGGAAGCAGCCCGGTTGCTCGAACACTTCGGCGCCGAGACACGGATCTTCAACCCGTCAGGCCTGCCGCTACCGGACGACGCGCCCTCCGATCACCCGAAAGTCCAGGAGCTGCTCGAATTGATGCAATGGTCCGAAGGACAGGTCTGGTGCTCGCCAGAGCGCCACGGCTCCATGTCTGCGGTGTTCAAGGCGCAAATCGACTGGGTGCCATTGGCGTTGGGGGCCGTTCGCCCAACCCAAGGGAAAACCCTCGCGGTCATGCAAGTCTGCGGCGGTTCCCAGTCCTTCAATGTGGTGAATCAGCTTCGTGTGCTGGGGCGCTGGATGCGCATGTTCACCATCCCCAATCAATCCTCCGTGCCAAAGGCTTTTCTGGAGTTTGACGACACCAATCGCATGAAACCCTCGTCGTTGTACGACAGGGTGGTGGACGTCATGGAGGAACTGGTGAAATTCACCCTGCTGCTACGGGATCGCCCCGATCTGGTTGACCGCTACTCGGAACGCAAAGAGTCCGCGCAAGAACTGAGTCAGCGCGTGAATCAGCGGTCGATCTGACTGTAGAAATGTTCGCCTTGGCTCGATAGCCGAAACAAGTCGCAAACCCCACGATGCTTCGGGGCTTGCGACTCTTTGCCGATACGTCCCTCAAGCTCCCGGGACGTTTTCTACGGTATGCCTGCCGTGTTCATTGCCGAACGTGCAGGTCTAGTTCTCTACCTCAACCGCGTCGAAATCCGGTTCGTCCGGGGCATCCGGGGCGTCCGCCATATCCTCTCGGACGTCTTTCGCCTCAACTTTGGCAGCTTCTCTGGCTGCGTTCGCCTCGGCTTTGGCGGCGTCCCTGGCAGCATCCGCGGTAGCCCGGGCAGCATCCCTGGCAGCATCTGCTTCAGCCTTGGCGGCGTCCCTCGCTGCATCTGCAGTGGCCCGGGCAGCGTCCCTGGCTGCATCCGCTTCTGCGCGCGGTACGCCAGCCGCTCTTGCGGCATCCCGGGCGGCATCTGCTTCAGCCCTGGCGGCATCCCGTGCGGCATCGGCAGTGGCTTTTGCCGCATCACGGGCGGCATCCGCAGTCGCTCTGGCGGTGTCCCGGGCTGCATTGGCATCAGCTCTGGCAGCGTCCCTGGCTGCATCGGCGGCATCGTTGTCATGGGCATTGCCCGGGCCTTTGTTCCCGGCTACACCACCATGGTCAGCTTCGCCGCGCCCCGGACCTCCATGACCGTCACCGTCATGGCCTGCAGCACCATGATCGCCACCCTCTCCTCCATGGCCGCCGGCACCGTGACCGCCACCACCGGAGCCACCGCCACCGCCGTGACCTCCACCGCCTCCACCGCTGCCGCCATCCTTGGCATACACGCTGGAGAAACTACCGATGTAATCGGGCACCAGGACAGTCGAAGCCGACAGGACTCCGCCGATTGCCAGAGCCAATAAACATTTCTTGAGCAGCATGATGCACCTCCGCATGGAGTTGCGTACCCATCTCCGTATCGAACGCAATGTCCAGTGAGTTCCCGGCCGCCCGTTGGAGCAGCCGGCCAACCGGCACGGCCATCAATCTGCAGCATGAACGAGCTACTGCGGTATCCGCACGATCCCTGAAAGCCAGTTGGCATCGTTGCGTGGGAAACATTCCCATATTTTTTGGATAAGTGCTTTCAGCCCGAGTTCAAAAAATGAGCATCAGGGCTTATGCATGGGTTGAGCAAAAACGTCTACCTGGCTCAATGGAGCATCGTCGCGATCAAAACTGATATGTTTATTTTCAGTTTATTTGCATATAGAATTTTATTGTGTCATTTATAGGCTCGCCGATCACAGGACTGATCCACCACGCCAACCTGGATGGCGGGCACCCGTTTCCCCCAAATGCCTTCCAAGGAGTCAACAATATGAACAAGACAGAACTTCTAGGTGCTCTGGCGCTATGCGCTTTCAGCTTCCTGGCACATGCCGACGAAGACAGCCTGCGTATCGGTATCGAAGCCGCCTACCCGCCCTTCTCCTTCAAGACACCGGAGGGCAACGTCAGCGGGTTCGATTACGACATCGGCAACGCCTTGTGCGAAGAAATGAAGGTCAAGTGCGAGTGGGTCATTCAGGAGTTCGACGGCATGATCCCGTCGCTCAAAGTGCGCAAGATCGATGCCGTGCTGTCGTCGATGTCAATCACCGAAGACCGGATGAAGTCCGTGGACTTCAGCAAAAAGTACTACCACACACCGGGCAAGTTCGCGATGAAGGCCGGCAACGTGATCAATGATCCTTTGGTGGACCTCAAGGGCAAGAAAGTCGGCGTGCAACGCTCCTCGACTTACGATCGTTTTGCCACCGAGCAACTGGAAAAAGCCGGCGTCGTCGTGGTGCGCTACTCCTCACAAAATGAAGCCTTTCTCGATCTTGCCTCGGGTCGTCTGGACGCCACCCTCGCCGACATCGTCAACACCGATGAGAGCTTCATCAAAACACCGGCTGGCCAGGGCTTCACCCTCACAGGGCCCGACATCAACGACCCGAAGTATTTTGGCCGTGGCGCCGGGATCGCCGTGCGCAAAGGCGACAGTGCCAACGTTGCGCGCCTGAGTGCCGCGATCGACGCCATTCGCGCCAATGGCAAGTACCAGCAAGTGATGGCCAGGTACTTCGCGTTCGATATCTACGGCGAGTAAGCCTTACCCATAGCCCCGGTGCCGGCCTATTGCAGGCGCCGATTCGGGCTTGTCTTGCGCGCCTCGCGGCGCTCGCTTGAGGAACTTCATCATGCTTCACGGCTACGGATCGAGCATTCTCGATGGCGCCTGGCTGACCATAAACCTGGCCCTGACTTCCATGTCCCTGGCGATTGCCCTGGGCCTGGTCGGCGCGGCCTTTCGCCTGTCACCGCTCAAATGGCTGGCCCTGCTCGGGGAAAGTTACACCACCCTGATTCGCGGCATTCCAGACCTGGTGCTGATCCTGCTGATCTTCTACGGCGGCCAGGATCTGGTGAACCGCATTGCCCTGGCGCTCGGTTACACCCGCTATATCGACATCAACCCCTTTATCGCCGGCGTCTGCACCATGGGCTTCATTTTTGGCGCCTACCTCTCGGAAACCTTTCGCGGCGCCTTCATGGCAATCCCCAAAGGTCAGGCCGAAGCCGGCGTGGCCTATGGCATGGGCGGTGCGCAGGTGTTCTGGCGAATTCTGGTACCGCAGATGATTCGTTTCGCCATTCCCGGGTTCACCAACAATTGGCTGGTACTGACCAAGTCCACCGCGCTGATCTCGGTGATCGGCTTGCAGGACATGATGTTCAAAGCCAAGAACGCAGCGGATGCCACACACGAGCCATTCACGTTTTTCCTCGCGGTGGCGGCGCTGTACCTGATGCTCACCAGCCTGTCATTGCTGGTGCTGCGCTATCTGGAAAAACACTACTCGGTCGGCATCAAAGCCGCCGAATTGTGAGGGGAGCCGCCCATGATTCTCGACTACAACCTGATTTGGGAAAACCTGCCGCTGTACTTCAATGGCGCCTTGTTGACCCTCAAAGTCCTGCTTATTTCCCTGGCCCTGGGCCTGGTATTGGCGATTCCACTGGCGTTGATGCGGGTGTCGCGATCACCGCTGATCAACTTCCCGGCCTGGCTCTATACCTACGTGATTCGCGGCACGCCGATGCTGGTGCAATTGTTCCTGATCTATTACGGCCTGGCGCAGTTCGAAGCAGTGCGCCAAAGCGTGCTCTGGCCTTACCTCTCCAGCGCCACCTTTTGCGCCTGCCTGGCCTTCGCGATCAACACCAGCGCCTATAGCGCAGAGCTGCTGGCCGGCAGTTTGAAATCCACCCCCCATGGCGAGCTCGAAGCCGCCAGGGCCGTGGGCATGTCACGCCTGACCCTGTATCGCCGCATTCTCATGCCGTCGGCCTTGCGCCGGGCATTGCCGCAGTACAGCAACGAGGTGCTGATGATGCTGCAAACCACCAGCCTGGCCTCCATCGTCACCCTCGTCGACATCACCGGGGCCGCGCGTACTGTCAGCTCACGGTTCTATCTGCCGTTCGAGGCGTTTATCACCGCCGGCCTCTTCTACCTCGCCCTGACCTTCATTCTGGTGCGCCTGTTCAAGCTGGCCGAGCGCCATTGGCTGGCGTATCTGGCACCGCGCAAGCACTAAGGAGCTGCTATGGAGCACATTCAATACCTGTTGCCGTGGAGTGCCTCGGGCACCGAACGAACGCTGTCACTGTTTCGTTTTGGCAGTGGAGCACGCAAAGCGTACATCCAGGCGTCATTGCATGCCGACGAATTGCCAGGGATGCGCGTCGCCGTCGAGCTCAAGCGCCGTCTTCTGGAACTGGAAACACAAGGCCGCCTGACCGGGGTGATCGAGTTGGTGCCAATGGCCAATCCGATCGGTATCGCCCAGATGTTCCAGGCCACCCATCAGGGGCGCTTCGAGTTCTCCAGCGGCAAGAACTTCAATCGCGACTTCCCGGAGTTGGTCGATGCCGTTGCACCACTGCTGGAGGGCCGATTGGGAAGCGATGCCGACGCCAACATCGCACTCATACGCCGCGCCATGGGCGATGCCCTCACCGCCATGCCGGCACCGACCTCGGAACTCGACGGCCTGCGCCGCCTGTTGCTGCAGCATGCCTGCGACGCCGATGTGGTGCTGGACCTGCACTGCGATTTCGAATCGATCATGTTGTTGTATGCGATGCCGCAAAACTGGCCACGCCTGCAGTCATTGGCCGCTCGCCTCGGTGCCGGGGTCACGTTATTGGCCGAGGATGCGGGCGGCAGCGCCTTCGACGAAGCCTGCGCCATTGCATGGCTACGCCTGGCTGAGCTGTTTCCCCAAGCCAACATTCCCCTGGCGTGCGTGGCCACCACCATCGAACTGCGTGGCATGGCAGACACCGAACGCGAGCAATGCGTCGACAGTGCACAAGCCATTCTCGGGTATCTCGCCGAACAAGGCCTGATCAGCGGTGACTGGCCAGCGGCACCGCCGAGCCATTGCCAGGCCGTGCCATTCGCCGGCGCGCAGTACGCCTGTGCGCCCCATCCCGGTGTGGTGAGTTTTCTGCAACCGCTGGGCGCGCAGGTCAAGGTCGGCGATCCGCTGTTCGAGGTCATCGACCCGCTGACCGACCGCCATAGCGTGGTGAGCGCCAGCACCGACGGCATTCTCTATGCCCGCGAACGGCTGCGCTTTGCCCAGCCTGGATTGTGGCTGGCCAAAGTTGCCGGTTCTACCCCCATTCGCCAGGGTCGCTTGCTCAGCGACTGATTCCAGAGAGTTCAAACCATGTACAAACTTGAAGTTCAGGACCTGCATAAAAGTTACGGCGCGCACCAGGTGCTCAACGGCGTGTCCCTGCAAGCACAAGCCGGTGACGTGATCAGTATCATCGGCTCCAGCGGCTCTGGCAAAAGTACGTTCCTGCGCTGCATCAACCTGTTGGAGCAACCCAATGCGGGCAATATCGTGCTCAATGGCGAACCGCTCAAGCTGGTGGCCAACAAGCTTGGCGGGCTGAAGGCGGCCGAGCCCAGGCAGTTGCAACGCATGCGTTCGCAGCTATCGATGGTATTTCAACACTTCAACCTCTGGTCACACATGAGCGCTCTGGAAAACGTCATGGAAGCCCCGGTGCATGTGCTGGGCCTGGGCAAGAAAGAGGCACGGGAAAAGGCCGAGCACTACCTGAACAAAGTCGGTGTGGCGCACCGCATGAACGCCTGGCCGGCGCATATGTCCGGTGGCGAGCAGCAGCGCGTGGCCATTGCCCGCGCACTGGCGATGGAACCGCAAGTGATGCTGTTTGATGAGCCGACTTCGGCGCTCGACCCCGAACTGGTCGGCGAAGTGCTTAAAGTCATGCAGGATCTGGCGCAGGAAGGCCGCACCATGGTGGTGGTGACTCACGAAATGGGCTTTGCCCGCGAGGTTTCGAACCAACTGGTGTTCCTGCACAAGGGCGTTGTCGAAGAGCGCGGCGACCCGCGCGAAGTGCTGGTCAACCCGCAGTCCGAACGCCTCCGGCAGTTTCTGGCCGGGAGCTTGAAGTAAGACCGCCGCCTACCCATCGACTGCTCGGCGCTGCCCTGACAAGGTTGGCTTCGGATACACTCCAGCCAACCTTGTCAGGGCATCAGGCACAGCCCTTCTCTCACCTTCAGGAAATGTTGAGCCGGATATGCCCACCCCATCGAAAGACACCACTGTCTATGCCGCGCCGGTCATGCGCAAACTGACGGAAATCGTTTCCGAACTGCCGCCGTCATTGCGCAAGGTCGCGGACTTTATCCTGCGTCACCCGCTCAAAGCCGCGACGCTGACCATCGAGGAGATGGCTCACGAAACATTGACCTCACCCGCCGCCGTCAACCGCCTGGCCAAAGCACTGGACCTCGGTGGCTACAGCGGCATGAAGGCCGAACTGGTCGCAACGTTGCAGCAGATGGTGTCGCCGGTCGACAAACTGCGCAACGAACTTGCCCATCGCCCGGGCGGCGCGTTTGGTCTGCATGAGCAACTCCAGAGCGCCAGCAGCAACCTGGCCACCGCGGCGAGCAACAACCACGCTGACACCTTTGAAGCCTTCGTCACTCGCCTGACCAAAGCGCGCAAAATCTACATCCTGGGCTTTGGCAACAGTGTCTACTTCGCCGGTCTCGCCGCCTCGACCCTGATGCCCTTTTGTGCGGACGCCACTGCCATCAGCATGGAGGGCGGTAACGAAAACGCCGCTTACCGTCTGGCCGCCATCACCGACCAGGACGTGCTGCTGGCGATCTCCCTGCCACGCTACTCCCTCGACACCCTGCAACTGGCACGCTTCGCCAATGAACGTGGCGCATCAGTGCTGGCAATTACCGACTCACCCGCCTCGCCGCTCACCGGCATTGCCGAGCACACGCTGTTTGCGCCTTGCGATCACCCGGTGCTGACCAGTTCCAACATCGCCGTACTGGCCTTGATCGAAGGCTTGGTTGCCGGCGTGATGGCACGCAATAAAGAAGCGGTCAAACTGGCAACCGAACTGACTGAAAGCGTGATGTCGTACCTGCACATCCCTGCCAGCGGTAAACCAGCGAAAAAGTGAGCGATGGAAATCCAGCGCCCGCTTCTTGCCGGCAGGCTGTGAGAACATTCATCCAATTGAAAGAGTCCATTTCAGCCTCTACACTCCAGCCCATGAAACGCTACCTGCGGTTTTGCCTCATTTTCGTGATTAGCCTGGTGCTTCCCCTCAGCGGGATGGCGGGTGTCCAGGCGCCCACAGAACCGTGCCCGATGAAGACGATGGGCATGGCGATGATGGATGACATGGGAATGGACTGCTGCAACGACATGAAAAGCCCGACAGAGCATGGCAAGCCCTGCAAGCCGGGCCAGGAATGCAAGACAGGCGGTATGCTGCAAGTCTCGATCCTCAAGCCTCCTGTAACCGTGTTCAGCCCCGTAGTGGTTTCCTTCTTCAGTGATTCCATGCCCGTACAAACCCCGTCCGGGGTATGGCGACCGCCTCGCGTTTGATTCCTGTCCAACATTGAGCCTCATTCCGTATTAGCGGGATGGACTGGCTGTGCGCATGTCTTTTTGACGCGTGCAGTGGATGATCACAGGAATCGTAAACATGAACTCCAAGTGCTATTGCACAGGCTGGTCCCTCGTGGCCGGTCTGGCGGCAAGCGTACTGGCATTGCCGAGCTTCGCTGCCACGCTGACCCTCGATGAAGCGCTGCGGCTGGCCGAAAACAATGCGCCGTCGCTGGCTGCACAAGATGCAAAGATTCAGGCTGCCAGCAGTGCGGCTATTCCAGCGGGTGAATTACCTGACCCCAAGTTGCTGGCAGGTGTGCAGAACTACCCCATCGGCGGCCCGGATCGCTGGAGCATCAACGACGACTTCATGACCATGCAAATGGTCGGGGTCAGGCAAGAGATGCCCAACGGTGACAAACGCAAAGCTCGCATCGAGGTCGCCAACGCCGCCGTTGATCGCGCTGCCGCCGAGCGTCGGGTTGCACGACTGAACGTACGCCAGTCCACGGCATTGGCCTGGATCAACAGCTACTCAGTCGAGCGCAAAGATGCGCTGTTCCAGGACCTCTACAAAGAAAACCGCCTGCTGACCGATACCGTCCGGGCCCGGATTGCCGGTGGTCGCGCTCAACCCGCCGATGCGGTGACGCCCAAGCAAGAAGCGGCTCGACTGGCGGAGCAGCAGGACGATCTGGTGCTTCAGAGAGCGCAGGCCCGATCGGCCCTCAAACGCTGGATTGGCTCCGCAGCCAACGACAAGCCTGTGGGCAGCTTGCCGCAGTGGCCTGTCGATTCCTCGAGCTACGCCCATAAACTGCAACACCACCCCGAGTTGGCAGCGTTTGCGCCGATGACCCGCGAGGCGCAAGCCAAGGTTCGTGAAGCCGAGTCGGAGAAAAAGTCAGACTGGAGTTGGGAGCTTGACTATCAACATCGCGATCGCCAGTTCGGTGACATGGTCAGCGTGCAATTGTCCTGGGACTTGCCACTGTTTCCTGACTCCCGGCAAAACCCCAAAATCGCAGCCAAACAGGCTGAACTCAGCCAGCTTGAGGCTGAGCGCGAAGCCCTGTCACGGGAGCACACTCAGCAACTGGAAAACGAACTGGCTGACTATGAGCGCCTCAATCGTGCGGTAACCCGCAACCAGGAAAGCCTGCTGCCGCTGGCCAGGGAAAAGGTCGAACTCAGCATGGCCAGCTACCGTGCCGGCACAGGCGATTTAAACGCCGTTGTCGCCGCCCGACGCGAACTCATCGAAGCCCGACTCAAACAGATCGACGTGGAGGAGCAGCGAGCGCTGACCAGTGCGCGTCTGTATTTTGCTTATGGGGAGTCCGGCCAATGATCCTTGAAAAATGGAACGGAGCATTGCTGGTTGGCATCTCGCTGGCATTGGGTGTTGCCGGTGGCTACTGGTTCGCTCACACGCGCATGAGCGCGGTACCTGTTACCGCCCGGGAGCAGAAACTCAATTCGCCGGACGAACGCAAGGCACTGTATTGGTACGACCCCATGTATCCGCGGCAAAAGTTCGATAAACCGGGCAAGTCCCCCTTCATGGACATGCAACTGGTACCCCGGTACGCCAGCGGTGACGAGGATCGTGCGACCGTGAGCATCGATCCGGGTCTGACCCAGAATCTCGGTCTGCGTTTTGCGACCGTCACCCGTGGAGTCTTTGACTCCAGCCTCGATGTGACAGGTGTCCTGGCATTCAACGAACGTGATGTGGCGGTGGTACAGGCACGTACAGCCGGCTTCGTGGAGCGAGTCTATGCCCATGCTCCAGGCGACCTGCTCAAAGCCAATGCGGCACTGGCGGATATCCTGGTGCCGGAGTGGGCGGCCGCCCAGACAGAGTTCCTTGCCCTCAAGCGCAACGCTGATGCCGACCTGTTGGCTGCGGCCCGCCAGCGACTGCGGCTCACAGGGATGCCCGCGGCGCTGATCACCCAGGTAGAGCGCAGTGGCAAAGTCCAGCCGAACCTGACCATCACCAGCCCCATCAGCGGTGTGCTGCAAGAGTTGAACGTACGTGCGGGTATGACCGTGACGGCTGGCGAGACTCTGGCACGCGTCAATGGCTTGAGCCGTGTCTGGCTCGCCGTGGCCGTTCCGGAATCGGATGCCGCAGCCATCACCGTGGGGCAGGCAGTCGAAGCGCGACTGCCCGCCTTCCCGGGGACAATGTTCAATGGCAAGGTCAGCGCGATTTTACCCGAGACCAATCCGGACAGCCGCACCCTTCGCGTACGTGTCGAGTTACCCAATACCGACGGGCGCCTGAGACCAGGTTTGACCGCGCAGGTCCGCCTCAAACACTCGACCGGGCACAGTGTGTTGTGGGTGCCTAGTGAGGCGGTGATTCGCACTGGCCGACGTGCCCTGGTAATGCTCGCCGAAGACGCCGGCCGCTACCGCCCGGTGGAGGTGCAACCCGGGCAGGAAAGCGATGGCAAGACGGAGATTTTGAAAGGTCTGGAAGAAGGCCGGAAGGTGGTTACGTCTGGCCAGTTCCTCCTCGATTCCGAGGCCAGTCTCAAGGGCATTGTTACTACCTCCGAGCAAGAGTCACCCGCCAGTGGAGCAGCCGCCAGTTTGCATGAGGCGGATGGGCAGATCGTTGAGATCAACGACAAAGAAGTTACGCTCGCCCACGGTCCTTTCAAGACGCTGGGCATGCCTGGCATGACGATGACTTTCCCTCTCGCCAGTGCGGCGCTGATGCAGGGCCTCAAGGCGGGTGACAAGGTTCGGGTCACGGTGAGCCAGACCGACGATGGCTTGCGTGTCGAGCGCCTGGCCAAATCGGGGAGCCAGCCATGATCGCTGCCCTCATTCGTTGGTCAGTGGCCAACCGGTTCCTGGTACTACTGGCGACGTTGTTCGTCACGGCTTGGGGTATCTGGACGGTGCAGAGCACACCCATTGATGCACTGCCAGATCTCTCGGATGTGCAGGTGATCATCCGCACCCCTTATGCAGGACAAGCGCCGCAGATTGTCGAGAATCAGGTGACCTATCCGTTGGCCACCACCATGCTCTCGGTGCCGGGCGCCAGAACCGTGCGTGGTTACTCCTTCTTCGGCGACAGCTTCGTTTACGTGCTGTTCGAAGACGGCACGGACTTGTACTGGGCTCGCTCGCGGGTGTTGGAGTACCTGAGCCAGGTACAAAGCCGGTTGCCGGCCAGCGCCAAGCCGGCGTTGGGGCCGGATGCGACGGGAGTGGGCTGGATCTACCAGTACGCACTGGTGGATCGCAGTGGAGGCCACGACCTGGCGCAACTGCGCGCGCTTCAGGACTGGTTCCTCAAGTTCGAACTCAAGACCCTGCCCAACGTGGCGGAAGTGGCCACCGTGGGGGGGATGGTCAAGCAGTACCAGGTGCAGCTGGACCCGCTGAAACTGGCCAGCTTCGGCATCACTCAGGCTGAGGTGACCGACGCTATCGGCAAGGCCAATCAGGAAACCGGTGGCGCGGTGCTGGAGATGGCAGAGACCGAGTTCATTGTGCGCGCGTCCGGCTACTTGAAAACGCTCAATGACTTTCGGGCAATCCCGCTCAAGCTGGGTTCGGGCGGTGTTCCGGTGACCCTTGGCGATGTTGCCACGATCCAATTGGGACCGGAAATGCGCCGTGGCATCACCGAACTCGACGGCGAAGGCGAGACCGTCGGCGGCGTGGTGATTTTGCGCAGCGGCAAGAACGCTCGCCAGACCATTGCAGCGGTCAAGACCAAACTCGACGAACTGAAAAGCAGTCTGCCGGCCGGGGTGGAAATCGTCACCACCTACGACCGCAGCAAGCTGATCGACCGCGCGGTGGAAAACCTCAGCCACAAACTGATCGAAGAGTTCATCGTCGTCGCGTTGGTCTGCGGGATCTTTCTCTGGCACTTGCGCTCATCGCTGGTGGCGATCATTTCGCTGCCGGTGGGGGTGCTTGCTGCCTTCGTCGTCATGCGCTACCAAGGCATCAACGCCAACATCATGTCCTTGGGCGGGATTGCCATCGCCATCGGCGCCATGGTCGATGCCGCCGTGGTGATGATCGAGAACGCCCACAAAAAGATTGAGGCCTGGCACGTAGCCAATCCAGGGGAGGAACTGAAGGGCGAGCGTCATTGGCATGTAATGACCGAAGCAGCGGTGGAGGTAGGCCCGGCGCTTTTCTTCTGTCTGCTGATCATCACCCTGTCGTTCATTCCGGTGTTCACGCTGCAAGCTCAGGAAGGACGGCTGTTCGGCCCTTTGGCCTTCACCAAGACCTATGCCATGGCCGCAGCGGCGGGATTGTCAGTGACCCTGGTACCGGTGCTGATGGGCTACTGGATTCGGGGGCGAATTCCCAGTGAACAACAGAATCCGTTGAACCGGTGGTTGATTCGAATCTATCAGCCGGCCCTGGACGCGGTCTTGCGCCGCCCAAAGATCACGCTACTGGTCGCGCTGTTGGTTTTTGTCAGTGCGCTATGGCCAATGTCTCGCCTGGGTGGCGAGTTTCTCCCCCCGCTGGACGAGGGCGACCTGCTCTATATGCCTTCTGCCCTGCCGGGATTGTCGGCGCAGAAAGCGGCGCAACTGCTGCAACAGACCGACCGGTTGATCAAGACCGTACCAGAGGTCGAACACGTCTTCGGTAAAGCCGGTCGTGCCGAAACCGCCACCGACCCGGCACCGCTGGAAATGTTCGAAACCACCATCCAGTTCAAGCCACATGAGCAATGGCGTGCAGGCATGACTCAGGAAAAGCTGGTGGCGGAACTGGATGGCGTGGTGCGCGTTCCCGGTTTGACCAACATCTGGATACCACCGATTCGTAACCGTATCGACATGCTGGCGACGGGTATAAAGAGCCCGATCGGTGTGAAGGTTGCCGGCACCAATCTGGCGGAAATCGATGCGGTCACCCAGGCGGTCGAGCGAGTGGCCAAGGACGTGCCCGGTGTCAGTTCGGCCCTGGCCGAGCGGCTGACCGGTGGCCGCTACATCGATGTGGATATCGACCGCAAGGCTGCTGCTCGTTACGGGCTGAACATCGCCGATGTGCAGTCCATCGTGGCCGGTGCCATCGGTGGTGAAAATGTCGGGGAGACCATTGAAGGTCTGGCACGTTTCCCGATCAACGTACGTTACCCACGGGAGTGGCGCGACTCGCTCGGCGCCCTGGAACGACTGCCGATCTACACCCCGCTGGGTAGTCAGATCACCCTTGGCACAGTGGCGAAGGTCAAGGTCAGTGACGGCCCACCGATGCTCAAGAGCGAGAACGCACGGCCTTCAGGCTGGGTGTACATCGATGTTCGAGGCAGGGATATTGCCTCGGTGGTTGCCGATCTTCGTCGGGTCGTCAATGAACAGGTCAGGTTGCAGCCAGGCATGAGCCTCAGTTACTCGGGACAGTTCGAGTTTCTCGAAAGAGCCAACGCACGACTCAAACTGGTGGTGCCTGCCACGCTGCTGATCATCTTCGTGTTGCTCTACCTGACTTTTGCCCGATTCGATGAGGCCCTGCTGATCATGGCCACTCTGCCATTCGCACTGACTGGGGGGGCATGGTTTCTCTATCTGTTGGGCTTCAACCTGTCGGTCGCCACGGGGGTCGGCTTCATCGCCTTGGCCGGCGTTTCTGCCGAGTTCGGCGTGATTATGTTGCTCTACCTGAAAAACGCCTGGGCCGAACGTGAAGACCTCGGTGACAGCACTGAACGCGGGCTGGTGGCGGCGATTCGTGAAGGCGCTGTACAGCGCGTTCGACCCAAGGCCATGACCGTTGCCGTCATCATTGCCGGTCTGCTGCCCATTCTGTTGGGCAGCGGAACCGGTAGTGAGGTGATGAGCCGAATCGCCGCGCCCATGGTCGGCGGCATGGTCACGGCCCCCTTGCTGTCCCTGTTTGTCATTCCGGCAGCCTATCGATTGATGCGCCGCCGGCACCTCCTGCCTGTACCCACCACACCTCAAGGTAAAGTCATATGAAACTCACCCTGACCGCAGTCGCAAGCACCCTATTCGCGCTTTCACTTTCTGCCCACGCGCAGGACATGCCGGGCATGAAAATGGACGGCATGGAAGGCATGCCGATGAAGCAGGAAACAAAACAGGCTCCGGTATCCAATGCCGAAGGCACGATCAAGGCTATCGATACTGCGAAGCATACGGTGACCATCTCCCACGGCGCCGTTCCCGCCCTGCAATGGCCACCAATGACGATGGCGTTTTCCGTGACGCAAGATCAGTTGTCAGGGTTGGCGCCTGGAGACCGGGTATCGTTTTCCTTCCGGCTAGAGGGTAACAGCGCCTCGATCGTGTCGATTAACAAGTAAATTCCGGTGGTGGAAGTGTCCGGCACATATTGTCGTGCCGGACTAACCCGTTAAATCGGCTGGTTCAGGAAAAACGGAGGGTTCGGGGGATTTTGAACGGCTGGCAATTGCTTACCCGCCCAGTTCCGTCTCCTCTTGCGTCATCCTCGTCAGTGTTTCGGACCTGCAACAGATTTCGAAAAAAAGTCGCAAGCCCCGAGATTCTTCAGGGCTTGCGACTCATTGCCGATACGTCCTTCAAACTCCCGGGACGTAATCTACGGGATGCCTGCAGTGTTCAATGCCGAACATGCAGGCCTAGTTCCGCACCTCAGCCGTGTCGAAATCCGGCGCGTCTGGTGCGTCTGGAGCATCCGGTGCATCCAGTGCATCCGGTGCGTCTGGAGCATCCGGTGCATCCGGGGCGTCCGCTACATCCCTCGCCCCAGCTTTGGCAGCCTCTCTGGCTGCGTTCGCCTCGGCTTTGGCTGCGTCCCTCGCGGCATCCGCGGTAGCCCGGGCAGCATCTCTGGCTGCATCTGCCTCGGCCTTGGCAGCGTCCCTGGCTGCATCCGCAGCGGCCCGGGCAGCGTCTCTGGCTGCATCGGCTTCTGCGCGCGATACGCCAGCAGCTCTTGCGGCATCCCGGGCTGCATCCGCCTCAGCTCTGGCGGCGTCACGGGCGGCATCCGCAGTCGCTTTTGCCGCATCCCGCGCTGCATCTGCATCAGCCCGAGCAGCGTCCCGGGCTGCATTGGCATCAGCCCTGGCCGCGTCCCTGGCAGCATCTGCGGCATCGTTATCATTGTCTTTGGCGTTGTCGTTGTCACGCGCATTGCCCGGGCCTTTGTTCCCGGCTATACCACCATGGTCAGCGTCGCCGCGTCCCGGGCCTCCACGACCGTCACCGTCGTGGCCGTCACCACCATGACCGCCACCCTCTCCTCCATGACCGCCACCGCCGTCACCACCGTGACCACCGCCTCCGGAGCCTCCACTGCCGGAGCCACCGCCGCTGCCGCTGCCGCCACCATGGCCGCCTCCGCCACCGCCGCCGTCACCACCGTGACCGCCGCCTCCAGAGCCACCGCCACCACCGTGACCGCCGCCTCCGGAGCCACCGCCACCACCGTGACCACCGCCTCCGGAACCGCCGCCACCGCCGTGACCGCCACCGCCTCCGCCGCTACCACCACCGCCGCTGCCGCCATCTTTGGCATACACGCTGGAGAAACTACTGATGTAATCGGGCACCAGGACAGTCGATGCCGACAGTACCCCGCCTATTGCCAGAGCCAACAAACATTTCTTGAGCAGCATGATGCACCTCCGATTGGAGTTGCGTTTTCACCTCCGTATCGAACGCAATGTCCAGTGAGTTCCCGGCCGCCCATTGGAGCGGCCCGCCAACCGGCACGGCCATCAATCTGCAGCAATAGCGAGCCACTGCGGTATCCGTACGGTCCCTCAAAGCCAGCTGGTATCTATGCGTGGGAAATATTCCCACACACCTTAGATTAGTACCCTCAGCCCAAGTGTCAACGACCACATATCAGGTCCAAGGCACGCGTTGAGCAATTGGCCAAAAACAGACAGAGGACGCAGCAATAACCAATGAGTAGCTATGCTTTGGTTTGTGGCCAGGCTCTCCTGGCAACATCGTGAAAGGAGGCGTTTGAGATGCAACTCATCACGTTGAAAATCGAAAAGCCGGATGCGACGAACTTCATTCTGGGCCAGACGCACTTCATCAAGTCCGTCGAGGACATCCACGAAGCGCTGGTCAATACCGTGCCAGGTATCCAGTTTGGCGTGGCCTTTTGTGAAGCCTCTGGTCAATGCCTGGTGAGATGGTCTGGCACCGATAGTTCAATGATTGAACTTGCACAGAAAAATGCGAAAGCCATCGCCGCCGGCCATAGCTTCATCATTTTCCTGGGCGACGGTTTTTATCCGCTGAACGTGTTGAACACCATCAAAATGGTTCCAGAGGTATGCCGTATTTTTTGTGCAACAGCCAATCCAACCGAAGTGATTCTCGCTGAGACGCAGCAAGGGCGAGCGATCCTTGGCGTAGTGGATGGCTTTTGTGCCAATGACATCGAAGGCGATGAAGACATCCTGTGGCGCAAGAACCTGTTGCGGCAGATTGGCTACAAGCAGTGAATTGCAGAACGTGCTGGCACACCACATGACGTTACAAATTACCTGAATGCCTTGCGCAAGAGCAGTTCACACCGTCCCGGGATGCTGGCCCGGCCAGCCTCCTGATGTAACGAATCAAGTCAAAATGTTTACCTGCAGAGCAGATCCTTATACGATGAAGTCCGCTTCTACCGCTCTCCATCGGGTCTGAGCAGCCCGTGGTTATTATGCATGACAAAGCGACTTAACAAATTGTGCTCTATGGCCATGCAAGTTTTTGCGCGGCAAACAAGAAAAAATTGTATACAAGTTAACTCATACAATTAAATAGAATAACATTGAGCACCTGAACGATGAACAACCCTGACTTACTGACTGAAAACTCCAAAACCTTCAGCGTAGTTATAGTAAATTACAAAACACCTGAAATCACCAAGATATGCCTGGACTTATTACACCAGCATTTTGGCAGCAACAGTGTCCCGGTATGGGTGGTTGACAACTATTCCGCCGATGAGAGCACTGAGTACTTACGAACGCTTGACTGGATCAATTTGATTGAACGCTCTGTTTCCGAACCAGAAGCGGGCCATATTGCCCATGGCAAGGCACTTGACCTGGTTCTCGATCGAATTGACACCGATTATTTATTCCTGATGCACACTGATACATTTGTTTTCGACAAAAATGTTTTTCCGATGATGCTGAATAAATGCTTGAGAAACCCAAAAGTCGTGGCCGTCGGTTGTGTCGAGCAAATTAACCGCGGTACCGCAAGAACTGTCTGGCGCTATAGCTCGCGACTATTCAAGCATCACTTCAGACGCCTGAAAATCTCCATGGGATTGCGCTCCAGAGAACCAAAGCCGTACAAAGAAGTCTATTTGAAAAGTTTCTGCACATTGTGGAACTGCAAACTTGTAAAACAGCACAACATGCACTTTTCGATGGATGATCGCGTGCCAGGCTATACGCTTCAGGACCGCATGACCGAACTGGGTTATGTCGTTGAAATGCTATCACCGCGTAAAATTTTCAGCTATCTGGATCACATACAGTCCGGCACTGTTGCAGCGGTTGGCGGCTATGCTAAAAATCATAGACGAACCAAAATGTACAACAACATCCTTAAGCGTCTGAACAAGGACGACAGAACAAATTGAGTTGCGAATAGACGCAACGAGCAGTGCATTCAACGCTGCATGAAGTCACCCACAGGTTTTTATATCAGGTCATTGGAGCGGTAATGGCACCCATCACTCAGGCACTACCTATCACCCTGTCCCCGGAGCTTGATTTCGACCAGAATGCCGCCAGCGCCTTTGGTGCCTCATTGACCGATAGCTATGTTCAGGCTACGCCATTTCCGCACATAGTCATCGACAACTTCTTGCACGAAGACCTGATTGCGAGCATCTGCTCGCATTTCCCGGTCGAGCCAACCAACAACGAAATGCTCTACGAGCGCGGCTATAAAGGTCAACGCAAACGTCAAATCAGTCCCAACGAATGCGACCCTTATTTGAAGACTGTTTTCAACGCCTTTAACTCGGCCCCCATGTTGCAGTTTCTTGAAAAGCTCACTGGCATCGAAGGCTTGATACCCGACCCCTACTTTACCGGTGGCGGCCTGCACGAAACAAAAAGCGGTGGTTTCCTGGGGGTGCACTCGGACTTCCGGCTCAACAAAAAACTTAATGTTGAACGCAGACTGAACATCATCATTTATCTGAATGAAGACTGGCAAGAGGAATACGGCGGCAACCTGGAACTTTGGGATGTCGGCATGAAGACCTGCCTTAAAAAAGTCCTGCCCATCTACAATCGCTGTGTCATTTTCAACACAGACAAGGACAGCAATCATGGGCACCCGGAGCCTTTAACGACTCCGGAACACATCACCCGCAGGTCTATTGCGCTTTATTACTACACCGCGGGAACCATGGCGGTCGATCCGGCACAAAGAAACAAAACCCACTACAAACCAAGGCCCAAGGATCGTTTGAGCCTGAAGTACTACATCAATAAACTGATCAAGAAGAAAAACTGAACTGCAAAACGCCCGGGAGTGAGGCAAGGGCCTGAGTCGAGGCGGTGAAACGCATCAATGCTGGAAGTTACCTGACAGGCAATGGCCAGGAATCAGAAAGCGTGGCTGAGCAACAGCCCGGCCTCGCCGTCCGGGCTGGCGTCGGAAAAGCCCTTGACGGCATATAACTGAAACTTCCATTCCTGATTGAGCTTGTGCGTGAGGAAGAGCGTCAACTCCTTGATTTCGTCACCCGTGGAAACGACCTTCTGCCGCCAGTCGTAGGACACGCCCGCCGTGGTGCGCACGAACACGGGCATGGCAAAGCCCAGGCCGGCGAATATCGGGTTGTCGAATTCGGAGCCCGACGGGTCGCCGAACTTTTTCCAGCCCAGGGTCGCGAACCCGGTCACAGGACCGAAGGCTTTGGCGACATCGACCTGGGCGGAATAGTCGGTTTTGCCGGTGCCCAGGCACTCGTCTTCGTCGGCGGTTGGCAACTTGACCTTGCCGATCAGGTCCACGAACAGCCCGCCAACGCTGCCGTCCAGCACAGCATAGTCGGCACCGGCAACGGTGTCGCCCAGACCGCTTTCCACCTTGCCGCAGCCGCCGGGCAGCGGCTCGCCGTCAGGGCCGACTGAAGGATTGGTGATGCGTAGCCAGGGTACGGTGAGCTTGTAGGTCATGGGGCCGGTTTCGTATCTGCCCACCAGCGGGACGTACCATGTTTCGGAAGTCGTACCGGTGCCATAGTCGCCCCGGGAGTAGTCGGTTCCGATCGAGGTCGTAAAGGTATCGGCCAAGGTCGGCAAAGCCAGGCTGGCAAGCCAACCGACGAGCAGGATGCGCTTGGGATCCATGTTCACCTCGTGTCTGACGTCATCGAAGTTCACACGCATGATTTGTTGCGTGACTTACCCAGCCTAGTTACTTATGACGAAAGTGCATCATGACTGCACTGTTTAACCCGACTTGCCAGAGCGATCGACTTTTTCAACCGGCTCGACTTTTTCGACCTTCTCAACTTTTTCTGGCCGATCTACTTTGTCTATCTTCTCAACCTTTTCTGGCCGATCAACTTTCTCGACTTTCTCCGGACGTTCGACTTTCTCCACCTTCTCTACCTTCTCTACCTTCTCTACCCTCTCCACTTTCTCGATTTTGCCGGATTGCTCGACCCTCTCGACTCGCTCTGACTTGCCGGACTTGTCCACGTCCACGTCCACGTCCACGTCCACGCGTTCAATCTTGTCGCCACCGCCATGGCTGTCACTCCCCCCGTGGCGAGTATCGTCGACAACGCGGCCTTCGCTCTCGGAGCGGCCGCTCCTGTCACCGCCCGAGCTCCCTGAACTCCCCGAGCTGTCAGAGTTGCCGGAGTTGTCGGAGCCACTTGAGTCGATCGAGTTGCCCGAGCCGCTTGAGTCAATCGAGTTGCCCGAGCCACTTGAGTCGTCGGTGTCTTGCTCGTTGGTGCCATGTCGTCCGTGCCGGTTGCTCGCTGGTGAATCGGAGCGATCGCGGGGCAATTCAATACGCGTTGCCTGCACCTCCCGCGCGCCGGTGAACACGCCGTTGATCCGCACCCGTCGATCCAGCGCCAGCTCCGAAGCCTGCACACCGACAAACACGGTGTCGTGCGCCAGCGTCACATTAATGCCGCCCACCACCAAATGGCGGTCCTGCCGGCCCTGTACCAGACCCTCGATCACCGCATTGTGTGCCCGGCCAATGAAAGGCAGGCTCGGATCGGGGCGGCTTTGGTTCACGTCCAGCTCGCGGCCGGACCAATGGCCGCGCACCAGCATTTCCTGCGCCGGGCCTGGGTGATTGCTGAGCTTGAGCCCCTGGAGATAGCCACTGCGATCCACCGGGCCGATGGCACTGGCCTCCTTGAGGCCGGGCGCCCGATCGATGCGGCTGGCCACCACTTCGCCACGAGCATCGCGCAGCCCGCTGACCCGCACGGGATCCCCCGGACGCAGGCCGGCAGCGACCTGGGCACCGTTGGCCAGGCGTACCGGTTGCCCCATGACGCGCATGGGCATGGAGTCGCGCGGCAGGGCTGTCAAAGGGCCTTCGTAGGCGTGCAGGATAGAAATGCGCCCGGCCTCCAGACCGCGCCGGGAATTGAACGCTTCCACGGCAACCACTTGGCCTACCGCCAGGCGGGTACTGGAGCTGGCGATGCCGTTCTCGCTGACAGGAACGTTTTTGTTGAAGTGCACTTCCACGCCATTGACGCAGATCGAGGCGAACCCGGTGATGGTGCCGACAATGCCGGTGCCACCGATTCCTCCGTTATCGTTGCTGATGCCCGTGCCACCCACTCCACCTGCAACGGCACCGGTGCCGCCAATGCCGCCAGGGCTCTTTTTCAGTGGTGCGCCGGTACCACCGATCCCACCGTTGTCGGTGTCGATGCCGGTACCGCCCATGCCGCCAGGTGTTGCGCCCGTGCCGCCGGTGCCACCAGGTGCCTCGATGACCGGCACTTCGCTGGTGCCCGCATCATTCTGGCTGACACAGGCTGGGGCGGCTTGCAACACACTTGCAAGCCCGAGGCCCAGAACGAGGGCGACTGCACGAATCAGGCGCAATTTGACGGTCATGGTTCAGGGGCTGTTGGCGAGTTGGGATCGGAAGCTTCAGTGTAGAAGTACAAGCCGACTGTGATGCGCTGGCGCGGTTCAAGGCTGGGCAGGTCCCGGGACTCCAGTTCGGCGGCGAGTCGGTTGAAGCTCAACAGGGCCTGCATTCCCTCGCTGGCCACGGCCTCGCGTAACGCCTCGACGCTCATCGGGGCCAGTGCGTCATAGTGGACGCTGCGTTCAAAAAAGGCCGGGGCTTCGCTGCTCAGGTTGTGAACCGCAGCGCAAGCATGATCGTGCAGATTGTGCCCCAGGTAAGCCGCTTTCTCATCGAAGCCCTTTTGTGGCACGAAGGCCTGGGCTTCAAGGTGCACGCGCTCTTGTTCGTCAAGGCGCACGACCCCCAGGCGCAGCCACTCGTCCAGCACCACCCGCGCCCTGATATCGGTACTGACCTTCGCCACCAAGGCGTCAAAGGAGCGGTCGCCGCCGACACTGGCCAATCGAGGCAACGGCAGTGGCTGGCCGGCGTCGTTGCAGAAAGGCGCGCTGGCCCAGGCGTTGACCAGTTGTGCACCAAACGTGATGTTTTCCGGAAGCGTGGAAGCAGCCGGATCACCGGCATTGCGCAAGCGCCGTACATCTTTGCGGTGCACACCGGTGAGCAGGCTGATGCGGCTGTCGGTCGGTGCCTTCTCGCCCAGGCGGAACTCACGGTCCGCCACTTCGACGAAAACCTCCTTGAGCAGGTCGGCAAACACCAGGTAGGTGACGCCTTTGCGCAGCATCAGGCGCACCAGCGGCCGCATGACATGTCGCAAGGCTTTGAGGAGCGAGGTGGGCAGCGTTGACGATTGCATTCAGCGAATTCCTGGGTAGATAACCCCAGTATAGCCGCGTGGGAAATAATCCCATGAATTTACCGAGAGCCGTGCCAACGCAATACCCGTTGCTATCCGGGAGCAGCTTGGGAGCAATTCGTCAGTCTTACAGTTTCGCCTGAATTTTATGCGCGGGAACTTTTCCCGCGCAATGAAGCTGACCCGAATTTACAGGTATGAAATACGCCGTGCTGATCGCTACCCCGGTACCGAGGATTTTGGCGCATCGACACTGCCCGCCCTGCCGGCAACTGCCAGTGCCACGCAACAGGCCAGCAACGAGAATGCGACGAATGCGCCCATCACATGCAGGTAAGGCAACACGTGATTCCAGGCTCGAGCCACGCCCAGGAAAGCGGCGAATAGCCAACCGCTCATGGAAAGCGCACCCAACAAGGCCAGCCGCGTGCGGCCTGCACTGCGCAGTGCGACGAATGGAGCCTTTTGCAGCAGCGGGAAGCCGACTCGATGCAAGAGTGCACCGTTGAGGCTCAGCAGCGCGACGACCGTCACCTTGGCCCAGAGTTTCTGATTGAGCAGATACGCGTCGCCTTCATTGAGGTAACCCTGAAGCACCAGCAACAGTCCACTTGCCCAAAGGGCCAGCAGTGCAAGGCTGACGATCTTCTGAGTTTCATCGAGGTATTCAAGCCTCGCCTGGTCCAGTACTTCCTTGCGCCAACTCCAAAGCTTGTGATCCGCCTGCAACACCCTCCCCAGGGCAATACACGTAGCGAGCAGATGACCGTACACGAGAAGCATTTTGAGCATTGCCTTGACCTTATTATTGTTTTGGCGCTGCGTTCCCTGCTTCGCTGAATTGAAACCGAATGATACAAATTTGCAATTGCACCTTCAAGACAAATCCTCGCTAACACGCACCTGCACAGACCACCATACGACCTTCGTCGTATATGGGCCGCGCACTTTGTTGTCGATTTCACAGCGTCTGGTTCGACTACCTTTCAGGGAACGGTCTCAAGGAATTGCAGACTTCCCGGTCTAAACGCTTAAACCGGAATGAATCAGGAGAAGAGCATGCGCACACTGACCGTTGCCGCATTCGTGAGTCTGGACGGCGTCATGCAAGCGCCTGGCGGGCCCGAAGAGGATTCCAGTAGCGGATTCCGCTTCGGTGGCTGGATCGTGCCCTACGCCGACAAAACCACCGGCCAGGCTGTACAGGACCTGTTCTCGCAGCCATTCGAGTTGCTGCTGGGGCGTCGCACCTACGACATCTTCGCCGCCTATTGGCCGAATATTCAGGCCGATTCAACCCATCACACCATCGCGGACCTGTTCAACGCCGTCCCCAAGCATGTGGCCACCCATCGCGCCGACTCGCTGGCCTGGCACAACAGTCATGCGCTGGAGGGCAACCTGGTCGACGCGATCAACGCGCTTAAACGCCAGGAAGGTCCTCAGCTGCTGACCCAAGGCAGCGGCGATCTGGTGCGCCAACTGCTTGCCGCCGGCCTGGTGGACGAGTTGCGGCTGATGATTCATCCCATCCTGCTGGGGCGCGGCAAGCGCCTGTTCGACGACAACGCACAAGCGTCTGCCTTCACCCTGGTGAATTCGATCAACTCACCCGGGGGTGTGCTGATCGCCCGCTACATCCGCAGTGGCGAAGTGCGTACAGGTTCATTCGAAGGCGTCAGGCAGCGATAGCCAGCGTCGTGTCGCCCAGGTGAAATTAAGCTTGAACTAAGGTTGCCCCTTTAGTCTTCGACTCTTTTGAGTCGTCGAGCATTTCGAAGATGGGTCGTGTCGATACAAACGCCAAGCCACCGTTCAGCATCGTTCTGGTTAATTACAAAACCCCGGAGCTCACCAGGATCTGCCTGGAACTGTTGCAGGAGCATGTCCAAAAATCAGGCATTGCGGTCTGGGTGGTCGATAACGGTTCGGCGGACGCCAGCGTCGAGTATTTGCGCTCGCTCGACTGGATCAACCTGATCGAACGCGATGCCCCCACCAAAGAACCGGGGCACATCGCCCATGGCAAAGCGCTGGACATGGCGCTGGCCAGGGTCAATACCGACTACCTGTTCCTGATGCACACCGACACGTTCGTCTTCGATGCAAACGTCTTTGCGATGATGATGGACCACTGCACCAAGGATCAAAACGTCATCGCGGTCGGTTGCACGGAGCAACTCAACCGCGGACTGCCAAGGACCGTTTGGCGCTTCACTTCACGCCTGATCAAGCACCACTACCGACGCCTGAAGCAATCGCTCGGCCTGCGCTCGAAGGAGCCGAAACCCTACAAGGAAACCCACTTGAAAAGCTTTTGCACGCTATGGAATGGCAGGCTGATGAAGCAGCAGGGGTTGCATTTCCAGATCGATGACCGTGTACCCGGTTATGAGCTGCAAGACCGCGTGATCAGGCTTGGCTACAAAGTCGTGTTCCTTTCGCCCGGCAAAATCTTCAAGTACCTGGACCACGTCCAGTCTGGCACCGTCGCTGCTGCGGGCGGATATGGCCAAGGTCATCGACGGACGAAAATGTACCAGGACATTCTCAAGCGCTTCAGTGCAACCCACTCCTCGATATCTTGAACAAACCCGCGCCCGCAAAAAAAGCCCACTGACCGTCGCCGGTTCAGTGGGCTTTTCGCATCAGGCTGAGACTGACTTACTGTTGCAGGATAAAAGTCGCCAGGCTTTTCAGGTCGTCCGGGCTCAACTGCGTGAAAGGCGGCATGGGCACATCCCCCCACTTCCCGCTGCCACCGTGCTGGATGCTGGACATAAGCCTGTCCATTGCCTGCGGGTCCTTGGCATATTTGGCCGCCACATCGCGGTAGGCCGGGCCTACCACTTTGTGATCGGTCGCGTGGCAGGACAGACAGGCGTTGTTCTGCAGCAAGACCTTGGCATCGACTTTTGCCCCAGCCCCAGCCACCACCGGGAGCTGGGCCACCGGGGCGTTCGAAGCCGCCAGAACATCGGCATCATTGGCCTTCGCACTGCCGTAGGTCACCGCCAGGTAAGCGCCGATAACACTCACATCCCGGTCGCTGATCGGGGCACCGTACACGTGCCGCATCTTGCCCGCTTCAGCGGTCCACTGCGCCAGGCTCATACCAGGCGGCTGGAAGTTGATGTAGTCGGCCGAATGGCAGACGGAACACTTCTGCTGCGCCAAAGCGTAGCCAGGCATCGTGCTGGGCTTGAACGCAGCCGTTTCAGGCGGCAGCGTGATGGACAGCGGCGCGGCGACAGCCAGGGTGGCCAGACAAACCTGAGCCGCGCAGAGCAAGGCGGTCATGCATTTCACAAGTTTCATGCGGCCCTCCTCAGACGACGGTCACGTGGGTGGTTTCGACGACGTGGCGGCGGTAGCCAGCGGGATTCCAGTCGGCCTGCAGCGGTTGCGTCTCGCCAGCACTGTTGCTGGCCCGCACCATCAACGGTGTGGCGCCCTTGCCGGTAAAGGTGATCGGCAGCGTCCACTCACGGAAGGAGTAACGGCCAAGGTCCTGCCCGAGCGTGGATTCACGCCAGGTTTTTCCGCCGTCGATCGACACTTCCACCTTGTTGACCCCAACGCCACCGTCGAACGCGATGCCCTTGAGCACCACGCTTTTGTTCAGCGGCAATACATCGCCGTGTTTAACACTGGTGATGAAACTGCGGACCGGCAATCTGGAAATCGGCTGGGTTTTCGCCGCCGTGGTGCCTGGGGCAATACAGAAGCAATCGTTATCCGGAACCCGGTAACCCTTGGCCATGAAGAAACCGTCGTAGGTATGGTCGACGACTTCGATCTCACTCAGGTGCTTGACCCAGTACGTGCCGAAGTAGCCTGGCACCACCAGACGAATCGGGTATCCGTTGAGAAATGGCAGGTCGGTGCCATTCATCGACCACGCGATCATGGGCTCGCCGTCCATGGCATGGCTGATATCCAGCGCCTTGATGAACTCCGGCGTGCTCGGCAACACCGGCTTATCGAGCCCACGGAAGGTCACTTGCCGGGCCTCGGCTTTCACACCGGCCTTTTCCAATACCGCCTTGAGTGGTACCCCTACCCAGCGCGCATTGCCCATGGAGCCATTGCCCAACTGTGCGCCGAACACGCGAGGCATCGAGAAGCCACGACTGTTACCCGAACACTGATTGACGGCCACCACTTCCACCGGTGCGGCAAGGGCCTTGAGCTCGGCAAGGGAAAGCGACAGCGGCGTGTCGACCGAGCCCTTGATCGTCAGGCGGTAACTGTCCGGATCGATGCTGGTCGGGAAATTGGCCAGGTGGTAACGCACGAAAAAGGCGTCATTGGGCGTGATCGGTCCTTCGTTGAAGACCGGGAACGGCGTCTCCAGATGCGGCGGCCGAGTAGTCACCAGGGTCAACGGGCGTTTTTGCGGGTATTGCACCAGCGGTCGTGGGCCTGCGGCAAAGGTCACGTCTTCGACGGATTCACTGGCCGCTGCGGATTCGTCGGATGCCCTGGCCAGGCTTGCCAACGGCGAGGCCGCCAAAGCCAAAGTGAAAGCATCGCGTAAAACCCGCCGGCGGCTCGGCTGGCTGCTGTCTACAAAACTGAACTTCATTCTGCGCTCTCTATGATTGTTTTATTGAGATGCAACTGACTGTGGGAGCGAGCTTGCTCGCGATGATTGTTAACGAAAACGCGTGCTTACTGACTAAACGCGGCGCACTTGAGTCCATCGCGAGCCAGCTCGCTCCTACAAATTCCCGCCAGGGCGGAGAGGTATCAGGCTTACGGTTTCGCCTTACCGAGGTCGGAAAACAAACCAGTATCGTCAGGGCCGAACTGTCTGCTTCTCATTGAGCGTCAGTGACTTGACAATTGATGACAGGAACCCCCGTTACGGCCGGCGTAGACGCTCCGAGCTCAAAGCGTTGCCTGTGCCATCTCCCACAAAAAAACCCACTGACCGTCGCCGGTTCAGTGGGTTTTTTCACATCAGTCTAAAAACTGCCCTCGCCTGCTGCCGCCAAGGCAATGGTCTGTCCAAATTGCATAAACGCCAGCTTGTAGGAGCGAGCTTGCTCGCGATGGACGTCAACGATAACGCGTGCTGCCTGAGTGCCCGCGTTGTCCTGGCGTTTTTCGCGAGCAGGCTCGCTCCTACAGGGAATCAGGGGTATTTCGAGGGATCCGAGAGCAAAAAAGCCCACTGACCGTCGCCGGTTCAGTGGGCTTTTTTTGATCCGGCAGTCTAATTAGAGAGCCATATCACTCGCAGCACTAGCTTTCGGCGCTTTCGCATCCGTATCGACAGTCACTGGCTTCACAGCCGGCGCAATCACCGCTGGTGGCGGAGTCAGTTCCAGCACCTTGGCGGTGTAGGCCCATTCTTCAGCAACCTTCTCAGGGCTGGCGTTCAGCTGGGTGCCGTAGCTCGGTACGATCTGGTGCAGTTTTGCCTGCCACTCAGGGGTCGCGACCTTGTCCTTGAACACTTTCTGCAGCACGGTCAGCATGATCGGTGCAGCGGTCGATGCGCCTGGGGAGGCGCCCAGCAGGCCGGCGATGCTGCCGTCTTGCGAAGCGACGATTTCGGTGCCCAGTTTCAGCACGCCACCAGCGGCTTCATCACGTTTGATGATCTGCACGCGCTGGCCGGCTTGCCACAGGCGCCAGTCTTCAGCCTTGGCGTTCGGGAAGTATTCCTTCAGGGCGTTGAGGCGGTCTTCGTCAGACAGCATCAACTGGCCTGCCAGGTACTCGACCAGCGGGTATTCCTTGATGCCGACCTTGGTCATTGGCCACACGTTGTGGGTGGTCGTGGTGGTCAGCAGGTCCAGGTACGAACCTTCTTTCAGGAACTTGGTGCTGAAGGTCGCGAACGGGCCAAACAGGATCACGCGCTTGCCGTCCAGCACGCGGGTGTCCAGGTGCGGAACCGACATCGGCGGTGCACCAACGGAGGCTTTGCCGTAGGCCTTGGCCAGGTGTTGCTCGGCGATGGTCGGGTTCTCGGTCACCAGGAACGAGCCGCCTACCGGGAAGCCTGCGTATTCCTTGGCTTCAGGAATGCCGGACTTCTGCAGCAGGTGCAGGGCACCGCCGCCGGCGCCGATGAACACGAACTTGGCGTCGGTTTCGGTCTTGCTGCCGTCTTTCAGGTTTTTGTAGCTGACACGCCAGCTGCCGTCTTCGTTCCGGGTGATGTCCTGTACTTCGCTGGACAGCTTCAAGTCGAACTTCGGCGTGGTTTGCAGGTGCGCAACGAACTGGCGGGTGATTTCGCCGAAGTTCACGTCGGTACCCAGCGGGCTCCAGGTGGCCGCGATCTTCTGGCTCGGGTCACGCCCTTCCATCATCAGCGGCACCCACTGCTTGATCACAGCCGGGTCTTCGGAGTACTGCATGCCAGCGAACAGCGGGCTCGCTTGCAGGGCTTCGTAGCGTTTTTTCAGGAACTTGATGTTGTCATCGCCCCACACGAAGCTCATGTGCGGTGTGGAGTTGATGAACGAACGCGGGTTCTTCAGCACGCCTTGCTGAACCTGCCAGGCCCAGAACTGACGGGAGATCTGGAACGCTTCGTTGATTTCAACGGCCTTCGGGATCGAAACCTTGCCGTTCTCGTCTTCAGGGGTGTAGTTCAGTTCGGCCAGGGCGGAGTGACCGGTACCGGCGTTGTTCCAGCCGTTGGAGCTTTCCTGGGCGACGCCGTCGAGGCGCTCGATCATTTCCATCGAAGTGCCGGGTTCCAGCTCATTGAGCCACACACCCAGGGTCGCGCTCATGATGCCGCCGCCGATCAGCAGTACGTCGACTTTCTTGGCTTCTTCGGCCTGGGCTGTCGTCATCCCCAACGACAAGGCCAGCCCCAGCAGGGCTGTGTTCACTTTCTTAAACATCTGTAGCACCTATGATAAAACGCCATCCGCCCTTCCATCCTCATGCGCACAACCCCGTGTTTCACGGCAGTCACGGGTGCGGCACTCAAGGATTGCAGGGTGGGCACACAAGGCCGACGAACCGCATCGACCCCACTTTAATGTCCCTTCTGAACTGACTTTTTATCTTTATTGGCTTCAGCTACTTGAGCGACAGTGATTCTGCTCGCCCGTCTCAAGGACAGGAAAACTGAATAGATCAAACCAAGTTGTCGCGAAGAATATCACGACAAGGCTTACCCGCGCGTCTGTTCCCGACCGGTTAGCCCGGGCCCGGGCGCCCGGCCTTCTATACTCATCCTGTTTTTCTCAACGAGCGTGTGAGCAACAGCCTCAGCGATAGGAGCAGTCATGAGCGACAAAGACGATCTGCGCAAGTACTCCTCTCAGGTAATCGACGGCGTAGAGGCCGCACCGGCACGCGCCATGCTGCGGGCCGTGGGCTTTACCGATGCAGACTTCACCAAGCCGCAGGTCGGCATCGCCTCGACCTGGGCCATGGTCACGCCCTGCAACATGCACATCGACAAGCTGGCGCTCGAAGCCGAAAAAGGCGCGAATGCCGCCGGTGCCAAGGGCGTGATATTCAACACCATCACCATTTCCGACGGCATCGCCAACGGCACCGAAGGCATGAAGTATTCGCTGGTGTCCCGCGAGGTGATCGCCGACTCCATCGAAGTGGTCACCGGTTGCGAAGGTTTCGACGGCCTGGTGACCATCGGCGGTTGCGACAAGAACATGCCGGGGTGCCTGATCGGCATGGCGCGGCTGAATCGCCCGTCGATCTTTGTCTACGGCGGCACCATCCAGCCGGGGGCCGGCCATACCGATATCATTTCCGTGTTCGAGGCCGTGGGCCAGCACGCGCGGGGCGACATCAGCGAGATTCAGGTCAAGCAGATCGAGGAAGTGGCGATTCCCGGCCCCGGTTCCTGTGGCGGCATGTACACCGCCAACACCATGGCCTCGGCCATTGAGGCATTGGGCATGAGCCTGCCCGGTTCCAGCTCCCAGGACGCCATCGGCGCCGACAAGGCGTCGGACAGTTTCCGCGCCGGCCAGCAGGTCATGGAGTTGCTCAAGCTCGACCTCAAGCCTCGCGACATCATGACCCGCAAAGCCTTCGAGAACGCCATTCGCGTGGTGATCGCCCTCGCCGGCTCGACCAACGCCGTGCTGCATCTGCTGGCCATGGCCAATGCGGTGGATGTCGAACTGACCCTGGATGACTTCGTCGAGCTGGGCAAGGTTTCCCCGGTGGTCGCCGACCTGCGCCCCAGCGGTAAATACATGATGAGCGAGCTGGTGGCCATCGGCGGCATTCAACCGCTGATGAAGCGCATGCTCGATGCCGGCATGCTGCACGGCGATGTGCTGACCGTCACCGGCCAGACCCTGGCGGAAAACCTGGCCAACGTACCCGACTACCCGGCCGGCCAGGACGTGATCCGGCCTTTCGACCAGCCGATCAAAAAGGACTCCCACCTGGTCATTCTGCGCGGCAACCTCTCGCCCACCGGCGCCGTGGCCAAGATCACCGGCAAGGAAGGCCTGCGCTTCGAAGGCACGGCCCGGGTCTATCACGGCGAAGAAGGTGCACTGGCCGGCATTCTCAATGGCGAAGTCCAGCCCGGCGAAGTGATCGTGATCCGCTACGAAGGGCCAAAGGGTGGCCCGGGCATGCGCGAAATGCTCTCGCCGACGTCGGCGGTCATGGGCAAGGGCCTGGGCAAGGAGGTGGCGCTGATCACCGACGGGCGTTTTTCCGGCGGCTCCCACGGTTTCGTGGTCGGTCACATCACGCCGGAAGCCTTTGAGGGCGGACCGATTGCACTGGTCGAGAATGGCGACAGGATCATCATCGATGCTGAAACCCGGCAGATTACCGTGGACGTCTCCGAGGCTGTGCTGGCCGAGCGCAAGAGCCGCTGGGTGCGGCCGGAATCAAAATACAAGCGCGGGGTGCTGGCCAAGTATGCGAAGACGGTGTCCAGTGCTTCGGAGGGGGCTGTGACGGATAAGTATCTTTAGGCCGCTGGTCCTGCGTTTTCTGGGCTATTGCCATCGCGAGCAAGCTCGCTCCCACAGGTGATCTTCGGCAAATGGAGATCCCCTGTGGGAGCGAGCTTGCTCGCGATGGCGTCCTGTCAGGCAACCTCTACCTCAAAACCTGAACCGATCAACCGACCGCGACAGCTGCCCCGCTGAAGCCGTCCACCCGATCACCTTGCAGTCGTCACCGGTTGCTTTTGCGCCATGCCCCGCAAAGACACCAGCAACAGGCTGACAAACGCACCGGCAACCGCGATGGCCATGTCCTTTTGCGAGTCCCAGGGATCGTTTTGCGCACCGACGAAGGCCTTCGCCGTGTCTTTGCCCAGGAAAGCACCGCCGATCCATTCCACCAGTTCGTACAAGGCCGATGTCGACAGCATGATGTTCAGGGTCACGAAATACAGCCAGAACCCGCGCAGTGGCGTCAGGCGCCACAGCACTTCGCGCACCGGATAAACCAGCAGCAGCCCATAGCTCAGATGTACCAGGCGGTCGTAGTGATTGCGATGAGCACCTGTCGCCCGGTCGAAACTGAAGCCCAACCACGCCGAAGACCATTGTTCGTAAGGCACCAGGGAATAGGTGTAGTGGGCGCCCAGTTCATGCACGCACAGAAACGCAAACACCAGCGTGATAGACGTCGCCGACAAGCGGAACCGCCGTGAAACCGCCACCAGCGTCCCCACCAGCAACAGCACCAGCAGGTTCTCCAGCGCCCAGTCCACCCGGCTGCGGGGAGCAAAACCCGACACCACGACAATCACCAGAAACACCATGAGCAACGTCAGGTCGTGCCGTAAACGCGGGTCAGGCTGCATGGCGCAATACCTCGAAGTCAGGGCATCGCCCTTTTAACTTCGAGGTACGGTCACCGGGCAAGTTCGCTTTTTTCCTCCATCGCATGCTACGTTGTACGATGACTGATGAATACTCGAGCAGTCGTCGCGCTATCCCTACAACAACAAGGAAACACCCATGAAAAAAGCAACAGTGCTGATTGGTTTTCTGTGCCTGTTCAGCGGCTACGTCTCCGCCACCCCGGCCACCGCGGACAAGGACGTGGCCCAGGCTGTCGACCACCTGACCCAGGCCATGCTGCACAAAGACATCCCTGAGCTGAACGCCTTGACCGCCGAGAACCTGACCTACGGGCATTCCAGCGGCAAGATCCAGGACAAGCAGGCCTTCATCGCCGACATCGAAACCGGCAAAAGCGCCTTCAAGACCCTTGAGATGCAAAACCAGACCATTACCGTCTCGGGTAATGTCGCGCTGGTCCGTCACCACTTCTCGGCCCAAGCGCTCAAAGGCACCGAAGTGGTGCCCACCGAAATCGAAAACTTCCAGATCTGGCAAAAGCAGGACGGAAAATGGCTGCTGGTAGGACGGCAGGCGTACAAGTTCTGATGCACAGCTAACCCCCCCCTTAACCTGTGGGAGCGAGCTTGCTCGCGATAGCGTCATGCCAGTCGACATTGATGTTGAATGGACTACCGAATCGCGAGCAAGCTCGCTCCCACAGGTTTTTCGGGTGAATCAGTTGCCCCTTCACTCCCGCGGGCTGAGCCCGGTCTTGCGACGAAACGCCCGGGCCAGCGCCGAGGGACTTTCGTAACCGACTTCCTCGGCAATCAGCGCAACCGGCCGGCCTTCGCGCAAGCGCTTCTGTGCCAGGCTGATGCGCCAGCTCACCAGGTAATCCACCGGCGTCTGCCCGACCACCCGGCGAAAATGTTCGGCGAAACTGGCCCGCGACATGTTGGCGGCGACCGAAAGTTCGGCCACGCTCCAGGCCTTGGCCGGGGTTTCATGCATCAGGCTCAGGGGCCGCGCCAGGCGCGCATCGGCGAGGCCGGCCATCATGCCCGGTTGCTGGCCACCCGAACTCAGAATGTGCCGCAGCAACAGAATCACCAGCAATTCAAACAACCGGTCCATGACGGCTTCACGCCCGCATGTGCCGTCAAACGCCTCGTTGAACAGCCATTCCAGAGTCCCGGCCAGTGCCGGGATTTCATCGAGCTTGAGCACCAGGTAATCAGGCAGTGCCGCCGCCAGGGCATTGCCCGCGCCGCCGTCGAAATCCAGGGTCGCGCAGACCAGTTGCGTGCCGGACGCTTCTGAAGCGAACAGGCGATGCCGATAGGGTCGGGGGAAAAATATCAGGGTCGGTTCGGTCAGTTGCAGATCCGGCTGATCCCCCAACCTGAGCAGCAACTCACCCGCCTGAAGCAGGTGCAAATGACCGCTGACCTGTTGGCCGTCGAAGGCGGTGGTACCGCAAAACGTGCCGCTATGGAACGTGCCGGCATTGACGCCAAAGTGTGTGAGCAACGTAGACAAGCGATCCATGACAAGGCTCCCGAAGGCAGTTCTGGACGATCTGTCGCATATCCTCGACGACTTGCACCCAACAAGCCAGGCGTTCTCCCTAACATCAGCTCCGTACCCAGCGCATTCCGCGCTTCACACCACGGAGTATCACCATGACCCGCATTGCCCCGATCAGTCTGGAACACGCCACCGACGCCACCCGCCCGCTGCTGGAAGGCGTGCAGAAAAAAATTGGCTTTTTGCCCAACGTTTTCAAGGTATTGGCCCACGCCCCGGCGGTGCTGGCCTCGTTCCTGCAAAACTCGGCCGCACTGGGCAAGACGTCCCTGAGCGCCACGGAAAAAGAAGCGGTGTCCCTGGCTACTTCGCAGGTCAACGGCTGCGACTACTGCCTGGCCGCTCACACGCTGTTCGCCAGCAAGGCCGGGCTGTCGAAGCAGGACATCCTCAGCGCACGACACGGTGAACTAAACGCCATAGCCACCCTCGCCCGCCAGATCACCGAAAGCCGTGGCCACCTGACCGTCGAACAGATCGCCGCTGCGCGTGCCGCCGGTATCGACGACGGCAAGATCATCGAAGTGATCGCCCATGTAGCTTCGCAGACATTGACCAACTACCTGAACAACGCAGTGCTGACCGACATCGACTTCCCGGCCATCGATGCCTGAGCCCATGTAGCGTAAATCCAGTCTGAAAAAACCTGTGGGAGCGAACCGAAACCTGTGGGAGCGAGCTTGCTCGCGATGAGGGCGTGCCAGTCGGTATCACAGGTGTCTGACATACCGTTATCGCGAGCAAGCTCGCTCCCACAGGTTCAGCGTCACTTCAGATTGATCGCGATCATAAGACGATCAGGTATTGGTTTTCAGCTTGGTCCACAACCTCGTGCTCAACCGTGCGATGGCCGCGGGCAAGTCCTCGACGGTGAACAGCTTGTCCATCACGTTTTTCGGCGGGTAGATCGCCAGGTCCTGCTTCACCGCCGGGTCAACGAAGGCATCCGCTGCACTGTTGGGGTTGGCGTAATGGATGCTGTTGCTGATGTTGGCAATCACCTTCGGCTCCAGCAGGTAGTTCATGTAGGCGTAGCCGTTGCGCTCATGGGGCGCGTTCTTGGGCATGACCACCATGTCCAGCCACAAGGTGGAACCCTCGTCCGGGATCGAGTAGGCAATATCGATCCCGTTTTTCGCCTCCCCGGCACTGGCGGCGGCCTGCACGATGTCGCCGTTGAAACCGATCACCGCGCAGACGTTACCGTTGGCCAGGTCGCTGATGTACTTGGACGCATGGAAATACTGGACGTAAGGCCGGATCTTCAGCAGCGCCTGCTCGGCTTTCTTGTAGTCGGCAGGCTCATGGCTGTGGGGCGGCAGGCCCAGATAGTTAAGCGTGATCGGCAGGATCTGCGTCGGGTTGTCGATGATCGCCACCCCACATTCGCTGAGTTTCTTGATGTTGTTCTCGTCGAAAAACAGGCTCCAGGACCGGGTGACGTCGGTATTGCCGAAGATCGCCTTGATCTTCTCGACGTTGTAACCGATGCCCGCCGTGCCCCACATGTAGGGGTAGCCGTACTGGTTACCCGGATCGTTGACCTCAAGTTTTTTCATCAACGCCGGATCGAGGTTTTTCCAGTTGGGCAACTGGCTCCGGTCGAGTTTCTGGATGGCGCCGGCCTTGATCAAGCGCGACAGGAAGTGGTTCGACGGGCTGACCACGTCATACCCGGTGTTGCCGGTCATCAGCTTCGATTCCAGCACTTCGTTGCTGTCGTGGATGTCGTAGGTCGCCTTGATCCCGGTTTCCTTGTTGAAGTTGACCAGGGTGTCGTCGGCGATGTAGCCGTTCCAGTTGGAAATATTGACGGTTTCGTCGGCATGAGTCACGGCGGTAAAGGTCGAGATCAGGGCCACAAGGGAAAGCGTATTGACGCGCATGTTGAATCACCTTCGATGGGAAGTGCTTTTGTTCTTGTTGTGAAACGGGTGTTTTCAGATTTCGCTTCTGGCCCGGACCGCTTCCACGCGCATACGCAGCATGGCACCGATGTCGAGCAAGGGCTTGGGCGGCAGCCAGCCGGGTTGTGCCCGTTGAATGACCGATTGCAGCAACGGCGAATCACGACCCGAGGCCAGCTCCGCCAGCAAGCGGCCCCACAGCGTGCCCCGTGCCACGCCGGAACCATTGCACCCGGCCACGGCGAAAACGCCCTCCTCGACTTTGCCGAAATACGGCTGCCCGGAGCGCGAAGCGCTGAGATGACCGGTCCAGGTGTATTCGATGTCCTGCTCGCCGAGCATCGGGAAACGTCGTTGCAACCCCAGCACATGGTGCTGGCGGCGGATCGACAATTCGCTCAATGAAAGATCCCGCGAGCGGTATTCCGCGGTGTTGCGGATCATCACCCGGCGATCCGGGGTCAGGCGCACCGTGGCGCCCAACGGGCGGGTCGACAGCACGCCCCAAGACGCCGGCGCACCAAGGGCTTGAAACTCTTGATCGCTGAGCGGCCGCGTAAGGCTGGCGCTGAGCTCCATTGCGAAAGTGCCGCTGTCATCGATGCCCGCGCGAGGGATAAAGGCGTTCAGGCAGACCAAAACCTGTTTGGCTTCGACACTGCCGTTTTGGCCCCGGGCGCGAATCCGGCCGTCGCCCAGGCGCTCAAGACCTGCGATATCGGTGTTCTCGTAGACCGTCACTGTCGGCGGCAAGGCATCGAGCAAGCCCCGCACGTACTTCGCCGGTTGCAGCAGCGCATTGCCGTTGCCGCACCAGATCGCGGCGCGGTAGTGCCGGCTGCCGAATTTTTCGATCAATGGCTCGCCTTGCAGAAATTGCGCGCTGGCGCCAACGTTACGCAGGGTCTGCAGCTTGGCTTCGACATGAGTCAGCTTGCGTGGATCGCTAACGGCGAAGAAATAGCCCGATTCCCTGAAGTCGCATTCGATGCCATGGCGGGTGATCTGCTTGCGGACTTCGTCGGCGGCTGCGCGGCCGATTGCCGTATCCGCTTGATACCCGGCGAACCCGTCGCTCCCCAGTAGCTCCCCGGCAGCGGGATGCTCATGAGCCACCACAAAACCGGAGTTGCGCGCCGAAGCGCCTTGCGCGGCACGCTGGCGGTCAACAACCACGATACGTGCCTGGGGGTGCATTTGCGCCAGAGCGTGCGCCGCACTGAGGCCAGTGATGCCAGCACCGATCACCAGCCAATCGGCTTGCTGCGCGCCTTTGAGCGGCTCGCGCAAGGGGGAACTCCCCGCTTGCGCAATCCAGCCACAGATATTTTCCATGTGTCACCTCAGGTTCTTGTTCTGCGAACCGTCTCGATCCAAAACAGCACTGCATGCAAAATTTGCATAAGCTGTTTTCGAGGACGGTGGCGATGACTAGAATCTAAAGGCTCAAAACGCGGGTAACCAACGTTATTAAATCATCGAGGCATTCTGAAAACGCATGGACAAGATTCGCCACGTGCCCTCGCTGCAGGGCTTGCAGGCTTTGGTCGAGGTTGCCGGGACAGGCAGCTTCACCCAAGCGGCGCAAAAGCTCTGCCTGACCCAGAGCGCGGTGAGCCGACAGATTCAGCAACTGGAGAGCCACTTTGGCCTGCCGCTGTTTGTCAGGAGCAGCCGCAGCCTTCAACTGACCGCCGAGGGCGAACAGGTACTGGCCAGCGCCCGCAGCATCCTTGAACAGTTGCGTACCCTCGAAGACCGGCTCGCGCCGCAAAAACGCCCGTTCCGCATTCGCATGCACGTGTCACTGGCGGTGCGCTGGCTGCTGCCCAAACTGAGCGATTTCTACCGGCATCACCCGGACGTATCCCTGGCAATTGAAACCGTGGCCACCGAAGTGGTCGAGCCGGCCAGCGACAGTGACGCCTACATTCTCTATCTGCCTGAGCCGTCCACAGCGCCCGATTGCCTGACCCTGTTCGAAGAGGCATTGGTGCCCGTGTGCGCGCCAGGGCTCGGCACCAACGACCGGCCGTTGGCTTCGCAAGAAGATCTGTCGGGCTTTGCGTTGCTGCACCGCTCCTCCGATCAACATGACTGGAAGGTCTGGCTGTCAGCCCATGGTGGCATGTCGCTGCATGACTACCGGCACATCCCTTTCAACCTCGACGAACTGGCGCTCGATGCCGCCGCCCGGGGCCTGGGCGTGGCGATGACCGACATGACCCTGGCGGGTGAGTCGATTCAACGGGGCGAACTGGTGATTCCGTTCGGGGAGCCGTTGAAGACACGGGGGATCTACTCGCTGTGCCTGCAACCCTCGGCGGCATCGCACCCAGCCTGCGCACCGGTCATGCAATGGTTTACCGCGCAAACCACAACACCGCCAGTCAACTAAGCCCCAGAATCTGTGGGAGCGAGCTTGCTCGCGATGAGGGCGTGCCAGTCGGTATCACAGGTGTCTGACACACCGCTATCGCGAGCAAGCTCGCTCCCACAAGAATTGCGCATCGCAGGACTCAATCATCCTCATGCAACTTGATGCCGCGTTTATGCAACACATAGGGCACCAGCAGCACCAGCAGCGTCAGGGCGAGGAAGAATGCCGAGATCGGTTGCGTGACGAACACCGTCCAGTCGCCCTGGCTGATGGACAAGGCGTTACGCAGTTGTTTCTCGGCCATCGGCCCCAGCAGCATGCCGACGATCACGGGGGCGACGGGGAAGTCGAAACGCCGCATCAACACCCCGCCCCAGCCGATCGCCAACATCAGTATCAGGTCGAAGGATGAGTGGCGCATGCCGTACACGCCAATAGTGGCGAACACCAGGATGCCGGCATTCAGGTATGGCCGGGGGATTTGCAGCAGTTTGACCCACAGCCCCACCAGCGGCAGGTTCAACACCAGCAGGATAACGTTGCCGATGTACAGCGACGCCACCAATGTCCAGACCAGGTCGGCGGAGGTTTCGAACAGCATCGGCCCTGGTTGCAGGTTGTAGTTCTGGAACGCGGCCAGCAGGATCGCGGCGGTAGCGGACGTCGGGATGCCCAAGGTCAGCAACGGCACCAAAGACCCGGTCGCGCTGGCGTTGTTGGCCGCTTCCGGGCCGGCGACGCCTTCGATGGCGCCCTCGCCCTTGTTGGCGGAAAACTCCTTGGGGTATCGGCTGAGCTTGCGCTCGGCGGAATAGGACAAAAAGGTTGGAATCTCGGCGCCACCGGCCGGAATCGAACCAAACGGGAAACCGATCAGCGTGCCCCGAAGCCACGCGGGCACCGAGCGTTTCCAGTCCGCGCGGGTCATCCACAACGAGGTCAGGCGATGCCGCCCTTCGTTTGATTCCCCTTGATAGAGCAGGCTGTACAAGGCCTCGCCCACTGCGAACAAGCCGACCGCCACCAGCACCACTTCGATGCCGTCCACCAGTTCGGGCACGCCGAGGGTGTAGCGGGCAATGCCCGAGGTCGAGTCCAGGCCGATCAAACCGATGGTCAGCCCGACGCCGAGCGAAGCGAACCCGCGCAGCATCGAAGCGCCGAGCACTGCCGACACGGTGGTGAACGACAGCACCAGGATCGCGAAATATTCGGTCGGCCCAAAATTCAGGGCCAGCCTGGCCACGACGGGTGCGAACAGGGTCAGCAAAACGGTGGCGATGGTGCCGGCGACGAACGAGCCTATCGCCGCCGTTGCCAGCGCAGGTCCCGCCCGGCCGTTGCGCGCCATCAGGTTGCCTTCCAGGGCCGTGACCATGGAGGACGATTCACCGGGTGTGTTGAGCAGGATCGAGGTGGTCGAGCCACCGAACTGTGCGCCGTAATAGATACCGGCGAACATGATCAAGGCGCCGGTGGGGTCGACCTTGGCGGTGATCGGCAACAGCAGGGCCACCGTCAGCGCCGGACCGATCCCCGGCAATACGCCGATGGCGGTGCCGAGCAGGCAGCCGATGAACCCCCACATCAGATTGATCGGCGTCAGTGCCGAGGAAAACCCCATCGCCAGGCTTGAAAGAATGTCCACGGTGTCGATCTCCTTTCAAAGCCAAATGTTGATCAGCGACGGCAGGGAAACCCCCAGCCCGGCGTTGAACAGCCAATAGATCGGCAAGGTCAAGGCAATGCCGATGGCCAGGTCCCGCACGGGATGACGGCTGCCAAAACCCCGCGCCGAACAGGCGAACAGCAACCCGGCAGCCAGCACGAACCCGATCAGGTTGATCAGCAGGGCCACCCCCACCAACCCTCCAGTAACCCAGGCGGCTCCGGATCTACCGCCAGGGATCGCACCATTGCCGCTGTCCAGTTCGCGAAAACCGCCGGTGAGCGCCTGATAACTCAGCAACAGGCCCACCACGCCGAGAAAGCCGGCGACGATCCAGGGATAGACGTAAGCCGGCAGAATCACGAAGCCCATCTCGGCTGGAAAGCGGTTGGCCCCCACGGCCAGCAAGGCGCTAAGGGTGATCAGTCCAAGGCCGATCGCCAATTGCGTCGGTACGATTGCGCGTGACCCGGCCATCTCAAAGCAGCCCGACCTTGACCAGCATCGCCCGCAGACGCACGTGCTCTTCGTCGACGAACTTGCCGAAGTCATCACCGGTCAACACGCTCTCGGTCCAGGCATTGGTTTTAATGTTGTCTTGCCAGACTTTGCTTTTGCTGGCGGTCACGACCGCGTCGGTCACTTCTTTACGCTGCTCGGCTGTGAGGTTCGCAGCACCGTAGACACCGCGCCAATTGCCGATGATCACGTCGTAGCCGCTTTCCTTGAGGGTCGGCGCATCGATCCCCGGGACACGCTCGGGCGCACCGATGGCCAGCACCCGGATCTGGCCGTTCTTGATGTATTGACCCAGTTCGGCGTAGCCCCCGGTGAGTACCTTGATCTGGCCGCCCAGGGTCTGGGCCACGATTTCACCCCCGCCGCCGGTGGCGATGTAATTGACCTTGTTGACCGGGACATCCAGTTTGCCAGCCAGCTCGGCGATGCCGATGTGGTCGATCGACCCCTTGGAACCACCGCCAAAGGTGACGCCGGTGGGCTTTTCCTTGAAGTCCTTGATCAGGTCATCGAGGGTCTTGTATGGCGAATCCTTGCGCACGGCAATCACGTTGTACTCGGTGAACAGCCGGGCTATGGGCGTCACATCCTTAAGGCTGATCTGCGGTTTGTTCTGTTCGATCCCCGCGACCATGATCGCGCCGACCACCAGCAATGCGTTCGGGTCACCCTTGGTGCTGTTGGCAAATTGCGCCAGCCCCAGGGTCCCGCCCGCCCCGCCCTTGTTCTCGAAGGTCGCGGACTTGGCCGTATTGGCCTCGACCATGGCCTTGCCCAGCACCCGGGCGGTCTGGTCGTAACCACCGCCCACCGAACCCGGGGCCATGAATTTCACGGTATCCAACGCGAAGGCTGGTGCGACCAGCACGGCAGCGGTCAAACCGGCGGCCATGCAGCGACTGAAACGACGGATCAAGGCGGACATGGGATCTCCTGATTGCATTGTTTTTATCGGTGCCGCTTGCCCATCGAGGTGTGCGATGGACCGGGGCCTGCAAACAAGCTTAGGCCATGGATTCATGGGTTGACTTGTTTTGCTGAAACCACCCGCCAAAGGCGCCGCCCCCCTTGTAGGAGCCCCCTGTGGGAGCGAGCTTGCTCGCGATGACGGAGTGTCAGTCGACATTTTCGGTGTCTGACACACCGCCATCGCGAGCAAGCTCGCTCCCACAGGTTCTCGGGTTCCATTGCGACAAAACAATGTCCAGAGCCTAACCTCATTGGCTAAGTGACCAACAATCCGTCGAGCTCGCCGATGCGCAATGTCTTGAAGTCAATGATTTACGTCGCCTTCGCGGTTCTGGTGGCAAGCCCGGGATGGCTGTTGGCGGGGGATATGGCCGACGCGCCTGCTCTTGCCCCCGCCCCCGCCCCCGCCCCCGCAGCCCCGATCATCAGCATCTCCGACAGCGAATTGCTGGGGGTGCAAAACCAGCTCAACAGCCTCAAGCAGCAGGTTTCCCAGGCCAGCAATTACACCCAGCTGGAAAGCTCACAGGACCAGGTGCAAGTACTGATTCAGGAGATTGAACGCCTGTCCACATCGCTGCTGCCTGGCCAGGCGCAATTGCAGGCGCAACTGAACGTGCTGGGGCCCGTGCCGCTTGACGAGAACGCACAGGTGACATCTGCAATTACTACCCAACGAGACGCCCTCGGCGAGCAAAAAAACAAGATCGACAGCCAACTCAAAACCCTGGCCGCGCTTAAAATAAGTGCCGCCGAGCTGATCACCCAGATTGCCAGCATTCGGCGCAGCTTGCTGGAAGCGGAAGTGACTCAGCAGACCAGCAGTATCCTGAGCCCGAGATTCTGGTCGCCATTGTTCGCTCTTCCGATCGAGGACCGCCAACGTTTCAGCGTCCTCATCGAGCAACTCGAGGCCACGCACCGGGCCGCCTGGCAACCCGGACAACGCGGGATCACGGCCATCCTGTTGATCCTGGCCCTGCTCATATGGACCGTGGGTCGAAACCTCGCCGGCCGGGTTCTGGCGTGGCTGTGCTTTCATCGAATGCCTGCAGGTCGGCTGCGACGCAGCTCCCTTGCGCTGGCGTCGGTGATGGCGACGGTGCTGACCGCTGGCATCGCCCTGCAACTGCTGCATTTTGCCGGGACCCGGCAACTGCCCTACCCCCCCCTGCTGGCCGACCTGGCGCAATATCTGGAAAAGCTGGCCTATACCTGCGTACTGATCACCGGATTGAGCCGCGCACTGTTGTCCACCAAACATCCTTCCTGGCGCCTGCCCGATATTGCCGATCCGGTGGCGCTGGCGATGGAGCCCTATCCGAGGTTGCTGGCCAGCCTGCTGCTGGTGCTGGTGACCCTGGTGCAGATGAGCAATGTCACTGGCATGAGCGCCGAAGTGGTGTTGTTCGGTCGGGGCATCGTGGCATTGGTCGCGGCACTGGTGATCGGTGCGCTGCTGTTGCGCGTCAGCAAGACGCGCAGAGACCTGATCGTTGCCGGAGAAGCCCCCGAAGGCGTCACCACCTTCGCCGGCCTGATTTACACGTTCACGGGCGCTGCCGTGGTGGTGTCCCTGTTCGCCCTGTTGATCGGCTACGTGACGATGGCCCGGTTCATCACCTATGAAATGGTCTGGATATTCATCATCTGCGCCGGTTTCTACCTGCTCACACAGGTCTATCAGGACACCTGCGACTACGTTTTTTCGCCCCGGCAACCCACCGGCAAGACCATCAAACAGCTGCTGGGCATCGGCAATCCGCGCCTGGAACAGATCTGCACCGTGCTATCCGGGGCCGGCCGCGCCATCCTGATACTGATTGGCCTCATTGCGCTGTTTGTCGGCGGGATCGGTACGACACTCGGGCAACTGTTCACCGGCACTGTGGCCGTACTCGGCGGTGAAGGGCTGCGCAAGCTGAACATCGTCCCGGACAATTTGATGCATGCCCTCCTGACACTGATGATCGGTGTCTACCTGATTCGTACCCTGCGCCGCTGGCTGGATCGCGAATTCCTGCCGAAAACCGAGATGGACCCGGGCATGTGCGCCTCGCTGAGCACCCTGTTCGCCAACATCGGCTACGTGTCCGTCGTCCTGCTCACGCTGGCGTCGCTGGGGATCAAGTGGACCAACCTGGCCTGGATTGTCAGTGCCTTGTCGGTGGGTATCGGCTTTGGCCTTCAGGAGATCGTGAAGAACTTCATCTCCGGCCTGATCCTGCTGACCGAGCGCCCGGTGAAAGTCGGCGACCTGATCAGCATCAGCGGCGTCGAAGGCGACATCCGCCGGATCAACGTACGGGCCACGGAAATACAACTGGCCGACCGCTCGATCATGATCGTGCCCAACTCCCACCTGATTTCGCAGAACCTGCGCAACGTCACCCTCGGCGGCAGCGCCCAGGGCGTGGTGATACTCGAGCTGATGTTCCCGTTGGATATCGATCCGGAGCTGGTGCAAAACCTGCTGATGGACACCTACACCGAGCATGAATCCATTCTGGATAAACCAGCGCCGTTTTTGCGCTTCAGTCAGCTGAAACCCGAAGGAATCACATTGACCATCACCGGCTATGTCGGCAGCCCACGCACGGTCGGCGCGATCAAGAGCCAGCTGCTGTTTGAAATTCTCAAGCGGTTGGGGGCCGCCGGGATTGAACTGGCGAAACCGCCTGCAGCGTGATGTGGGGGCGAGCCTGCTCGCGATGGTCGCCAACGATAACGCGAACTAACTGACAGACCGCATTATCTTGACGTTTTTCGCGAGCAAGCTCGCTCCTACAGGTTGATCAATGTGCGATGCACACCGACTTGAGCTCGGTGTAAGCCTCGATCACCGCACGACCGAACTCACGGCCCATGCCCGATTGCTTGACGCCACCGAACGGCATCGCCGGGTCGAGCAGCACGTGGGCGTTGACCCAGACCGTACCGGCTTCGATGCGAGGCACCAGGTTCATCGCTTTGCCCAGGTCATTGGTCCACAGGCTGGCCGCCAGGCCGTAGCGGTTGTCGTTGGCCAGTTCGATCACGGCGTCTTCGTCGTCGAACGGCATCACGCCCAGAACCGGGCCGAACACTTCTTCGCGGGCCACGGCCATGCTGTGGTCGATGTCCGCCAGAATGGTTGGCTGCACGAAGAAACCATCACCCTCCAGCAACTCGCCGCCAGTCACCACCCGCGCACCTTGCTGGCGGGCCAGTTCGATGTGCTTGAGCACGCTTTGTTGTTGCTTGCGCGATACCAGCGGGTTGATTGCCGCGTCGCAATTCATGCCAGCGCCAATCGGCATCGAAGAAACGGCGGCGGCCAGGGCTTCGACGAATTGGTCGTGGATCGAACGGTGCACGTAGAAGCGCGAGGCCGCGGCGCAGACCTGGCCATTGTTCAGCAAGCCGCCGAGGATCGCGCCTTGCACGGCTTTTTCGATGTCGGCATCGGCGAGCACGATCATCGGGTTCTTGCCGCCCAGTTCCAGGGAGAAGCGCGTCATGTTCTCCATGCACGCCACGCCGACACTCTTGCCCACGGCGGTGGAACCGGTGAACGACACTTTGCTCACCAAAGGATGCTGGGTCAGCACGCCGCCAACGGAGGCGCCGCCACCGGTAACCACGTTGAATACGCCAGCCGGGATGCCGGCTTCCAGCGCCAGTTCAGCCAGGCGCATGGCGGTCAGCGGGGTTTCCATCGCCGGCTTGATGATCACCGTGCAACCGGTGGCCAGGGCTGGCATCAGCTTCCAGGCGGCGATCAACAGCGGGAAGTTCCACGGCACGATGCCGACCACCACGCCCACCGGCTCACGCTTGGTGAACGCGGTGAACTTCGCACCGGGTGGCAACGGGATCGACACGTCGAAGGTCTGGCCTTCGATCTTGGTCGCCCAACCGGACATGTAGCGCATGAACTCCACCGTGGCGTTGAGGTCCAGGGCGCGGGCCATGTTGATCGACTTGCCCTGGCTCAGGGTTTCCAACTGAGCCAGTTCTTCGGCGTGTTCTTCGACCAGGCGGGTGAAGTTCAGCAGGATGCGTTCACGGTCCGCCGGGCGCAGGCTCGACCACACGCCAGATTTGAAAGCCTTGTGGGACGACTGCACCGCACGCTCGACGAGTTCCAGCGGCGCATCCAGGGTTTCACACAGGGTTTGCCCGGTGGCCGGATTGACCACGGCGATGCTGTCGCCCTCGGCAAGCACCCACTGGCCGTCAATGAAGCAGCCGTGACGACGTTCGAGGAATGCAGCAACCTGGGGCAGGATTTCAACGTTGCTCATAATTCACCTTTCATTCAGACGATGTGTTCAGGCGCAAATCCGGCCTGATCAGTGTTGTTCTTTGAGGAAGCACGCGACCGCCTGGCGGTCGTCGGCGGAAGCGAGGCCCATGTAGGGCATGTAGGTGCCCGGCACGAAAGCCTGGGGCTGGGTGATCAATTGCGTGATGTTCTCGGCCTGCCAGTCGACGTCTTTGTCGCGCATGGCCTGGGAGTAGCTGAAACCCACCAGCGAGCCGGACTTGCGCCCATACACACCGAACAGGTTCGGCCCCATCATGCCGGTCGTGCCCTTGGTCACCGCGTGGCAGACGCTGCACTCAGTGGCAAACACTTCGGCACCACGGCGCGTGTCCGGTGCGCACTCGGCGGCGGACACCGCCTGAACCAGGGTGAAAGACAGCAAACCGATCACGGGCAAACGCAGCGAAGTGAACATAGGAAAACGACCTTGAAAATCCACGCGCCCGCCAGCAGGCGAACGCCAACACTAAAAATGCCGAAGCAACGGTGCTTCGGCAGGTTGGTAGGGATTGTCGGTGGTCGCCGGCACGCAGGTTTTGCCCTGCGTGCCAGTTGTATTGGCCGGGCTGCCAAACCGGACAATCTGGCATGCACAACCAACTAATTGGCAAACAGGGAAAAGGGCAAACAATAGCCGCGCCTTAGTATCCGGACAGACCGCAAACCTGCGCTCAAGAACAAGAACGGATGCCACACCATGCTCAAGTCCCCCTTGCTTCGTCTCTCGACGCTCGCGCTGATGATCAGTGCCGGCAATGCCGGTGCCTATGAACTCTACGCCGATGACGACAGCCATCTGAACGCTACCCTCGAAGCCGTGTTCGGCATTTTCCACAGCCAGGAAAACTACGCCCTGTCCGGTCGCCTGAATGAAGGCAGCTCGTCGTGGCGCGAGGGCTACATCAAATACGGCTTGAGCTTCGATCAAGGCCTGGGCGGTGTGGGCACCGCGTACGGCGCGGCGAACATGCTCAGCTCTGGCACCTGGGGCGATGGCGATGCGGCGGGCTTCTCCGATGGTTCGGAACGCACCACCAAGTTCGAAGACGCCTACCTCGGCTGGCGCTCGGCCGATCTGTTCGGCGCGCTGGGCAGTGACGGCGTCGACCTGTCCTTCGGTCGCCAGAACATTGTGGTCGGTGACGGTTTCCTGATCGACGGCGACGCGTTGAACATGGGCAAAGGCCTGGCCGACGGCGAATTCAACCGCGGCGGCGCCTACTACCTGGCTGCACGCAAGGCCTTCGACGAAACCGCCGTATTGCGTCTGGGTGGCAAGGAAGGCTGGCGCAGCGACCTGATGTGGCTCAAATCCGACAACCGCGCCCAGGCCAAGACCGAAATGTACGTCGGCACCCTGGAGCACGTGGCCGAGGCCGGCACGGTCGGCCTGACCTTCATCAAGACCACCGATATCGATGAACAGTACGCCTCGCCGATCCAGCTCGAACGCGACGGCATGAAGACCTACAGCCTGCGTGCGGCGGGCAACGCCGGGGTGAAAGACCTGTTCCTGTCCGGTGAATACGCCAAGCAGGACAAACCCAACACCTCCAGCGAAGACGCCTGGTACCTGGAAGCCGGCTGGACCTTCTCCGACGCGGTCTGGACGCCTAGCGCCAGCTACCGCTACAGCCGCTTCTCGGAAGGCTACGACACCCTGTTCTACGGTTTCAGCCGTGGCTACGGCACCTGGTTCCAGGGTGAAGTGGCGGGCAACTACGCCGGGCCGTTCAACAGCAACTCGCGCATCCAGAACGTCACGCTGAAAGTCTCGCCGCTGGAGAACCTCACCGTCGGCGCGATGTACTTCAACTTCGACACCATCGACCGCAACCTGGGCAACACCGATGGCCACGAAGTCGACCTGTACGCCGAATGGCACGTCAACGACCACCTGACCGTGATGCCACTGGTGGGCATCTACCAACCGGACAAGAGCGCCGAAGACGGTGGTACCCAACTGGGTAACAACGACAAGAACGTCTACGCCCAGGTGGTGTTCGCCACCGGCTTCTAATCTCGGTCGCGGGCAGTGGCCACGCCATTGCCCGCGTGGAAAAAGGTATTTCCAATGCACAGAACATTCCTGACGATCCAGAGCAAGATCGCCCTGCTCGCCGGTCTCTGTCTGCTGTTGGTCGTCGGCTTGTTGATGGGTTTGTCGCTCTATCAGACCCACAAGAGCAGCCGGCAAGTGACCGAGGCCAGCGGCGAGATGCTCGCCAATGCGGCCAGGGAACACATGCAGGCCCTGGGCAAAGTACAGGCCATGCAAGTGCAACGCACCTTCATGCAGACCCACGAATATGGCCAGGGGTTATCGCGCTACTTGTTGTACCTGCGACAGTTGCAGCATCAGGGCAGCCTGACTCGCCCGCAACTGCGCCAGGAACTCAGCACCCAGCTTCACCAAGCCTTGATCGACAAGCCCGACCTGCTCGGGCTTTATGTCATTTTCGAACCCGGTGGACTCGACGGTGCCGACGCCGACTTCGCCGGCCAGGCCGCCTTGGGCAGCAACGAAACCGGCCGCTTTGCGCTCTATTGGGTGCAGAGCAAACCCGGCGAGCTGCAAGCGGTCATCGGCGACGAAGGCCTGCTTGCCAACACCGAGCCGGGGCCGAGCGGCGCACCGTACAACGCCTTCTACACCTGTGCCCGCGACACCGGCCAGGCCTGTGTGCTGGAACCCTATTTCGACGAGGCCTCCGGCAGCCGCAAACTGGTGACCAGTGTTGCCTTCCCGCTGCTGGAAAACGGCAAGGTCATTGCCGTGGTGGGACTGGATATCAACCTCGCCGCCTTGCAACACAACAGCGAAGCCAGCGCCCGTGAACTGTTCGATGGCAACGGCCAGATCAGCATCGTCAGCCCCCATGGGGTGATTTCTGCCAACAGCCAGGACGTCGGTCGCCTCGGTCAGCCGATGGACAATGCCGATGTGATGGACAGCCTGCGTCAGGGCCAGCCCAAAGTGTTTGTCGACGCCCGGCAAATCAAGGTGCTTGAACCGCTCTCACCGATTGCCGGTGCCGCGCCATGGGGCGTGTTGGTCGGCGTGCCGCAGAACGTGTTGCTGGCACCGGTCACTACGTTGCAGAAAGAACTCGATGCCCAGGGCGTGCAAAGCACTGCGCTTGAACTGCTGCTCGGTGGCGGCTCGGCCCTGCTCGGCCTGTTGTTGATCTGGTACACCGCGCAACGCATCACCCGGCCACTGCAAGCGCTGACCCGGGTCATGGAGGATATTTCCCTGGGCGACGGCGACCTGACCCGTCGCCTGCAAGTGCAATCGCGAGATGAAATCGGCCAACTGGCGACCGCCTTCAACCGCTTTGTCGAGCGCATCCACCATTCGATCCGCGAGGTGTCATCGGCGGCGTTGGGGGTGAACGAAGGCGCTCGGCGGGTACTGGATGCTTCAAACTCGTCGATGAGCAATTTCGACGATCAATCCACCCGCACCAACAGCGTGGCGGCGGCAATCAACCAGTTGGGCGCGGCCGCGCAGGAGATCGCCCATAACGCCTCCGATGCCTCGCAACAGGCTTCGTCCGCACGGCAGCAAGCCGAGGATGGACGCCAGGTGGTGCAGCGCACGATCGAGGTGATGAACGAACTGTCCGGCAAGATCAGTGCATCGTGCGCCAACATCGAAGTGCTCAACGACAAGACCGTGAACATCGGGCAGATCCTCGAAGTGATCAAGGGCATCTCCCAACAGACCAACCTGCTGGCGCTCAACGCAGCGATTGAAGCGGCGCGGGCGGGTGAAGCGGGTCGTGGGTTTGCGGTGGTGGCGGACGAAGTGCGCAGCTTGGCCGGACGCACCCAGGCCTCGGCGCTGGAGATCCAGCAGATGATCGAAGAGCTGCAAGTGGGCGCGCGGGAATCGGTCACCACCATGACCGTGAGCCAGCGCCACAGCGAAGAAAGCGTCACCATCGCCAACCTCGCCGGCTCCCGCCTGGGCAGCGTGACCCAGCGCATCGGCGAGATCGACAACGTCAACCAGTCCGTCGCCGCCGCCACCGAAGAACAGACCGCGGTGGTCGAGGCCCTGAATGTCGATATCACCCAGATCAACACCCTGAACCGGCAAGGCGTGGAGAATTTGCAATCGACATTGAGGGCTTGTACCGAGCTGGAGCAGCAGGCGGCGCGGTTGAATCAGTTGGTGGGGAGTTTTCGGATTTGAGATTTTGGTTGCCTGATATGCCGCCATCGCGAGCAAGCTCGCTCCCACACTGGATTTTTGCCATACACAAACTTTGTGGTCACCCGAAATCCCTGTGGGAGTGAGCTTGCTCGCGATGAGGCCACCACATCCAACACCATCGTTGACTGACACTCCGCCATCGCGAGCAAGCTCGCTCCCACAGAGATCAAGGCAAGCCCGCACAAATCTGGCACCCACAACCAACCACATGGCATGCGCGCAAACATGTCGCCGCGCCCCCCGGGCGTAGTATCGAACCCGACCTCAGGGGCACAACCCGCTCCTGGGCGCCCTGCAATGCAACGCTGAACCCCTCCATTTCTCACTAAAACAATAATTCGGCCTTCGGGTCGCGGGAGACTTCTGTGCTTAAGAAAAGTGTGCTGGGCTGGCCAAAGATTGCCGGCCTTGGAATTGCGTTGGTGGTGGCCGGGCAGTTTTCCGGCTGGAACTTCGGGCTGGCGGCCGGTGGCTGGCTGAACATGCTGATCGCTACGTTGTTGATGGCCCTGCTCTGCGGCGGCCTGGCGTTGTGCGTGGCGGAAATGTCCACCGCGCTGCCCAGCGCTGGCGGTGTATTCGTCTATGCGCAAAGTGCGTTCGGGCCGTTCGTGGGTTACCTCGTTGGCGTGGCCTGTGCCCTGGCTTTGACCATCGGCACCGGTGCAGCCGCGACCTTTATCTGCGCCTATACCGAATCAATTTTCGGCCTCGGTGGCTGGCCGGTGAAGATTGCCCTGTTCACGGTGATCATCGGCATCCACATGCGGGGTGTCGGCGAAGCCATGGGCCTGACGTTCATTGCCGGCGTGATCGCCGTCATCGCCCTGCTCACTTTTGGCGTGGCCATGGCGCCCCATGTCGAGTTGGCCAATTTGCTGAAGTTGCCCGCCAGCGTCGCAACACCAGTCAGCCTTGGCGGTATCTTCGCCTGCGTGCCATTCGCCATCTGGCTGTTCATCACCGTTGAGCAAACCGGCTCGGCCGCCGAGGAGGCGCACAATCCCGGTCGCACCATGCCCCGCGGCATTCTGGCGGCCATTGGCACGTTGCTGGTGACCGCGCTGGTGGTGCTGGTATGCGCACCGGGTGCCGGTGGTGTCGAGCTCGTCGGTTCGGCAGGTGATCCGCTGTATGCCGCGATGTCCAGCAACAGCGCCTTCGGTGAAGGTTCATGGCTGGCCAGGGTGATTGGCTGCGGCGCGGTGTTCGGCCTGATCGCTACCTTCTTTTCCCTGGTGTATGCCGCGTCCCGGCAACTGTTCGCCATGGCCCGCGACGGCTTGTTCCCGCAATGGCTGGGCAAGACCGGCAAGCGCGGCACGCCCTACCCGGCATTGTTGCTGATCGGTTCCATCGGCCTGCCGCTGTCCGAAGTGGACCCGGCCACGGTGATGCTCGCGGTCGTGTTGCTGCTCAACGTTTGCTACCTGTTCATTTTCGGCGCGTACCTGCACATCAAACGCAACCAACCGGACCTGCCACGGCCGTTCACCCTGGTCGGCGGCAAACTGGTTGCCTGGCTCGGTCTGGCCCTGACGCTGGTGGTGATCGCCGCCTGCTTCCAGCTCGACATGCTGATGCTGATCGCCCTGGCGGTGACCTTCACCCTGTGCATTTTCAATTACCTGTTGCGCAACCGTCGCGCCACCGTCATCGAGGTTCCAGACCATGCCTGAAGACACTCTGCTGCAACGCCGCCATCGCGTGCTCGGCAGCGCCTCGCCGCTGTTCTACGACAAGCCCTTGCATCTGGTGCGTGGCGAAGGCGTCTGGCTGTTCGACGTCGACGGTCGCCGCTACCTCGACGTCTACAACAACGTTCCCTGCGTCGGTCACTGCAACCCCCATGTGACCGAGGCCATGCACCGCCAGGCCACCACGCTGAACATCCACACCCGCTACCTGGATGAACACGTGGTGCGCTACGCCGAGCGCCTGACCGCGACCTTCGCCGCGCCGCTGGACACCGCCATGTTCACCTGCACCGGCAGCGAGGCCAATGAACTGGCGCTGCGCCTGGCGCGGTTCGCCAGTGGCGGCACCGGCATCATCGTCAGCGACTACAACTACCACGGCAACTCGGCATCGCTGGCCGAAGTCACCACTGCCCTGCCCTCGCCGGAACCCTTCGCCGCCCATGCCCGGGCCGTGCCGATTCCGTGCCTGTACCACGCACCGGCCGGCACCACCGAAGCGCAACTGGCCGAGCAGTACGCCGCCAACATCGCGGCGGCGATTGCCTCGATGCAAGCCCAGGGCATTCGCCCCGCCGCGCTGCTGATCGACACCCTGTTCGCCAACGAAGGGCTGCCACGGGTACCGGCCAGCTTCGTCAACAAGGCGGCAGCGCTGATCCGTGCAGCAGGCGGATTGTTCATCGCCGATGAAGTGCAGTCCGGTTTCGGTCGTACCGGCGATCACCTGTGGGGCCATCAGGCCCACGGCGTGGCGCCGGATATCGTCACCCTTGGTAAACCGATGGGTAACGGCTATCCACTCGCCGGGTTGATCACCCACAAGGTGCTGGTCGAATCCTTCGGTCGCCACGCCATGTACTTCAACACCTTCGGCGGCTCGCCGGTCGCGGCAGCGGTTGGCATGGCGGTGCTGGATGTGATCGAAGAACAGCAACTGCTGAAAAACGCACAAAACGTCGGTGCCTATGTGCAACAACGCCTGCAGGTGTTGGCCGGCAAGCACTCGATCATCGGCGACGTGCGCGGCAAGGGTCTGTTCTTCGCCATGGAGCTGGTACGTGACCACGCCAGCAAGGAACCGGCTGGACTGGAGGCGCGCAAGGTGGTCAACGACATGCGCGAGAACGGCGTGCTGATCAGCAAGATCGGCGCTGGCGACAACATTCTCAAGCTGCGCCCGCCGCTGGTATTCAGCCGCGACCACGCTGACTTGTTCGTCGACACACTGGACAGCGCCCTGAGCGCGATTTGAGGCCCTGCCATGACTGAATTCCACACCCTGCCCCATGACCAGCAAGTAACCCGTCTGCACGAACTGGCGCGCCATGCCCTGCAACAGTGGGAAGGCGAATTCGCCGACATTGAACTGGTGAAGTTTCGCGAGAACGCAGTGTTCTCGGCCCGCCGCCACGACGGTCAGCGCGTCGCCCTGCGCATCCATCGCAATGGTTATCACTGCGAGGCCGCACTGCGTTCCGAGCTGCAATGGATGGAAGCCCTGGCCAGCGCAGGTATTACCGTGCCGCAGATTATCCGCGCACAGAATGAAAGCCATCTGATCGAAGTCACCCACCAGGCCATCGGCGAGGCGCGTCACATCGACATGCTCGCCTGGCTGCCCGGTGCCACCGCCGGTACTTCCGAGGCGGGTGTGCAGGCCGATACGGAGATCGATTTCCTGTTCAATGAGGCGGGGGCGATTGCCGCGCGTATCCACCTGCATTCGGCGGATTGGCAGCAACCGGACGAGTTTGTCCGGCATGCCTGGGATGAAGAAGGCCTGATCGGCGCCAATCCGTTCTGGGGGCGTTTCTGGGAGCTGGAGCAGCTCAGCGACGAGCAACGGGATCTGCTGCAACAGGCCCGGCGTACGGCGCGCAAGGACTTGCGCCAGTACGGTCGGCACCTGGGCAACTTCGGCATGATTCACGCGGATCTGGTGCCAGAGAACCTGCTGATCGAGGGCCCGCAACTGCGCCTGATCGACTTCGACGATGCGGGGTTCGGCTGGCACATGTTCGAGTTGGCCACTGCCTTGTACTTCTGCCTGGATGACCCGCGCTTTGATCTGATCAAGGCGGCGCTGCTCTACGGCTACAACGCGGTCAAGCCGCTGACCGAGGCGGATCGCAAGACACTGGCGTTGTTCCTGATGCTGCGTGGCACCACGTACCTGGGCTGGGTTCACACCCGCCAGGGCACGCCGACAGCAATTGAAATGGCGCCGATGCTGATTGAGCGGGCTTGCTTGTTGGCTCGGGAGTATTTGCAGGCCTGATACATCGAAATCGCGAGCAGGTCGGATCGCCGCACCGTCGCTCCCACACTGGATTTCAGTGAACTCAGAACTTGTGTTCGACGACGATCCACTGTGGGAGCGAGCTTGCTCGCGATGGGGTCATCACATCCAGCATCATTGCTGACAGATACTCCGCTATCGCGAGCAAGCTCGCTCCCACAGTGTTTAGTGGTTAACCGGGCCGATCGACCTGATCCAGCGCCCGATTCACCGCCAACTCCCCCAGCATGATGACTTGCGCGATGCCCAGCAGGGTGTTGCGGTGCGTGCCTTCCAGAAAACCCGCCAGGTCATTGGCCATGACACTCGCCGAGGCCAGCGATTCGCAGGCGTGGGCCAGCAGGGTTTCGGTGTTGATGTCGGGGTTGATGGTGAAGAGTGTGGAGGGTTTGTGCGGGCTGGCCATGATGTGAGCGGCCGGGTTGGGGCAAGAGTCGGTATTCGGTGGATCAGGGGTAACCTTCAACATCCTTCGGTCTCCAGAACTGGAGCCGTCACCGATTCGCTGCTAAACGAGGGGTGGCGGCTGTACGCAGGTTAGCAGACCGGGGAGACGCGAAACCGGCGCGCCCGAGGGCGCCCTGCGCACAGCTGCCATCAAGTGCAGGGATGGGGAATACCTGACTGTCTGGACTGCCAATGCGTCTCATGTCACCACGGGCTGCTAAACCCGATCACTGGGAATCAGTGACGCGGACCAAGTTACCGATGGCCTCCAGGGCGCACAAGCCGGCGGATTCTGGCTTAGCTGTAGGCAATGACGCAAGGCGTTGTGGCTTGCAGGAAGTTACTCCTACAGCCGTTAAACATGCATTCCAAACTGGCACCGCCATCGCGAGCAAGCTCGCTCCCACAGTTGATCTCAGTCGTACACAAACTTTGTGTTCACTACAGATTCCTGTGGGAGCGAGCTTGCTCGCGAAGAACGATAACGCGGTCTCAATCAAGCCGCGCTGGCATGCTCAACGCGATGAAACAACCGGTTGAAATACACCAGGCTGTCGCGTGGCTCGCGCACGCCCACCTTCGTCAGTTCCACGAACATCACCGAATGCGACCCCACTTCCTTGCACTCGCTGATACGCCCTTCGAGCTGCACTAGGGCATCGCGCAGTACCGGCACATCGGCGGCGCCGTCGTCCCACAGATCCCAGGCAAAACGCTCGGCCATCGGCACCTGGGTCATGCCGGCGAAATGACGGGCCAGTTCTTCCTGCTCGCCACACAGCACGTTGACGCACAGATGGCCGTTGGTGCGGAACACGTCGTGGGTGGCGCTGTTGCGGTTGACGCACACCAGCACGGTGGGTGGCGAGTCGGTCACCGAGCACACGGCGCTGGCGGTGATGCCGCAACGACCGCCAGGGCCGTTGGTGGTGATGATGTTCACCGCGGCAGGCAGCTGCGCCATGGCGTTGCGAAAGTCGATTTGCTGCTGGCTCAAGTCGGCCATGTCGATGCCCCTTCCTTCAGGAGGACCGCTATCTGGCGGCCCGTAGGTGATGGAACAAGACTAAGGCTGCGGGCGCGCCGCAACCATTCTGACGATCCCCATGGTGGGGTTGGGTTTCCGCTAGTCGACTAGGTGGTTTCTTTATCGCAAGGGCCGGCCACAGTGGGTATTCTGCATACAGGCTCCAGAACGATGAGCCGATGCGTGCCGCGCGTTCGCGTGCGAAAACAATAATTAGAAAACTTTCGTGGCAGCCCCGATGGAAATCCGAAAACCGATTGTTTATATCGTTGACGACGACAAGGACCTGCGAACCTCACTGGCCTGGTTGCTGGAGTCGGTGAGCGTGCAGGCGCAGTGCTTTGCCGGCGCCGAAGAGTTCCTCAGCCAGTACGACCCCAAGCAGCCCGCCTGCCTGGTGCTCGACGTGCGCATGCCGGAGACCAGCGGTTTCCAGTTGCAGGAAATCCTCAACCAGCGCGGCAGCACCCTGCCGACCATTTTCGTCTCGGCCCATGGCGATATTCCGATGTCGGTCACGGCGATGAAGAACGGCGCGCTGGATTTCGTCGAGAAGCCCTACAACCCGCAGCAGATGATCGACCGCATCCAGGCCGCGCTGAAGACCGCCGTACACGCCCAGGCCGATCAGCAGCAGCGTCAGAACCTGCAAGGCAAACTGGCACTGCTGACCAGCCGTGAGCGGGAAGTGTTGATGCTGGTGATCGATGGCAAGGCCAGCAAGGTGATTGCCCGGGAGCTGAACATCAGCGTGAAGACCGTTGATGTGCACCGCACCAAGATCAAGGAAAAGATGGGTGTGTCCAGCATCGCCATGCTGGTGCGCGAGGTGCTGCATTTACCGGTGGATGAGCCGGTGCGGCACTGAGTGATTTGCAGCGGTCATGAGGCCGCCATCGCGAGCAAGCTCGCTCCCACAAGTTGATCTCTGTCGTACACAAACTTCGTGTTCACTGAAGATCCACTGTGGGAGCGAGCTTGCTCGCGATGGGGCCGGCACATCCAACATCGCTGGCGACTGACATACCGCTTTCGCGAGTAGGCTCGCTCCCACAGGTTGATCCCGGTCGTACACAGACTTTGTGTTCACCGCAGATCCACTGTGGGAGCGAGCTTGCTCGCGATGGGGCCAGCCCATTCAAGATCGAATTCAGCAGCTATAGCGCTTGCGATAAGCACCCGGCGACACGCCAAAACGTGATTTGAAGGCCGACGAGAAGTAGCTCGAATCCGAGAAGCCCCAGGCATAACACAGTGCCGATAGCTTCTGCTCGACATCGGCGCGGCGCAGGTTTTCGGCGCAGAAGTCCAGGCGGCGGTGCTTGATGTATTGCGCCACCACCAGGCCGCGCTTGGAGAACATCCGGTACAGGCCGCGCACGGAAATCCCCACTTCACGGGCGATCAGCTCGGGGCACAGTTCTTCGTCGCTGAGGTGGGCGTCGATGAAGGCGATGATCTTGCGGAACTGCCGCTCATGGGCGTCTGCACCGCCGTCCCGGGCGCTGATGCCCGGCAGCAACAGGCTGGCCAGGGCATCGAGCACGGCCTCGCTTTCCTGCATGTCCAGCCCTTCCTGCTGGCGGGTGTCCAGCACCAGCTTGTTGGCCATCGCCGCCAGGGGGCTGCCGGCCGCGATGCGCGTGGCGCAGTTGACGGCATTGAAGTGCGAACCCCGCTCGACCACCTGGCGCGGAAGAATCAGCGACAGCTGTCGGCAATCGTCGTTGTAGATCATGTCGCTCGGACGGCTGGCGTCGATCAGGGCGATGTCGCCACAGCCCAGTTGCGCGCGGTTGTCGCCCTGCTCCAGTTGCGAGCTGCCGCGCATCTGGAACACCGCGTAGTAGTGGCCGTCGCAGCTGGTGCTGACGTCCTTGCTGGTGCGGTACAAATGCACGTGCGCCATGTCGACCACACTCAGGTTGATCGCACCGCTGCGAAATTCCGCCAGTTCGCCGTAGAAATCGGTGTCCAGCGCCCGGGCATCGAAACGCCCACAGGCCTGGTTCACTTGGCTCAACCAACTTTCGAACGCCTCGTTGCGCACCGTCGATGCTGTAATCATGTCCGCAAAGCCTCACGTTTTTGTTGTTATTTTTCGACCGCTTCATCGAGCGGTTCGTCAAAACGGTTATTTCTGTAGCCATCTCCTCCTTCGACGGCCGCCGGGCGCCCATTCAACAGGCTCCGGCCCAAGCTTTCCAGTCGACCTACGGGTTAAATGTCCAATACCAGACGAGCGGAAAGCGCCCGTGATACACACGCGCAAATCTGCTTGTTGGACGCCTTTTCCTTGTTCGACAGGCAGTTGTCGCGGTGCTCCGGCACGCCGTCCAGTACCTCGACGATGCAGGTGCCGCAGATGCCTTCGCGGCACTCGGTGTCGATGTCGCAACCGTGGGCCTGCAACACGTCGACCAGGCTGGCGTTGGCCGGCACCTGCAGCACCACGCCGGAACTGGCCAGCTCCACTTCGAACGTGCCGGCCGGAGCGCTGTTGGCGGCCGGGTCTGCGGCAAAGTGTTCAAGGTGAATCGAATCGTCAGAGCGACTGCGGGACGCCACTTCCACCACTTTGTTCATGAAAGGTGCCGGGCCGCAGGTATAGACGTGAGCGGCGCTGCCGGCACGCGCCAGGCATTCGCTCAACGCGCCGTCCAGATCCGCCGGCTCTACGCCGTAATGAAATTCCACGTGGGCGGCGAACTTCGTCGCCAACAGCTCTGTAAACGCCGCGTACTGCGCCGAACGGGCGAAGTAATGCAAACGATACGGCTGGCCGCTTTCCGCCAGTCGATAAGCCATGCTCAACAGCGGCGTCACGCCGATACCGGCGGCGAACAGCACGTGTTCGCGGGCACTGTCATCGAGACGGAACAGGTTGCGCGGCGCGCCCATTTCCAACTCCATGCCCTCTTCCACTTGCTCGTGCAGCGCCAGCGAACCACCGCGCGACTGCGCTTCTTTCTTCACCGCCACCAGATACGCACGGCGATCCTGCGGCGGGCTGCACAGCGAATACTGACGGGTCACCCCGGTCGGCCCGGTCAGGTCGACGTGGGCACCCGGTTCATAGGTGTCGAGCGGCTGGCCGTCACTGCGCACGAGGCGAAAGGAACGGATATCCAGCGCTTCGTCGACGATCCTTTCGATCTTCACCTTCATCATTGCATCACCTGAATACTGTTGTTTTGGTTTACTGCACCTTGTAGGAGCGAGCCTGCTCGCGATGAACCTGAGAACAACACGGGGTGTCAGGTTTCCAGCGTCATCGTTGACGATCATCGCGAGTGAGCTCGCTCCTACAGGGTGGGGGCATTTTTCTGCAGCTCAGCGCATGAACAGGCCGCCGTTGATGTCCAGGCACGCTCCGGTTACGGAGGTGGCGTGATCGGCGATCAACAGCAACACGCTGTCGGCGATGAACGTTGGGTCACCGAGGGTGCCGGCCGGGATCATTTTCAGGATCTGTTCCAGACGCTCCGGAGCCACGGTTTCGCGTACCACCGGCAAGTCCAGCGGACCTGGCGAGATGCTGTTGACCGTCACGCCCTGGGGCGCCAGTTCACGGGCGAAGACTTTGGTCAGGGTCGCCACGCCGCCCTTGGCCGCCGCGTAATGCGCGCCGGTGGCGGTGCCGCCGTTCTGCCCGGCCAGGGACGCAATGTTGACGATGCGACCGAAGCCGCGCTCGGCAAAGTGCGCGCCGAATACCTGGCAGGCCACGAAGGTGCCCCGCAGGTTGATCGCCATCGACTCGTCGAATTCTTCTGGTGTGATGTCCATCAGCGCGGCGACTTTCGACACACCGGCGTTGTTCACCAGAATGTCGGTGCCGCCCCAGCGCTCGGCGAGCACATCGCGGGCACGTTGAAAGTCGGCCTTGCTGCGCACATCCAGCTCAATGGCCACGGCGCTGGCGCCGCTGCCATCGAGTTCCAAAGCCAGTCGCTGCACGCCATCGAGGCGCACATCCGCCAGGCCGACGCGATAACCGGCTGCGTGCAGACGGCGGGCGATGCATTCGCCCAGTCCGCGCGAGGCACCCGTTACGAGGGCTACTCGACTCATGATGTTGCCCTCACAAAAGGAAGCCGAGCGCGCTCAGGCTGTCGGTGGAGTTGATCAGGCGCACCACTTTTCGCTCCAGGGTCGGCACGCCGTCGGCGAAGCGGATACGGTGGTTCAGGTCGGCCACGAACGGCGTGTGCACGCCGCGCTTGTAGGCGTACAGCAGCTGCGCCGAATTGACTTCGACGATGTCGCCGGCCGCTTCCACCAGGCGGAAACGCGAGATCGTGCGAATGGTTTTAGCCGCGTCCACCGCCGACGGCGAGTAGCCGGCGGTCAGGCGTTCGATGCGCAGGTCACGCATGCGCGCATCGTCGTAGGCGTAGTTGAGGGTCGCTTCGAAATCTTCGGTGTCCGGGTCGATCGGCACGATGTACTTGCCGCTTGCGCTCCACAAGGTTGCCCATTCGGCGTAGTTCTTGTGGTCGAGCAGTTCGGCTTCGCGCCAGATGAACTCGATGGCCTGGGCCAAGGGACCTGCAAAACCGTTCAGGGTGTCGTGATTGCTCATTGGCTCATCATCCTTTTCCACATGTCGTAGGCACCGCGCATGCCGCCTTCGTCGGTGGCGTGGCTGACCTTGTCGCCGTTTTCAGCGGTGATTTCGCGGTTCAGGCCGCGGTTGACCAGAATTGGCGCATCGACGCCGGCGTACGAGCCGCGCTGCACGCGGTCCCAAGCTTCGGCGTCGTCAGGGCTGCCGAAACCGAACGGGCCCTGGAAGTGTTCGTGGATGCGCATGCGTTCGCGGTTGGCGATTTCCGGGCCGCCGTCCATGCCGAGGGCCACGTGGCGGATCTCGGTTTCGGTGACCGACACCGGGCGCAGCACGCGGAAGAACGACATCGACATCGCCACGTTGGGGAACAGGTTCAGGTTGAAACCGGCGCCGTGCAGCGAGCGCACGATGCGACGGACCTGATCGGCGGGCAGGGTCTTCGACAGTTCTTCGGTCACATGGGCGAAGCGCTCCTGCAACTGCTCGGTGCCGTCGTCGTGATCGAGGTCGACGTGCTCCGGCACCATCACCATCACGCTGTGGCCGTTGCCCAGCGAGTGGGTCACGGCTTGTTCGTCGGTCATGAACGAGAGCATTTCCGAGGTTTCTTCATCCACCGACGACATGAACGACTTGTGCACGATCGGGAAGTGATAGCCGTCGGTGGTGTTTTCCAGCTGGATCTTCCAGTTGCCCTTGAAGCTGAACTTGTGTTCGCCCTGGGTCTTGATCGGGTAGCCGGCGCCCTGCTTCATGAACAGGTCCATCCAGTGTTTCGCGCCGCCGAGGAAGTCCTCCAGCGGTTCGATCTCGTCGTTGTAGCTGGCGAACACCATGCCGGCGTAGCTCTCGACGCGCAGGCTGGTCAGCGGCAATTCCGACTTTTCCAGAATGCCTTCGTAGCCGTCCGGATACGGCAGCGCACGCAGCTTGCCGTCCAGGCCATAGGACCAGCTGTGGTACGGGCAAGTGAAACCGGTGGCGTTGCCCTTGTGCTTCTCGCACACGGTGGCGCCACGGTGCCGGCAACGGTTTTCCAGCACGTTGATGTTGTTCTTCTTGTCGCGCACCACAATCACCGGGCGGCGGCCGATGGTGGCGGTCTTGAAGTCGCCGCTATTGCGCACTTCGCTTTCGTGGGCAACCCACACCCAGGTGCGGTAGAAAATCTTGTCCAGCTCGGCTTCGAACAGCGCCGGGTCGTTGTACAGCGAGACGTCGACGCGGTCATGCCGGACCAGGTCTTCGGGGCTTTTCGACGTTGCGATCAGCTGATATTCATGAGTGCTCATGCGGTTCTCCTCATGGCTTCTTTTTATGATTGAGTGGTAGAGGCTTGCAGCTGCGCACCAAAGGCGCAGACCAGTTCGTCCTGACCTTTGCGGCCAACGATTTGCAGGCCGACTTTCAGCCCGCCGCAATCGAGTTCCACCGGCACCGTCAGCGCGGGGTGACCACTGAGGTTGAAAGGCCGCACCAGCGGGGTCATGCCGGCCACGGCTTTGCTACCGGCGCGGGCTTCGCTGAGGGTTGGCGGCAGGGTCGGCAGTGTCGGTAACAGCAACACGGCAAAGTCTTCCAGCGCTGCATCCACCTGTTGGGTGAACCGCGTGCGCACGGCGCAGGCATCGGCCAGCTCTTCGCGCGTGGTGCGGCTGGCCGCCAGCAAGCGTGTTTCCACATCGGCGCCGATCAGGCCCTTGCCGGTCAAGTGGCCGAACGCCGCCCAGTTTTCGAAATTGATCACGGTCAGGCCGGCGGCAAACGCTGCTTCGAACTCGCTCAGGTGCAGGTTGCTGCGACGCCATCCGGCGCGGTCCGCGGCGGCACCCAGGCTGGCTTGCAGGTGCGAATCACAGGCCACCTCGAGAAAGCCGACCCTGGCGCCGTCACCCGGCAGGCCTTGAGCGGTAAAGCCCGGGCAGATCACCTGCATCGCGGCGATCAGGTCGTCCATGCTTTTGGCGAACGGCCCGACGCAATCGAGGCTGGACTCCAGCGGATGCGCACCGACACGGCTGACCCGGCCATAAGTCGGCTTGAGCCCGGCAATCCCGCAGCACGCTGCCGGCACCCGCACCGAACCACCGGTGTCGGTACCGATGGCGACGTCCGCCAGGCCTGCCGCGACCGCCGAAGCCGAACCGCTGGACGAGCCGCCAGGCACACGATCCGGCGCTTGCGGATTGATCGGAGTGCCGGTCCAGTCGTTGATGCCGGTCACGCCGAACGCCAGTTCATGCAGGTTGGTCTTGCCGACGATCTGCCAGCCAGCATCGAGGATCGCATCGACCACCTCGGCGTTTTGCGTCGCCGCCGGTGCATCGGCGAACGCACGGCTGCCTGAGTGGGTCGGATGGCCGGCGATGTCGATGGAGTCCTTGATGGCGACGCGCTTGCCGTTGCCGCCGAGGAGGAATTCGCTGATGAACGTACTCATGCGCCCGCTCCCAAGGTGAAGAGCTCCGTATTGAACAGCCGTTGCGTGCGGAAATGCGCGATCAGCCAGACGCCGTCGACACAACGGAAATCGATGTTCAAGCGAGTGCCGAACAATTCGTTGCGACCATCGGCGTAGGTGGAAATCTGCTGCATGATCCACTGCCCCTGCGCCACCTTGCCGTCGACCACGATCGACTCGCTGGTGAGGTAGTGCAGGTTCAGCTTGAAGTGGTCGGACGGCGGCAAGTAACCGCCGACAAACGCCGCCACCGCCTCACGTCCACGGTGTTGACCGAAGGTCTGCGCGGTCTGGGTGCCGAGGCCTTCCCAGACCGCATCCTCGGTGAACAACTGCGCCAACTGGTCGAGATGAATCGCCGCCCGCGGCACATCGCACAGGTCCATGTAGCGCGCCATCAGGCGACGCACTGCGCTTTCCCCTTCGAGCGTCGCCAGACGCTGCAGCAAGGCCTCGTTCATGGCTTACACCTTGGCCGCATCAGGAATGGTCAGCGGACGACCGATGCGCGCTTCGATCTTGGCGTAGCGCCACAGGCTGTATTGGCCGACCGGTGTGGTGCGGAACAGGTTGCAGGCGTCGATCACCGACTGGTGGCAGTCGACGTCGGCCATGATGTACACGGTCCAGGGCGAGGTGGTGGACGGGCCGACCATCAGGCGGTCGTCATCCATCGCGCCGAGCACGGTGATGCCGGGCATCGCGCCAAGGTCACCCATCATCTGGCTGAAGCCTTTCCACACGCTCAGGCCTTCGCCGGTGGGCAGGTCGAAAAAGTTCTGGGTGATGCCGATGCAGAAGACGACGCGCAATGGCTCTTGGGTGGTTTGCGACATGGGTGCGGTTCCTTGAAAAAGTAATGGGGATTCAGATGTAGCCCGGGAACGGCGGTACGCCGAGGAACACCGAGCCGGCGCCGTCGTACAGGCCTTCGCTGAGGAAGGCGTGCTGGGTCACCACCATCGAGTCACGCAAGTAGCGTTGCAGCGGATGGCGCAGGTAAATGGCGGTGGTGCCGGCCAGGCTGTAGGCGCTCTGCACCACCTCGGCACCGGCCTGGGACACATGAATGGCCGACAGGCGCAACAGGCTGGTCTGCTCCGGCGTGACCGGGTTACCGGCCAGGATCGAGTTCCACACCTGCTCGGTGGCGTTGTAGAAGAAACCGCGCGCGGCGCTGAGCTTGGCTTCAGCCTTGGCGATCTCGATGCGCACGTAAGCGCGGTCGGACAATTTCGGCGCGCCGGTGATTCCGCTGCCACCCGCCATGCGGCTGATTTCGTCCAGCGCAGCACGGGCCAGTCCGAGGTTGACCACCGCCAGCACTTGCGCGGCGTAGGCGATCGATGGATAGCGGAACAGCGGCTCGTCGATGGTCGAGGCACCGCCGCGGATGAACGTCCAGCGCTCGTCAACGCGTTTATCGGTCACTCGCAGGTCATGGCTGCCGGTGCCTTTGAGGCCGACCACTTCCCAGTTCTCGACGATGTCTACCTGCTCCGGGCGGAACACAGCGGTGCGCGGCTTGCCGCCAGCGGCGCCGATGCCAACGCCCAACAGGTCTGCGCCTTTGCAGCCACTGGCGAATTTCCAGGTGCCGTTGACCTGATAGCCGCCTTCTACGGCCTCGGCCGGTTGCAAGGGGAACAGGCCGCCAGCGAACACCAGGTCAGGGCTTTCGGCGTAGAGTTCAGCGAGGGTTTCCCGTGGTAAAGCAGCCAGGTAGACACCGGCGCTGCCGAAGCTGGCCACCCAGCCCGCCGAGCCGTCGGCTTCGGAGATGCGTTCGATCATTTGCAGGAACAGGTGCGGTGCCAGGGCGTCGCCACCGAAGCATTTCGGCGTGGCGGCACGGTAGATGCCCACTTGTTTGAAGCGCTCGATCATGTCCCGTGGCACGTGGGAGCCAGTGTCGAATTCTTCGCGGCGCCGGCGCACTTCATCCAGTACCTGCGCAAAGGCCTGGCTGTCGACGACATTCTCGTCAACGCCGATCGATGCGTCTTGTTGCGCAACCGCTGAACGCAGCATGGGCATTCTCCGTTTTGTTTATTGTTAGTGGGGCTACACGCATGCCCCGTTGTAGGAGCGAGCCTGCTCGCGATGGTCGTCAACGATGACGCTGGAAACCTGGCACCCCGTGGCGCTCTCAGGTTCATCGCGAGCAAGCTCGCTCCTACAGGGAATCGGCGTGGTCACCCTTGCATTGCGGTCCAGTGTAAAAACCGCATCCGGCCGCCACTATTGGTGCGTGCAGCCCCCTCGCTAAAGAAAACCCCTAGACCCACACCGGTAACCTCTGAGCGCATCCCGCTGTGCGAGCAGGTATAAAACGCCATACTGCAAATCTCTGCCGCCAGGGGCCGTGCGATGTACCAGCCAAAACCGAACGACTTTTATGCGCTGATCGAAGCCATGCCGCTGTGCATCATTCTTCATGACGCGCACACCAAGGAGATTCTCTGGGCCAACGCCGCTGCCCTGGCGGCGTTGGGCTTTACCCTGGAGGAACTGACGCCGCTGAAGGCCTCCGACATGACCCGCGATGCGCCGAAATACCGGCGTTCCATAGGTTTGCGCTGGCTCGAAAGGGCCGCGCGCACCGGGCAACGGACCATCGAGTGGTGCTATCGCTCCAAGCAAGGGGTGGAGATTCTTTCCGAGGCGGTGGCGACCCTGGTGCACCTGGACGATCGCGATGTGTTGATGGTGCAGTTCCGTGACATTTCCAAAGAGGACAAGGTCAAGCGCGACCTCAAGCGTTTCGAGAGCCGGCTCAAGGCCTTCATGCAGGACCTGGCCGAAGGTGTGGCGGTGCTCGGCCCCGAGGGCGATATAGGTTTTATCAGCGACTCCGGCGCGCACCTGCTCGACAGCGAAGTGCACCAGCTGATGGGCGAGAACTTCCTGGCCTGGTGCGACGACGCTTCGCGTCAGCGCTTGTTGCAACAGTTCGCCCATGAAACGCCGGAGCACACGCCGTTCAACGTGCACTACAAGGTGCAGCGCCGGAACGGCGAATGGCGCTGGCATGACGCAACTTGTCGCTACATCGAGATCGAGGACGATCTGGTCGGCCATCTGCTGCTGTTCCGCGACGTGACCGAGCAGGTGCAGGCCGAAGAGGCGCGGCGAGTCAGCGAGCAGAAGCTCGAGTACCTGGCGCGCTACAACGCCATGGGCGAAATGGCCGTGGCCATCGCCCACGAGCTGAGCCAGCCATTGGCGGCGACCCGCAACTTTATTGAAGGCGCAGTGATTCGCCTGGGCAACACGGGGGAAACCGATCAAGGCGTCGCCTGGGGCTTGCAGAGCGCCGTGCGGCAAATCGAGCATGCCTCGGTGATCATCAAGAGCGTGCGCGATTACGTGGTCAAGCTGGAGCAGACTGAAGAGCTGGTCGACCTTAATGAGCTGCTGCGCGAAACCCGCTACTTCATCAGCCTGCGCGCCGATCCGAGCCGGGTACGCGTGGAAATCGTCGCCGCGTCCGAACCGCTGCGGGTGAGTTGCGAGAAGGTGCTGATCGGCCAGGTGATCCTCAACCTGGCCTTCAACGCCATTGAAGAAATGGCCGACCTGCCCACTGAACGACGCCTGTTGCGTATCCACGCCAGTCGCGAGAACAATGTGGCCCTGGTGCGCATCGAAGACTGCGGTCGCGGCATCCAGGCCCAGGCGCAGGAGAAGCTGTTCGACGGCTTTTTCTCGTCCAAGGTCAGTGGCAATGGCATCGGCCTGGCGCTGTGCAAGAACATCATCGGCAGGCATCGTGGCGATATCTGGGCGCAAAACCTGGAGCCGTGCGGCGCGGTGTTTACCTTCTCCCTTCCCCTCGCCAATCCCGCCTGACCTGCACCACTACTGTGGTCTGACATACACAAATCCTGTGGCGAGGGGGCTTGCCCCCGTTCGGTTGCACAGCAGCCGCAAAACCTGCTGGCACGGTGTGACTGGCAAATGCTGGGGCCGCTTCGCGACCCAACGGGGGCAAGCCCCCTCGCCACAAATGCAGCTTCGCCCTTCCCACCTCTGACGCCAGTCAAACCCCCGCCTTATCAGATTGTGCAACCAGTTTCATGACACTGGCACAGACACACAAACACTTGGCAGGCAGGGCAATTCTCCCGATCTCGGGGCACGGCAGAATCAAAGGGTAAAAATCTGCCAAAGCACCCGCGATCCGCGTTACCAACAATTCAGGAAGTTCCCCTTATGCGAACAAACAGGATCTCCGTACAGTCAGCGCTAGGCCTGAGCCTGCTTGTACTCGGTTTGAACAGTGCCCACGCGGACCTGCCCGCCGGTACGATTGGCCAGACCGTTCTGGCGTTTCCACCCGAAGCTCACCGCGCGTTTGTCATCGACGTCGAGTTCGACAGTTTTGTCGCTGGCCGCGTGACCGTGGTCGACCCGGACCAGAAGCGCATCCTCGGCATGGTGCCGACCGGTTTCGCAGCGCCGTCGACCCTCAGTCACGACAAAAAAACCATCTACAGTGCGGATATCTGGTATTCCCGGGGCACCCGCGGCACCCGCACCGACGTGCTCACCGCGTGGGACAGCTCGACCCTGTCGCCGGCCTGGGAAGTGCTGATTCCGAACAAGCGCGCCGAATCGCTGACCCAGCGTTATGCGCTCAAGCCAAGCGGCGACGACAAGTTCGTCTACGTCTACAACTTCACCCCGTCGACGTCGGTGACCGTGGTCGATACCCAGACCAAGGCGGTTGCCACGGAAATCGCCATCCCCGGTTGCGTGCTCAACTACCCGGTCGGTAACCGCCGCTTCGCCTCGCTGTGCGGCGACGGCAGCCTGCAAGTGGTGACCCTCAACGATCAGGGCCAGGAAACCGCGCGCAGCCGCACGCCGTTCTTTGATCCGAACGCGGAAAAACTGGTAGAGCGCGCCGTCAACGTCGGCGACACCTACTACTTCACCACCACGACCGGCACCGTACGCCCGGTGGATTTCGCCGGTGATGCGCCGAAGGTCCTGCCGTCCTGGTCACTGGTTTCCGACGAAGACAAGAAGGCCGGCTGGGCGCCGGGTGGCTGGCAGATGATGGCCGTGGCGCCGAAGCTGGACCGCCTGTACGTGCTGATGCACGACGCCCACGAACCGATGAAGTGGGAAGACCCGAGCCCACTGATCTGGGCGTTTGACCTCAAGACCCACAAGAAGGTGGCGACTCTGGAAGCCCCGGTTCCGGTGTGGAGCATGCAGGCAACCGGCGACGACAAGCCGTTGTTGCTCGGCACCGACGTGGAAGGCGGTTTGCAGATTTTCGATCTGAAGACCAACAAGCTCACCGGCAGCATGCCGAAAGTCGCCAAAACCGCGACTCAGGTCCTGAGCTACTAAGAGGTTCGGCCATGCACACAGATCCGATCTTCATCATTGCCAGCGCCATCGCCATCGCGGTGTTGCTGGCCAGCGCCGCGACCCACAAGTTGCGCGCGCCGGCCCGCTTCACCCGGCAACTGGCGGACTATCAGCTGCTGCCCGAGGCGCTGGTGCGCCCGACGGCACGGTTGGTGCCGCTGTTGGAACTGGCCATTGCCTTTGCCCTGCTGGTGCCGGTCAGCCGTGGTTACGCCGCGTTGAGCGCCGCCAGCCTGTTGGCGCTGTACGCCGCCGCCATCGGCATCAACCTGTGGCGCGGTCGCGCGGACATCGACTGCGGTTGCGCCGGTCCCGACCAGGCACAGCCGCTGCGTCCGGTGCTGCTGGCACGTAACAGCGCACTGATAGCGCTGGCGCTGGTGGCCAGCGTGGCGCCGGTTGCCCGCGACCTCAACCTGTTCGATGGGTTCGTGACCCTGGCTGCCGCCGCGGTTGCGCTGCTCATCTACGCCGCCGCCGATGGGCTGCTGGCGAACTCCCCTCTTCTGCTCAAATTGATTGGTAGGTAATCGAAATGGAAGGCTTGATTGTTTCCAACGTTCTGCTCTGGGTGCTGCTGGTGGCCGTGGCGTTTGTCGTCATGGGCCTGGTGCGGCAGATCGGCGTGCTGCACGGTCGTCTCGCCCCGGCTGGCGCGCTGATGGTCGACAAAGGGGTGGCGGTCAACGAGCCCGCGCCGCAAGTCACCGCCAGCGACCGTCACGGTCGTCCGGTGAACTTCGGTTACGCCGGCGAGAAATCGCAACTGCTGTTCTTCCTCTCGCCGACCTGCCCGATCTGCAAGTCGCTGCTGCCAGCGATCAAATCCATCGCCAAGGAGCAATCGGACCGCCTCGATGTGGTGTTCGTCAGCGATGGCGACATGGACGCCCAGCAAGCGCTGATCCGCGAACACAAACTTGAAGACGCCACCTATGTGGTCGGTCCGGAAGTGGGCATGACCTACCAGATCGGCAAGCTGCCATACGCCGCGCTGATCGACAAGGCCGGCACCCTGCGCGCCAAAGGCCTGGTCAACTCCCGCGAGCACCTGGACAGCCTGTTCGAAGTCGAGCATTTGAAGCACGCCACGTTGCAGCAGTACCTCAATGCCCAACCGCACACCCACGATCACGACCACAGCCACGGCCACGGCCATAGCCACTGATAAGGCAGGGAGACCTTTATGAAACTGCTGGATCTGTTGTTTGAGCGTTCGTCCCGCCGTGTCGCCGACACCACTTCGCGCCGCAAACTGCTGGCACGCATGGGTTCGCTGATGGTGGCCGGTGCCGCCCTGCCACTGTTGCTGCCGCTGGACCGCACCAACAAGGCCCTGGCCGCGGAGCCTGCGCAGGCCGGCGACCCGGGCGATCCGAACACCTGCGACTACTGGCGCTACTGCTCCATCGACGGCTTTCTGTGCAGCTGCTGCGGCGGGTCGGTGACCTCCTGCCCACCAGGCACCGAAGCCTCGCAAGTGACCTGGATCGGCACCTGCCGCAACCCGGCCGACGGCAAGGACTACATCATTTCGTACAACGACTGCTGCGGTAAGCAAAGTTGCGCCCAGTGCGCCTGTACCCGTAACGACAGTGAAGAACCGGCCTACCGCCCGTTCAACAACAACGATGTGAACTGGTGCCTGGCCGCCAAATCGCACATCTACCACTGCACCGTTTCGGTCATCCGCGGCGTCGCCGTTTAAAGAACGCGCTTTGCGCCGGTTGCTCGCGCAATCGGCGCTTTTTTTTCTGTGGCTGCTTTTCTTTTTACTGCTTTGTGTGTGTGTACCTGTAGGAGCGAGCCTGCTCGCGAAGGACGTCAACGATAACGCGGGCTATCTGGTTTAACGCGTCGCCCTTGAGTTCTTCGCGAGCAAGCTCGCTCCTACAACAGGTGCCAAACCGGTCATCAGCGGAGTTGGATTACATGCGTAGTTTGATATTGCTCGGTCTCGTCTGCGCCCTGAGCGCCCCGCTCGCTTTCGCCCGGGCCATTCCCGACCCGGCGCAGAGCCATGCGCCGGGCAACGAAGACGTTCAAACCCCGATTGCCCAGGCCGGTTACAGCGTCGGCGTGAACTACCAGCTGCAATGCGCCGGTTGCCACCTGGGCGACGGCACGGGTTCGGCCGCCAACGACACGCCACGGATGAAAGACTTCGTCGGCAATTTCCTGAAAGTGCCCGGTGGCCGCGAATTCCTCGTGCGGGTGCCGGGCATGTCGCAGTCAGCGCTGAACAACGCACAACTGGCGGACCTGCTCAACTGGCTGTTGCGCGAAGACGGCATGGCAGGTAGCAGCATGCCGGCCGATTATCAGCCTTACACCGCCGAAGAAGTCATGACATTGCGCGCCAAGACCATGCTCAACCTGCCCGGCACCCGTGGTGAGTTGATCAAGGCCATGCGTGCCCAAGGCCTCGCGATCGATGACGGGATGAATTACTGAGAACATTTGCCCCGCCCCGCTTCAACATCAACCGCCCGGACGATGGACGCGTTGACGGCAAATAAGTAACGTAACCGGTGCTGTTTTCGAACCTGGAAAATCGAAAAGGGAGTTTGCATCGTGACCGAAGAGACAAAAACCAAAGGACCGGCTTCGTACTTCCCATCCATTGAAAAAAAGTACGGGCAGCCGATCAGCCATTGGCTGGACCTGCTCAAGTCTGTCAGCGACAAGAAACACATGGAGATGGTGGCCTGGCTCAAAACCGAACACGGAATGGGTCATGGTCACGCCAATGCGCTGGTTGCCTATCATCTGGCAGCTACCAAAAGCGCCTAGCCGCGGGTCCATCCTTTGCTGTGCTATCGGTGGTGCCGGGTAAAACCGGCTCCACCGTAAGTCTTCTGTTGCCCTATCCTTTCATCCAACCCATCACGCCGGACATCGACCATGTCAGCCCCCGAATCCACCCTCCTCGACAGCTGGCACCACAACGCCCGGGCCTGGATCGACGCCATACGCAGCGGCACCATCGAAAGCCGCCTCAAGGTCACCGACCAGGCCATCCTGCTGGCGGTGCTGGGTCGCCAGCCCGAGCGTGTGCTCGACCTGGGTTGCGGTGAAGGCTGGTTGTTGCGTGCGCTGGCAGACCGGGCCATCGATGCGGTCGGTGTGGATGGCGATGCGACGCTGGTGGAGGCGGCACGGGCGGCGGGCACTGCGCGGGTGCATTTGGCGAGCTATGAACAACTGGCTGAAGCGAAAGTCGACATCGGCCGCGACTACAACCTGATCTGCGCCAACTTCGCCCTGCTGCATCAGGACATCATCCCCCTGCTCGCCGCCATGAACACCCGGCTCGCCCCGGGTGGCGCGCTGCTGATCCAGACGCTGCACCCGTGGGCGGCTGCGGCGGGCGACTACCAGGATGGCTGGCGGGAAGAGAACTTCTCTGGCTTCAAGGGGCAGTGGCAGCCCATGCCATGGTATTTCCGCACCCTGTCCAGTTGGCTGAATGCACTGGACATGGCCGGCTTTGTATTGGCTGGCTTGCAGGAGCCACAGCACCCGCAAAGCCCCGTGCCGCAGTCATTGCTGTTGGTGGCCGAGCCACGGCGCTGAGTGGCTTTAATATCGCACACAGTTCTTGCCCCGCCGAACATCCCTGCGGGAGCGGGCTTGCTCGCGATGAGGCCGGCACATTCAACATCAATGTCGCCTGACACTCCGCCATCGCGAGCAAGCTCGCTCCCACAGGTTCTGCGGCTGTACGCAACATCTGCGAACCACACAAATCATTGTGGGAGCGAGCTTGCTCGCGATGAGGCCGGCACATTCAACATCGATTTCGCCTGACATTCCGCCATCGCGAGCAAGCTCGCTCCTACAGGTTCAGTGGCTGTACGCAACATCTGCGAACCACACAAATCACTGTGGGAGCGAGCTTGCTCGCGATGAGGCCGGCACATTCAACATCGATTTCGCCTGACATTCCGCCTCTGCGAGCAGGCTCGCTCCCACAGGTTCAGTGGCTGTACGCAAAATCTGCGAACCACACAAATCACTGTGGGAGCGAGCTTGCTCGCGATGAGGCCACAGGTTTCAGTGGTGCACCCAATACAGCGTCAGGCCCACTCTTTACGCAGCTGACGCGCAGCGTTGACCATGTGCACCAGCGCCGCTTCGGTTTCCGGCCAACCGCGGGTCTTCAGGCCGCAGTCCGGGTTGACCCACAGGCGGTCGGCGGGAATACGCTTGGCGGCCTTGCGCAGCAGGTTGGCCATTTCCGAGGAGTCCGGCACCCTTGGCGAGTGGATGTCATACACGCCCGGACCGATTTCGTTCGGGTAGGCGAAGGCTTCGAACGCGTCCAGCAGTTCCATGTCCGAGCGCGAGGTTTCGATGGTGATCACGTCGGCATCCATGGCGGCGATGGACTCGATCACATCGTTGAACTCGCTGTAGCACATGTGGGTGTGGATCTGGGTTTCGTCGCGCACACCGGAGGCGCACAGACGGAACACTTCGGTCGCCCAGTCCAGGTAGTGCTGCCACTGCGCCTGGCGCAACGGCAGGCCTTCGCGGAATGCGGCTTCGTCGATCTGCACGATCTTGATCCCGGCGGCTTCCAGGTCCACCACTTCATCACGGATCGCCAGGGCCAGTTGACGAGCCTGCACTTCGCGGGTCACGTCTTCGCGGGGGAACGACCACATCAGCATGGTCACGGGACCGGTCAGCATGCCCTTCATCACCTTGTCGGTGAGGCCCTGGGCATAGCGGATCCACTCCACGGTCATGGCTTTCGGACGGCTCAGGTCACCGAAGATCACCGCCGGTTTCACGCAACGCGAGCCGTAGCTCTGGACCCAGCCGAAACGGGTGAACACATAGCCGTCAAGTTGCTCGGCGAAGTATTCGACCATGTCGTTACGCTCGGCTTCACCGTGCACCAGCACGTCCAGGCCCAGGTTTTCCTGCACTTGCACGGCGTGACGGATCTCACTGTGCATCGCTTCGGTGTATTCGGCTTCGGTCAGCTTGCCTTGCTTGAACGACTGGCGAGCCAGACGGATCGACGCGGTTTGCGGGAACGAACCGATGGTGGTGGTCGGGAACAGCGGCAGGTTCAGGCCGGCGCGCTGTTTCTCGATTCGCTGGGCAAACAGCGAATGACGCTGGCTGTCCTTGGCGGTGATGGCGGCCACTCGCGCCTGCACGGCCGGTTTATGGATACGTGGCGACGCAGCACGGCTGGCCTGCACGGCGCGGCTTTGGGTCAGCGCTTCAAGCACTTTCGGCACTTCCGGCTCGTTGACGGCCTGAGCCAGCACCGCGACTTCTTCACACTTCTGCACGGCAAACGCCAGCCAGCTTTTCAGTTCGGCATCGAGCTTGTCTTCACGCTCCAGATCAACCGGGCTGTGCAGCAGAGAACAGGATGGCGCGACCCACAGCCGATCACCCAGACGCTCATGAGCATGCTGCAGGGTGGCCAACGCGTTTTCCAGGTCGCAGCGCCAGACGTTACGGCCGTTGACCAGGCCCAGCGACAGCACTTTATAGGCCGGCAGACGATCGAGGATGGTCGGGTACTGCTCAGGCGCACGCACCAGATCGATGTGCAGGCCGTCCACCGGCAGATTGGCGGCCAGGCCCAGGTTTTCTTCCAGCCCACCGAAGTACGTGGCGACCAGTTTCTTCAACGGGTCACGCTGAATCAGGTTGTAGGCCCGCTCAAAGGCGTTTTTCCAGTCCTGCGGCAGGTCGAGCACCAGGATCGGCTCGTCGATTTGCACCCACTCGACGCCCTGTGCCGCCAGGCGCTGGAAGATCTGGCCGTACAACGGCAACAGACGATCCAGCAGCTCCAGCTTGTCGAATTCGACGCCCTTGGCCTTGCCCAGCCACAGGTAAGTCAGTGGGCCGATGATCACCGGCTTGACGTTGTGCCCCAGTGCGCGGGCTTCCTCGACTTCTTCGAACAACTGGTCCCAGCCGAGCTGGAACTGCTGATCGGCGCTGAACTCAGGGACAAGGTAGTGATAGTTGGTGTCGAACCACTTGGTCATTTCCTGGGCATGCGCGCCGCCGCAGCAGCTGTCGCTCACACCGCGCGCCATGCCGAACAGGGTTTGCAGGCTGGCCTTGCCATCGTGCGGGCGGAATCGCTCAGGGATCACACCGAACATCAACGAGTGGGTCAGGACCTGGTCGTACCAGGCGAAGTCGCCGACCGGCAGCAACTCGATGCCGGCCTTTTTCTGCAAGTCCCAGTGGGTCTTGCGCAGGTCGCGGCCCACGGTGCGCAGACCGGCTTCGTCGAGTTCGCCCTTCCAGAACGCCTCTTGAGCCTTTTTCAGTTCGCGGTCGCGACCAATGCGCGGAAAACCAAGGGAATGGGCCACAGCCATGTCAAATAACTCCAATGCGTTCGATGGGAGCCATTGTCGACAGTGTCAGCGAGTGAGACAAACTCATTTTAATCGTGATGATCACAAGTTCTTCTCATGATCCGAAGCACTGCGCAGCTGGCGCTGGATGGACATCTGGTTCAAGGCGCTCGCCCGTGGCGTGTGCGTAAGCCGCGCGTCAATGGCATCATCACCCGCTACGAAAGTTTCGATACCTGCCCCCCTCTGATCGGCTAAGGAATAGTCCCGATGCGTATCAAAACACTGCTGGCCTGTGTCACGGCGCTCTACCCGGACGCCAAAGCGCAGACCGCCGGGATCAGCCCATGACGGCCATTTTTCGGCCGCGTCCGACGTTGATCTTTTTGCTGCTGTTGCTGGTGCTGGTGTTCTGGCTGTCCCTGGCCCTCGGACCGGTCAGCCTGCCCCTGGGCGATACCTTGCTGGGCGGGATGCGCCTGCTCGGGTTGCCACTTGACGGTGGTGACACGCAGCAGGCGGAGTTGATCCTCGGGCAGATTCGCCTGCCGCGCAGCTTGCTCGGCATCGCCGTGGGGTCGGTACTGGCGTTGTCCGGCGTGGCGATGCAGGGGTTGTTCCGCAATCCCTTGGCCGATCCGGGTCTGGTCGGTGTGTCCGGCGGTGCTGCGCTCGGTGCCGCCCTTGCCATCGTCGGCGGCAGCCTGCTCGGTGGCTTGCCGCCTGTGATAGAACCCTACTTGCTATCGGTGTGCGCCTTTGCCGGTGGCCTGATCGTCACGGCGGTGGTGTATCGCTTCGGTCGTCGCAACGGGCAAACCGACGTTGCCACCATGCTCTTGGCGGGTGTGGCGATGACGGCCATGGCCGGTGCCGGGGTCGGGCTGTTCACCTACCTGGCCGACGATGCCACCTTGCGCACCCTGACGTTCTGGAACCTGGGCAGCCTCAACGGTGCCAGTTACCCGCGCTTGTGGCCGTTGCTGATCGTCACCCTGGGCGTGGCGTTGTGGTTGCCCCGCAGGGCGGCGGCGCTCAATGCATTGCTGCTGGGTGAGTCGGAGGCCCGTCACCTGGGTTTTGACATCGAGCGGATCAAACTTGAGCTGGTGTTGTGCACGGCGCTCGGCGTCGGCGCGGCAGTCGCGGCGGCCGGGCTGATCGGTTTCATCGGCCTGGTGGTGCCGCATCTGATGCGCCTGCTGGTCGGCCCGGATCACCGGGTGTTGCTGCCTGCGTCGTTGCTGGCCGGTGCCAGCCTGCTGTTGCTGGCCGATCTGGCGGCGCGTTTGTTGTTGGCGCCAGCCGAATTGCCAATCGGTATCGTGACTGCACTGATCGGCGCTCCGTTCTTTCTTTATCTGCTGGTGCGAGGACGCTCCTGATGTTGCGGGCAAACAACCTGCTGGTACAACGTGGCAAGCGCACGGTGCTGACCAACATCGATATCGAGTTGCGCCCCGGTGAAGTGCTGGGTGTGCTGGGGCCGAACGGCGCCGGCAAAAGCACCCTGCTCGCCGCTTTGTGTGGTGAGCTGGCGACCAGTGAAGGCAGGGTCAGCTTCGACGAGCGTCCACTCGCCGACTGGCCGGGACAGGAACGGGCCAAGCGCTTGGCCGTGCTGCCGCAGAGTTCGAGCCTGAGCTTTGCGTTTTCGGTCAATGAAATCGTCGGCATGGGTCGCTTGCCTCACGCCAGCGGCCGCGTGCGCGATGCCGAAATCGTCGACGAGGCGCTCAAAGCCGCCGATGCGCTTCATCTTGCCGGACGCAGCTACCTGGCCCTGTCCGGCGGTGAACGCCAGCGCGTGCATCTGGCGCGGGTGCTCGCTCAGCTCTGGCCGGGTGCCGAGGGGCAAACCCTGCTGCTCGATGAACCGACGTCGATGCTCGATCCGCTGCATCAGCACACCATTTTGCAAGCCGTGCGTGACTTCGCCGAGCGCGGGGTCGCCGTGCTGGTGATTCTGCACGACCTCAATCTGGCCGCCCGTTACTGCGATCAACTACTGTTGTTGCATCAGGGCCTGCCCCACGCCTACGGTCCACCGGCAGAAGTGCTGACCACCGAAACGCTGGCGGCGGTGTATGGGCTACAAGTGCTGATTCACCAGCATCCGGAACGCGGGCACCCGCTGATCATCGCGCGCTGATGCCGCTCCCTCTTCTGTCATCGAGGGGGCACCTGTCCAATAAGGAAAACCGATGCGCTTTCTGTTGCTCTGTGCATTCAGCCTGTTGGCTGCCTGCCAAATCCATCAGGTCACACCACTGCCGGCGCCGATCGCCCCGCACGGCCGTGATCACGCCGACCTCGGAGTCATCCGCGAACTCGCCACGGGCCGTACGCTGACGCCGCAAGAACTTGTCCAACGCCTGGCCGTAGTGCCTCGGGTATTGGTCGGTGAACAGCACGACAACCCGGACCACCACGCCCTGCAATTGTGGCTGCTGCGCGAACTGGCGACACAACGCCCCCAGGGCAGCCTGCTGATGGAGATGCTCAACCCCGATCAACAGGCCAGGGTCGATGCCGCGCAAGCCGTGACCCGCGCGGGCCAGCCACCGGCCGATGCGTTCACGGCGCTGGCCTGGCAGGCCAATTGGGACTGGAGTGTTTATGGCGCACTCGTCACCTACGCGCTGCGGCAACCGTATCCGCTGCTGGCGGCGAACCTGGACCGCGCGCAGATCATGCAGATCTACAAACAGCGCCCGGTGCTTACGGGGCAAGCGTCCACCACCCAACAGGTGCGGGCGACCTTGCTGGATGACATCCGCCAATCCCATTGCGGCCTGCTGCCCGAAGCGCAGATGCCCGCAATGCTCGCCGTGCAACAACAGCGTGACCGGCGCATGGCCCAGCGCCTGATAGCCGCACCGACGCCGGCGTTGCTGCTGGCCGGTGCCTTCCACGTGCGCAAGGATCTGGGGGTGCCACTGCACCTGAAAGACCTCGGTGCCGGTGAAGGGAATGCGGTGCTGATCCTGGCCGAAGCGGGCAAGACCGTGACCGCCGAGAATGCGGATTACGTGTGGTACACCGCCGCGCAACCGGAACAGGATCATTGCGCGCAACTGCGTCGCTGAACCCGACCGAAACATTGTGACGAGGGGGCTTGCCTGTGGTGAGGGGGCTTGCCCCCGTTGGGTCGCGCAGCGACCCTGAACCCTGCAATCGCGGTTACTCAGACAAACCGCATTGCCTGGATCGGGACTACTTCGTAGTCCAACGGGGGCGAGCTTCCTCGCCACAGGTGTCGGCCTGCCGGCGCGACACTATGTCACGCCTGTACGCCGGTCCAATGGTCGTATCCGCCCCTCCGACACCGGCACAGTTTGTTAACATCCCCGCGATTTTTTCGTCTGTACAGTCATCACGCTGTCATTTCAGCCTGTTCAACAGGATGCTTTTTTCATGAGTACTTTGTATACCCGCCGGACTGTCCTGCAAGGCATGAGCCTGTTGAGCCTGGGCCTGCTCGCCGGTTGCGACGACAGCAGCAAGCTGTCGTTCAACTACGGCAAGGACCTCAGCGACAAGATCATGGGGCGTAACTTCAAGCTCAAGAACCCTGAAGGCGAAACCAGGATGCTAGGCAGCTATCGCGGCCTGATGCCGATGGTATTCTTCGGTTTCACCCAGTGCCCGGCCGTGTGCCCGACCACCCTGGCCCGCGCCGCGCAGGCCAAGAAGCTGATGGGGCGCGATGGCGAAAGGCTGCAGGTTATCTTCATCACCCTGGACCCTGAACGCGACACGCCAGAGTTGCTGGACCAGTACGTCAAGGCGTTCGACCCGAGTTTCGAAGCCCTGTACGGCACGCTTGAAGAAACCGCCGCCACCGCCAAGGAATTCGGCGTGTTCTTTGAAAAAGTCCCGAGCGGCGATACCTATACCCTCTCCCATACCGCGACCAGTTTTGTCTTCGACTCCCGGGGCAATCTGCGCCTGGGGCTGTCCGCGTCCCTGACGGCCAAAGAGTGCGCAGAAGACCTGCTCACCGTGATGGAGGTTTGCTGAAATGAATGCCCCGCAAGCTAAAAAACGCTTCGTGCAAAGTTGCAAGCAACTGGCACTGGGCTTGTCCCTGGTCGGCTTGGCCTTTCAGGTATCGGCACAAACCCGGGTCGACGACGCCTGGGTACGCGCCACCGTGGCCGGCCAGCCGTCGAGCGGCGCCTTCATGACCGTCACCGCCAGCAGCGACAGCAAGTTGCTGAGCGTGCAAACGCCGGTTGCCAAGCTAGTGCAGATTCATGAAATGAGCATGAAAGACGACGTGATGAAAATGCAGCAGGTGCCGTCCGTTGCGCTGCCAGCCGGCAAGCCGGTGAGCTTCAATCCCAACGGCTATCACATCATGCTGATGAATCTCACAGGTCAGATCAAGGAAGGCGACAAGGTGCCACTGACCCTGACCGTGGAAGACGCCAAGGGCGAGAAAGAGTCGATTCAGATTGAAGCCGTTGCCAAGGCGATTAACACCATGGATCACAGCAAGATGATGCATGATCACAGCAAGATGAATTGATTGCTTCGTCATTTAAAACACAGGACCTGTGGGAGCGAGCTTGCTCGCGATGAGGCAGGAACATTCGACATCGATGTCGCCTGACACTCCGCCATCGCGAGCAAGCTCGCTCCCACAGTTTGATCTTCAGTGAATACGAGTCCTTTTCACGTCAACTCAAACAAGCTTGAGCACCACGTTGATGTTGTTGCGCGTGGCTTTCGAGTACGGGCAATACTGGTGCCCGGTGTCGACGATTTTTTGTGCGGTTTCACGGTCCAGCCCCGGCAGGCTGACATTGAGCCGCGCCTGCAGCAGATAGCCGCCTTCATTGGTGCCCAAATCAACCTCGGCATCGACGGCCACATCCTTGGGCAACGCCACTTTCATTTCCCTGGCTGCAACTTGCATGGCGCCGATGAAACAGGCGGACCACCCGGCAGCGAACAGTTGCTCCGGATTGGTTCCACCGCCACCCGCGCCCGGGGACGACAGCTTCACATCGAGGATTCCGTCGGAGCTGCGGGACGCGCCGTCACGCCCGCCGGTGGTGTGGGTTTGGGCGGTGTACAACACTTTATCGATCTGGCTCATGATGACCTCCTGATTGAGTTGTAAAAAACCGGTTTTCACCCCATCGGGTCGCTGGGATGGTCAATCAATATAGTCGTCGCAGCCCCACCTCGCGGTCGATCCGACCAGCGCCCCCTCTACTTTATTTACGCGCCAACTTGTACCTGACGCAGTCCTCATAAAAGCTCTGGCGTACAGCAGTCGGCTTGAATCGCGACGGACTGTCATAAGTTTGCTCTGTAATGCCAAGTGCCATCATGCGCATCCAGGATTTTGCAAACTTGTAGACCTGGATTTTTTGGCGTGCGGCGTACAGAGAAACGCCTGAAAGCTTGAGCTCCTGTGCCCTTGCGGCGGTTCCCGCCCCCCAACTGCACATGTATTGATCATGGGTGGCCAGTTCTTTGGCTTGAGCCGAATGGGCTACACCCGCGATAACTAACGGCATTAACGCGATCCATGTCTTGCGCATCTTGACCTGTTTAACTAGCTGAAAATGAACTAATTTTGCTGAGGATTTTTAAACTTGGGGGCCAGCATCGTGCCTTTTTTGCAAATTAGTGCGAAAACGAGATGTGTGACGTTATTTCTTGCGAGTTTTCAATCCTTTGCTATAGCTAAGACTCTCAATCGCCAACTAAGTGAGGCAACGGAATGTCAGTCGCAAAGAAAATGAGTGTGGGGCAACTGACAATGTTGACTGCGGTCAACATGTTGGGCTCAGGCATTGTGCTGCTACCGACGAAACTCGCGGAAGTCGGTGCAATTTCGATCCTCTCCTGGCTGATAACGGCCACCGGCTCCCTCGCTCTGGCGTACGCCTTTGCGCGATGCGGGATGCTCAGCCGCAAGACCGGCGGCATGGGCGGTTATGCCGAATACACCTTCGGTAAAGCAGGTAACTACATCACCAACTACACCTACGGCCTCTCGCTGTTGATAGCCAACGTGGCGATCAGTATTACAGCGGTCGGTTATATCCAGGTGTTGTTCGGGATAGAACTCGACTCACTGCAAGTAGGCCTGGCCACTATTGCCCTGTTGTGGATCACCACCTTCGCCAACTTTGGCGGCGCCAGCATTACCGGCCGTATCGGCGCGGTGACGGTCTGGGGTGTGATTGCACCGGTGGTGCTGGTCTCAACGGTGGGCTGGTTCTGGTTCGACAGCAGCGTATACGCCGCTGGCTGGAACCCCCACGACAAAGGCTGGTTCGAAGCGGCAGGCGCCTCGGTGGCAATTACCCTGTGGGCCTTCCTTGGCCTGGAATCGGCTTGCGCCAACACCGACGCGGTGGAAAACCCTGAGCGCAACGTACCGATTGCCGTGCTGGGCGGCACCCTGGGTGCAGCGGTGATCTACATCGTCTCCACCAACGTCATCTTCGGTATCGTCGGCAACGAAGAACTGGCCGCGTCCACTGCGCCGTTCGGCCTGGTGTTCGCCAAGATGTTCACCCCGATGGTCGGCGACATCGTGATGGCGGCCATGGTGCTCGCCTGCATCGGTTCGCTGCTGGGTTGGCAGTTCACCATCGCCCAGGTGTACAAAAGCTCGGCGGACACCGGTTACTTCCTGCCGATCTTTGCCAAGGGCAACAAAGCGGGAACGCCGATTGTCGGCATGCTGGTGCTGCTGGCGGCACAGACCGCGCTGGCCCTGCTCACCATCAGCCCCGACTTGAGCAAGCAGTTCGACACCCTGGTCAACCTCGCGGTGGTCACTAACCTTGTGCCGTACATCCTGTCCATGGCCGCGCTGATGACCATGCAGAAAGTCTCCAACGTGCCGGAAGGCAAGGCACTGGCGACCAACGTCATCGCCCTGATCGCGGCGGCCTACAGCTACCTGGCGTTGTACAGCTCCGGTGAACAGGCGCTGATGCTGGGCGGCGTGGCCACGATCGTTGGTTACACCCTGTTCGGCTTCGTCAACAACCGCCTGATCCGCCTCGAAGCGCTCAACAACAGCGTACCGACACAAACCGTCAGCGCGCAGCACCTCACTGCCGAGCCAGTGCCGGTCAACAACCTGAATTAACTCTGGAGGATCAATCATGACGGAATATAAACACTCGCTGGGCATGCTGGCGCTACTGGTCAGCAGTCCGCCGGACAAGCGAACGGTGTTTGGCCGCGCCCTGGATCAACTGGTCCACGACGTAGAGGGACGTGGCGTCAGCGTACTGGCCTCGGAAAGCCTCACCGATGCCGCCTCGATCCTGCGCTCGGACCCTGCCATTCAATGCGTGCTCATCCGGTGGGAAATGGACACCAGCGAAGGCCACGCCGACTGCACCAAATTGCTGGTCAAGCTGCGCGAGCGCAACACGCGAGTGCCGGTGTTCCTGATCAGCGACCGCACCACCGCGTCGAGCATTCCGTTGCTGGTCATGCAACACGCCGACGACTTCATCTGGCTGCCCGAGGACACCTCCCGGTTCCTCAGCGGGCGCATCCTGGCGGCCATCGAACGCTATCGCCAGGCCGCCCTGCCGCCGATGTTCGGCGCGCTGGTGAAGTTTGCCCGCAACTATGAATACTCGTGGCACACCCCAGGCCATGCCGGCGGCACGGCTTTCCTGAAGAGCACCGCAGGCCGGGCCTTCTACGAGTTCTTCGGGGAGAACCTGCTGCGTTCCGACCTGTCGATCTCGGTTGGCGAACTCGGTTCGCTGCTCGATCACAGTGGCCCTATCGGCCAGGGTGAACGCTATGCCGCCAAGGTCTTCGGCGCCCACCGCACGTATTACGTGACCAACGGCTCGTCGATGTCCAACCGCGTCATCCTCATGGCCAGCGTCACGCGCAACCAGATCGCCCTGTGCGACCGCAATTGCCACAAGTCCGCCGAGCACGCGATGACCCTGTCCGGGGCGATTCCGACCTACCTGGTGCCGACCCGCAACCGCTACGGCATCATCGGCCCGATCCTGCCGCAGACCCTGAGCGCCGAAGGCGTGAAAGCCGCCATCGCCAACAACCCGCTGGTCAAGCAAGGCATCGACCCGACGCCAGTGCACGCCATTGTCACCAACTCCACCTACGACGGCCTGACCTACAACGTCACCCGCGTCGAAGAACTGCTGGGCGAAAGCGTGGACCGTCTGCACTTCGACGAAGCCTGGTACGGTTATGCGCGCTTCAACCCGCTGTACAGCGGACGCCATGCCATGCACGGCAACCCGGCCGATCACGACAAGTCCAAGCCGACCGTGTTCGCCACCCAGTCGACCCACAAATTGCTGGCTGCCCTGTCCCAGGCCTCGATGATCCACGTGCGTGACGGGCGTAACCCGATCGAACATGCGCGCTTCAACGAGTCGTACATGATGCACGCCTCGACCTCGCCAAATTACGCGATCATGGCGTCCTGCGACGTCAGCTCGGCGATGATGGAAGCACCGAGCGGGCAGATCCTCACCAACGAGTCGATTGAAGAAGCCATCAGCTTCCGCCAGGTTCTCTCGCGCATGCACAACGAGATGGTGGGCAAGAACGACTGGTTCTTCACCTGCTGGCAGCCGCCGACCGTACAGGTTGGCGCAGCGGCCGTGCCGTTCCATGAGGTCGACCCGGCTACGCTGAAAACCGATCCGAACTGCTGGGTCCTGCACCCGAACGCGGTATGGCACGGTTTCGGCGACATCGAAGACGGCTACTGCATGCTCGACCCGATCAAGGTCTCGGTGCTCAGCCCGGGCATGGGCGACGACGGCAGCCTGCTCGCCTCCGGTATCCCCGCTTGCGTGGTCACGGCGTACCTGGGCCGTCAGGGTATCGTGGTCGAGAAAACCACCGATTTCACCATCCTGTTCCTGTTCTCCATCGGCATCACCAAAGGCAAGTGGGGCACGCTGCTCAACGCCCTGCTCGACTTCAAGCGTGACTACGACGACAACGCCGAGCTCGAGCTGTGCCTGCCCGACCTGTACAACGCCAACCAGCATCGCTATGCCGGCATGGGCCTGAAGGATCTGGCCGACGAAATCTTCGCCGCCATGAAGAAACACAAGACCACCGCCAACATGTCCCAGGCCTTCGGCACCCTGCCAAAAGCCGAGTTCAGCCCGGTGGAGGCCTACGAAAAACTGGTGCGTAACGACATCGAGCTGGTGACGCTCAACGAGGCCGCCGGACGCCTTGCCGCGACCGGTATCGTGCCGTATCCACCAGGCATCCCGCTGCTCATGCCGGGTGAGAACGCAGGGCCTGCGGACGGTCCGTTGCTGGCGTATCTCAAGGCACTGGAAGCCTTCGACAAATCCTTCCCCGGCTTCACCCATGACACCCACGGGATCGAAGTCGAAGATGGCGTTTACCGGATGCTGGTACTGAAATGAGTTAGCCAGGTTCACCGCAACCCCTGTAAGAGCGAGCTTGCTCGCGATGGAGTGTCAGCTACGTTGATGTCGACTGACACACCTTCGCGAGCAAGCTCGCTCCTACATTGCATTGTAAAACCCCCGAAATCCCTATGGGCAAACTCGATCACAGCGCTCTATGATTGATCCCCATGACCACCACCGCTGCGATCCGCTCACCCTGCCCGCCCGGCGCCTGCGACTGCGGGCGTGACCCGTTGCTGGAAACACCAGGGGCGGACCTGCGCATTCTGTTTCTGACCCGCAACGAAGAAAAACGCCTGATCGAACGCCTGGAGAACCTGCAGAGCCTGAGCGATCTGGAGCACCTGCAACGGCGCATGCTCGAACAGTTGGGCATCCGCGTGGAAATCGCACCCGGTTTCAACGAAGTGCGCACCATGCGCGGCATCGGTATCCAGATTGGCGAACTGCCGGGGCTGTGCCGCAAGACCCGCGCCAACATCCCCGCCGCCATTCGCCGGGCCATGGAAAAGCGCCCGGAGATCGCCTACGAACTGCTCAATGCCAACGACCTGTTGCGTGACGCCTGATGAAGCTTCTTCTCGAACTCCCCCTCACCGACGAGATTCTCACCTCGTTCGCCCTGGCCATCGGGGCCGACCTGCAGGGCTACCGCAACCACATTTACCGGGTGCTGAATTTCCATGGAGCCCTCAGTGGTGCCGATGGCCTGCCCCCGGCCGCCGTCCAAATCGCGGCGGCGTTTCATGACCTGGGCATCTGGACCGATGACACCCTCGACTACCTGCCGCCGTCCATTGCCCTGGCCACCGAGTACCTCGACAACCAGCAACGAGCGGAACTGAAGGATGAAGTCAGCGCATTGATACTTGAGCATCACAAACTGCGCCGGTATCGCGGCGCCTATGCTGCCAGCGTCGAACCCTTCCGCCAGGCCGATCTGGTGGATGTGTCCCTGGGCCTGGTGCGTTTCGGCCTGCCCCGCTGCTTCATCAAAACCGTGCAGGCGACCTTTCCCGATCACGGCTTTCACTCGATGCTGATGAAGCTTTCAGCCCGTCAATTCATTCGCTCGCCGCTGCGCCCGCTGCCCATGTTTCGCTGGTGAAACAGGCGTCTGTTACCCCCTCGAAAACGCACCGGAACAGGATCAGTGGTCATTCATGAATCGCGGGGCACTGCTATGCCTTCCTTAGGAAATTTTGCCATTTCGGTGCAACGCGCCTGAAACACTAACTTTCTGATTATCCATTACTGGATATTCCGCCATTCAAACCTACGCTCTTGGCGGGGGTAACGAAATTCAATGACGGTTGGGGGCTCGTCTCGATGTACTCACGCAAGAACGCAGGAGCTCGACAGGAACCGGACAACCTTCTCCTCGAAGTTTGCGATCCTCCTTTTGCTGTCTGCGATGGCGTTACCCGGCCTGACCCTGGCCACTGACAAGGCCAAATAACAACCGAATCCACGGGTAGCCGGTGCAGTCCACCCGTATTCGAAATGGACAATTGCCGAGGGGTTCCAATGCCGATAAAAACAGCAGCCCTGCCCACCTCTGCGCTACTTGCCCTGTGCTGCCAGCAAGCCTGGGCCGGCGGCATCATGCTCTATGAAATCGGCACCGATAACGCCGGTCTGGCCAACGCCGGTGCCGCCGCCCGTGCCCAAGGCCCCTCGACCATCGCCAGCAACCCCGCGGGCATGAGCTATCTGCCAGGCACGCAAATCACCGCCGGCTTGCAGGTTCTGTACGGCGACCTGAGCTTCGACCGCGACTCCGGCACCAACACCCCGGGCAGCGGCAGTGGCAACGCCCTCGATCCGATTCCCGGTGGCAGCTTCTTCATCAGCCATGAACTCGACGAGCACTGGAGCGTCGGTTTCGGCCAGTACGGCGATTTTGGCCTGGCGGTCAATTACGACAACGACTGGTCCGGCCGCTACTTTGCGCAGAACTCAAGCCTGCTCGGCCTGTCGCTGGTACCGAGCGTGGCTTATCGCTTCAATGAGCAGTGGTCGGTCGGCCTGGGCGTCAAGGCCATGTACGGCATGTTAAAGGCAGACACCGCCATCGACCGCTCCCCTTTCGGCTTCACTGACCGCTCTGACGGCCAATACAAGTACCGGGACAACACCTGGGGCTATGGCGCCAACGTGGGCGTGATCTACGCCCCGCAACCCGGCACGCGCATCGGCCTGACCTACACCAGCCAGGTCGACCTGGACTTCAAGGACCGGCTGGACGTCAAGGGCGACGGCCGCCTGCTCGAGCGCGTCAACAACACCGATACCGAACTGGACATGAAGGTGCCGCAAACCGTCACCCTGAGCCTTTTCCAGCAACTGGACCGGCAATGGGCGTTGCTCGCCTCGGCCAACTGGCAGGACTGGTCCGAGTTCGGTGACATCGCCGTAGAGGTCGACACCACGGCGTTTGGAGCGCAATCGACAACAGTCGACGCCGGCTTCAAGGACACCTGGCACCTCTCCCTTGGCGCGCAATACCAGGCCACCGAGCAGTGGTTGTGGAACGTCGGTGTGGCCTACGACAGCAGCGCCGTCTCGGACAGCAACCGCAGCGTGGTCGTGCCGATGAGTGAATCCTGGCGCATTGCGACAGGAGCCACCTATGCTCTGAACGAGAACACCGATGTCAACGTCAGTTGGGCCATGGTCTGGCTCGGCGACATGCCGGTGGACCAGGCGAAGGCCGTATCGGGCAATCGAATCTCCGGTCAATTCGACAATGCCTGGATTCAGGCTATAAACGGAAACATGACCTGGCGATTCTGATGTCTTGTAAACGAAAGAATGACGATTTAAACCAAGGAGTAAACACCACTATGAATCTGTCCCGAAAACTGCTCGTCGGCGCTACGCTGGCCAGTCTGTTGCTAGGCGGCTGCACCTCGAAAGTGACTGAGAAGGAGCAATATTCAGGCTTCCTGTCCAACTACAACAACCTGCAGGAAGTCGAAACGCCGAGCGGCGGCACCGCGATGCGTTGGGTCAGCCCTGCGTGGAACCCGAATGCCTATGACACCGTGGTGTTCAACAAACTGGAGCTCTACCCGGCCCCCAAACCCGATGAGCGTGTCAACCAGCAGACACTGACCGACATTCAGAACTACATGACCAGCAAGGCCAAGGCTACGCTGGGCCAGAAATACCGCGTAGTGACCAACACCTCTTCCGCACCGGCGGGTTCGCGCCCCCTGATCATGCGCGCGGCGATTACCGGGGTGAACGCCGAGAACGAAGGCATGAAGTGGTATGAAGTGGTGCCCATCGCGGCCGTAGTCGGGGCAACCCAGGCAGCCACCGGTCACCGTGACCAGGAAACCACCCTGTTCATCGAAGCCGAGTTCGTCGACGCCAAGAGCAACCAGACCGTAGCCAAAGTGGTGCGCAAGGTGTTCGGCACCGAACTGAAAAACGAAAGCCAGAAGATTACCGCCAAGGACTTCAAGGCGGCGATCGACAAACTGGGTACCGACTTCCAGGCATTCCTCAAGTAAGAACAGGTTGCTCGCGTAGGAGCTGCCGCGGGCTGCGATCCTTTGATCTTCAGGTTATTGAAACCATGAAAAGGTCGCAGCCTTCAGCAGCTCCTATCGGCACAGTTCACTTTTTCATCCCCACCCGCCGGCGCATCTCGGCAGTGATCGCTTGCCGGGTTTTGGGCATGTCCACGCCGAGCTTCTCCCCCTGCAACTCGAACTTGAGTCGACCCTTGGCCCAGGCTTTGGCGAGACCGTCCTGGGGAGTCCAGATGCCCCGGTCCCAGACGATCACCTCGCCCACGTCGTAATGCCCCTCAGGTATGCTTCGCGCCAGGACGTTGAATGCAAACGTCTTCTAACCAGGCAGAGCACACGAGTGGCGCAGTAATTCAATCGGCGTTGAAAATGCCCGGACAGACGGGCCATGGGCGCGCCACCCGGCTGGCGCTTCGGGGCCTATACTTCGCCGGTGCAGTCTCATCCCCCGGAGAGCAGCCATGCGCAGGGTTCACATCATCGAAGCCGGAAATCCCCCGGGGCCGGTCAACGTCGTGGGTGAAACGATCACCGTCCTGGCCGGCGGGGATCTGAGCAAACCGTTCGAGATGCACATCCAGAAAGGCATACAAGGAGGCGGGCCACCGCCACACTTTCATCCCTGGGACGAAGCGTTTTACGTCGTTGAAGGTCAGGTGGAAGTGACCGTCGAAGGCAAAGCCACCACCGTCCTGGCCGGTGGCTACGTGCATATCCCCAGCGGTTCGATTCATGCCTACAAGAACGTCAGCCCCACTGCGACAATGATCGGTGTGGTGTCCGATCCACGCGGTGGGCAGTTCTTTACGGCGCTGGATCAACTCAAGGTACCCGAGGACCTGCCGCGGATCTTGCAGATAGCCGAAAGCTTCGGGGTGACGTTTCTGCTGCCCAAGGCGATTTAGGCCGCACCGCCCTTGGCCTGCTGCTCCAGGTGGACTTGCAACTGCGGGTCGATCTGCAACGCTGCGGCCAGTTCATCCAGATAGTTGCGCTCGGCGTCCTGCTGGTCGTCCACCAGCATGACGCTGGCCAGGTACATCTCCGAGGCCATGCCCGGGTCCGTGGCCGACTGCGCGACGTCATAGGCATCCAGTGGCTTGGCGACCTCGTCGTCCAGCCATTGCTGCAATTGCGGATCGTCGGTGTGACGGCCGATTTCAGTGCTGATCATCTGTTTCTCGGCGGCATCGATGCGGCCATCGGCCTTGGCCGCGGCAATCAATGCCCGCAGGATCGCATGGCTGTGTTCCTCGGCCTCCGGGCCGGCCAGCAAGTCCACGGTCCGTGGTGCCTCCTGCGGCGCCGAGGCCTGACTGCGCTGCCAGGCCTGGTACGCCTGGAACGCCATCATGCCCAGGGACGCCAGCGCGGCATAATTGGTGCCGCCAGCGGAGCGACTTTGCGGTGCACCGCCCATCGGCGAACCGCCGCCAAGCAAACCACCGAGCAAACCACCCAACCCTGCGCCACCGCCGCCAGCACTGGTACCGGCACCCCCGCCCAACAAACCGCCGAGCAATCCACCCAGGTCGCCGAGCCCACCCTGGGCCGATGCGCCACCGCCACCCTGTCGCGCCATCGAGCCCTGGCCGGCGCGCAGTAATTGTTCGAGCAGATCGCTGGTGTTCATGACGTTTGTCCTCTTGAAGGGCGTTTATCCAGTCAGGCAACGATAGCCCCCGCAGGCGAATGTGCCAGCACCGTTGGGCTGACCCGCCCGCGCTATCCCGGATTCGTCCGGGGTATTTTCTTGCGGCGCAGCTAAGATTCATGAGTGGTGAACCTTATTCCCGGATACCCGGTCGATACCTGCACACGACCCGGTTTGCCACCACCCCGTACACGAGGTGACAACTGGCTTGCTTCATTCACTGGAGAACGCCCCTGTGATTTCAACCCTGTACATCGCCAGGCTCAAAGCATGGGGCGCCCATGGTTTTACCGCCACTGGCGTGGTCACCGCTTTCCTCGCCACCCTGTCCCTGCTGGAAAACCAGCCGACCCATTGCCTGCTGTGGCTGGGTGTCGCCCTGATCGTTGACGGTCTGGACGGTGCGCTGGCACGCAAGGTCAACGTGCAGTCGGTGTTGCCGAGCTTCGATGGCTCGATCCTCGACCTGGTGATCGACTACCTGACGTACGTGTTTATCCCGGCGCTGTTCATCTATCGCTATATCCCGTTGCCGGACTACACCTTGCTGCTGAGCGTGTCGCTGATTCTGGTGTCGTCGCTGTTCTGCTTCTGCAACGTCAACATGAAGAGCAAGGACAACTACTTCCAGGGCTTCCCCGCCGCCTGGAACGTGGTTGCCCTGTGCCTTTACATCATCGCCCCGTCGCCGTGGATCACCTTCATTACAGTCATTGGCCTGGCCCTGCTGACCGTGACCCGGATGAAATTCCTGCACCCGTTTCGCGTGCGCCGGTTCATGCCGATCAACATTGCGGTGACGGCCATCTGGTTGCTGTGCAGCCTGTCACTGGTGCTCAACCATCCGCTGATCAACCCGTGGGTGATGGGGCTGTGGCTGCTGATGTCGGCGTACTTCATGGGCATCTGCTTGTGGCGCACGGCGCTGGAGTGGTTCGACGAATCGAGGCTCAAGTAGCCATGGCGGTCCATATCGTTCAGCTCGGCTCACCCCGCCGACCCGATGAAGGATTGCGCCTGGGCACGGTACGCCGCCCTCCCCGTGGCGTACCGAAAGCCGAATTCGCCCGTCGGGACTTTTATGATGTCTGGCAGCCGCTGCTGTCGCCCAGTGCGCAGTTGGTGGCCGAGGCCAAGGCTGCGCAAGATGCCAAGGCCTGGGAGGTGTTCCGGCGCAAGTTCAAGGCCGAGATGAGCCAGCCCGCTGCCAGTCAGTTGCTGGATCTGCTGGCCGCGTTGTCCCATCAGACGTCCCTGGCCGTGGGCTGTTATTGCGAGGATGAAGCGCATTGCCATCGGTCGGTGTTGCGCGAGTTGCTGGAGGCGCGTGGGGCCGTAGTGATTTAGATGCCATGACCACCACACAACCCCTGTGGGAGCGGGCTTGCTCGCGAAGGCGGTGGGTCAGCCACAGCATCTGTGACTGGAAGACCGCTATCGCGAGCAAGCTCGCTCCCACAGTTTTTTACAGGGTTGTCATTCAACGCCGCGTGATCACCACCTCCAGGTATTCACTCGGCACCACCAGCGACTTGTCGCCCGCCCGGTTCAACCGATTGATCAGCTCGGTCAAGTCGGTCTCCAGGGCCTTGGCGCCATCCGCGGGCAGCGCGGCGAAGGCCTTGTGCACCGGCCCGTACCACTGGCGGAAGGTGTCGATGAAATGCGCCGCCGAGCGATAGCGAAAATTGAACGTGCGACGCGTCACCTGGAGCAGGAATTCATGTTCGTCGAAATGCTCGTGCAACCAGGCTTCGGTGCCCCAGCGGGAGGGCGGATTGGCACCCGGAGGGGGTGGCAGGTGCTGGCCAAGGGTCTTGAACATCTGGCCGACGAAACCTTCGGGCGTCCAGTTGGCCAAACCAATCCGCCCGCCCGGGCGACAAACCCGTGCCAGTTCCGCGGCGGCTTTGGGCTGGTCCGGCGTGAACATCACACCGAAGGTCGACAGCACGGCATCAAAGCTGCCGTCGGCAAAGGGCAAGGCTTCGGCATCGGCGACCTGGAAGGAGACATTCAGCCGTTCTGCCCGGGCCCGTTCTTCGCCGCGTTCGAGCAAGGCGGCGACATAGTCGGTGGACGTCACCTGGCAGCCACGGCGCGCAGCCGCGAGGGTTGCGTTGCCGTTACCAGCGGCAACGTCGAGCACGCGCTCATCGCACAACAGGTCACAGGCTTCGGCCAGTTGCTCGCCGACGATCTGCAGGGTGGTGCCGATCACGGCGTAGTCGCCGCTGGCCCAGGAGGCCATCTGGCGGTTTTTCAAGGCAGTCAGATCAATAGGTGTACTCATGGAGAAGGTCTCTGGGTTGAAACATGAGTCGGGCCTGGCGGGCATTCACTCCGCCGTTGTCGGATCGATGATGTTCATGACCTGGGAAATGCGATTGGCGGGAAACCCGCTCACCCGAGCGTGCTCCCTGATCTGCTCTTCGTTCGGCGAGATGTACACGCAGTAGAGCTTGTCACCGGTGACATAGCTCTGCAGCCACTGCACCTCAGGCAACTCACGCAACGCCCGGCAGGACTTTTGCGAAGCGGCTTTCAAATCCCTATCCGATAATGCTCCGGCGCCCTGGATCTCACGTTCAATGACGAACTTAGGCATGGCAACCTCTCTTTATTGTTCTTGATGGCAGGGCGGCACTCACCCTGTGATCAAACTATCGCCCTGACGGGCGCTGGCGTCCTGTCCGATCGTCGCCCAACCCTGCCCGATCGTCCGGAGATTCCACGTTGCGCGCCGAGGCGCTCACAATCAGGAATCCTTCCACGGGAAACCCCAATGGACGCTCTGTCGCAGACCCTGCGCGTCGTGCATCTGGTCGGCGCGATCTTTATCAACGCCCGGTTCACCGCGCCCTGGTGCTACCAGTCGCCCAGCGCCGACACCGCTGCGCCGTTTCTGGAACCCGATGCGGAACGGGTAGTGATCTTTCACCTGATAACCGAAGGTGAGTGCTACGTTGAACTGGGCGATGACCCGCCGCTGCATCTGAGTGCGGGCGACGTGGTGATCTTCCCCCAGGGCGACGCCCATCGCATGTGCTCACGCCCTGGATTGCCCCCGGCCACGGGTGCGCGACTGGATGCCGTGCTGGCGCGCCGGCCCCGGCAGTTGAGTTATGGCGGGGGTGGCGCGGTCACCCGGTTGGTGTGCGGTTACCTGGCGTGCGACACGCGCCTGGCGGGCATGTTGCTCAGGGGCTTGCCAGCGGTGGTGCGGGTCAATGTGCGCGGTTCGGATGCCGGTATCTGGCTGGAATCCTCCGTGCGCTATGCCCTCGCCGAAGCCCGCTCGCCCCGCCCTGGCGGCGAAGGGGTATTGGCCAAACTGGCCGAAGTGCTGTTCATCGAAGTGTTGCGCCTGTACATGAACGAACAAGGCGAAGGCCGCACCGGCTGGCTGGCCGGTGTGCGCGACCGCATCGTCGGCGCCGCCCTCAACGCCTTGCACAAAAAACCCTGCCACGCCTGGACACTGGACGAACTGGCGCGCACTGCCAGCACCTCACGATCGGTGTTGGCCGAACGCTTCCAGCAACTGGTGGGGGTGTCGCCGATGCAGTACCTGACGCAATGGCGCATGTTGCTCGCCGCCAATCTGTTACGCAGCAGCAACAGCTCATTGACGCGCATCGCCGAAGAAGTCGGTTACCAGACCGATACCGCCTTCAGCCGGGCCTTCCGTCGCGAGTTCGGTGCGCCACCGGCGGCGTGGCGGCGCGGACAGGAGAAAAAAACCATGGCCCACGGGGCAAGACCCGTGAGCCATTGATCGAGCAAGTTACGCCGCTGGCGCGCCGGCCTTGGCCTCCTCCAGCAACTGCTGAATCATTTTTTCCTGAGTGTCGTAGCTGCCTTCACCGAAGTGGGTGTAACGCACCTGCCCCTTGGCATCGATCAGGTAGTGCGCCGGCCAGTACTGGTTGTCGAAGTTGCGCCAGATCGCGTAGTTGTTGTCGATCGCCACCGGGTAGGTGATGCCGTATTCCTTCACCTTGGCCCTGACGTTGTCGATGATGCGCTCAAAGCCGTATTCAGGCGTGTGCACGCCGATCACCACCAGCCCGTCCTTTTCGTATTTCTTCGCCCACTCCTTCACGTATGGCAGGGTGTGCTTGCAGTTGATGCAGTCGAAGGTCCAGAAGTCCACCAGCACAACCTTGCCTTTCAGGGCCTCGTTGCTCAGGGCCGGCGAGTTGAGCCATTCCACCGCGCCGGACAGCGAGGGCATGGCGCCTTGGGCATCGCCCATGGTGCTGTCTGCCTTGACCTTGCTGACCAAGTAATCGACGACTTTCGGCACGGCTTCCAGCACGCCTTTCTCCACACTGTTGACACCTTCCGATGAGGTGTTGGCCAGCAACAGGTCATTGGCCCCCGTTGCAATCACCGCCGCACCGGCGAGCACCGCAACCCCGGCGCCACGGCGCAACCAGCCGGTGACCGGAATCGACGGTTTCAAGCGATTGACCAGGCCGCGCCCGGCAAAGATCAAGGTGCCCAGGGACAGCGCACTGCCCGCGCCATAGGCCACCAGCAACAGACTGGTGCCGGCGTTCGCACCTTGCAGCATGGCGCTGGTGAGAATCACCCCGAGGATCGGCCCGGCGCAGGGTGCCCAGAGCAGCCCGGTGGCGACACCGATCATGATCGAAGCCAGCGGCCCGGACATCTTGCGCGAGTCTGGGTCGATGCGATTGCCCAGCAGCACGAAGGGACGGGCCAGCCAGTCACCGACCCGGGCGGAGATCAGCGACAGGGCGAACAGCACCATCACCGCCAGCGCCACGTGGCGGCCGGTGTTGCTGGCCTGTATCACCCACTCACTGCTGACCACGGCCAGGCTGGAGACCAGGGCAAAGGTCAGGACCATGCCGCCGAGGGTCAGCAGGATCGAGGAGCGTGTACGGTCGGCCCCGGCAAACAGGAATGGAACGACCGGCAGGATGCAAGGGCTGAGGACGGTCAATATGCCGCCCAGGAAAGCGATGAGTAACATGGGATCACCTAATGCAAATTAGAGGGCAACACATCACCACTGTAGGAGCGAGCCTGCTCGCGATGGCGTCCGGTCAGGCGACACATCGTTGACTGAACCATCGCTATCGCGAGCAAGCTCGCTCCCACAGTGGATCGGGGTGTTCTCAAGCCGTCTGCTCATCCAGCAACTGCCCCTGAGGCGTGCGGCTGGAACCGTTCTCGGCGAGCATCTGCCCCTGCGGCGTGCGGCTGGAGCCGTCCTGCGCCAGGAAACCCTGGGTGCCCTTCTCTGCTACCGGCGTGAGCTGGAAGCAGGTGTTGCTGGCGCAGGCGCTTTGCTCGACAGCGGCGTTGGCATGGGCCGCCACACCGGCGACGGAAAAGACGATGGCGGTCAGGTAGCGGGTAACGTTGTTCATGATGTCCTTCCTGTTGCAAATGGATTTGGCGGGGGTTGATCGCGACACTCAGTTTTCCGAGTTGCAGTTGTCGGCGAATTTGCTGTAATCCAGCACCCGGGTTTTTGACTGGGAGTCGAGGTACGTCAGCCGCGCATTCACCACGCCGCAGGAAGGCGTAGTGTCCTCGGTCAGCGACACCACTTTCCTGATATCCAGTTGGGTGCCATAGGTGTAGGTTCTGGGAGCGACATCGGCTTCGGCACGGGCCGACAAGGTGCAGATGTTCAGTGCGGCAAACAGGCCGGCTGCGTAGATGGCTTTGGTGTTCATGGCGGACTCCTCAAGGTTTCAACAGGTCAACTGTTCGTTGGGCCGAGGCGCTCTGGTTTGCCTCGATGGAACCTATTAAAAGCCTGCGAGGTATCTCGTCTGTGTCGGGAATCGGCGAGAATCAATCGGTACGTATCAGAACGGTGCCTGGATACAAAGCAATACAAAACCGCTGAAAATCGGCTTTTTTGCCTTCGTGTGTATCCGCAGGCAAGCCGGATACACTGCAATACAAAGGGCGGCAGGCGAGCCCGCCCAGGCTCGATAGACTGTGTGGCATTCCCCATTAACCAGAGGTTTGGCCCAATGGATCACGTTGATCACATCCTCATCGTTGACGATGACCGCGAAATCCGCGAACTGGTTGGCAACTACCTGAAGAAGAACGGCCTGCGCACCACGGTCGTGGCGGATGGACGGCAGATGCGCGCCTTTCTGGAAACCACCCCGGTGGACCTGATCGTGCTGGACATCATGATGCCGGGTGACGATGGCCTGCTGCTCTGCCGCGAACTGCGCGCCGGCAAGCACAAGGCCACGCCAGTGCTGATGCTCACCGCCCGCAACGATGAAACCGATCGCATCCTCGGCCTGGAAATGGGTGCCGACGACTATCTGGTCAAGCCATTCGCTGCCCGTGAACTGCTGGCGCGGATCAACGCGGTGCTGCGACGCACCCGCATGCTGCCACCGAACCTGGTGGTGACCGAAGCCAGCCGCCTGTTGGCCTTTGGGCGCTGGCGCCTGGACACCTCGGCCCGTCACCTGCTCGATGCAGACGGCACCATGGTGGCCCTGAGCGGTGCTGAATATCGATTGCTGCGGGTGTTTCTCGACCATCCACAACGGGTGCTCAACCGCGATCAATTGCTCAATCTGACCCAGGGCCGCGACGCCGACCTGTTCGACCGTTCCATCGATCTTTTGGTCAGTCGTCTGCGCCAGCGCTTGCTCGACGACGCTCGCGAACCGGCCTACATCAAGACCGTGCGCAGCGAAGGCTATGTGTTTTCCCTGCCGGTGGAAATCCTGGGCGATCAATCATGACCCTGGCGCTGCATTGGCCGCGGACCCTGGCCTCGCGGCTGTCGCTGATATTCCTGATCGGCCTGATCCTCGCCCAGGCGCTGTCCTTCGGCGCGCAGTACTACGAACGCTACGAGTCCTCGAAAAACACCATGCTCGGCAACCTGGAAACCGACGTTTCCACGTCCGTTGCCATCCTCGACCGCTTGCCCGCCGATGAGCGAGCCGCCTGGCTCAAACAACTGGAGCGGCGCAATTACAGTTACATGCTCAATGAGGGGTCGCCGGGCACGCCCATCCGCACCGACATGCCCGATGCGCCCATTGCCATTGCCTCGATCAAAGACGCCATCGGCCACGATTACCCGATGACCTTTACCGACATCCCCGGGCCGAAAAAACATTTCCAGGTGCACTTGAACCTGGCCGATGGCAGCCCGCTGACCATCGACGTCCGCCCGGCGATGGTGCCGTTGTCGCCCTGGCTGCCCGTCGTGTTGCTCGGGCAACTGGCGCTGATGCTGGCCTGCTCCTGGCTAGCGGTCAGAATCGCCATCCGCCCCCTCACCCGCCTCGCCGGTGCCGTCGAAACCCTGGACCCCAACGCCCATCCCGTACTCCTGGACGAAAAAGGCCCGACCGAAGTCGCCCACGCCGCCAAGGCCTTCAACGCGATGCAGGCACGCATCGCGGCGTACCTGAAGGAACGCATGCAATTGCTCGCGGCAATCTCCCACGATCTGCAAACCCCGATCACCCGCATGAAACTGCGCGCCGAGTTCATGGACGACTCCAGCGAAAAAGACAAACTGTGGAACGACCTGGGCGAAATGGAACACCTGGTGCGCGAAGGCGTGGCCTACGCCCGCAGCATCCACGGCGCCACCGAAGAAAGCCGCCGCACCGATCTCGACTCGTTTCTCGACAGCCTGGTGTTCGACTATCAGGACGTGGGCAAGGATGTTCAGCTCAGCGGCAAGAGTGCCGCCGTCATCGACACACGCCCCCACGCCTTGCGCCGGGTGCTGGTCAACCTGACGGACAACGCATTGAAGTTTGCCGGTGCCGCCGAGTTGCGGGTGCAAAAGCAGGCCGATGGCAACCTCTCGATCAAGATCCTCGACCGTGGTCCGGGGATCGCCGAGGAAGAACTCAAGCAAGTGATGGAACCGTTCTACCGCGTTGAGAATTCCCGCAACCGCAGCACCGGCGGCACCGGGCTGGGGCTGGCGATCGCCCAGCAACTGGCGGTCGCGATTGGAGGCTCCTTGACCTTGAGCAATCGCGAAGGGGGCGGGTTGTGTGCGGAGTTGCGATTGCCGGGGCAGAAGGGTTTGGCTCAGGGGTGAGAATGCCGGACCAACCGTAGAAAATGGTCGGCTGTCAGGCCGCCTTCACGGGCAAGCCCGCACACAGGGGGGGCGCCGTGATTACAACAACGACAAGGTGTAATTGATGATGAACCGGTTCTGATCCACGTTGCGCCCGGCATCGGTATTGGACTTGGCGTTACGCAGTGTGAACCCCACCCCCTTGAACGTACCCGATTGCAACACGTAGTCCAGGGTCATGTCGCGCTCCCACTCGGACTGGTCACTGGCGTTTTGCGCCTTGATGTCCGTGCCCTTCAGATACACGATCGAGGCTTTCAGGCCCGGCACGCCCACGGGTGCGAAGTCGTAGGTGTATTGGCCGAAATTCGTCTGTTCGCCGGCCCGGGCAAAGTTCTGGATCATCTTGTCGGTGGGCAGGTAGACACTGCCGCCGCCCGCTCCCTTGTCCACCAGGCTGCCCTGGTTGGGCTGGACGAAGTTGCTGCCATCGCCCACACGTTGATGCCCCACCGACACTGCGTGACCACCGTGGCTGTAGGTGACCATCGCGGCCCAGGTGCTGTTGTCGATTTCACCATCGTTGTCGTCGGTGTAGCCCGATACCCGGTAGCCTTGCGCGCGGCCGGAGGCAGAGCTGTTGGCACCGCTCGATGTGGTACGGAAGTAACGCAGGTCGGTGGTGAGCGAGCTTGCGCTGTCGATGAACAGGATGTGCGTCAGGCCGAGGAAGTTCTGGTTGTAGAAGTCTTCCAGTTGCGCGAAGTAATACTGGGTCTTCAGGTTCCTGGCGAGGTTGTAGTCACCACCGGCGTAGTAGAACTTGTTGCTGTCCCGCGTGCTGCCGGCGACCGACAGACCTGTGCGGTCCGTCGAGGCGCGCCCTACCGCGTGCTCCAGCACACCGCCGGTCAACGTCAGGCCATCGATGTCGTTCGAGGTGACCTGCGCGCCGGTAAACGATTGCGGCAACACACGGGCATCGTTCGCCAGAAGGATCGGCAATTTCGGCAGCAAGGTACCGTAGCGAAATTCAGTCTTGGCCAGGCGCATTTTCGCCGTAGGGCCGAAGCTGCTCCAGGCATCGGCCGCGCCGTCGCCATCAGAGGGAATCATGCCGCTACCGACGTGGCGCCCCGCTCCGCTGTCCAGCGTGATGCCGAGCAACGCCTGGGCATCGAGCCCGAACCCCACCGCGCCCTGCGTAAACCCGGACTCATAGCGCAACACGAAACCCTGGGCCGCCTCTTCGGTTTTCGAGGGGGCAGCGCTGCCATCGCGATTGTCGCTGTTGAAGTACAGGGTGCGCATCGACAGGTTGGCCTTGCTGTCTTCCAGAAAACCATGGCCTGCGGTATCGGCAGCCTGTGCGCACACCGAACTGGTGACCAGCAGGACTGCGGTGGGAATCGCTCGTTTGAACATAGGGGGCTCCTGGGTGTTTCTTATCGTTATTTGAAGGTTTCACCGCCAGACAGGACCCGATTACCGCCCACGCAACAGCGCTCGATGAGTGACATGAGTCATCGGACGTTCGAGGTGAGGGTTGACTGACTGGCTTGTGAAACTCTTAAAACACTTCGAGAGGCTATTATCAAACGCGGTGAAAGTAGTTTTCGTACAGGGATAAGCCTTGTCGCACAGGGGTATGGACGATCAGTGTTTTTGAATATCGGTGCGGCGGATTTTCATCATACTGACTTCATCGGCAGCGATCGGTGGCTGCTGGTATGTCACTACAAGAGCAATGACCCATGAACGATCAAATCGAACTTTACGGCGCGAACACCGGCAACAGCCTGAGGGCCGCGATTGCCCTGGAAGAGTCGGGCATCGCCTATACGGCACGCAAGCTCGACCTGTATGCACAGGAGCACCGTGGCCCGGCCTTCCTGGCGCTTAACCCGGCCGGGAAAGTGCCGACCCTGATCGATCACGGGACAACTCCGGTGCTGGTCATCAACCAGTCCAACGCCATCATCCAGTACGCCGATTCCATTGCGCCCGGAAGGCTGGCACCGGCGCAGCCAGGACCTGATCGCACCCGGGTGATCGACCGCTATTTCTTTTTCGTGACCGATGTCATCGCCCCCAGCCATGCCGCCTTTTTTCTGCACCAGGCGGGGCAGACCAAGGCGGCGGCGATCATCGATCTGCGGGTGATTGAACAGCTCACCTACTCGGAAAGCTTTCTGACGGACGACTTCATGGCCGGAGCGCAGTTCTCCATGGCCGACATTTCGGCCTTCACCATTGCCACGGCGTTCCGTGATCGGCTGGACTGGAAGGAGCTTGCGCAACTTTCACGCTGGTACGACACGGTCGAAGCCAGGCCGGCGGTACAACGCGGCCTGAATGTGTTCAAGCATTCCTGAGCGTTCGCCGAAAACAAAAATGCCCCCATGTCGCCGGGCATTTTCTGACGAACACGAAACGACTTTGCCTCAGTCGGTGTAGCCAAACTTCACCGAACGGCTTTCCTGCGCGTGGCTTCGCGTAGCGAGGCAGTAATACAACGGGCACGTCACCACCAGCCCCACCAGCCACGACAGGTCCGCGCCCTCCACCAGATTGGCATACGGTCCGACGTACAGTGAAGTATTGGCGAATGGCAGTTGCACGATGATGCCGATGAAGTAGGCAATGATCGCATGCAGGTTGAAGCGACCGTAGATGCCGCCGTCAGCCCGGAAGATCGAGGCGATGTCATAGCGACGACGCTTGATCAGGTAAAAGTCGATCAGGTTGATCGAGGCCCACGGCACCAGCACCAGCAACAGCGCCAGAATCAGGCCGATGAATTGCGAAATGAAATTCGCCGAGGCACCCAGCGCCACCACGCAGCAACCCGCCAGCACGATGCCCGACAACACCACGCGCACCTTGATGCTGGGCGTCCATTGGCTGGCGAAGGTCTGGATCGAGGTGATGATCGACAGCACTGCGCCATACAGATTCAAGGCGTTGTGGCTGATGATGTTGAGCAGGAACAACACCATCAGGATCGGCCCCAGCCAACCGGTGGACTGCTTGACCGCCGCCATCGCCTCGGTGCCTTCCGGGGTTGCCAGTACCGCCACGGCGCCGAAGGTGAACGACAGGATCGTGCCCAGGGTCGCCCCCAGATACGTGGCCCAGAATGGCTTGGCGATCCCAATATCCGCAGGCAGGTAACGCGAGTAGTCCGACACATACGGCGAGAAGCTGATCTGCCAGATGATGCCCAGCGACACCGTGGCCAGCCAGCCGGACAGGTTGAACCCGCCGCGAGTGAAGAAGTCCGCCGGCAGATCATGGGCGAAGATATAGAGGAAACCGGCGAGCAAGGCACTGCCCATCACCCAGGTGCCGATGCGGTTCAGGGTATGGATGAAGCGATAACCGATCACCCCGATGGCCGTGGCGCTGAGGGCGCCGATGAGAATGCTGGCCGGCACCGGAACCGACGGCGCAATGCCGACAATCGATTTGCCTGCCAGCACGATGTTGGAAATGAAGAAACCGATGTAGATCAACGCCGCGAAGAACACGATCAGCAGCGCGCCATAGCGGCCGAACTGACCACGGCTCTGCACCATCTGCGGGATGCCCATGCACGGTCCCTGGGCCGACGCCAGCGCAATCACTACACCGCCGACCATGTGCCCGAGGGCAATCGCCAGCAACCCCCAGAACAGGTCGAGGTGGAACACCTGGACCACCATGGCGCCGGTGACGATGGGCAGTGGCGCGATGTTGGTGCTGAACCACAGGGTGAAGAGATCGCGGGCCTTCCCGTGGCGCTCTGCGAGTGGAACGTAGTCGACCGTATGGTTCTCGATCAACGGGTCTTGCCGGGACATCTGGGACATGTGCATGAACTCGAGTTTGTCTGTTCTTATCTTTGTATGAAGCCAAACCGGGGGGACTCTCTGGCCGCCCCTCAGATGCTGACCATATTATGGTATTCCAAACTTTAAACAAGACTGATCCGGTCTTTGAACAAGCATCTGAGCCGGCATCCTGCCCGATCCACGCCAGCGTTTGCTAGCTTAAAGCCCAGCAATCATTGGGTTCCAGACGAAAGCCTTACGTTTATCGGTTCACCTAAAAAGACCTTGCAATCGATGTATTACGGTATACCATCAGACCTATAAACACATAAAAACGCGTCACACCACCCGAGGACCGTCCAATGATCGATGCCGCCATCTACAAACAAGTCATGGGTTCGTTCCCGTCCGGAGTGACCGTGATCACCACCCTGGATGACGACGGGCAAATCGTCGGCCTGACCGCCAGCGCCTTCAGTTCGTTGTCGATGGACCCGGCTCTGGTGCTGTTCTGCCCCAATTACAGCTCCGACTCCTACCCGGTCCTGATCAAGAACAAACGTTTTGCCATCCACGTGCTTTCCGGCGGCCAGCAAAACGAAGCCTATGCCTTCGCGCGCAAAGGCAAGGACAAGGCCCAGGGGATCGAGTGGACGCTCAGCGAGCTGGGCAACCCGATTCTGGCCAATGCAACGGCGGTCATCGAATGTGAGCTGTGGCGCGAATATGAAGGCGGTGACCACGCCATCATGGTCGGCGCGGTGAAAAACCTGATCGTGCCCCGCCAGAGCAGCGGGCCACTGGTGTATTGCCACGGCAAGATGGGCGCGTTGCCGGTCCTGGCCTGATCCCCTTGTGGGAGCGGGCTTGCTCGCGAAGAGGCCGGCACACCCAACATCAATGTTGTCAGGCATACCGCTTTCGCGAGCAAGCCCGCTCCCACAGGTTGCTCACTGACCAGTGAGAAACATTTGCACAGATTTCGTATTATGGTATTCCAATAATCAACAGGCCCGCGATCGACAGGCCGACAACAATAGATCCGAGGTAAGCGTCATGAAGTTTTCCCTGTTCGTACACATGGAACGTTGGGACGAGAGCGTCAGCCACCGCCAGTTGTTCGAAGACCTGACCGAACTGACGCTGATGGCCGAGGCCGGTGGTTTCAGCACCGTGTGGATCGGTGAACACCACTCCATGGAATACACCATCTCGCCAAGCCCGATGCCGCTGCTGGCTTACCTGGCGGGCAAGACCACCACCATTCACCTGGGCGCCGGCACCATCATCGCGCCGTTCTGGCATCCGCTGCGGGTGGCCGGTGAATGCGCGTTGCTCGATGTGATCAGCAACGGACGCATGGAAGTCGGCCTGGCCCGTGGCGCCTACCAGATCGAGTTCGACCGTATGGCCGGCGGCATGCCGGCCTCCTCTGGCGGCCAGGCGTTGCGGGAAATGGTTCCGGTGGTGCGGGCTTTGTGGAACGGTGACTACGCCCATGACGGCGATATCTGGAAATTCCCGACCTCCACCAGCGTACCCAAGCCGATCCAGCAGCCGAACCCGCCGATGTGGATCGCCGCCCGCGACCCGGACTCGCACAACTTCGCCGTGGCCAACGGTTGCAACGTCATGGTCACGCCGTTGATGAAAGGCGACGAGGAAGTCCTCGACCTGAAGAACAAATTCCAGGCCGCGCTCGACAACAACCCCGGCGTGCCGCGGCCGCAACTGATGGTACTGCGTCACACCCACGTGCACACCGCCGACGATCCTCAAGGCTGGGAAGTCGGGGCCAAGGCAATCTCCAGGTTCTATCGCACCTTCGATGCCTGGTTCGGCAACAAGACCACCCCGGTCAACGGCTTCCTCGCACCGAGCCCGGAAGAGAAATTCGCCGGTCGCCCTGAGTTCGAACTGGAAAGCCTGCACAAGACCGCCATGATCGGTACCCCGGAAGAAATCATTCCGCGCATCAAGTACTACCAGGAACTGGGGGTCGACGAATTCAGCTTCTGGTGCGATAACAGCCTGCCCCACGCGGAGAAGAAAAAATCCCTGGAGCTGTTCATCAAGCATGTGGTGCCAGCGTTCCGCTGATTGCGCCGCCCTGCTCCCCGGACGCGAAGCCGGGGGTCAGCACACCTCAACTGTGGGAGCGAGCTTGCTCGCGATGGACGCCAACGATAACGCGGGCCATCTGAATGACCGCGTTGTCCAGAGTTTTTCGCGAGCAGGCTCGCTCCTACGAGGGTCGATTCCAATGATGACTGGTCGCCTCCCATCACTCGCCCTTCCCTCCGGCGCCGCGCGGGCTTACCTGCGCGGTGAATGGACCGCTTCGCACCTGCATTTCAAGCGCCTGCGCGCCAGCGTTTCGGCCAAGCAGAACGGTTTCTGGCAAATAGTTCACTGAGCCCACCCGAACAGCCAATCACGCACCCCGCGTCTCGCCATTGCATGGCGCGTACGGTGCATCGTGTTTCGTCTTGATCAGGTTTGCCCAATGAACAATAACAACGCGCTGTTGATCATCGACATGCAGCAGGAGGACGGCTTCGTCCTGGAAAACTTCGACACAGTGGCTACCAATACCGCCACCCTGCTCGATACCGCCCGCCGTCAGCGGATGCCTGTCATCTATACCCGCCACATCAATCAGGCCGACGGCAGTGACCTGCCCCACGGCGAACCTCTGGCCACCGACGGTGGCCCCGGCAGTTACCGCGCCGGCACCCGCCAAGTGGAAATCATCGAGTCACTGACGCCTCAGCCCGGTGAGTTGATCATCGACAAGGGCCGTTACAGTGCCTTCCACCGCACCGACCTCGATGCCCGACTCAAGGCAATGGCGGTTGACACGCTGATCGTCTGCGGCGTGTTGACCGACGTCTGCGTGCTGACCAGCGTGTTCGATGCCTTCGCCCTGGGTTATCGCGTGCGCCTGGTCAGCGATGCCTGCACCACGACCACCGAGGCCGGGCATTACTCGGCCCTGCTGATCATGGCCAACTGGGTCTACGCGCTGGAAATCCTCACCACGACTGAGTGCCAGCGCGCCCTGCAACAGCTCGATCACATCAGCCTGATCCCCGAGCAGCCGGACCTGTTTGCCCACCAGCCCCATGAGCTGCAAAGCACCATCGCCCGTCTGCAATCCCACCTCGTCCGGACTCAGGAGTGATCGCCATGCAAGTCGAAAAAAGAAGCATCGATTTCATCCCCGAAACCGAACGTCACGGCAAACCGGGGTCGCTGTTCTACATCTGGTTCGGCGCCAACATGAACATCACCACCATTGCATCCGGCGTGTTGCCGGTGGTGATGGGACTCAACCTGTTCTGGAGTGCGCTGGCGATCATCATCGGCTCGTTGCTGGGGGCGATTTTCATGGCCTCCCACTCGGCCCAAGGACCGAAGCTGGGCATTCCGCAAATGATCCAGAGCCGGGCACAATTCGGCGTGTTGGGGGCGGTGTTGCCGCTGCTGTTCGTGATGCTGATCTACCTGGGTTTCTTCGTCAGCAACACCTTGCTCGCGGCCCAGGCGCTGGAGTCCGTCAGCCCACTGCCGATGTCCGGCAATATCTACCTGATCGGCGCGTTGTGCTTCGTCGTCGCGCTCTATGGCTATCGGTTGATTCACCGCTTGCAGAAGCTGCTGTCGATTCTGTCGCTGGTGGTGTTCGTGGCCGCCACGGTGCTCGCCTTGCAGTTGCCGATCCCGGCCGAACAATGGCTGCCAACAGGCTTCTCCCTGTCGAAGTTCCTGGTGGCGGTGAGCATTGCCGTGACCTGGCAACTGTCCTATGCACCTTATGTCGCCGACTATTCGCGCTACCTGCCGAGCAACACGCCCACCGCCCAGGTGTTCTGGTACAGCTACGCCGGCACGGTCAGCGGCGGCGCGTGGATGATGATTCTCGGGGCGATCCTGAGCGTCGGCATCGGCGACTTTTCCAGCAACGTCGGCGGGCATGTCGCCGGTCTGTTCGGCGCTGGCGCGGTGCTGCTGTTCGCCTTCATCGTCTACGGCCAGGTGTCGATCAATGTGTTCAACCTGTACGGCGCGTTCATGTCGACCATCACCGTGATCGAACCTTTCGCCCGGCTCAAGGTGACCCCGCGGGTACGCGGTGTGTTCATGCTGCTGATCAGCCTGCTAGCCACGGCCCTGTGCACCATCAGTCAGGACGACTTCATCAGCTTCTTCCTCAACTTCATCTTCTTCATGAGCTACTTCCTGATCCCGTGGACGGCGATCAATCTGGTGGACTACTACTGCCTGCGCAAAGGCCAGTACCGGATTGACGACATCTTCGACTTGAACGGAATCTACGGGCGGGTCAACCGGATTGCCTGCGGCAGTTTCCTGCTGGCGATTGCCCTGGAAATTCCGTTCATGAACACCACGCTGTATGTCGGCCCGGTGGCCACGGTGCTGGACGGAGTGGACCTGGCGTGGATCGTCGGGTTGCTGGTGCCGGCGCTGAGTTATTACTGGCTGATGAAGCTCGGCAAGCGAGCGCCGATGATGGATTCAGTGACGTAAAGATAAACGGGTGATAGAAAAAGATCGCAGCCTGCGGCAACGCCTTGTTTTTCGACTATCGCTCCGTCAGGAGCGATAGTTCTCGACTGATCATCGAGGGAGGGATCTGGAAGACGCGCAAATCCTTAGGCGTTAAGCCTGCAACAACGTAGCAGGCTAATTACCGGATGCATCCTACAAAGCACACGGAAATGTCCTATTTGTAACTAAATCAACTTCGCCAAAGCTATGCAGCCCCAGGACCGGGGCGCAAACGCAGCCCTTCCTGCTCGCCCCCATTCAGACCAGGAAGGCCTGATCATGCTCCCACAACTGTCCACCTTCTTCGATGACAGCCGCCTCAAACGCTGGGGCCGTAACCTTGACTATGGTCTCGATGTCTTCGCGTTCCACGGCAGCAAACGCCTTGGTCATCCCTTCACCCATCACGTCAAACGGCCTATGCCGAGATTGCCATTCGCTACGTATCCGCTGTCCTTGTTCTGCGTTCTAGTCGGTACTTTGTTCGCCCAAAGCACCCAGGCTGGGACCCTTGAAGCAGTCAATCACACCCACTGGGCCATCAATCGATTCAGCGTTGAGGGTCGTTCGGGAATCGACATTATCGGGCCATATCAGGGCGGGGGTGGGGGGTGTTGTTACAGCGCGCCGTCGCGCTGGAAACCGGGGATGACGGTGCGGGTTGAGTGGGAGACTGGGGTGGCCTATCCCGACGGTTTCCCCGGTTTTGCCGATGAAGCTAAATACGACGCTTGGGCAGAACAAATAAGGACTCAAAAACGCAAGCACACCAAAGTCGTGCCAGTCCCCGACTACACCGGCCAAAAAACCTGCGGCCTCACCGTGCACTTCCTGCCCTGCAATGACCTCCAGGTCACCACCTCCTGTTACGCCTACGGCAGCCCCGACTACCCGATCAACACCCCATTGCACTTGCCGGAGCCTCAATCATGTCCGAAGTGAAACATGCCCGCGTCTGCTATCCGCCGCCATTTCCGCTGGAGGGTCGCTTGCCCCGTCGGGCGCATCAGGTTCAGCTTAACCTCCATCGCCAGCGCCAGCAGGAGCGGGACTACCATGATGCCCTGTGCCTGGCCGCCGGTCGCCGTGTGCTGCTGCCATGCTGCAAGTCTCTGCACATCAGCCTGTTCTTCGACGGCACCGGCAATAACCTCAACAATGACCTGTACGAATCCACTCCGCCCCACCCGACCAATATTGCCCGTTTGTTCCGCGCAACCATCGGCGACGGGCATGCCGGCGGCACTGCGCACAACGCCAGGGCTCAGCGCCTGACCGATGCCGCGGGTACGGGCTATGGCGAGTATTTCAAGTACTACATGCCCGGTGTGGGGACGCCTTTTGCGGAAGTCGGTGATCTGGATTACACCACGCTGGGGCTGGCCGGCGCCTGGTACGGCGAGGAGCGGATCAACTGGGGCCTGCTGATGATCATCGACGCCCTGCGCCGTGCGCTGGGCCAGCCACGGCTGGACGACGCCAGTCTGCTGGCGGCGGTCAAGGCCATGGGCACCGTACCGGGCATGGAGTGGGCGACGGCGCAGACTAACCGTCGCCGCGAGTTTCGCAAGCAGCTCAAGGCCATTGAAAAACCCTTGCATATCGCCCTGAGTCAGCCGCAGCCCGGTCTGTCCAAGCTGTTGGGTATCAAGCTGTTTGTCTATGGCTTTTCTCGCGGCGCGGCGGCGGCGCGGGCCTTTGTCAGTTGGTTGAATGAGCTGATGCGTTATACGCCAGCGCTGAAACTGGGCGACTTGGAGCTCCCCGTCAGCGTGGAGTATCTGGGGCTGCTGGACACCGTGGCCTCGGTGGGCTTCGCCGATATCGTGCCGGGCGCGAACGGTCATATGAGCTGGGCCGATGGCAATCAGGAGTTACCCGGTGGCGGACTGGTCAAGCGCTGTTTGCATCTGGTGGCCAGCCACGAGCAGCGATTGTGTTTTCCGTTGGAATCGATTCGTCGTGAGAGCGGTACGTACCCGGTCAATAGTGAGGAAGTGCTCTATCCGGGTGTGCATTCTGATCAAGGGGGTGGGTATCCGCCTGGTGATCAAGGTAAGGCAAACAGCTCGGATTCACGGGTAGCAGATGGTCTCTTGCTCTCACAGATCGCTCTGAACGATTTGTACGCTGACGCCTTTGCTCACGGTGCCCCCATGAAAGTACCTAAGGCTGTATTGCCAGTTGAGATGAACGATCAAGTTTGGAGGATGATGGATCTTGACGGCGAAAGAGAGTTTGCCGTTGCTCCAGACTTGGTGATTCGCTTCAACGCCTGGCGCCAAATGACTCTGGGGTTCCCCCCTGTTTCCCAGCCACTACCCACCGAACAGACAGAACGCTACCAACCGCTACCATCCAACACCACGTTAGAACAGGCCGTACGCGAACAACTCGGCTGGATCACTGCCTGGCGCATCGACCGCTATGCCTTTGCCAGCCTGAGAAAGACCGCTTTCTATCTCGACGCGAGCGACACCCACGCAGATCCCGACACACGAGCCACCGCCGAGACCCAGCGTAAAAAAGCCCAGGCGGAGATTGAAAAAAACCGCCTCCAACAACGCGCCCGCGAACGCGACGGGCGCACGCCAAAAACGCCCCGGAAGCCCGGAGTCCCGGATTTCGACCCGGACCTTGCAAGAACCCAATTGCGCGAAGCGGCCGAGGAGTTCCGTACGAACTACCACGACCCCGATCACCTGGCCTCCAGTCTGAGCCAAGTATTACCGGCCAACGCTCCGCCAGCAGTCGTAATGCGCATCATCACCGCCGATGCGCGGGTCGAATGCCGGCAGATGAAGGCCGCCGGTAGAGCCAGGGTCAGCGAGTTGTTTCCCCCTCCGGAGCGCGAACGCAATCACTGGGACGAAAAGAACCGTGGCAATGTCGACGAGAGCCGCAACGCCAACCAGCCGGCGGGTCTGCTGCGTGCGCTGTTCGATGATCATGTCCACGACTCCCGCGCCTGGTTCCTTTATTCGTTCGGGCGCGAACCGCTGGGCAGCTATTTTCGTGAGCGCATGGTGTTCTTTGGTGAAGCCAGCCGCAGGGAGCTGGCACTCAATCCCGAAACGCAGGCGGCAATGCTGGCGAGCGGCACGCCATTGCCAGCCTATGCACCTGGCGTGGCGGCCCGACCTCCCGTCATGGATGCCCAACGCCTGGCTGAGGTCCACCAGGCCATCGACGCCATCTGGGAGGACTTTTACAGCAAAGTCGGCGAGGCAGGCGATGCACAGGCCTGACTCGGTGGTTCGGCACTCGGTAAAAGGAACAAACCCCATGTCCCATCGCAATGCGTGTCGCCTACGGATCCGGGCTCTAGCGGGCCTGATGGCGGCCGTGCTCCTGCAAAGCGCCGAGGCCAGTTCTCTCGAGGCCATCAATCACACCCACTGGGCCATCAATCGCTTCAGCGTTGATGGGCGGTCGGGAATTGACATTATTGGCGCCTACCAAGGCGGGGGTGGAGGGTGCTGCTACGTCGCACCTACGCGCTGGCAGCCAGGGATGACGGTGCGTATTGATTGGGAAACCGGAGCTAGCGCAGTAAGTGAACTCGCTGATGAGTTTCCGGGTTTTGGCGACTGGCCCAAGTATTTGGCTTGGGTTAGTAAAGTTGATGAACAAAAGCGCAAACACAGCAAACTCGTCCCCATCCCAGACTACACCGGCCAAAAAACCTGCGGCCTCACCGTGCACTTCCTGCCCTGCGACGAGCTCCAGGTCACCACTTCTTGCTACGCCTACGGCAGCCCGGAATACCCGATCAAGACCCCGCTGCATTTGCCGGAGCCCCGGTCATGTCCTAAGTAACGCGGTGATTTCGTCACGACGATGAGGCCGAAACTCTGAATGCCATGACCGCAGATACGGGTATGGGCCCGGAAAACAATTAGCTTCCGAGCCGCCTTCGTTGGCAAGCCAGCTCCTACAAGGGTCAGGCGTACTCCTTGCGGGAGCTGGCGCAGCCTGGGATCTTTTGATCTTCGCCATGCACACGGAATTTCAGGCAAAAAAAATCCCAGGCAGCTGATGGACGCCTGGGATTTAAAAATGCATAAACCGTGGTGGTGAACGCGGCGCGGATATTACGGAATATTTCGGCCTGTAACAAGATATTTTTATTCACTATCCAGTTACTAAACGCTCTAACCCATTAAATATCCACATATTTTCTAAGGCCGACTACAGGAACCAGCGATACTCCCGCGCGCTGATGTCATGCAGAAATGCCAGATGATCCTGACGTTTGTTCTCGCAATAGACGTCCACAAACTCTGCCCCCAAGCCTTCGCGCAGCGCTGCATGATGTTGCATGGACCGCACCGCTTCGAGCATTTCCAGCGGAAAATCGATGCCACTGCCGCGGTCTTCGTTGAGCGGTGCAATCGGCTCGCGCTCCCCTTCCAGGCCTTGCTCCAACCCCACCAGAATCGCCGCCAACGCCAGATAAGGGTTGGCATCGGCGCCGGCCAGACGATGTTCAATGCGCAGGTTCTTGATGTCCGACTCCGGAATACGCAAGCAGGCATCGCGATCCTCGAAGCCCCAACTGGCACGGGACGCGACGTTCACCGTGCCGCTCAGGCGGCGCATGGCATTGTGGTTCGGGGCAAAAATCGGCATGCAGTGCGGCAACACATCCAGGCAACCGGCCACCGCATGGCGCAGCGCCCGCTGCCCATTCGCCGCCAACAGGTTGTTGCCGGCCTGGTCATACAGGCTGACATGCACGTGCATGCCGCTGCCGGGGTGTTGCAAGTAGGGTTTGGCCATGAAGCTGGCGCGGTAGTTGTGCTTGAGCGCCACACCCCGGGTGCTGCGGCAGAACAGGGCCGCCCAGTCGGCGGCGCGCAGGCCGTCATCGCAATGGCCGAAGTTGATTTCGAACTGGCCCGGGCCGAGCTCGGCGGTGATCACCGTGGCATCGACGCCCTGGGCTCGTGCCGTCTCGACCATTTCATCGAGCACCGGGGCGAAGCGCGACAAGCGTTCGATGTGCATGTTTGGCTGATCGTCGGCATCGCCGGTCAACTCATCACGGGGAAATTGCGGCAAGCCGTCCTTCAAGCGGCTGTCGAACAGGTAAAACTCCAGCTCGAAGGCCACCACCGGGAAAATGCCTTTGCGGTGCAGACGGTCCAGCACCCGCGCCAGCACTTCACGGGGTTCGAACTCGATGGGTTTTTCGGTGCCGTCGGAGGTGATCAGCATCTGGCCCAAGGGCTGCTTTTCCCAGCTCACCAGCTTCAGCGTGCCGGGCACCAAACGGCGCAGCGCGTCCGGGTCACCATCGTTGAAGCAGTAATCGCCGATCTTGAACAGCCCACCCTGGGTGCCGAGCAGCACGCAGTTCTGCGGCAGCTTCAATGCACTGCCGGCAGCGACTTTTTCCAGCATCTCGATCGGGTAGCGCTTGCCGTAGAAATGCCCCGGAATGTCCAGGGAGATCAGGTCGACGTAACGCACTTCAGGGTTGCAGTGGCGGAAGTTGCGAACCTCGGCCAGCAGTTCAGAGCACACAGCATCCATTGTTTTGTTCCTTGTTGTTATCAGGTGTAAACCCAAAGCACGCGGGTCAGTTGGTCGGACAGGTTGCCGTAGCGGCAGTGCGCATGGCTGGCCAGTTGAAAGCTGTCGCCGGGGTGCAGGGTCACCGGTTCGTTGTCGTCGAGCCACAGGGTCAGTTCCCCTTCCAGGACATAACCGCCCTGCTCGGAGCTGTCCTTCATGTGCCGGTCACCGCTGCTGGCACCGGGTTCGAGCTGGCTTTCGAGCATCGAGAACGACGCGCGCATTTTCGGCGAAACGAGGATGTCGGTGATGCCGTCGGCGTAGTACAGCGTGCGGCGCTCGTCCGGGCGAGTGACCCAGGACAAGGCCATGGGTTTGGGCAGGCTGTAGAAATAGGTGGTCGGCACCCCCAGGGTTTCGCTGATGGCGGTCAGGTCCGCCACCGTCGGGCGCGACAGGCCGCGCTCGACCTGGGACAGAAAACCCACGGAGCGGCCGATTTTGTCCGCCAGTTCCTTCAGGGTGTACTTCTTGTGTTTGCGCAGGTCCTGGATCAGGATCGCCAGCGCCGAGATTTCTTCTTGCATGTCCATCTAGAGGCTTCCAGAAAGTGTCGCTTCAAATGCTGTCGCGCAGTCGATACCAGGCCTTGCCGATGGCTTCCAGCGGCGCGGCCAGGTATTTGCCGCCGGGAAAACTGCCGTTGTTCAGGCCCTGGTACAGGGACAACTCGTCGGGCTGACCGAGTACCGCGTCGGACACCGCCCTCGCCGCGGCCAGTGTCGGCAGCACGCCATGCCCGGAATACCCCTGCATCCAGTACAGATCGCCACGGCGGCCGATATCCGGTGTGCGCTTGAGGGTCAGGTCGATGTGGCCACCCCAGGCAAACTCCAGGTCGACGCCGGTGAGTTGCGGGAACACGCGCTCCAGGAACGGCCGGGTCGCGGCGGCGATGTCCTTGGGCATGCCGCCCAGGTAAGTGCAACCGCCGCCGAACAGCAGGCGGTTATCCGGGGTGCGGCGGAAATAATCGAGCACGAACTGGTTGTCGGTCACGCACACATTGCTCGGCAACAGCGCGGTGGCTAACTCCTTCGTCAGCGGCACGGTCGCGACCTGATAGGTCCCGACCGGCAACACGCAACTGGCCAGTTGCGGGTCGAGTCGATCGAGGTAAGCGTTGCACGCCAGCACCAGCACATCGGCGCGAATACGACCGCGCTCGGTGGTCACCACAAACCCGTCGCCCTCCTCGGCATAGCTCAGCGCCTTGCTTTGCTCGTGGATGCGGCCACCGGCCCGCTCGATCGCATCCGCAAGGCCCAGGGCCAGTTTCAGCGGATTCAAATGCCCGCCCTCGGGATCGAACAGGCCGGCCTGATAACGCTCGCTGGCAACCCACTGCGGCAAATCGCTGCGCTCGATAAATTGCAGTTTGTCGTGGCCCCACTTGTGGCTCGCCTCGTGTTGCCACTCGGTCAGCAGGCCTACCCGACGGGGCATCACCGAGGTCCAGAGATGACCGGCGCGGTAGTCGCAATCGAACTCATGGCGGCCGGGCAAGTCACGCAGCTCGCGCGCGGCCCAGCGCATGCCGTCCCACAGGCGCCGCGCCCGTTCGTAACCCAGCGCCGCTTCCAGCGGTGGCATGTCGCACGACCAGCCGAGAATCGCCTGACCGCCATTACGCCCGGACGCGGCCCAGGCCACCCGGCTGGCTTCGAGCAAGGTCACGCGCTTGCCGGCCAGCGCCAGACGCAAAGCCGTGTGCAATCCACTGAATCCGGCCCCGATGATCAGCACTTCGGTGTCTTGTTCACCTTCCAGTACGGCTCGATTGACCAGACGATCGGCGCAGGTATGGGCGTAGTAACTGGCGACATGCCGGGTGGATTGCTGAAACATACGGCCTCGTGAAATTTTGTATTTTTAATTTCATGAAAAAATACACGGTAAATTTCACACAAGCAATCAACGCGTAAAAAATCCCGCTCAGGCGAACCCGAGCGGGATGTTTTTATTCAGACGTGACGTTCGAATCAATCAGGCCACGGGAATCATCGGATCCGCCGAAGCCAGCGCCGAGGCGCGATCAGCCGCCGGTGGGTAGATCCACTGGGTGTTGATCTGAGTCTTCAATGCCTTGGCTTCGTGCTTGACCAACTTGACCTGACGATCCCAACCCTCGGTGTACACCGCGCCCCAAGCGCCCAGGTCGAGGCAGGTCACGTATTTCGGCTGGCTGTACGGCGTCGGGTCGACACCGAGAAGCTGCGCGGCGACATTGTTGCCGGCATGGCGGCCCAGCGAAATAGCATGCTGACAGGTCATCAAGGCGTAGTTACCGATCTCGTCACTGGCCGCATAGGCGACGTCGCCGGTAGCGAAGATGTCGTTCTGGCCAATGACTTTCAGGTGCGCGTCGACATGCAGTCGGCCCAGGTGATCGCGTTCGGCGGGAATCTGCTCGGTCAGGGAGCTGGCGCGAACGCCGGTGGTCCAGACCACGGTTTTTGCATCGATGCGCGCCCCGTCGGACAGGGTGACGCCGTCGGCATCGACCGACACAACCGAAGCTTTCAAGTGCCATTGCACGCCGGTCGCCACGCTGGCCTCAACAATCGATTCGGCGATTTGCTCACCCATCGAGCCGCCCACTTTATCGCCGCGGTCCACGATGATCACATTGATGTCGGCACGGTCGCCGAAGATGGCCCGCAGACGGGTCGGCATTTCAGTCGCCGTTTCGATCCCGGTGAAACCGCCACCGGCCACCACCACCGTGTTGCGCGCCTTGCTTTCGGGCTGGCTGGCCAGCGCCTTGAGGTGGTTTTCCAGGCGAACGGCCTGCTCGATCTGATCGACATCGAAGGCATGTTCGGCCACGCCCGGAGTGCTCGACGAAGCCAGGCGACTGCCGGTAGCCAGAACGAGTTTGTCGTAGCTGCAGACTTGTCGGGCCCCTGCGGCATCGACATAGCCGACCTGCTTTTGCTCGACGTTGATGGTCTGCGCCGCGCCCTTGATGAACCTGACCCCTACAGCATCAAACAGATCGCCAATCGGCGCGGCCAGTTGATGGGCATTCGGTTCGTAGAAGCGCGGACGCACACGGAGTTCGGCCTGAGGCGCCAGCACGGTCACTTCAACATCGTTGTGGCCGTGAATGTCGAACAGGCGCGTGGCACTCAATGCGGTCCACATGCCACCGAAACCTGCGCCGATCACCAGAATGTGCTGTTTCATTTTTTGACTCCTGGGGGGGAATGACCAAGTGTTGAAAATCGTTGAGCGGTTTAAGGACCGACGCGGGCTTGTACCCAGATAAGCGTCTGCCACTGCGACCGAGCAACTACGACTATATTGATCCTAGTTAAATCCCGCAACAGGTTTTTATCGAGGGCTGCCACCGAAAAACGTGACCCATGACCTGAGCCCCCTGTATTCAGCGCATCACAGGAGTGTTTTGCTGTCATGAAAAAAGATCCAACGAGAAGGGATTCGTTGCCTTGCTTGCTCTCGGCTGTTAGAATTTGCGACTAATTCAGTCGGAGATTTGCATGTCTCTTTACAGCGCGGGTGTCGAATACGGCATCCACTGCCTGCTTTTTCTGGTGGGTAATGGCGGCGACTCGCGCGAAGCGAGCGTGCGCGACCTTGCCGATCTGCAAGGCGTCCCTCAGGACTATCTGGCGAAAATCTTCACCAAGCTGGCCAAGTCCAAACTGGTGGTCGCCACCGAAGGCGTGCGCGGTGGCTTCAAGCTGGCCCGGCCCGCTGACGAAATCACCTTGCTGGATATCGTCAATGCCATCGACGGCCGCAAGTCGATTTTCGATTGTCGGGAGATCCGTGGTCGTTGCGCCGTGTTTGACGGTGCCCCGCCTGAATGGGCACTGGAGGGTCTGTGCGCGATCAATGGCGCGATGATGGTTGCGCAAAAACGCATGGAAGAGGCCCTCGCGCAACAAACCATCCTCGACATCGCCAGGAAATTCGGGCGCAAGGCCCCGCCAGAGTTCGGCGTCAAAGTGGAAAGCTGGATGAACGAGCGCCGGGAACGCAAAAGTGCCGCCCAGGCCAGTGAGCAAATCATTCCGACGACCAACCTTTCAGACTGATCCACACAAAAAAAAACCGGATGCGCGCCAGGCATCCGGTTTTTTTCTGGATTCAGGCGAACATCGGTCGCTGACCGATTTTCAGCCTCCCGCGCTTACAAACAGTCGCGCACGATTTTGCGCAGGTCGCCGGACTTGGCCCAAGGTGGCCCCTGATACAGCGAAACCCGGCTGCCTTCCTTGTACTTCACGATATCCAGCACTTCGTCGGCCGTGATCACGCTGGGCGCGGTGATGCGGAATCCGTTGGATATCGAAACCTGGGTCGTATTCGATACTTCCTTTTGCCAGGCAGGCAACACGCACGCCGCATACTCTTTTGGCGTCTTCTCGCTGTGCTTGCTGACATTCGGCTCACCCGGTACCAACGAAGCCGGCAACGAGCACCCGCCCAGCAATGCCAACACGACTCCCCCCATCAACATCCGCATGCTGTTTCCTTTAATTTGAAATAAGAAAATGTAGCTCGCCGTCGTCCCTACAGCCATCCCCAACGATTCAGCGACTGTCATTGATATCGCTTGCCCCGGTTAGTTCCTTGAATTCAGATAATCCATCCATCTTTCGCAGGCGTCATGCTGGCGTTGTGTGACTTGCTCCCATTGCGGCCCGCTGAGTTGATGGGCCGATATCAGTTGTATCGTCTCGTTGGTCGCCGCCTCCAGGTCAGCGATCAATTTCTGGGCCATGGCCCTGAAATCATCGGTTGTGGTCATTTTACGTCGCCCCCGCAGGAACATTCGGCATTTGAGTAGGACAGCTTACTTTTTCGTTCGCTGTTGTTTTCCCGACCAAAGGAAACCTCGCTGACTCAGACGAACACAACATACGGCGCGGTAAACAGGTCTAAAATTTTGGTGTGCAAAGTTCAGGAGGTCATCATGTGGCTTAACAAATCGGAACAAGAACTTCGGCGCGATCTGCAAGGGCTTGCGTCAGATTTGCGCTGGTCGGCCGTCGAGCTGTTGCGCATCGAGCAGCAATTGCGCCTGCTCGGGAGCGAAGTCGACGCGCAAGCCGTTCAAAGACTGTGTTCTTTATTTCAGGGCGATGAAGAAAAACTGTCCGGCTACGCCGAGGAAGTGAAGGCCAAGGTCATTAGCCGCAACAAGGCTCAATAGCGGGAGCGCTGCCATGAACAGACCTCTATTCACGCTGGTCGTCGTACTGTCCGCGTTGGCAGGCTGCAGCACCAACTCGATCTACAAGGATCAGCCGCTGGTCGCGAAAGTCGACACCGGCATGACCCAGGAGCAAGTCCGGCAAATCGGCGGCCAGCCGCTGGCGGTCAGCGATCGTAGCGTCGAACCCGGTACGTGCTTTGACTACAAACTGACTCATGCCGACCATCAGCAGCCGTACAACGTCAGTTTCGACGGCCGCGGCATGGTCGACCACAAGAGCTTCATGACCTGCGCGGAGTGGAGCCACACGCAGCAAAAGGCCCGGGAACCCTCCCGCCCCAGCGGAGGCGGCGGCTACTAGCGCCCTTAAGGATTTTGCAGGCTGTAGGAGCGAGCTTGCTCGCGATGGACTCAAGCGCGGCGGGTTTAGCCAGGAAACACGCGTTATCGTTAGCGACCATCGCGAGCAAGCTCTCTCCTACAGGGGGGCTTCATTTTCCCGCTGGCCTGGCAGCACGTGCCCTGTAGCCGGGCAGCGATGCGGCAAATGCCAGCGCTTCTTCCCGACTGGCAAACGAGCCAAGTCGGTCACCCTGGGTACATACCCGCCAGGGGCCGTTGTTCACGCTGAGTACGTCATAACCATTCATGTGCATCTTGTTCAACATCGGAACGCTCATAGTCACCTCCTCTCGGGCAGTGATCTCAGGTTGACTTGCCTACCTTACACCCACCCTTGTCCAAAATACCGACCAGACGTCGCCATGGAAATTCCCGAAATCGATTGCACTTTTCCTCGCATTGCCCCCTCGAATTACTCGTAAAGTGCTCAATCGGCCCTGGCCCGAATGCTGCATTTCAATGCCTGCACCATCTCAACCGGCCATTAGGTAATCAATGAAAGTACGCGCAACGATCATCTTCGAGCAGGAAAGGCATGTACTGCTGGTACGCAAGCGAGGAGGACGCTGGACGCTGCCCGGCGGCAAGCTTGAACAGGGTGAAAGCGCAGCCGATGCCGCCGTTCGCGAGCTGCTGGAGGAAACCGGCCTGCGGGTCGACGAGTTGATTTACGTGCTGGAACTGGAATCGGGCGGCACCCGACACCACGTATTCGAGGTGTCGGTGCTGAATCTGGAGCAATTGCGGCCACTGAACGAAATCACCGATTGCATCTGGCACCCGCTTGATGCGCTACACAACCTGAACATCAGCGACGCCATGCGCAGTATTGTCAGCACCTTTGTGCGCCGCTTGTAGGCCCTAGCCTTTGGCCAACGCCGTCGCAGCCCTGTCGATCAAGGCCGCCACTTCGGCGGGCATCGACGCCAATGACGCGTGGCTGGCATTCAAGGTCAGGATCTCCCGGGCGTTGAGCCGCTCCGCCATCCATTGCTGGTTCTGTGGCGCGATCATCCGGTCTGCGGTCGAAATCTGATACCACGATGGCTTTTTCTTCCAGGCCACCGTTCCAATAGTGTCACCGAAGGTACTCGCCAGCGGCGCTTTCTGGGTGATACCCATGACCAACCCTTCGGTCGCCGGCAGGTCCTGACAGAAGCTTTCGTGGTAGAGCTCAGGCTTGACCCACAGGTATCCGTCGCTGTCGGGAGCCAGGTTGGCCGCCGCCGCCGGCAGATGCCTTTGCGTGATGCCTCCGGGGCTTTCACCGGCGTCCGGTGCGAACGCGGCGATGTACACCAGGCCCACCACATTCGGCAAATCACCCGCTTCGGTGATCACCGCGCCGCCATAGGAATGCCCCACCAGCAGCACCGGACCGGGCACCTGGGCGACCATCTTGCGCGTACGCTCGGCATCATCGGCCAGCGAAGTCAGTGGCAACTCGACGGCACGAATGCGCGTGTCACCACGGCTGACCAATTTAACGATGACCTTGTTCCAGTGGGCAGCGCCGCCCCAAAAACCATGGACCAGCACGATCGTGGGTTTATCACTCATCACCATGACTCCGTTTGCCGATGGGGTTGTCTGTCGTTCGCCTCAGCCCTGATCGCCTCCGCCCACGGGCATGACCATGCCGGTGATATAGGACGCGTCGTCGCTGGCCAGAAACAGAATAGCCCCCGCCTGCTCATCCAGGGTGCCGTAGCGTTTCATCAAACTGCTGTCGAGGGTCTGGTCGACGATCTGCTGGTACCAGAGTTTTTCCTGCTCACTCTGCTCGGCACCATTGCGGGGTATGCGTCGCGGCGGTGCTTCGGTGCCGCCAGGCGCCGTGGCGTTGACTCGCACGCCGCGACCGGCGGTTTCGAACGCCAGACAAGCGGTCAAGGCATTGACCCCACCCTTTGCCGCACCGTAGGGCACGCGGTTGAGGCTGCGGGTGGCGATGGAGGAAACGTTGACGATTGCACCGCTGCCCTGCTGCAACATGAACGGCAGCGCGGCATGGCAACACCACAAGGTCGGGAACAGCGAACGGCGAACCTCGGCCTCGATCTGTGACGCTTCATAGTGCTCGAACGGCTTGGCCCAGATCGTCCCGCCGACGTTATTGACCAGCACATCGAGGCGACTGAAGCGCTCGACGGCGGTTTGCATCACCCGACTGCATTCCTCGTATTGCTCAAGGTCGGCGGTCAGGGCCAGTACCTGGGTGGTTGGCGCCAACTGTTGCTGGACTTCGAACACCAGGTCGGAGCGATCCACCAGGATCAGCTTCGCCCCTTCGGCGGCCATACGCTCGGCCACCCGCCGCCCGATACCTTGGGCGGCACCGGTGATCAGGGCGACTTTTTCGTGAAATCTGTTCATGTGTACCTCATGAAGAAGGTTGCCGTTCAACTGTGGGAGCGAGCTTGCTCGCGAAGAGGTCCTTCCAGTCGACACCGTGGGGACTGCCAGACCGCTATCGCGAGCAAGCTCGCTCCTACAGGGGGTATTTACCAAGCAAGGGAAATCGCCTGCGACTCACGCCGCGCTGGCAGCAAATTTTTCGTAGTAGAAATTCGCCGGCTTGATGCCTTGCTCGCCAATGTACCGGCTGACGGCTTCGACCATCGGCGGCGGGCCGCACAGGTAGACGTCGACGTCGCCATCGTTCAAATGCCTGGGCTCGATGTGCTGGGTCACATAGCCCTTGAGCGGGTGTTGGCTCTCGGGGCTGGCGACGCAGGCGCTGAAGGTGAAGTTGGGGATGCGCGCGGCAAAGGCTTCGAGACGGTCGAGTTCCACCAGGTCGAAATCGTGGGTCACGCCGTAGATCAGATGCAGCGGGTGATCGCTGCCCTGCTCGGCGATCTTCTCCAGCATCGCGGTGAACGGCGCCAGCCCGGTGCCACCGGCCAGCAGCAGCAACGGCCGACGGATGTCGCGCAGGTAGAAGCTGCCCAAAGGACCGGCCAGGCTCATGCAGTCGCCAGCCTTGGCCATGCCGGTGAGGAAGCTGCTCATCAGGCCACCCGGCACGTTGCGGATCAGGAAACTGACCTCACCGTCGCGCTGCAACGAGCTGAACGAATAGGCACGGGTCTGCTCGCTGCCGGGAATCCCCAGGTTCACGTATTGCCCCGGCAGGAACGCCAGTTTGCTCAGGGATTCGCCCTTGATCGACAGCGCGATGGTGCTGTCGGACAGTTGGCGCACGGCACTGATGGTCGCGTCGTAATTGGCCTGACGGGTGCGGCAAACCTGCGAGGACGTCGGTACGCGCACCACGCAATCGCTCTGGGCACGCATCTGGCAGGTCAGGACAAAACCCTGCGCGGCCTCTTCAGGGCTGAGGGCGTCTTCGATGTACTCCTCGCCCAGATCGTAGGTGCCGGCTTCGGCAAAACACTTGCAGGTACCGCAAGCACCGTCGCGGCAGTCCAGCGGGATGTTGATGCCCTGGCGGTACGCGGCATCGGCCACGGTTTCGCCGACGTTGGCGTCGATGAACCGGGTGACGCCGTCTTCAAAATTGAACGCAATGGAATGGGTCATGACGGCAGTCTCACAAGTGGTAGACATCGATGACCTGGCGAACGTAATCGTTCTTCAGAATCACTTTCTTGGCCTTGATCAGCGGATTTTCACCGCGAACATCGAGGGTGTAGAAACTGCTGCCGAAATAGCTGTCGACGGTCTTGTAGCGAAAACTCAGGGTGTGCCAGTTGAAGCGCACCTTGCACAGTCCGTCGGCCTGTTCGAGCAGCTCGATGTTGCTGATGTTGTGGGAGGTGCGGGTGTCCGGCACGCTGGCGCTGGAGCGCTCGGTCTTGATGCGGAAGACGCGGTCTTCAAGGCCCGTGCGGTTGCCGTACCAGATCAGCGAGATTTCCCGCTGCGGGTCTTCGGTCAATTCGTCGTTGTCGTCCCAGGACGGCATCCAGAATGTCGCGTCGGGGGCGTACAGCTCCAGCCACTCGTCCCACTGGCGGTCATCGAGGTAGCGCGCCTCGCGGTAGAGGAAATCGCGCACGGCATCGTAAGAAATGGTCATTGCACGTCCTCCACGGCGATCAGCTTCGACTGTTCGGCAGCCAATGCCTTGAGCATGGTCTGCTGCCAGTACTTGTGTTGCAGCACGAACAGGCCTTCGTCCTCGGTGCGCACGCCACTGAGCAGCGGATGCAGGTCGATTTCTTTTGCAGCCTCGTCAGCACCTTCAATCCAGTGCTCAGCGCCACGGGACATGTCGTTCCAGGTGGTGACGCTGCCCTGGTAGCTGGTCTGACAGGAGCGGAACTCTTCCAGATCGTCGGGCGTTGCCATGCCGCTGACGTTGAAGAAATCCTCGTACTGGCGAATCCGGCTCGAACGGGCGTGGTCGCTCTCGCCTTTGGGGGCGATGCAGTAGATGGTGATTTCCGTGCGGTTGACCGAGATCGGCCGGGCAATGCGGATCTGCGAGCTGAACTGGTCCATCAGGTACACGTTCGGGTACAGGCACAGGTTGCGCGAGTTCTCGATCATCCAGTCGGCGCGAGCCTTGCCGAAGTCTTGCGCCAGCTCATCGCGGCGCTCGTACAGTGGACGGTCCTCGGGGTTGGCCCAACGGGTCCAGAGCAGCATGTGGCCCTTGTCGAAGGAATAGAAACCGCCGCCCTGCTTGGCCCAGCTGCCGGCGCTCATGGTCGGGTTGGTGTCGCCGGCTTCGCGCTGCTTGCGCTGGTTCTGGGTGGCCGCGTAGTTCCAGTGCACGGAGCTGACATGGTAGCCATCGGCGCCGTTCTCGGCGGTGAGTTTCCAGTTGCCTTCGTAGATGTAGCTGGAGGAGCCACGCAGCACCTCCAGGCCATCGGCGGACTGGTCGACGATCATGTCGATGATCTTCGCCGACTCGCCCAGGTGTTCGACCAGTGGCAGCACATCAGCTTTCAGGCTGCCGAACAGGAAGCCACGATAGGACTCGAACCGCGCAACCTTGGTCAGGTCGTGGGAGCCTTCGCAGTTGAAACTCGACGGGTATCCGGCGTTGGCCGGGTCCTTGACCTTGAGCAGCTTGCCGGAGTTGTTGAAAGTCCAGCCGTGGAACGGGCAGGTGTAGGAGCTCTTGTTGCCGGACTTGTGTCGGCACAGGGTCGCGCCGCGATGGCTGCAGGCGTTGATAAAGGCGTTGAGCACACCGTCCTTGTTGCGCGCGATGAAGATCGACTGGCGCCCCATGGTAGTGGTGTAGAAATCGTTGATGTTGGGGATCTGGCTTTCGTGGGCCAGATACAGCCAGTTGCCTTCGAAGATGTGTTCCATCTCCAGATCGAACAACCGGGGGTCGGTGAACATCTCGCGCTTGCAGCGATAGAGGCCTTGCTCGGGATCGTCTTCAAGCAGGGAATGCAAATATTCGGGTCGCAGGGTCATGGCCGCCGCCTCCATTGTTATTGTTCAGGCAGGGGTCATGCTAGGACGGGGGGTCAGGCTGGAATATCCGCGCAGTGCAGACCTTTATCCGTTTTGTGCAGTGAGTCAGCGTTGTGTCAGGCAACATAAATGCTGGATGTACCGCCCCCATCGCGAGCAAGCTCGCTCCCACAGGGGTAACGCGATCCAATGTGGGAGCGAGCTTGCTCGCGATGGGGCCAGACCAGACAACATCAAACTTGAAGGTTCAATGCCGGCGCTTGAGGGTATCGGACGGCAATTCGCCGAACTGCTTGCGGTAGCTGTCGGAGAACCGGCCCAGGTGCAGGAAGCCGTAATCCATTGCCACTTCGGTGACGTTGCGCACGTTGCAGGTTGGATCGCTGAGGCAGGCGTTGATGCGTTCCAGGCGTTTCTGGCGTAGATAGTTTTTCGGCGTAAGGCCGGCATTTCGCTCGAACAATCCGTACAACGAGCGCAGGCTCATGTGGGCCTGGCGCGCCAGCTCTTCGCTGTCGATGTCCTGCTTGAGGTTATTGGCGATGTAGTCGGCAATCGCCTCGAACGTGGCCGTCTGCGAGCCCAGTTCGAGGCGGCTGACGTTGGTTTTCATCAAGCTGAGCATCTTGCTGACGATGATCTGCGTGTAATGCTCCTGGACCCTGGGGATCTGCTCGGTGGATTCGGCCTCCTGGCAGATCATCGCCAACAGGTTGACGAAGCCTTCCAGTTCATCGAGCTGATAACGGTTTTCCAGAAACCGCACGCCCTGCCCCGGATAGCGCCAGCGCTGCTCATCGCAGACCGATTCAAACAAGCGGGTCGGGACTTTTAGGATGAATTTTTCGCAATCGGCGGAGTACGTCAGGTCCACCGGATCGTCAGGATTGATCAGCAGCAATTCGCCGGGAGCGAAGTAATGCTCCTGGCCGTGGCCACGCCACAGGCAATTGCCGCGCAGCAGCACTTGCAGGTGATAGATGCTGTCCAGCGCACCGGACGTCACCCGTACACTGGCACCGTAGCTGATGCGGCACAGGTCGAGGCTGGCGAACTTGCGATGGTCGAGACTGGCCAGCGGGCTGCCGGCACGGGGCATGAGAATGCAGTGGTTACCGACGTGCTGATTGACGTAGCCCGACACCGCATAGGGGTCGGCATGGTCGAATACTCTGCTGCGCTGACTCAACAGTTGAGCTTGCATCATCGGGTCACTCTCGTTGTTGTTATAGGTTGCGTCGGGGCATTCTAGAACACTGCATCAGTCCCTTGAGATTTTCCAGACAGTTAGCCGAAACCCTTGTGGGAGCGAGCTTGCTCGCGATGACGGAGTGCCAGTCAACATGGATGTTGAATGTAAAACCGCTATCGCGAGCAAGCTCGCTCCCACAGAGTGGTGATCCCACAGGGTCGTGCTATCAGTCTTCCAGTGCGCGAACCCGCTCGTGGCGCTGCTGTTCTTCAGGCTGGGCCGAGGACTGCAGGGTGAAATCGAAGTCGATTTCGGCAAAGCGACCGCTCACACCATGGGCCGCCGCGCGCTGCTGATCGTCGCTGAAGGTGATTTTGGCGATCAGTTCGTCACGGGTGGCGTAGGCGAAATCGTCGTGCAGGTACTGATCGCCGTCGAGGTTGATCTGGGTGGTCAGGTGGCGATGATCCGGCGCGGAAATGAAGAAGTGCACGTGCGCCGGACGCTGGCCATGACGACCCAGTTGATCGAGCAGTTGCTGGGTCGGACCGTCCGGTGGGCAGCCATAGCCCGACGGCACGATGCTGCGGAAACGATAGCGGCCTTCAGCGTCGGTCACGATGCGGCGACGCAGGTTGAATTCCGATTGCGTGGTGTCGAAATACGAGTAGGTGCCACCGGTATTGGCGTGCCAGACATCCACCACGGCGCCGGCCAGGGGTTCGCCAGCGGTGTTGAACACGCGGCCTTGCATGAACAGGGTCACACCCGGATCGACGCCGTCGTCCAGACGCGCTTCGCCTTGCGACAGCGGCGCACCCGCCACGTACAGCGGGCCTTCGATGGTGCGCGGGGTGCCACCGGACTTGCCGGCCTGCTCGTCTTCGGCGTCCATCAGCAGGTCGAGGTAGTGCTCCAGACCGAGACCGGCCACCACCAGCCCGGCTTCCTGGCGAGCGCCCAGCACGTTGAGGTAGTTGACGGCTTTCCAGAACTCTTCCGGGGTCACGGCCAGGTCTTCGATGATGTTCACCGAATCACGCAGGATGCGATAGACCAATGCCTTGGTCCGTGGGTTGCCGGCGTCGTTGAGCAGGCCGCTGGCCTCTTCGAGAAATTTCTGGACTTCGGCAGTGTGGGAAATCTTGACGTTCATTTTGAAGGGTTCCTCATCTTGTAATTATTAGCGTAGCGCGCTGAACAGGCTGGGCTCAGCGGTCATCGTCACGGATGGAAGAAGGATGCCGGCACATCGCGTCGATTTCGATGGCCATGTACGGGAACAGCGGTAATTGCATCAGCAGGTCATGCAGTTCCTGAACGCTGTCGACATCGAACACGCTGTAGTTGGCGTAGTGCCCGGCGATGCGCCACAGGTGGCGCCACTTGCCCTGCTCTTGCAGGCGCTGGGCCAGGGCTTTCTCGTCAGCCTTGAGTTTGGCTGCCGCTTGCGGATTCATGTCGACCGGCAGATTCACGGTCATTTTTACGTGGAACAGCATAATGCTCTCCTCAGGCTTGATGAATGGCGGTGGATGTCTTGTCGCGGCGGAAGAACGCCAGGCGCTCTTCATCCAGGCTCAGGCCCAGGCCCGGGGTGTTCGGCACGTGCAGTTCAAAATCGCGATACACCAGCGGTTCGCTGAGAATGTCTTCGGTCAGCAGCAACGGGCCGAACAGTTCGGTGTCCCACGCCAGCTTGTTCAGGGTGACGAAGGCATGGGCCGAGGCCATGGTGCCCAGGCCACCTTCAAGCATGGTGCCGCCGTACAGGGCAATACCGGCCGCTTCAGCGATCGAGGCGGTGCGCAATACAGCACGTGGGCCACCGTTTTTGGCGATCTTCAGAGCGAACACCGAAGCCGCGCCTTCGCGGGCCAGGTTGAACGCATCTTCCACGCATTCGATGGATTCGTCGGCCATGATCGGCGCCGGGCTCATCGCGTTGAGGCGAGCCATGCCGGCGCGGTTGTTGCGTGAGATCGGCTGTTCGATCAGGTCGATGCCGTTGGTGCCGAGGATCCGGCAGGCCCGCAGCGCCACCGCTTCGTCCCAGGCCTGATTGACGTCGACCCGCACGCTGGCGCGGTCACCCAGGGCCTTCTTGATGGCGATGACGTGGGCCAGGTCGCGGTTGACCTCCCCGGCGCCGATTTTCAGTTTGAAGATGCGATGGCGACGCAGGTCGAGCATTTTTTCCGCTTCGGCAATGTCCTTCTCGGTGTCGCCGCTGGCCAGGGTCCAGGCCACGGGCAGCGCATCGCGAACACGACCGCCAAGCAATTCGCTGACCGGCAGGCCGAGGCGTTTGCCCAAGGCATCGAGCAGTGCGGTTTCAATACCGGATTTGGCGAAAGTGTTGCCGCGAATGCTGCGCTCCAGACGCAACATGGCAGCGTTGACATTGTTGCTGTCCTGGCCGATCAACAGTGACGCGAAGTGCGTGTCGATGTTGGTCTTGATGCTGTCCGGGCTTTCATTGCCGTAGGCCAGACCACCGATGGTGGTGGATTCGCCGATGCCTTCGATGCCGTCGGCGCAACGCACGCGGATGATCACCAGGGTCTGGTTCTGCATGGTGTGCATCGCCAGCTTGTGCGGGCGGATGGTCGGCAGATCGACGATGATCGTCTCGATCGACTCAATGGCTGTTGCAAGCATTTCGATACCCGTCAGGTTCTTGAAGTTCTGGAATCGATTCTCGTACGGCTTTTTTCCTGAAGCCAATATAGAATTGGTCTGACTTGATACCTTAAAGGTATGCAACTGATTGACTGGAGGCCCCATGGAACTGCGGCACCTGCGTTACTTCCAGGTATTGGCTCAAACCCTCAACTTCACCCGCGCGGCCGAGTTGCTGCACATCGCCCAGCCGCCCTTGAGTCGGCAAATCCAGCAACTGGAGGACGAACTGGGGGTGATGCTGCTCGAGCGCGGCCGACCGCTGAAGTTGACCGACGCCGGGCGGTTTTTCCACGAGCACTCCACCGCCCTGCTCGAACAACTGAACAAGGTCTGCGACAACACCCGGCGCATCGGGTTGGGTGAGAAAACCTGGCTGGGTATCGGCTTTGCGCCGTCGACACTGTATGGCGTGCTGCCGGAACTGATCCGCCGGTTACGCAGTGGCGAGCCGCTGGAGCTGGAGCTGGGGCTTTCTGAAATGACCACCCTGCAACAGGTGCAGGCGTTGAAGGCCGGGCGCATCGATATCGGTTTCGGTCGAATCCGTATCGACGACCCGGCCATCGTCCAGACCGTGCTCACCGAAGACCGCCTGGTCGCCGCCCTGCCCGCCGGGCATCCGTTGCTCGCAGGGCCCATCAGTTTGCGGGAACTGGCCAAGGAACCCTTTGTGCTGTACCCCGGCAATCCAAGGCCGAGTTACGCCGACCATGTGATTGCCCTGTTCGAGTCCTACGGCGTGAGCATCCACGTCGCGCAATGGACCAACGAGCTGCAAACGGCGATCGGGTTGGTGGGGGCGGGAATCGGCGTCACGCTGGTACCGGCCTCGGTGCAGTTGCTGCACCGCGACGACATCGGCTTCACCCCGCTGCTGGAAGACAACGCCACCTCGCCGATCATTCTCAGCCGACGGGTGGGCGATGTATCGCCGGGGTTGAACCATTGTTTGCGGATGATTGATGAGCTGCTGCCACCAGCAGCGTAAGGCAATAGAACAGGCGATAATCACCTGTGGCGAGGGGGCTTGTCGGATCGCCGCACCGCCCCGTTCGGCGGCGCAGCCGTCGCAAGCTGAGATGGTTTTAGGGCCGCTGCGCGCCCCAACGGGGGCAAGCCCCCTCGCCACAGGTCAGTGTTCACTGGGAACCTGGGTCAGCCCGCAACCCGCCCCGTGAAATTCGCAATGAGTGCGATCCAGTTCTCATTTCTGCAAGCGTCTAACGGGTGTTCCCGCCCCAGATCCAGTTCCAGAACCCCGGCAATTCGACCGGCTGCGAACCGTCACGCACGGTGCGCGCCATGGCCGCCCGCTGTAACGCAGCCTGATCGTCGTAAAACGGCTTGTCGGCGGTTTTCACCCCGGTCTCCCGGGCGCTGTCGAGCAGAATCTGCAGGTATTCGCGGGTATGCCGGGCGGTATAGCGGTTGAGGTCGTGGAAGGTCACCACCACCGGAATCACGCCATCGACCACCGGCAACTCGCTGCGGGCAATGCGTTCGCGAACTTCGGACATCGAGCGCAGCATGTGCGACCGGCGCCGGGGGCTGGCGTTGAAGCCCCAGATCTTGCCGTCATTGGCGCTCAAGTCGGTGAGCAGTACATGCAGGCCATGCCGCTGATAAGCGGCGAAGGTGCGTTTGTCGTAGTTCCAGAATGGCGGGCGCAACAGGGTTGGCGCAGCGCCGGTAATCGCAGCGATGTCGGCGCTGCCATCGGTGAGGGCCTGCTCCAACACGGGTGGGTCAAGGGAACGATGATTGGTGTGCCGGGGTGTTGCCGTGTGGAAGCCCAGGATATGACCTTCGGCATGTTCACGACGCATGATGTCCCGGCCCAACTCGCTGCCACCGGCTCGCGGAGCGCGGGTTTGCACGAAGAACACGGCCTTGATGTCCGATTGCAGCGGGTTTTGCGCCAGGCTCTCCAATACAGTGACGGTCGGATTCCACCAACTCGATGCACTGGGGCCGTCATCGAAGGTCAGCAGAAACCGGATGGGGGGTTGCGCCTGCAAACGCTGCTCGGTCCGCGGAGTCATTTCGATGGGTGCGGCGATACAGCCGAACAAACCCACTGCCAGGGCGCACACCGTTAAACACTTGAACAATCGTTTCATCTTTTGCCTTGGGCCAGACCATCGCGGTCGATACTTCAATGGGCAAGGATCCTTCGCCCGCTCATCCGTCGTCGGCCCGCATCGAGACGACGGGCCGAGGTTGGATAGGGTACACAGGGTTTGGTTCCGGTGCTTGCCAGGCCCGTTTCGCCACGAGCAACTAAACTCAAAGCTTCGGTCGGAGCGTCTTAACCGGAGTGTCAGGCCATGTGCGGACGACTGTCGCAATACCGTGGAATCCACGACTTCGTAGCGGTGCTGAGCATCCCCGACGCGCTGATCAATCGCGTCGGCAACGAACCCCTGGGGCACTATAACGCCGCCCCCACCACGCAACTCGCCCTGCTGCACCTGGAGAATGAGCGGCTGCACGCCGATGCCGTGCGTTGGGGTTGGCGACCGCACTGGGCGACGGATCGCACGGAGCCGGTCAATGCCCGGGTCGAGAAAGTCGCCCACGGCCCGTACTTTCGGGCGATCTGGCCCCATCGCGCGATCTGCCCGATTGACAACTGGTTCGAATGGGTCGACACCGGCGAGGCCAACAAACAACCGTGGCTGATTCGGCGACGGGACCGCGCCCCGGTTTTCTGCGCGGCCATCGGCCAGTACCCCATCGGTGGAGCGCCCCACAGGGAGCACGACGGTTTCGTCATTCTGACGGCCGACAGCGCGGGCGGCATGCTTGACGTGCATGACCGCCGACCGGTGGTGTTCTCGCCCGAACTGGCGCGGGAATGGCTGGACCCGGCCACGCCCAAGGAGCGAGCCGAAGAAATGGCGTTATCCCAGGGCGAGGCCAGCGATGTATTCGAGTGGTACAAGGTCGACAGGGCCGTTGGCAACGTCAGGAACCAGGGCGCCACGCTGATCAAGGAAGTCCCATGAACTGATCAACAGCTGTAGGAGCGAGCTTGCTCGCGATGGACTCAAGAGCGCCGCGTTTAGCCAGTAAACACGCGTAATCGTTAACGACCATCGCGAGCAAGCTCGCTCCTACAGCAGCATTACGCTCAATGGAGGGGCTTCGTTGTATTCCCGTGCTGCTCAGAACTTGCGGTCAGGCTCTGACAGTTCCTTACCGTCGTCAGGATGCTTCCAGTCCGGTACCGAACGTTTCTGCTGCTCAATCTCTTCTTCCGTGGGTTCGTCTTCATCTTCTTCCGGGTCCGGTTGCTTGGGTTCATTGGCCATGTTCACCTCTCTTCCTGAAGGGATCGGTCATCAACTTAAGCTTAGATCAGTTCCCCTGCCCCGCTCAGAGCCACCAGCGCAGCAAAAAGAAGAAGCCCATGCTCAACAGCATGCTGAGCAACGTATTGCGCGTGTAGAGAACCAGCCCGACCGCCACCAGCGAGCTGATCAGATAGGGATTGTCCCAGTGCAGATTCAGCTGTTTTTCCGGCATGAACACAATCGGCCCGCAGATGGCGGTCAACATGCCCGGTACGGCAAACCCGAGGAACTGCCGGGCATTGCTGCTCAAGCGTAGCGGCAGTCGCGGTTCCAGAAAAACATAGCGGTTGAGGAACACCAACACGCCCATTCCGATAATCACTGCCCAGACCATCATGTGCGTCCACCGTAGAATTTATTGCAGACAAACCCGGCGGTCATGCCCGCCAGCCCCGACAGCACCAGCGCCGAGCCCCATTGCCAGTAGCTGAACAGCACCGAGCAGAACAGCGACACCGCCACGCACACCACGGTCGGCACATTGCGCACCACCGGGGTGATCAGGGCGATGAAGGTCGCCGCGATGGAGAAATCCAGGCCCAGGTGTTCAAGACCGGGAATGCTGCTGCCGAGCACAATGCCCGCCAGGGTGAACAGGTTCCAGGCGATGTAGAACGTCAGGCCCACGCCCAGGGCGTACCAGCGGTTGAACTGCTGTTTGTCGTGCTGGCTGGTCAGGGCGAACAACTCATCGGTGAGCAAGAACCCCAGGCCCGCGCGCCAGCGCCCCGGCAATGGCGAAATCACCGAGCGCATGCTCATCCCGTAGAGCAAATGCTGGGAGGTCAGCAGCAGTGTGGTCAGCAAGATCGAAAAAATCCCGGCACCGCCCTTGAGCATGCCGATGGCCACCAGTTGCGCGGCACCGGCAAACACAATGCTCGACAGGCCCTGGCCTTGCAGGGGCGTGAGGTTGGCTTCGATGGCCATGGAACCGGCCAGCAAGCCCCAGGGCGCGGTGGCCAGGGACAACGGCATGATCGCCGCTGCGCCGCGCAAAAAGGCACTGCGCGGCATGATTGAGTTGGACATAACGTTCTACAGACAGGGATAGACCCCAGACTGTGCCAGCAGTCGCGGCCGAAGGCTTGAACAATCTTGCTCACTGATACGTGGCGTGCCATTCATCGGCTGCCCGCTTGATTCGCCAAAGTGCTAGCAACATGATGGCCCTGCATTTTCATCGGGGCAGGCCCTTCATGAGTTCAGTGGAAACCGACAGCGACGTTTATAAAACCCTGCTTGAATCGACCCGGGCGATTCCCTGGCGCATCGACTGGAAAACCATGACGTTCAGCTACATCGGGCCACAGATCGAAGAATTGCTGGGCTGGAAACAGCACAGCTGGGCGACGGTCAATGACTGGGTCGAGCGCATGCATCCGGATGACCGCGACTACGTGATGGACTTCTGCGTCTCGCAATCGCGCGCCGGTATCGATCACGAGGCCGACTATCGCGCACTCACCGAAAGCGGTGAGTACGTCTGGATCCGCGATGTGGTGCATGTGGTGCGCAAGGACGGCGAAGTCGAGGCGCTGGTAGGTTTCATGTTCGATATCAGCGAGCGCAAGAAAACCGAAGAGCACCTGATCCGCCTGCAAAAGCAGCTTGAAGAGTATTCCTTCCAGGACGGCCTGACCGGCATCGCCAACCGGCGCATGTTCGACACCGTGCTGGAGCGCGAGTGGAACAATGCCCAGCGCACCGGCTTGCCATTGTCGGTGATCGTGCTGGATATCGACTACTTCAAGCAGTACAACGACCATTACGGCCACATCAAGGGCGACGAATGCCTGCGCCGCGTTGCGCAAACCTTGTCCCTGGCGGCGAACCGGCCACGGGATTTCATTGCGCGGATCGGCGGTGAAGAGTTTGTCTGGCTGCTGCCGGAAACCGATGCCGAGTCAGCGCGGCTGGTGGCGCACAAGTGCCTGCACCTGATTCGCCAGCAGCAGATCCCCCATGAATTCTCGAACGTGTCGAAGCTGCTGAGTATCAGCCTCGGCGTCGGCACCACCCTGGCGTCGATGCACGCGACGGCCCTGGAATTCGTCGAACAGGTCGATCATTTGCTGTACAAGGCCAAGCACAATGGCCGAATGCGCGCCGAGTACGCTGATTTTCGTGATTGACAAACGGCGCGCCGGCTTTTAAAACTGAGCGCCTCACTCAGGGTGTAAGCAAGTATGTCCGCAACCTTCAATCTCGACTCTTCCGTCATTGGCTTGATTGCCAAGGCGCAAGGTTGCGTTGCGCACGCCCTCAAATCGAAGAAACAGTCGCTCATGTGACCGGGGCGCGCTGTCCCGTCAGATGAGCTGACAGGACATTGAGCGCGACGGACCACCCTCCCCTTGCTTACTCTCCTTCCATGCCCCTGACGGTGACGAAATCGGTCAACCATCAGGAGAAAGTGCATGTCAGCGTTTCAAGGTATCTGGGTTCCACTGGTCACACCGTTCCACAACGGTGCCATCGATTTTGTCGGCTTGCGCCGGCTGGTCAGCCATCTGCTGGAAAAAGGTGTCGACGGACTCATCGTTTGCGGCACCACCGGCGAACCGGCGGCGATGGGCAAGCATGAGCAACTGGCGGTGCTCGATGCGGTGCTGGAACTGGTGCCGGCGCAACAGGTGGTCATGGGCCTGGCCGGTAACAACCTGACCGAGTTGTTGCAGTTCCAGAGCGAGATCCTCAAGCGCCCGGTGGCTGGCCTGCTGGTGCCGGCACCGTATTACATCCGCCCTTCCCAGGCCGGCCTCGAAGCGTTTTTCCGCACGGTCGCCGATGCCTCCAGCGTACCGCTGATTCTCTACGACATCCCATACCGTACCGGCGTGGCCTTCGAACAGGCGACCCTGCTCAACATCGTCGCCCACGAGCGGATCGTCGCCATCAAGGATTGCGGCGGTAATTTTTCCAACACCCTCGCCTTGCTCAACAGCGGCCTTGTCGACGTGCTGTGCGGCGAAGACAACCAGATCTTCAATGCCCTGTGCCTGGGCGCCAAAGGTGCGATTGCCGCGTCGGCGCATGTCCATCCCGAACTGTTCGTACAATTACACCGACAGATCCGCGACAACCAATTGGCCGAGGGCCGCGCTACGTTTTTCCGTTTGCTGCCACTGATCAACAGCCTGTTCCTGGAGCCCAACCCGGCCCCGGTGAAAACCGCACTGGCCCTGCAAGGCTTGATCGGTGACGAACTGCGCGCGCCCATGCAACGCAGCAGTGACCCGATGACCGAGCGTTTGAAGGGTGTGCTCAGCGCATTGGGCCGCGACAATCGATAGAGCAACGGCCTGCGGCCCGAGTAACATGGAGCGATTCGTTCAGCCTTCAGGGGCACCGACATGCTGTACCGAATCGCCGCCGACGGGCTGATGCTGTTTCACTTGCTGTTCATCGTGTTTGTGTTGTTCGGCGGGTTGCTGGTGCTCAAATGGCGCCACCTGATCTGGTGGCACCCGCCGGCCGCGCTGTGGGGTATGGCGGTGGAGTTCTTCCACCTGCCCTGCCCGCTGACCGACTGGGAAAACCTCATGCGTCATGGGGCCGGGCAAAGCGGCTATGGCGCGAGTTTCATCGAGCATTATGTGTGGCTGGTCATCTACCCGGCCGGGCTGACCCCGGCTATTCAACTGTGGCTTGCCGCTGTGGTACTGGTACTCAACGTGCTGGTTTATCTTCGAGTGATCAGGAAGTGGAAGCGCCCCTGAAAGATCGCAGCCTGCGGCAGCTCCTTTTCCAGAGCAAAGAGTTGAATCGGGCGACTAATTTGTAGGAACTGACTCACTCGATAAATGGAAAAGGAGCTGAAAACGCAGGAACAATCCGACTTAACAACCCATCTACAATCGTCAATAGTACCCCCCTATTACGGAAAATTTAAACTGCAAAGGGGGCATCATGAATCGTACGGATCTACTCTCCCTAAAAAATCATATTCACGCGGTCATATCGCAGAGCGAAACAGTCGAAAGTTTATGGGCTACATGCTTTAAAATAATAAAAGAAATGAATTTTGACTATTTCTCCTATCACATCCAGCATCCGACTCCTTTTACAAACCCTAAAGTGCATACTTATGGAAACTACCCACTTGACGCATCAAGCTTCCTTACTAGGAAAAGCTCTCATATAAGCACAGGACATTTTAAGATCACGCCAGAACAGTTAACAATTTTCAATCAAGCACAAAACCATGAAACTTTACACACGATAAAAATAAATGATTCGATTTTCTTTATAACTCAATCCACTCAAAAACCCGAAGGAATAGTAGAACATTTTTTATTAGCAAGAACACATTATGAAATCGACCACCATGAGCTAAAAATATCACGCGCATTAATGAAAACCATTGCAGAAGAAACTTACAGAAAACTACTCAATTTAAACAACACCACTTCACAGACAATATTTTTATCGCCCAGAGAGAAAGAAATACTGCTCTGGGGCGCAGACGGAAAAACCTCAGAAGAAATCGCAATAATTCTCGGCCTATCGCAAGACGCAATAAATTTTCACCACAAGAAAATACAAAAAAAGTTAAATACGACCAACCGCGCACAAGCCATTGCCCATGCAATAGTTAAAGGCTACATATAGAACACAACACACCGGACAAATATCACAGCAAAAAACATCAAATAAGGACCGAATTGTCAGATTATCAATGAATGGTTGCTCCGGCACTCAGGTTCAATATCGTTCCAGTCATTGCGGTGCATTGCTCAAGAAAAAACACGGCCTGTGCAACCTCTTCAGGCTTTACCCAGCGCTTGAGTGCCGTGTTTTTTGCGGCTAGGGCGATCAACTCTGTCACATCAGTGCCCGTTTGGGTCGATCTTGTTTGCAGGCTCTTTTCTTCCCCGGGTGTCATGACATCACCAGGAGCAATGCAGTTGACCCTGATCGTCTGGCCACACTCCCAAGCCAAGGGCCCAATAATGGCGTGCAATGCGCCTTTGGCGGCAGTGTAAAGGGTGTTGCCTGTGTGCTTTGCACCTGGCAAAGCCGCCTGTGAGCCGATGAAAATGATATGTCCTTCCCTTTGCTCCTCCTGCCAACGGCGTATTGCCAGTCGTGCCAATAAGATAGGACTGAATACATTCAGCGCAAAGATCGCCTGCAGCCCGGGTAACCGAGAGTTGACGAACTCATCATCAACACAGGCCCCTGCATTTAAAACGAGCAAATCGGGTATGCCTTTGATTCTTTCAGCCGTTTGCCAAACCTGTTCGATTTTTTTTGTTTGATAAAGATCGCAGACAACATCACCGCCACCCCGCTGCAAGGTAACAACTGCATATCCTGCCTCCCTGAGCGAGTCAGCAATAGCCCGACCAATGCCGTAGCTGGCGCCCGTCACCCATGCTGTTTTACTCTCCAGCGCCTTCATCGAGGGTCTCCATGTCATACCCTAATACAGCAGAAGCGATTCTCTGCGCTTCAACGAAAGGTGTGGACTTGCCATCTATCGTAGGGACATACCAGTTGTAGTAGGTGCTGCCTTCGGTCAGGACCCCTGTAATGAACAAATGCTCTTGTGCCACGCCATACAACGATACTGCTTTTGATTCAGCATTCACGGCAATTCCTGGTGTCGCGAGCCAATCAGTGTGACGTGCATGAATACGCCCGCCGTCAACCAGTGCGCCCAACAACACAGATGTGTTGTTCTTCAGCGTCGGTTGAGAGGTATAGCCTTGCAGAAGTTGGTCGAGATCAAAGGATACCGGGGTGTCAAATACGGTTGACTGCACATTCCAGCAGTGTTTCTTTGGCGCCCATTGCAACTCGGGAGCGGGACCGAGCGGCGTTGAAACAATTCCCGCGTCGATCAACATCAACAACTCGTCCTGGCGGTCATGCTGCGGGCCTATTGCATTACGGTTAATTGCAGAAGCAAAGTGGTTGTAGAACCAACTATGGGAGGATGGCGTCAGCCCCCCGTAATTCACAACAGTCCTGATGGCATCCCGTGCATTCATCAAGACTTCAACTGCACGCTTCACGGCGCTTCCGGATAGCCCCAAATGAGCCTCACAAAGGTCCTGTTTTACGAACTCAACGACCGCAGCACTGTATTCCTGACTGTTTTTTTGCGACATCTCAGGCCAAAGTAAGCCATTCATCAACTCCATGGCGGCCTGCGCCGGCACTTCCCGATCCAGCATGACTCGTGCAACATCCTGGGCGAGCAGCGGATAAATTTCCGTCATGAAGTTGATCGCTGCCTGCCCCCGCTGCTTGCGCAACGCCAGTGCGGCTTGCTTATTGAACTGGAGCGTCGGAGCAAAGACCGCGCGACCATCATCGACAGGACGTGCCCGTGAGGGTAGTCCGCTACGAGAGAAAAGGATGATATTTGGCTCGTTACCTGACGGTTTATAGACGCCATCGGCAAAAATCCCCCCCCTGCCCCGGGTCAATTCAGCGATAGCATCCATGGCCGTCAAACCAAAACCTTGTATTCCGACAGTGCTGCCTGCCGGAATATTCAGGCTACTGAGTTCGGCGGTGTAGATATCAGCGATCATCTCTTGGCCGTTGGCCACTGGAAGCATATGACCGATAGCAACCACTACATGGTCACTGACAATTTTGCGCTGCGTAAGCAAACAGGTGACTTCTTTCTGCCCGGCCTGTTGTACATCGATAGCCTCGTCATCAATGTATTCCACTTGGCAATTCACCGGACAACGCTCCAACAAGCGCTGATACAGTTCATGGCAGTAAGCTCCAAACAGGCGTCTGGGTACGTAAGCGCCGGTATCCGCCGCGATCCCTTTTTGATTCAGCCAGGGCAAGAAATCAACAAACGTGCCTTTGAGCAATGATGTCTGAAATCCCCCCCCGGGGATCAAGGTCAGTAAGCCTGCCACTGTGTTCAGAAGAAACCTGTCAGAGAGGGACTGCTCATGAACGCCCTGCCCCGGCACGCCTTTATTAACGACAACGATCTGTACCTGCTGCTCCGGCTGTTGCGCGGCCAGCGACAAAATACGCTCCAGCACGCAAAGCCCTCGAGGACCCAGCCCGATAATGGTAATACTCACGGCTTTCATGGCATGTGACCTTGTGAATGACATTAAAACGCGTCGGATGTCGGTGCCTGGCGCTCGGAGAGAACCTTATGCGGCTGAGCAACCAGTGTTCTCAAGGCCTGAGCAATTCTTTGCGCTGCGCCAGCGCCTCCCAGCAAAACCCAGTTTGGCAGCGTAATGTGATGACGCCTTGCTGATTCAGCTTGGGGCAGTTGGTAACGCGTCGGCTCGAAATCGCCCTTATTGCTAAAGTTCTTTATTCGCGGGCTCGAGAGTGGGTTGTACAGCGTGAACTTATTCATCGGCTGATAAAGCGGGCTGACTTGAACATTCAACTCTTCGGTCATGGCCAGGGCCAAGGCGTCTATCGTGCATCCAGGGAAGTACTTTCCGAGCCCTACTTTCATTACCAGGTTGTAATAGGTACACCGTGTATTACGTGGATCACGTCGCAAGAAGGTGACGAAGTCCTCCTCACCTTTGAACAAAACCTGCAAGGTCTCTGCGCACTCTTCACGTTGCGCATTCTGCCGATCCAGGTGCTGCAGCCGGTCAAGCAATATGGCGGATTGAAATTCCGTCAGGCAAAAATTCTGCCCTTGTACCGTTCCTCGCTCTACCAGCTCCAAACGTCTCTCTTCAGGCGTCCCCGAAAACAGCCGGCCGTCAGCCCTCAATTGCTCAAGCTTCTCCGCCAGTACGGGATCCGATGTCACAACGGCTCCCCCTTCTCCTGAGGTCAGCACCTTGGCTTGTTGCATGCTGAAACATCCCAGGGCGCCAAATGTACCTACCTTGCGGCCACGCCACATTGCCCCGTGAGCCTGCGAGCAATCCTCAATAAGCGGGATTTTGTAACGCTCGCAAATGTCCACGAACGAGTCGATGTCCGCCGTTCGGCAGTAGGCATGTACAAGCAAGATCGCCTTTGTTTTCGAGTTAATCCGTGCTTCGGCCGCTTGCGGTGACATCGCCATGGACTCGGGATCAATATCAACCAGCACCGGGACTGCGCCCACGCTGCAGGTTGCGGAAGCGCAGGCCACCCAAGTCAGGCCGGGGATCAATACTTCGTCGCCCGCCCCTATGCCCAATGCCAGAAGCGAAATCGTCAGCGCAGAGGTTCCGCTAGTGACAGGCGTGCAATACCGAGTACCACAGTACTCGGCAAAAGCCCTTGCAAATCGTCGCTCATAGGCCTCTTGGCCGCTATAAGCTCCACTTATCGTCCACCGTGTCGACTTCAGCACCTCAGTAATGACTTTCAGAGTATCGCTGTCATGGGAAGGCCATTTTGGCCAAACGTGCGTTGTCACAGGTGTGTTGGAGCCAATTGAAGTTGTTGTATCGGTAATAGGAATACTCATGACTTTTCCTAATGATGGGTTATGGCCTGGTTAAAAGAAATGGCTCAAGAAATGAGATCCCAAAAAGGTTCGGAGCGATCGGACTTTCCAAGTGTGGTATGGGCGCGGTTGGTGCAGTTGGTACACATCTCGCAAGCACCTTTACGATTACCGATTTCCAACTCTCCTCGAATACGCGAGTAGTCATCACTGTTCCAAATCTCGGCAATGGACTGGTCGCATATATTGCCCATGACATGACTTCGATAGGCGTCCTCGTAACACAGGACAACATCTCCAGTGATCGTAACGATCAACATTTCCGTAGGTGCAAAACATCGTTGAGAGATATCCAGTTCCGTGGCCTTTGGCAGTTCCGCCATTTTTCCGCCACGATTGGTCAGCACCAGATCGTCTGAGAACTGGACAACTTGTTTGGGCCTGGGCGGGTGTGATTTTCCGCTGTGGGAAGTGATAACAATCATTTGCATGCCGGCATCGACCAGCGAGTCATACCGCTGCTGAGTAAGAAGATCCCCGTTTGTAAACAGTACAGGGCGGCATTTTGGAACCGCCTGTAAAATACGCCTGACGACACACTCCAAACCTTTATGTATTAGCGGTTCATTATAAAAATGAAAGGAAATTCTCCCGTCGAAATCTATTTCCTCCAACCGGAGAATAAACGACGACAGCACGTTCTCCTGAATTAATCTGGGCACCTGAGGGAAAGGCATAATCGACACAGGGCAATAGCTGCATTTTCGATTACACCGCGAATTTATTTCTATTTCAACGTTCAAAAGTCTCATAAAACCTCGCTTCGTAATTTTCAAATGACAGCGTTCACTATTGTTTTCAGCGGTGCTTCATCCTTTGACGATAGTTTCAATAGTGCGGCAGATTGCCAATGCATGTTTATGGTCAATAGCCGGGGAGCACAACATTTCAATACCGACCGGTAACGCATCTGGGCCCGTCACGGAGAAATTCATTGCAACTGTTTCAGCACAGCTGGAGACCGAAACATGGCGGGCCAGTGCCAGATGATCAGCTGAAAATTCATTTCGACTATTTATCGCAGGTGCTGCTATTCCGACGGTGGGATGTATCAGCACCTGGCATTTGCTTCTATTGAAATAATCGACAACGTCTTGCTTTATTTCCCCCGCGACCGCCTGAGCGCGCTCATACACGGGTAGACTAGGCCTGCCTGGTGGAAAAGCCAGTGCCTTGATTCTATTGGCTACCGAGGTATCACGACTTTCAAGTAGTTCTTCCAGTGACGCGGGCCCCTGTGATCGAGAACCGAGATAAGAGTTAAACGCTTCTAACAACTCATGGTTGACGATCGTTGCTAATGCATGAGCTGCCAACTCGAATGAGGCAGGTACCTCTTGCATGACAATATGGGCACCCGCGGCGGAAAGTTTAAATATTGCCTCGTGCATGCTCTCTTCAATACTCGGCGTCAATGCCGCCAGAGAAAAGTTTGCCGCAACGGCAATATGCAAATCGATAGGCTCTACGGCGGGTAACTCCTGGTACTCATGGATGAGACTGTCCAGCAACGAGATATCGTCAAGGGTATTCGCGATCAGCCCTAACCGATCGTAACCGGAGGACGTCAGCGGACAAACTCCATCCGTGGCAAACCCCGGGCAAGGCGCTCGATAAGCAGAAACGCCACAGAATGCCGCCGGGATACGTAGCGAACCCACTGTATCTTCGCCGACGGCGAAATAGACAGCACCGCCTGCTACTCCTGCTGCGCATCCACCGCTGCTCCCACCCGGAGAGTGATGAGGGTACGCAGGATTAACCACCTGCCCGAAGTAGGGGTTATCGGATGACCAGCCATAACTCATTTCATCCAGATTAGCTTTGCCGATACAAATGGCACCCAGGGATCTCAAGCGGCCAATAAGTGAATTATCAGCTGGCGGGTAATTGTTGTTCAGGACTAGAGTACCGTTAGTTGTCGGAAACCCTGCCACGTCAATACTATCCTTGACGATATAACTTATGCCGGAAAGTATTCCGTCTCGACGTTTCAATTCTGCACGGCCAGAAAAGTCACTTTCCGGAGCAGCAGATATCCGATTGACAAAGACGTTATAGTTGTCCACCCAGTCGCTGTCTTTATAAAACGGATGCGACGCATCCATTTTGATTGACGCCGATTGCTCCAACGCTTGACGCAGATTTTTCTTGCTAAGCATCTGCTGCACCCTCTGATATTTACCCTTGCGTACCGGAAAGACATGAGCGCAGAAAAGCGATATCGGCGTTCAGCCCATCCATGGAAAGTTTGGAGTAGTCATTTTCAAGGATGTAGGCTTCACAAAACCCCAGTTTCTCTATTCGTTCAATAATGGCAGCAACACGTCCTTCACCCTGCCCTAAAAGGGCATTACCATAACCAGGCAGGACACCATCCTTGACATGAACCTGGGAGAATAAATAGGGATGAACTGAAGAAATAATGTCTTCAACTGAATGCCCCCAGCGGACTGGATTAAAAATATCCAGAAGCACCCTGAAATTGGGTTCACCAACCTGCCCCACCAGCGCTAACTGTTTTTCCGCCGACAAACTGTTTTCGCTGGCAATCAAGACTTTGTGTTGTTGCGCCGATTGACACAACTCTTTGAAGAATACTGCCGTTTCGGCAAGGTCATCAGCCCCAACTATTTCATTTTTATTGAAGCTCGGGATATAAATGGCAGATATATCCAAAAATTCTGCTACATGGAAAACATGTAGGCAAAACTCAAAAAACTCAGTTTGGAATTTTTTCCCGGCATAACTATTCAGGCCAAAGTCCTCAACCAGATTCAATCCTAGGGCACTGATTTTCTGACGACTATCGCTACACCCCAGACATTGACGCAGCTGTTGCTCATTGCCGACACGACACGCCCTCAACATACGCATCTGGGACAGCGTCTGGATGCCCACGTGCATCATCATTCCATCAGGCAAAGTGCCAGGCAGGCCAGATTCGGGCAAGCTCCAGGCTGCGCAACCTACGTTAGTCATCGTAGGATTCCAGGTAAGTAACCGCCTGCTGCAACTGCCCGCAAGAAAGCTCACGCCAGTGTTCAATATAAGCAACCGTGCCAATCGTTACAGGGATAACCAGGTTCAGCGCTCCGGCACGATGCGCAACGATCGCCGCCAAGGATTCATACAGGGCTGCTGTCTCGACCTCTGCGGGGACAGTCACTCTCAAGCCTGCACTTTTCAGCGCATTAACAATGACATGGCAGGTATCCCACGCCAGCAGATTGCGTTGGGCACTGATAACGGCAGATACGGCAATGTCGATAGCCACGGCTTCACCATGACTCACTTTATAGTTAGTCGCCGATTCAATATGAGGGCTAAAGGTATGACCAAAGTCGACATACCGCTGATAACTATCAAGCTCATACAAATTCTCAGACAATTCCGTCAGCATGCCAGCCACAGAGCGGTCAATAACCTCCCAGCCTATTGCGCTTTGGAGTTTCTCCTCATTCATGTGAGCCGAGACGCTGACCAGTTGCCTGAAAAGTTTTGCATCCTTGATGATGGCTATTTTGATCGCTTCCGCAAAACCGGCTCTTAAATGCTCTACGGCGAGGGTCTTTAAAAAACAAGGGCAAACAAAGGTATACTCCGCCGGGTAAAATGCCCCCAAGACACTTTTTTTACCATCATAGTTAATTCCGTTCTTTATGCCGACCGAGGCATCAATCATGCCAATGAATGTAGTCGGAACCTTTATGCACTTTACACCGCGCCTGTATATCGAAGCTGCAAACCCGACAATGTCCAGGCATACGCCGCCACCGACGGCAATAATCTGGCCATTTCTTGGCAAGCTGACGTCCTTCGCCAGGCGACACACTTCCAGCGACATCTCAATTTCTTTATTTTCCTCGGTTACGGCAAGCTCAAAAAAATTGACACGCTCTCCTCCTTTCAACTGAGAGAATTTTCTGCGAATGGCTTCTCCATACAGAGCATTTACGGTCGGAGTGTAAATAACCATGACAGAGGCGGTGTCGACGATAGATTCCAGCAAGCCAGAGCTTTCTGAAAATATATTGTCAGAAAGAAAAATCTTGTACTCCCTTAATAGAGTGGTACTAATTGCATAACGATTGTCGCCCTGCTTTAGCTCAGATACTGAATGCCACCTATTTGAAAAGCTCATTAAGTTACTCATGATCTACGCCCCTCTTTATTCATTAACAACGTATCAAATCCCAGCGAAGTGGCGGCTACAGGCTCTGGTGCAACCTGCACAAGTCGCTTTATGACAAGTTTCACCGCACAACTACTGACTATCGCCTGAGATAGAAAAGCAAAGTTCGAGAGCAAGCATAACCATTGAAGGGTGACTTTGTTCAGACTGACCAGAAATAACAAGGGGAAAGCAAATATTGCCAGGCGAGTACAAATAGCCAGCAACGACCAGGCCGTTCGCCCGGACGCCTGTAATATCGAGCCATTGATATGTATCAGGCCCGATATCACAAAGTTCAACGAAATGCACGTCAGAAAATAGGCGGCCTTACCTTCTACATGGCTGTCGCTGGAAAAAAAAGACACCATGACACTTCCCCACAAAAAGCACCCTGCCGTCAAGCACAGCATAGTACTCACTACCATCGTCAACGAAACAACATATATTTTTTTGACTTTGCCAATATCGTTGGCGCCAAAACAGTATGCAGCTACTGGAACGCATCCATAAGCAACCGAAACGGATGGAATAAAAAGTGCCTGGATTAACATTAACCCAATCCCGACTGCCGCCTGCACTTGCGCGCCCAGTTTTGCAGCTGCCCAATACATCAGTCCGGTGTACACATAAATCACAAACGTTTCCAAGCCAGCTGGCAGGCCGACTGAGATGATTCGTCGTGCGATAACGCTCTCCCAGCAAAACGCTATTCTCGGCTGTGCAAAATGACGATAGCGAACAACCGCTCTATATAGGATGATCACCGCTGCAACCGAGGTTGCCAGGGTTGTAGCCATTCCTGCGCCTAACGTGCCAAGCCCGGTGATACCCGGTACACCGAAGATCAGTAACGGCGCCAAAACCAGGTTGATTGGAACGGAAATGCATTGAGCAACCAAGGGCCCATAGGGCTCGCCAGCTGCACGCAGCCCGAACGTTGTCACAGTGATAATAATTTGCAGCGCTAATCCAGGCATATAGCCATACAAATAGGATTCACCCATCTTTTGTGCGGCCTCACCTGAGGCAAACCCTGACATGGCGCGCCCGCCGCCCATATAACCCGCAACGACAACACATACACCGCAAGCGATAGCCATCAGCCCTGCATGAATAAAAACCGTACGCGCCTGTGCATACTTCCCTGCCCCCAACGCCTGGCCAATCAAGGACACAGCACCTATCCCCAGTAGTTGGCCAAACATGCCGGTAAGCAAAGCAGCGGTGGCTGTAGAGGTGACCCCTGCTATGGCATCAGCGCCCAACCGACTGACAAAAAACAAATCAATAACCAGATATAAGGATTGAATAACGATTCCCACCCCAATGGGAATTGACATGTGCGAAATGCTCTTTGCGACCCTTATATAATCAGCAAACATAGCCTCTCACTCTAACGGAATTACAGCACTACGCGGGAGTGCCTTGCTGCAGTGCGAATGGGTAGAAGAATAGTACCTGCGTGGAAGCGCACAACTACCAAAATTGGTAGTTGTGCCTTAATTGCGTAGCCGGCACGATAACTGGTGAGCCATCGATTATCTGTCTGCCGAGGGGATGTTTTATATGGGTCATCGCACTTACGACAGCATTATAGACATGATCTTACATCACGTAACCGCTTCCCCTGATCGCGTCGCCGTTAAATGCGGGGCACAGTGGTTAACCTATAGGCAACTGAACGAACAAGCGGAGCGAGTGGCTGCGTACCTGGAGCAAACGGGTGCCGCAAACCATGGAATTATCGCTGTTGCCATGGAGAGAACAGTCCAACTGGTAGCCGTCTGCTTGGGAATCATGAAGCATGGCAGTGCCTATCTCCCAATAGACATCGAACACCCAAAGGAAAGAATCCAGAGCGTGCTGAACAACGCCAAGGTTGAGCATATTTTTTGCGACGCCCCTGTATCTTTTCCTCAGCGATTCTCTGAGAGGATCGTAAACCCCCAAGATATTGTCAATGATAGCTATCAACGGAAAAGGACGAATCTTCCAAATAGTGAGACGCCGGCTTACTGCATTTATACGTCTGGCTCGACAGGCGAATCTAAAGGAGTGCTAATAAGCCATGGTGGGTTACTGAATCATACCCAATGGTTTATAGATGAATTTGGCGTTACTGAAACAGACATCATATTGCAACGAACCTCGGTCGCATTTGACGCGTCCGTATGGGAACTGTGGACTGGGCTGGCGGCTGGCGCCTGTACGGTCATGCTGCCCGCCGCTTATGCTAAACATCCGTTTGGCATATTATTGACACTGCAACAAGAGCATATATCGATTGCGCAATTTGTTCCGACACTGCTACTTGAATTAGTGCGATTAAGGCAATTCGAGCATATTCCCTGCCGATTGGTCTTTTGCGGTGGTGAGTCATTAACCTGGGCGCTTGTCGATCAGTTCTTTTCGAAGACCCAAAGTCAGCTGGTTAATCTCTATGGGCCTACCGAAACGACCATCGACGCAACTTTTTGGCGCGTGAACCAGGATACCGGCAGAGATTTGCCTCCATCCATTGGTAACCCCATTCGCGGCATGCAGGTTTATCTGCTGGATGAACAGGGTGGCCCAGTCACGCGGGAGCAAGAGGGGGAAATTGCGATCGCTGGACCAGGTGTAGCGATAGGGTATGTCAATACTCCGGGCGATAACGCCCTGCGTTTTTCAACGCTCAACGTTGATGGAAAGCCAGTACGCATTTATAAAACCGGAGACATCGGGATTGTTTCAGCCTCCGGAGAGCTCTCCTTCCTGGGTCGGCGCGACAGTCAGCACAAGGTGAATGGGCACAGGGTCGAGCTATTGGCCATTGAGCAAATTGTCCAACAAACACCAGGAGTGCATTACGCCACCGTCTATCTCGACACTCTGGTTAGCGGAGAAAAACAGATTTGTGCGTGTTACGTAGCACAGGCCAACGTTGAGACTCACTTGCTTGAGCAAAGAATCAAACAGACAGTCTCAGCACAACTCCCCGCCTACATGCACCCCAGCCAGCTGTATTCGCTTGCCAATCTGCCTCTTTTGCCTAACGGAAAGGTCAATCACAACGCACTGCGTGAGATGAATGTAAAACCCAGTGTCATCATACCGTCAGTCACTGGCGACGCTTCGACATTGGATCGATTACAAGCTATCTGGAAAGAGATCCTCAGCCACCAGGCGATCTCGGCCGACAGCCATTTTTTTGAATGCGGCGCGACTTCCCTTTCGGTGATGATGCTGCTTGGCAGAATTGCCAACCTCTTCAATGTTGACCTGACCCCCAAAGATATTTTCGACCATCCGATACTGGCTCAGCAGGCGGGGTTGCTCAACGGCAGCGCACGCCAGGGTGATGAAAACAGCCTATTGCTGGACGCCCAAGCCTGGCGCAAGCGCGAAGGCGAAGATACGCCCGGACTGGCTCAACGCGAGATTCTTGAAAAGCCCCCCGAAACCCCAGCCTATCTGGAAAATGTGGTGATGGCGTTTTACATTCGAGGCGAGTGTTCAGTGGCCAGGGTTCGCGAAGCCTTCGGCGCCGTACTTGAACAGCAACCAGCGTTACGCTGCAGTTTCGAACTCAACTCACACGGCCAGTGGCGTCGTTCACAACACGCCCTTGATGAGTTTCCGTTGCCTTTTCACCTGATAAACCTGCCGCTTGAAAGCGATATCAGCCAAACCGTGGCCGATCTGATCGTTGAAGAATCATTGACCGCTTTTGACCTGAGACATCCACCGTTGATTCGGGCAACCTACCTTGAATGCCAAGGGACGGATGACGTGCTGATCATCACCGCCCATCACATTGCATTCGATGGCTGGTCAGGTGCGGTACTGATGGACCAGCTTTGCGCGCACTATCAGTCGTTACTCGCTACCGGCGTGCCTGACGAAGCCAAATATTGCCTGCAATACGCAGAATTTACTGATGCCCAACATCAACGTTTGGCTGAAAACCTGCTGGATAGACATAGCGCTTTTTGGCAAGAGACACTGAAACAACTGCCCGAACCCTTTCCGTTGCGCGGTGCTATTCAGCGGCCTCAGCAATTTACCTATCGCAGTGCCGTTCTACCGCTCAACCTGGATGCGCAATACCCCGCAATCGCGCAATTGTGCAGCCGAACAGGCTTCAGCCTTTATACCGTTATCCTCACTGCGTTCTTGGTTTCTCTCGCCAGAAACACAGGCACGATCGACCTCTACGTACGCTCTCCAGTAGCCAACCGGACCGACGCGGCCCTGGAGCCGGTAGTGGGGTATTTTGTTCACCCCATGGTGATTCGACCCCGGCTTTCTGAATGGTCTCCTTCTCTGCGGCTGCTGGAGCAGGTCAATCATTGTGTGTTGGATGCCTATGGCCACGCCATGCTGCCGCCGCATATTTTTGAGGCCAACTGTTCGCCCCGCGCTGTCGCTTACGGCTCCCGATTTCCCTATTGGTATAACCACCATAACTATCCCTCACGGCAGCGCCAATTAGGCACCTCACAGCTCCACGGTATCGGGGTTCCGTCCAGCGGGATTAAGACCGATGTTTCGCTTAACACACTACGTACCGAAAGCGGATTGGTCGGTAGTCTTTCCTACTACCGTGACGCCATTCCTGACGATTGCGTGCACGCCCTGTTGGTCAGCTTCAAGCAGGCATTGAATGAGTTACTTGCCATCGGGAAGTGACAGCAAGTAGTGGTGCAGTGTTAAGACACACTCTTTACAGGAGACGATCATTGTGATGGGTCAACTCACTGAAACACCTGAAAATAGTGATACATCGTTACTTCTGCATTTAGACGAACTGCCTAAGCTTGTAGAGAAGACAGTGAGATTCAGTGGCCGCTGCGAGGCTGTCCGGCAGCTGGGAGGCCTCACGTTCCTGCGAGTGGCCAGCCAATATTTTTCGTTGCAGGTCATTGTTCTGGATTCGACACTCAGAAACGCCACGGCCGAGATTAGCCGGGGGGACATCGTCTCGGTGAGCGGCCTGTTAAGATCAAGGCCGGATGCCCATGAGCGTCCAGCCAGCCCGCGAATAGATCCGAATAAATACGAGGTCGTTCTCCAGCAATTCTCCATCATTCTTCAATCGCAAAAAATTGATCTCTTGACGGAGAAGGATGCAAAAAGTCGGCAATCCCTCAGGCATCGCAATCATCAGGCCAGCCAACTCATATCGTTGGTCAGACTTCACCTTGAGCAGCAAGGCTTTGTGCAGCTTCAGGCGCCGTCGTCGACAGACTTCCATGAGCAGCAACGAATACGTGAGTTAACGGCACTGAGCGGTAACAGCTTTTTCAGCTCTCCCCTGTTCAGTGCTTACACGACCGAACAGTTGATGTTTGGCACGCAGCGTTTTTATTTTTTTGTCAAGGGAACAGGTGCCCTGCCCGACTTACTGCATCTCGTGATTGCTCATCATGAACCTGGTCTCCACGCGAACGAGAACTTACTGACCACCATCACTGGACATATTATCGAACTGCTCGCGCCTGATATTTCTTGGGAACTGGATGAGGCAACCGCTCGCTGGCAAGACTTGATCCTTCATACCCAGCCGTCACCTCGAATCTCCAGCAGTTACAACGGGTCCCCCCCAATTCAGCCCCTTGCCAGCGCGAAAAATGGTAAACGGATTGCGATACGTCGGCGCCTGCAAGGCGCGCGAGAAACGTCGGGCAGTATCGCCTCTGCCGTGAGTTTGACCCTGGGCCCACTCAAAGAGGCGCTGGAAGCAACCACCCCCACTAAACACCTCAAGCCCCCCGCGCACGAAGTTCTGGCAGACATGGACGCTGAAAACGGTACAGCCTACGAAGCCTACTCAAAACTGGAATCTGAACATCAGGCGCTGTTGGTCGAACAATCCTTACGGGCGTTCAACCCCTATCAAGACCTTGCTGCGGCCCAATGCTCATCCCGGGCAGCGCTACGCTACATGGAACCTGCCCTGCATCACTACGGAATTGATCCGGCCATGGCGCAACGATTTCTCTCGCTCCAGGCCCAGCTCCACGGAGACTTGAGCAACGCCGTTTGCCCCATTGTGCTGTTCCAGCTGCTGTGGACAGTGCTGGGCAATCCTTCGGCCAAACTGTTACTTCAGAGCAACACTAGCCGAGACCGCCTGCTTTCCACGTTTGTCAATCGACGGATCCTGACCGATATTCGTCAACTGGTGTTTATCCATCCCTCCGCGATCGACGCCCTGGAGTCGTTACTGGAGCGCATACGTGACAAAGATACGCTGGGGCGGCTTCGCACACTGTTGCGCAACGTGATCGCCAAAACGCCTACCGAGCTTGCCACGTTGCTGACCACCCTGGCCGCGATGGAACCCATCAGAGCAAACGCTGCAATTGCAGAAACAAAAATGCTCGAAAATGCCGTGAAGCACGGTCTTACCACACCTTACTGGATGTCTCTCTGTTTAGGTTGTAAAGACCTGGCGCCTTTCATCAACTCGTTACGCAGCAGCAATCTGCAATCCAGTCAGAGGATACTTGGCAATAATCCTGTTTTTTCACCAATATCAGAAAACAGCCTAAATATGCTTGATGGCGTAACTCTCGGTAACCACGAGAGCTTGCCGCTCGCCGAAACTATTTACACGCTATTCAGACCGGTCACCGCGGGCATTAGCGAGTTGAAAAACACACTATCTGAATTGCAAGACCATTGTGTGCATATAGAGCGCGCACGATTAAATAATTTCAGTCTGAATTTTATTCCACACCTGCACTGCTATCGCTACATTATCTGCCAACGGCGACAAATCCATGACCAGATCCGAATTTACCTATCTAAAAATGCAGCATCATTCTTTGCAAAATCAACGAGTGGAATTTGCACCGACATTAATCGGGAACTTTTCAAGCGAGCCGATCACTTCCATTTAAATATATTCAGTGAGCGTTTAGGAAAAGTAATAGGTAATGTACAGCTGTATACCTTAAGCATCCACTACGAAAATGCGCTGCTTATTCGCGGCATAAATCCGATAAAAAGCTATTCAACTGTTTACTTGGCGGATGAGCTATTGGATTGTGTCATTGCCTGCGCAAAGGATCTTGCGACCGAAAATGATTTTTCGCTGGTTTGCGTTGCAGAACAAAATGGCCTTTGGAATTCTAACTCCAATCGCCCTGAGATACGTGCCGCGCTGGCAAAACGGGTTGCGCATCAGGACCCTATTTTCTTGGAAGATCCCTTTCTTCTTTATAAACACTACACTACGGATATATATATTTCCTCCGTCTATCAGTTATGGCGTAGTCCACGTTAAACCACCCGGCGTACTTGTCAGCACTACGGGCTCCGGCGACGGCACCGAGTTTAACCAGGAAGGCACCGGTAACCAGGCAACCGGATTGCAACAATAATTGCGTAGTGGCCCTTGTGGGGATGGTCGCGATCTTTATTGCCGCACACGAAACTCAGGGAACGCATATTCTTCTGTAGATACCGTATTACCCCTCAAGGATTTTGCACATGCTGTCGACAGAAGACCTGGCACTGCTCGAAGCCATCCGCGAAACCGGCAGTCTGTCGCGGGCGGCGGCGCACTTGGGCTAGGCGCCGTCGACCGTGTCCTATGCGGCGCGGCAACTGGAGGAGCGCTTCGATGCGTTGCTGTTCGATCGCCGCCGCTACCGTTTGCAACTGACCCCGGCGGGCGAGTTGCTGGTCAACGAAGCGGCGCGGCTGATGCAGGACGTCTCGCGCCTGACCCAACGGGTCCAGCAAGTCGCCAACGGCTGGGAGAGCCGCTTGTGGATCGTGACCGACGAACTGCTGGAGTTCGAACCCCTGATCCCGGTGATCCACGAATTCGATGCGCTGCAATCCGGCGTGCCGCTGCGCATCACCCAGGAAGTGCTCAAAGGGGTCTGGGAAGCCCTGCGCGAAGGCCGTGCGGACCTGGTCATTGGTGCCACCAATGAACCGCCGGCCATTGCCAGCTTGCGCTGGATGCAATTGGGGGAAATGGAATGGGTGTTTGCGGTGTCGCCCAGACACCCGCTGGCCAAGGCCAAAGGCCCGATTACCCGGGCCATGGTCGCGCAGCACCGGGCGATTGTGGTGGCCGACTCGTCCAGAGTCACCGAGGGCAGCACCTACGGCGTCACCGGGGGGGCAACCGGTGCTGGCCGTGCCGACCATGCGCGCAAAAATCCTCGCCCAGTGCAATGTGCTGGGAGTGGGCTGGCTGCCGCGGCATAGGGTTGGCTCGCTGCTGAAAACGGCACGCTGGTTGAAAAGCCAATGGCCGACCCGCGAGAGCCGAACATCCTGTACGCCGGTTGGCGTGGCGACCATGACGGTCGCGCCCTGAGCTGGTGGCTGGAGCAGCTGAAGAAATCGTACCTGGCCACCTGACTGGTCCAGGGAACGGACCGGTTTACCTGACGCCCGACGTTCAGTTGGCAATCACGCTCATGTTCCGCCCACTGGCCTTGGCCACGTACAGCGCCTTGTCTGCTGCACCAATCAAGTCTTCGGGGCGGACCTGGGACGCGGCATTGCTGGCACAGACGCCGACACTGACGGTCACGATGCCTTCCGGGCTGTCACTGTGGGCAATGTCGGCCTGCAGTACCGCACGGCGGATTTTCTCCGCCACCAGAAATGCCCCCACGTAGTCGCTGCCGGGCAGCACCACGGCAAACTCTTCGCCACCATAGCGGGCGGCCAGGTCACCGGGACGCTTGATGCTGTTCGTGATGATCGCACTGACCTTGCGCAAACACTCGTCACCGGCCAGGTGGCCGTAGCAGTCGTTGAACGGTTTGAAATGGTCGACATCAATCATCAACAGCGCCAATTCGGACTGGCTGCGTCGGGCACGGCCCATTTCGGCATCGATGAAAGCGTCGAGCTGACGGCGGTTGGCCAGCCCCGTCAGCGCGTCCTTGAGGGCCAGGCCTTCGAGGTTGCGATTGACCTCCAGGAGCTTGTCCTGGGTGTCCAGCAACTCGACCTGCACCAGATTCTGCTGCCTCATCAGGTTGATAAGCCGAAACCCCAGTACCCCGAGAAAACTCAGCAACAGCGCGACGATGCCGGCGCTGAGCAGCGTCTCCTTGCGCCAGCTGCCGAGCACTTCATCCTTGTTCACCGCGGTAAAAACGATCAGCGGATAACCCTCGACCCGGCGATAGCCCGTCACCCGCTCGACACCGTCAACGATCGACCTGAGCGTGGCCGTACCCGCATCGCCCTTGGGCAACAACTCGTTGAACAACGGGCTCTTGGCGAGGCTGGAACCGATCTCCGCTTCCTTGAAGGGCCTGCGAATGACAATGCGGGCATTGTCGCCGATCAGGTTGATCACGCCGTTACTGCCCATGTCGATGCTGTCGTAGAGCTGCAGGAAATGGCTGAGGTAAATCGTCGCCACCGCCACCCCGGCAAAGCTGCCGTCGGGATGATTGAACCGGCGCGAAACCGTCATGATCCATTCACCGCTCGAACGGCTCTTGATCGACGGCCCGATGTGCGGCCCACGGCTGGGGTTATCGCGATGGAAGGTGAAGTATTCGCGGTCGGAATTGTTGACGCCGGTTTGGCCGGCGCCGTTGGAATTGGCGATCCATTGCCCTTTTTCGTCGAAAACGAACACGCCATGGAGCTGACTCAACTCACTGCGCTGGGCATTGAGCAATGCCGGCAGCCGGGATTGATCCACACCCTCGTGCTCCAGCCGATCGACCAGGGTGAACAACAGTGTGTCGGCCTGCTTGATCGTTGCCTGCGCTTGCGATGCCAGGGTCTGCGCAAGGTTGGACATCGTCACTTCCTTGTCATGCAGGTAGTACTGGCGCGAGCTCCAGGCTTCCCAGATCACGATAGCCACCATCGACAGGCACACTGCGAGCAGCAGGATCACCGCCGAGCGAACCTTGAGCCGGGGCACCGCTGGCCGGAGCATTTCAATATGATCGTTGATCGATGGATGTACCATGCTGCTCCCTGATTGTCTGTGACAGGGCGATTCTTCCTGATCGCCTCTTTTGCTGACTATGCCTGATACAGGCTCGCAATGATGTTAGCGCGACGCCTGCTTTACCGCCTCCAGCCACGCCGGATCCAGCCGCGTCTGTTCGGTGTCGATGCCCAGCGCTTGCATTCGTTCCTTGTGCTGATCCATTTCGCGGAGCAACTGGCCGTGGTCGCTGGAGTTGCCATCGAGTTGATGCATCTGGTTCAACCCCAAATGGTAGAAACGCAACAGCTTCATCGCAACCGGATCGCCCTTTTCTACGGCCGTCGTTACATGATGCATGACATTGGTAACGCTCATCAGGCTGCGCTTGAGTTGCCAACTGTAGACCGCCGGCGCCATCCATTCCTGGCGCCAGAACACCTTGCGCATCAACGCTGCCATCGCCAGCACCGCAACGAACACGCCACCGGCATTGAAGCGCAGATTGTCGCCTCCCGGCGTGCCGAACAGAGCCACCGCCGCCGTGGACAGCACCATCGCCAGCGCCAGAAAGATCAGGGCAATGATGATCGTGCTGCGCCGTGTCTGTTGCCGGTAGGTCTGGGCGTTCATCGGCTGGATTTCGAACATTGCGTCGGGTTTCCTGAGCTTCAATGGTAAAAAGGGGTCTGAGGCAAAAAGACTGCGGGCCATTATCGCCTCTGCGCGGGATTTAGCTATGCTGGGGCTCCTTTTCATCTTTTCATCGTCAAGCAGGGACATGGCGAGACAGCGCAGTTCGTGCCATCTTCTTTCATGAATACACATTATTCGGATGCCATTCGTTGTTGTTGTGTGAATGACATCGTTTTAAGGATCATTGAATGACCCAACGCCAAGTTATCAACGCCTCCGTCAGTCCCAAAGGCAGCCTGGAAACACTCTCGCAACGGGAAGTCCAGCAACTGAGCGAAGCCGGTTCCGGCAGCACCTACACCCTCTTCCGCCAGTGCGCCCTGGCCATCCTCAACACCGGCGCCCATGTCGACAACGCCAAGACCATTCTTGAAGCCTACAAGGATTTTGAGATCCGCATTCACCAGCAGGACCGTGGCGTGCGCCTGGAACTGCTGAACGCCCCGGCCGACGCCTTCGTCGACGGTGAAATGATCGCCAGCACCCGGGAAATGCTGTTCAGCGCCCTGCGTGACATCGTCTACACCGAAAACGAACTCGACAGCCAACGCATCGACCTGAGCAGCTCCCAGGGCATCAGCGATTACGTCTTCCACCTGCTGCGCAACGCCCGCACCCTGCGCCCTGGCGTCGAGCCGAAGATCGTGGTGTGTTGGGGCGGGCACTCGATCAACACCGAAGAATACAAATACACCAAGAAAGTCGGCCACGAACTGGGCCTGCGCAGCCTGGACATCTGCACCGGTTGCGGCCCCGGCGTGATGAAAGGCCCGATGAAAGGCGCCACCATCGCCCACGCCAAGCAACGCATCCACGGCGGCCGCTACCTGGGCCTGACCGAACCCGGAATCATCGCCGCCGAGGCGCCGAACCCGATCGTCAACGAACTGGTGATCCTGCCGGACATCGAAAAACGCCTGGAAGCCTTCGTCCGCGTAGGCCACGGCATCATCATCTTCCCGGGCGGCGCCGGTACGGCCGAAGAGTTCCTGTACCTGCTGGGCATCCTGATGCACCCGGGCAATGAAGGCCTGCCCTTCCCGGTCATCCTCACCGGGCCGAAACACGCCGCGCCGTACCTGGAACAACTGGACGCATTCGTCGGTGCGACCCTGGGCGAAACCGCCAAGCAGCACTACCAGATCATCATCGATGACCCGGCCGAAGTGGCGCGGCAGATGACCCAGGGTCTCAAGGCGGTCAAGCAGTTCCGCCGCGAGCGCAACGACGCGTTCCACTTCAACTGGCTGCTGAAAATCGACGAAGGCTTCCAGCGCCCGTTCGACCCGACCCACGAAAACATGGCCAACCTGAAACTGAGCCTCGACCTGCCGTCCCACGAACTGGCAGCGAACCTGCGCCGCGCGTTCTCCGGCATCGTCGCCGGCAACGTCAAGGACAAGGGCATCCGCCTGATCGAAGAACACGGGCCGTACCAGATCCGTGGTGACGCGGCGATCATGCAACCGCTGGACCTGCTGCTCAAAGCCTTCGTCGCCCAACACCGGATGAAACTGCCGGGCGGCGCGGCGTATGTGCCGTGTTATCGGGTGGTGGCATAACCCTTTCGGTGTAATAACGCCGACATGAGCTTTACCGTCGCGAGCCGCAGTGAAAGCTGCGGTTCGCGGCACTCTATGGAAAGAAAAAATGCGCCAACGTAATTCCGCCAGACTGCTGGTGATCAATCCCTCGCAACAGGTTCTGCTGTTTCACTTCCAACACAAAAACGATGCCCTCGCTGGCCAAAGCCACTGGGCGACACCCGGTGGGGGGCTTGAGCAGGGTGAATCCTTTGAGGTTGCGGCGGTTCGTGAACTGTTTGAAGAGACGGGTTTACGCATCGACACGGTGGGTCCGAGCGTTGCAGAACGCAGTTTTCCGATGATGCTGCCAAGCGGCGAAACGGTGTTGTCCGTTGAGCGCTATTTCGTGGTTCGTACCGACAGTGAACACCTGTCCCGGGAGGGATGGACGGCTAACGAAGTCCGGGTAATGGCTGACCATAAATGGTGGTCGGTGGCAGAGCTGCAAGAGACCCGAGAAACGGTGTGGCCGGAGCAGTTGATCACGATGCTGGAAAACGCCTGAAGCGTGCAAGCGAACACAACCCCTGTGGCGAGGGGGCTTGCCCCCGTTCGGCTGCGCAGCAGTCGCAAATTCATTCAGCGCGGTCAGCCTGAAAAACCGCATTGCCTGATTTGGGGCCGCTGCGCAGCCCAACGGGGGCAAGCCCCCTCGCCACAAAGGTTCTGTGTTTAGTCCAATGGGGCAACATTATCCAGAGCGCGGTTGACCGCCAGGTCGGCCAGCATGATCACCTGCTGGATGCCCAACAGCATGCTGCGTTGCGGGCCGTCCAGAAACGTGGCGAAATCAGTCGCCATCACGCTTGCTGAAGCCAGCGATTCACAGGCGTGGGCCAACAGGGTTTCGGTGTCGATGTTCGGGGCGATGACGAACATCGTGCTGGGATTGTGGGGGGCGATGCTTTTGAGGATGGCAGGTTTCAGGTGGAGAGTTGATGCACGCTGACCGGTATCGGCTTTTGATTCGGGGGGATTTGGCGTGGGTTTGACCATGACGAAGCTCCTTGATTGATGGAGCCGCCACAATTCGCTGCGAAACGAAGAAGGTGGCGGCCATACGCGGGTTCGCAGACCGGGAATCAAGGAACCCGGCAGACCCGAAAGTCTCCCGCGCACAGCCGCCATAACGCAAAACAGTGGGCGAACAAAAGCGCCAACTGCAAGGAAACGGTGGCGCTGAGCGCCTTGATTAACCTGGGCTGCGAAACCCGATCGCTGAATTTGCAGCGACCCGGCAACGATAGAATCAGGGTCCAAGGCCCACAAGCCGGCGGATTCTGGCGTAGATGTAGGCAACGACGCAAGGCGGTGTAGCCTCACTCCTGGTCCTACAGCCGCCTCTGACATCCACAAATTCCTGTGGTGTGAGCCAAAGGATTATCGTTGGTTGTAAGACCGCCATCGCGAGCAAGCTCGCTCCCACAGAAGAGCAAAAAGCAGAGCATCCCGCACCACCGCGTCGCTTCTCACCACTCATCAGGCCGAGCGTTAGCTCGCCTGCAGCTTTTGATCTTGATCCACCCGCCCCCTCGGAAGGCTGAGTGGAGGTGTTTATCCGGGGATTGGCGCGCAGCGCCGTTCGACGCAGTCGAACACATCGCATGTAGGTGCCAGCGAAGCCAACCGGAGGGCGATGCCCCCGGATGAATGCCGCAGCGAAGGAACCCCGAGCCTCAGCGAGGGGCCGTACGTAAGGGGCGAGACTTTTTGGTTCCTTTTGTGTCGTTTGACAAAAGGGACTCGCCGTAAGGGCGAAACCGCCAGCCGCCGTTACCGCAGCAATGGATATGTACACGGTCAACAAAAAGACAGGTCGGCTGTCAGGCCGCCTTCGCAAGCAATCCCGCTCCTGCGATTCAAGGCTGCAATGCCTGGGGCCCGGTGGACTGTTCTTTCGGCGGCCCGTCGGTACCTTCGAAGGAGACTTTCTCGGCCACGAACTGCCAATCCTTGTAGCTGGCCATGCCTTTGAAGTCCGCCCACTGGCTGGGAAAATTCTCTTGCTTGAGCGGCTTCTGCTCGGACGGGCAGTACACGCCGCTGATCCGCCCGTCAAAATCACGCATCAGCTCCCATTCGCCCCCTGTCATCGGCTCCGGGTACAACTGCCGCAGATGATGCCTGGCCGACGGAAAACGCTCGTCCTGCAACAGGTCCTTGAGTTCTTTCGGATACTGGGCCATACCGGGCGAACTGCGGTAATAGCTGCGCAGCGCCTGGGCATATTGCGTACCGACCCAGAGCAACTGGTTTTCGCGATCGCGGCGCGAAGCGGTGGCCCACAACTCGCCGGCACTGGCCAGGCCCATGCCCAGCACGACGACCAGAAACAGCACACCCAGGTAGGTGAAGCCGTCCTGGTTCGAAGGTTTACCACTCGGAATACAGGCTGCCATCACGCGCCCTCCCGCTGGCCCCACTCTTGATATCGGCCACCCCGCCCGCCACGCCATCCGGTGGCGCGACTATGACCCAGGTGTCCTTGCGCTCGGCAATCGGGTCCAGCGGCTGGTTGCGCAGGTAGCGCAGTTCGACCAGCTGTTCGATGGAATCGGGATAACGCCCGGTGTCTCCATAGTAATGATCCAGCGCCTCGCGCATGGACGACAGGCTCTGATGCAAGGTGGTCTCTTTGGAAGCTTCCAGGCTGCTGAAGTAGCGTGGCAAGGCGATCGTCATCAGGGTCGCGATGATTGCCATGACCACCATCAGTTCAATCAGGGTAAAGCCCTTTTGCCGACGCATATGCTCACCACTCTCGGTAGGCGATGCCATTGAGGCCCTTGCCGCGGGCCTTGGAGTAAACGTCAAAGACGTCCTGGCCCTCGCGCGGGTTCTCAGCCGAACTGTCATAGGAACGCAGGCCCCAGCCGCCCTCGTCGTCACGCTTGACGGCTGCCAGCGGGTCACGGGGGATGCGCCGCAGGAAGTAGAACTTGGCGCCCTTTGCGCTGCGCGTGTCACGCACACCCTCGACCAGTACTTGCAGGTTCGGCGGGTAGCCGCTGCTGTCGAGCGACTTCTCGATGTAGCCCGCGTCGAAGGCTTGTTTGTAAGCGTCGATGGCATCGCGGATCTGGTACAGCGCGGTTCGCAGGTCCTGCTCTTTGCCCCGACGCACCACGGTCTCGGTCAGCGGTGCGGCCATGCCGGCCAGCAGGCCGACCAGGGCGAGCGTCACCACGACTTCGACCAGGGTAAAACCGCGTTGCGAGGCGTTCATGATCAAGGCTTCCCGACGGTAACGGTGGTGGCGATCGGGGCGATCATGGGGTTGGCCTGAACCGTGGTGCTCATCGAACGGTCCGGTGCCTGGATGTGCATGCTGGTTTCGGTACCGGTCGGGAATTCCATGTCCGACGGACTCTGGTACGGCAGATTGCGCACGATCCGCGGGGTGATCGACAGCACCAGTTCGGATTTGATGACGTCGTCCCTGTTGCTGCCGAACAGGCGACCCAGGCCGGGAATGTCGCCAAGGCCGGGAATCTTGTTGCCGGTGGCGCCGTGGTCGTCGCGCACCAGACCGGCGAGGATCTGGGTTTCGCCGTCATGCAGACGCAAGGTGGTCTGGGCGTTGCGGGTATCGACCTGGACCGGAATGGTGCCCTGAGCGGTCGGTGTCAGCGGCGTGGCGTTACTGACTTCCAGCGCGATCTTGATCGCCACTTCGTTGTTCAGGTGCACGATGGGCTGCACTTCGAGCTTCAGACCGACGTCGAGGTAGGTCACGCTTTCGGTGATCACCGGGCCCTGGGTCGAAGGCACCGAGGTGGCGCTGATGATCGGCACGCGCTGACCGATGTGGATGCGCGCCTGTTCGCGGTTGCTGACCCGAATCACGGGGCTGGCCAGGGTATTGATGTCCTTGTCCTGGGCATTGATCTTGGCCTGGGGCGATGGCGAGATCGTGATGCGGCCGGAGTTGATGCCCTTGAGCTGATCGAGAAGGGTCACCGCCGATCCGTCGCTGTTGACCACGCCGAAGGTGTTTGGCCATTGCAGGCCAAGGTCGAGAATGCGCTGGCGGGCGACTTCCATCACTTCCACTTCCAGCACCACTTCCGGGTTGGACTGGTCCTGCGATTGCAGGAGTTTTTCCGCCATGCGCACCGCGTCACCGGTATCGCGCATGGTCAGGGTGTTGAGGCGCTCATCGACGAACACGTCGCGGGTCTTGAGCATGGTCTTGATCATGTTCAACGCCGTGTTGGCATCGATGCTGGTCAGGTAGAAGGTGCGCATCACCAACTCCTGGTAATCCTTGAGTTTCTGCGGCGAGTCCGGGTAGATCAGCACGGTGTTTTCATTGACCACTTTCTGATGCAGCTGGTTCTGTTGCAGCAGCAGATCCACGGCGTCTTCGATACGCACGTCACGTACGAAGATCGTGGCTTTCATGTCCGGGCGCAGGTCCTTGTCGAAGATGAAGTTCAGGCCGGCGACCTGGGACAGCACTTCGAAAATGGTCTTGAGGTTGGCATCGCGAAATTCCAGGGTCACCGGCCGGTCAAGGCGCGTGCGCAGTTGTGGGTACTGCACCACGTTGCGGCTCTGCACCAGGCGGATGCTGCCTTGCAGTTCCAGGGCGCCTTCGTTCTTCGGGTCCAGTTCGAGAATCTGTCTGACCTGGCGGTCGGCACCGTAGATGTCACCGCGACGCAGGTCGCCACGGGCCAGTTCGAGTTTCTCATCCATGCTGCGCAGGTAGTCGAGTTGGCGCAGGGAATCCTGGGCACGACGGTTGTTCGGTTCGATGTTCAAGACCCGGCTATAAGTCATGCGGGCCCCGGCGAAATTACGCTGGGTGCGGTCCATGTCGGCCTGGGTCAGCAGCGCCGTCACGGCGCGGGCCCGTCCGCTGTTGAGAGCCATGTGCAGTTCGGTATCGCGAGGGTTTTCCCGCAATCCCTCTTCGATGCGCGCCAGACCGGCTTCATATTGGCCCGATTCGATCAGGGCCGAAGCTTCATCCCTGGCAACCTGCGCCGAACTGCATGCGGCCAGCCCCGCGCAGAGACAAAGGCTCATCAGCAAACGGGATTTGTTCATTCCGTACTCCCCACAGACAAGGTCTGCGCCAAATGCAGAGGCAGGTAGACCAGGCTCAGTTCCTTATCGGAAATCCGCTCGATCCGCCAGGTTTCGTCGATGACATCCCCTTTGCGCACGACGTATATTTTTTCGCCGCTCTGCAAAAACACCTGCAGATCGGAACGGTCATCCAGCCTGCCGACAAACTGGAAGGGCAACGGTGGTGCAGTGGGGACTTGCACCACAGGAGTAACGACTACCGGTTGTTCAGTGACGGTACCAAGGGCCGGCGCCGCTATCCAGCTGCGGGCGGCGAACAGGTCGCCTGCCGGGCTCAGGTCCTTGATCGGCGCCAGCGCAGCGGCGCTCGATGCAGCCGTCGATGCGCCAGGGGTCTTGCCCTTGGCTGGCGTAGCCACGGTGGCCACCGCAAGGTCGCTGTCGTCGGCCTGATTGAAGTATTCGGGGAGCCAGGCAAGCGCAGCCGCTACACCGAAGAACGCCACCCAACCCGACACTCGTTTGGTATTCATCATGACCTCGACAGGTAAAGGGTCATGCGGATCCGCCCGGTCAGGTCGGTATCGGCGATATTCTTGCGCTGTAGCTCCACATCCTCGAGCACCACCGCCGGCAACTGGCCGAGCAAGGCGTGCAGGAAACGCCGCAGTTGCGGGTAGCTGCCACGTACCGGCAGCAGAATCTGATAACGGGCCAGCTGGGTCTTGGGGTCCACGCCCAGGGAGTATTCACCCCGGGACAAGGTGATGCGTTCCTGGGCGGCCAGGGCGTAGATCTTGTCGATGGCCACGGTGGCCTGGGGCTGGGACGGCAACTTGCTGCGAAAATCGTCGAGCTGGCGCTGCGGCACCACCGGCGCGGCCACGCTGCCGTCTTCGACCTTGGCCAGGTACTCGGTGGCTTCGCGAGTTTGCTGGCTGAGGCTTTGCAGCGACTCCCAGTTCGGCAGCAACCCCACCAGGCCATAGCTCAGCGCCAGCACCAGCATGACCATCCCTGCCAGCCCCGGAACGCCCAGGCCTTGCAGGTATTCGTGGACGATCAATTTATGGATTTGCATCGCCGATCTCCCAGGTAGCCGACAGGTTGAACTGCACCGGGTGTTCCGGCACGTTGGCGACAATTTCGTGGCTCAGCAGCGATACGTCGGACAGCTCGTCGCTGGCTTCGAGACGGCGGTGGAAATCGAGCATGGCGTCCAGGTCCAGCGCCTCGGCGCTGATCCGCACCTGGCCCTTGCGGGCGTCCGGGGTCAGGGTCAGCAGGGCAATGTTGTCCCGCGGCATGGCTTCGAGGGTGGCGAACAGGCGTTCCCAAGGGCGGCGCAACTGCTGGGAGACCTTGCGCATTTCCGCCAGGTTATGCGCCTGCTCGCGAATTTGCGCCGGGGTCAGGCTGAGCTTGCTGCCGGTATCGCCGGTGAGCACTCGCTGTGTGATTTGCAGATGACCTTGCTGTTGTTCGGCTTCGTGGCTCAGGTGCTGTTGCACCAGCAGGCAGGTCAGTGTCAGCACCACGCCACCGGCCAGCAGGCTCCAGCCCAAGGGGCCTGCACGGCGGCGCGGCTGAAAGTCGAGCATCAGGGGGCGCATGTCAGGCCACCGCCCGAGACATGAGGTACAGGCAATCGCGTACGGCTGTCCGGTCTTCTTCGAGGGTGCGCAGATGCACACCAGGCACGTCAGGAGGCGAATCGATGCGCGCCGGTGCATGCAGGTAGACATTCAACGGCCGTTCGCTGCTGGAAGCCTGCAACTGGTGTTCACGACCGATCAACGCGGTCAGCGCCGCATCGCTGTCGCTGCTGCCCACCGATCGCACCGAGGTCCAGCGCCCTTCCCTGGCCAGCAGCAACACGCTGCGCACCGGTTCGGCGACCACGAACAGGAAATCCCCGGCCTCAAAGCTTTTGTCGAAATGGTTGAACGCCGTCATCAGGTACGGCTGCACCGAACGCAAGCGCAAACCGCGAGCCCTGACCAGGGCGCGCAGGCGTTCGAGCAGGTCCTGTGGCAGCGCGGTGGCGATGCGGTCGTAACCGGCGGGTTCGGCCGAGAGTACCAGGCTCCAGGGTTGTGTCGGGGCACCGTAGAGGTCTTCGAAACACAGTTGGGCGAAGCCGAGCAATTCGGCCGGGCTACTGATCTGCTCACTCCAGGGCACCAGGCAATAGCGGCTGAAGTGCCCGGAGATCACCACCGTCAGTTCCGCCCTGGCAACGGTGTGTTCGGCCAACAAACGGTCGAGGGTATCGAGGGCCACCGTCCAGGCCTGGAAGCCTTCGTCAATGTAGCCGACGCTGCCCAGCCAGTGGGTTGCAGCGCCTTGCCGCTGCCCCAGGCCAACACCGCTTGCGCCGAGCACGGCGACAAATTGCTCACGAGATAAAAGTGACACGATTGATCTCCTCGAGAGTCGTCCGGCCTTGTTCCACCATCTCCAGCGCCGACTCGCGCAACAGGCGCAAGCCACGTTTGCAGGCGTGCGCCTTGATTTTCGAAATGGGTTGGCGCTCGACGATCATTTGCCGCAATTCGTCGTCCAGGTGCAGCAACTCGGCAATTGCGCTACGCCCGCGATAACCGGTGCCCCGACAATGCCCGCAGCCCTTGCCGTGGACGAACCGGTAGTGAGCGACCTTTTGCGGATCAAGCCCCGAGACCTCCAGCTCTTCTTGCGTCGGGCTGTAGGGGCTGCTGCAACTGGTGCAGACCAGGCGGATCAAACGCTGGGCCAGTACGGCATTGAGTGCCGAGACCAGGCTGTAGGGATCGATTTCCATCTGGGTGAAACGGCCGATGACGTCGAACACGTTGTTGGCGTGAATGGTGGTGAACACAAGGTGACCGGTGAGCGCCGATTGCACGGCGATCTGTGCGGTGTCCGGGTCGCGGATTTCACCGACCATGATCTTGTCCGGGTCATGGCGCAGGATCGAGCGCAGGCCCCGGGCGAAGGTCAGGCCTTTCTTCTCGTTGACGGGGATCTGCAGCACGCCCGGCAGTTGATATTCCACCGGGTCTTCAATGGTGATGATCTTGTCCACGCCGTGGTTGATCTCGGTGATCATCGCGTACAGGGTAGTGGTCTTGCCGCTACCGGTCGGCCCGGTCACCAGCACCATGCCGTAGGGTTCGGCGGCCAGCCGGCGCAGCTGGCGCAGGGTTTCTTCTTCAAAGCCCAGGGCCTGCAACTGCACGCCACAGACCTTGTCCGCCAGGTCCTGTTTGTCGAGTACCCGCAGCACCGCGTCTTCGCCGAAAATGCTCGGCATGATCGACACCCGGAAGTCGATCTGACGGCCGCTGATGCCGATCTTGAAGCGACCATCCTGGGGCACGCGTTTTTCGCCAATGTCCAGTTCGGCCATGACCTTGACCCGGGAAATCACTTGCTCGGCGAACTCGCTGCCCTGGATTTTGCTGATGTTGTTGAGCACGCCGTCGATCCGGTACTTGATCACCAGGCCGCTGCCGGTGGTGCCGAGGTGGATGTCGCTGGCGTGCATTTTCAGCGCGTCGTACAGGGTCGAGTTGACCAGTTTGACCACGACGCTGGAATCTTCGCTGATGCTGGTCAGGGACAGGCTTTGCAGGTTATCGGTTTCGGCGCCGGCGTCGCTCTGGGCGTTGAGCGACTCCACCGCATGGAAGCTTTCTTCGTGACGCGCCAGATAGGCCTTCAGGTCATCGGCATGCACCAGGTACAGCGGCGCACCTTGCAGGCACTCATCGATCCAGGCCAGGCGCGCACTGTCGAAGGGGTCGGCGAAAACACCGATGACCGCATCGTTGTGACGCAACAGGGTGAATTCGCGCTTGAGGCATTGGGCCAGGGTCACCCGGTCGAACACCGGCGTGGAATTGAACAGGCTGTCGGTGTCGAGCACCGGGTAGTGCAGGGTTACGCCGAGGCATTGAATGAAAGGCATGGGAGCCAGTGCGCACAGCCGCCCCAGGGCGTCCAGCATCCGCTCGCCGGAACTGGTGGCCAGGGCTCGGGCCTGGGCCAGTTGCTCACTGGTGAAACGAGTCGGTGAACATTCCGGTTGCGCCGGTTCTACGGCAAAGGATAGACGGTCCATGGCTTGCTCTCCTACGCCCGGGGCTTTGGGCCCTGTCGGCGCGGCGAGCCATTCGGCGGAGGCCGGAACGTCTTGTCGCGCCACTACTCCCCGGTGAGCAACTGTTCGTCGTCTGGCGCCTTGGAGGCCGATGTATTTTTTCGGCGATCTGCCAGCACCCAGCTACCGTCGTACAACTGCAGCGGGAAACTCTCGGTCCTGCTCTGGCGTCGTTCGACAAAGCCTTCGGAAGTGCTCACCCCCACTTTGGGTTCGCGTTGCCTGCCCAGAAGATCAAGCACGGCACGGGCCAATTCCGCCAATGGAAACGGTTTGAACAGGATATGGCTGACGCCCAGTTGCCGGGCCCGCTCGCAAACCTCTGCGGTTGGATGCCCTGTGATCAGCACGAAATGACACTTCCTGTTCTGGCGGACGGCATCGAGCACCTGAAAGCCTTCCATATCGGGCAAGCGGTAATCGAACACCATCACATCGGGCGCGAAATCATCGGCTTCAGCGATTCCTTTCGCACCGTCGTGGGCAATCCGGACTTCCAGTGCTTGCGCCTGCAGGTAACCCTGGAGGTTCTCCGCCAGCAACTGTTCGTCATCAACAACCAGTACTTTATTCAACAAGGTGGACTCCTTGAAACCGCAGGTCCGGATTTTGAACCTGACGGAGTGCGCGTCCTGATAGGACTAACGCACACTTCGTGCCAGGCTGGGCACCGGTAATTTGAGGACTTCATGTCCTTGAATTTAAAAAACAATGCCTTTTCGTAGCGCAGTTCCATCCCCCAAAAACGGGGAAAGCGACGTGATTGGCACTGGACTTTTCCCCCCACTGTTGGGGAAACCCCCTATTGATCGGCAATCCGTTCGATTCGATTGCGCGAGCGCAATGGCGCCGACGCCCTCATCCCGGTTAAGCGTAGCCCTGCGGTTTCGCCAGTGGAAGCGTCTGCACCGGGCGGTATCGAGTTTCATGATCGGCCTCCGGTCAGGGCGTGGCAGCAATGGGTTTATAGGGTGCGACCAAATAGAAACGCTGGTCCGGCAGATCCACCGTGACGATATGGGCACCGCTCAAGCCCAGGCGCCGGCCCGGACCAAAGCTGATCAGCGGTGTCAGCCCGGTATCGAAGTCACGCAAGCCTTCCAGGGCCCTGACCAGCTTCTCGCGACTGGCATTGCGCCCGGCCTGCTTCATGCCTTCGCTGAGCAGCATCATCGAACTGAACGCGCCCACTTGCAGCACCGCATGCTGGCCACCGAGGCCCTGGTGTTCGCGCAACTGGGTCAAGGCCAGGCGCCCGGCCTGGGTCCAGTCGCTTGGCACGAACGGATAGGCCAGGAATACCCGTCGGGAAAATCCGCTGGGCACCTGCATCAGATTGCCCGCCACCTGGTTCGAGGCGGCGAACAGGTAAGGCACCTGCCCCGCCGTTTGCAAGCGCTCGGCCAGACGACTGAAGCCGCTGCTGCTGCCCAGGTAAAATACCGAGCGCGACCCCAAGGGAAAATCATCCCCGGCCGGGTCATAGGCTTGCAGGCGCACCTTTTGCCAGGCGTGCCCCTGCAAGTACTTGCTGAGCTCCTGCGCCGCCAGGCGTTGGCCGGGCTCGTCCGGGTAGGCGATCAGCGTCGGCCCCTGAAGCACCCGCAGGCTCGCACTGGCGTAGTTGGCCAGGGCGATCAATTGGTCGCGAAGGCCCGGCAGTGGCTCGAATATCTGCGGGCTGGTGTGGAGCGTGCCCTGCAAGGACAGCGGCCCGATCAGGGGAATGCCGGCCTGTTCCAGACGCATGGCGAAGTTCAGGTCCAATGCCGGCGCCATCGGTGCGATCAGGGCAAACACCTGCTCTTCATTGATCAACCGGTCCAGCGCCTTTTCGGCACTGGCGCGGTCGGCGCCGGGGTCGAGGATGGTCAGGCGCAACTGCCGGCCATGAATTCCGCCCGCCTCGTTGATGCGCGCCACGCAGCCATTGAGCACCGCCGCCACCGTGATGCCCTCTTCGCCCAAGGGGCCGGAACCCGGCAACAACGTACCCAGGTGCAGACTGTCGGGGGCCAGTCCCGGAACGCGGTCTTCGGCCAGGTGTTTGAGGTACGCCGTGAGGTTGCGTTGATCGATCATCGACAACACGAACCGTGGCATCGTCGGGTCGAGCCGATTGTTGCCCGGGTCGCGCCCCTCCTGCACCGCCCGCGCCAGGGTGATTTCGCTGTAGGCCGGATAACTGCGGCCGTTGATGTGCTGCTGGCCTTGGCTGCTGGCCAGTCGCGACCAGCGCAGGTCCGGCGGTCGCACCTCGCCTTCCGGGCGCCCGAGGCCATCCTCGCCATGACAATTGGCGCACGGCAGGCGGGTGGCCGGCAGCAGCACGCCCGCTGCGCCGACCCGGACCATGATCGGTTCGCCGCTGGCCGACACGCCTTCGTGGTACAACCGTTTACCGGCACTTTCGCTAAGGCTCAGCGGCAGCGCCTGGGCGGTGAGCGCGATGCTGCCGAAGAGCAGCAGGCCAAGGACGAGGGCAGTATTCATGGCCGTGGCTCAGCGACGGGTCACGGGCATTGTCAGCAACTGTAAGCGCTGGGCAATGTCGGCGGCCGGGGCGGCGGAACGGATTTTGCTCCAGCGCTTGTTCGCCGCGTCACCGACGATCAACCGTGTGGAGTGCTGCAAGGGGGTCGGCACGATCTGGTCGATGCGACCCCATACAAGGTCCATTTGCACCTTGTCTTCGGTAAGAAAAAACCAGTGGGGCCCATCGATGCCCTGTTTCAAGGTGCAAGCCTTGAGTACCGCTGGCGTGTTGCGCAGCGGATCACTGGTAAGGGAGATAAAGGTGCTGCCGTTCTGGTCCTGCACGGGTATGTCGGGGAAGCAGGTTTTCCTGTCGAAGGCGCTCATGGCTGGTGCTCCATGGCGATGGCGGTGTGCTTGGCGTGGGCGTTGCGTTCGCCTCTGAGCCTCTCGACGGCCCAGGCCAGCTCCGCCGGTTCGGTGAGACCGTAGTAGCGGGTCCAGTAGCGGTTGTTGCCGTCCCCCACCAGAATCAGTGGCGAGTGGTTCTCGAAGTTGCCGCTGTAGACACCCAGGCCCTTGAGGGTGGCATCGACCGACTGCGGCGAACCGGTCAGCCAGCTCCAGCCCGGCCCTTTCTGGAAGGTGCGGGCGTAGTCGTTCAGGCGTTGGGGATCATCACGCTGCGGGTCGATGCTGATGGACACCAATTGCACCTCGGTGCCGACCCGCGCGCCCAAATGTTTCTGTACCCTGCCCATGATCGAGGACATCACCGGGCAGACCGTGGTGCAACGGGTGTAAATGAAACCCATGACCACGATTTTGTTGCTTACCAGGTCTTTTTCCAGGTTGACGACCTTGCCGTTCTGGTCCAGCAAGGCCACGTCGGCAAATCTGATCCGGGCGTTCTCCGGGCTGGCGGTGCTGGCCGCCATGTCGTGCCCGGTGTGCTCGTCCGCCGAGTGAGCCAGCGCCTGGTCGATACCGAAGGCCAACAGGCAAAACGTCAGCAGGCCGCAATGCGCGAATCGGTCCATGTCGGTTTCCTCGTTAGTGGGTATCACCGGGACTGACCCGAAATCCCGGCACGACGCCGGACAAGGGTTGGTCCTGTTTTCAGCAACATTCCTCTTTACCGATCTGTACCTGTCTTACCCGCCCCGTTGTGGGAGCGAGCTTGCTCGCGATAGCGGACTGATAGTCGACATCGTTGGCGAGTGGAAAGCAGTCATCGCGAGCAAGCTCGCTCCCACAGGGGGGGTAAGCAAATCAATCAAGGACCAAGCGTGGGATATGCCGATCATGGACTCGGGCCTCGCTGCGGGTTATCGGGGGAACACTTCTCGATAAATCGACCGGAGCAATCCGCATGCCACAAAAAAATACGTTATTAATCAGCTTGTTATGATCACGACTTGATAGGCCGGGGGATATTCCCCACCCAATCCCCCCCCTTTTTCGCCGGGGCCACTATTCCCCACTATTGGGGAAATTTCCCCGGGTGTTCGATCACAGCGGCGCATCCGCGGGCAACCCCTGCAAACGCCGATACTGCTTCAGCACACTGGGCACATAACGCTGGGTTTCGGCGAACGGCGGGACCACGTTGCCCCGGCTGAGCACCGCTTGCGGGCCGGCGTTATAGGCCGCCACGGCGAGCCGGATATCGTTGTCGAACATCGTCATCAGGCGCTTGAGATAGCGGGCGCCACCCTGGATGTTGGCCTTGGGGTCGTAGACATTGGTCACCCCCATTTCGCGGGCGGTGGCGGGCATCAATTGCATCAGCCCGCGAGCGCCCTTGGGTGAGGTGGCGCGGGCGTTGTAGCTCGATTCGGTCTTGATCACTGCATGCAGCAGCGCCGCCGGCAGTTCGTTGGCCGTGGCCGCCGCCGCCACCAGCTCGGCATAGGGTTGCGCGGCGATCATCTGCGGTTGCTGATCGAGGCTGACCACCGGCGCATCGGGCTCACGAATCACCCGTTCATAGTGGCGTCCGGGGCGGTGGACATTGGACAGGACGTAGCCGCCATTGGCGTCCACGGAAACAAACACATCGGCCTGTGCGGCGCTGGCCAACACAAGGAAACCCAGCAATCCGGCGGTGAGTGTCTTCATTGTTATACCTCCCCTTTCCGGCCCCGAAAATTGGGGGTATTGCCCCAATGGCCAGTCGTGCACCAGCCATACGCAAGCACTGTGCCGTAAGCGAGAAGGCCCGTAGCAAGGGGGGCGCGCAAGGGTCGGCAATCGTGAGCATGGCAATTGCATGCAACTACATGGCAACTCTGCTGCCGACTGTTATGAGGTCATCATGAATCAGCGACTGTGTTATGCCCGGCGAACCCAAAGCGGGTTCACCTTGCTCGAACTGTTGGTGGTGCTGGTGGTACTGGGGCTGTTGGCCGGCATCGTGGCGCCGAAGTATTTCGCCCAACTGGGTCGCTCCGAAGTGAAAGTGGCCAAGGCGCAGATAGAAGGCTTGAGCAAGGCACTGGACCTTTACCGTCTGGAAGTTGGCCATTACCCGTCCACCGAACAGGGTTTGCAGGCGCTGGTCACCGCCCCCGCCGACGAACCGCGCTGGACCGGCCCGTACCTGCAGAAAAAACTCCCGCAAGACCCCTGGGGCCGCAACTACGCCTATCGCTATCCCGGTGAGAACAGCGAGTACGACCTGTTGTCCATGGGCAAGGACGGGCAGCCCGGTGGCGAAGGCGAGAACGCCGAAGTCACCAACTGGAACTGACGGGAATGGCGACCATGCGCTTTCATCTCAAGGCCGTCGGCAAGGCCGGTGTGGTCTCGATGACCGTCGAGGCACCGGGGCACAGCGAAGCCAGGCGCATCGCCGAAGACCAGGGCCTGCGAGTGGTCAGCCTGCACGCCGAGCGCCATTGGCGCGCATTGCGCCTGCACAAGCGCGAGACGTTCAACCTGGTGTTGTTCAGCCAGGAACTGACCACCCTGCTCAACGCCGGTCTGCCGTTGATCGATGCCCTGGAAAGCCTGGCGGAAAAGGAAAACGCGCCACAGGCCCGCAAGACCTTGAACGAGTTGGTCCGCCTGCTTTACGAGGGCAAATCGTTTTCCCAGGCCCTGAGCCAGCTGTCAGCCGTGTTCCCCCCGCTGTACGTGGCGCTGGTGCAGTCCAGTGAAAAGACTGGCGCCGTAGGCGATGCCCTGGGCCGCTATGTCAGCTATCGCCAACGCATGGACGAGGTTCGCCAAAAGATCATCAGCGCTTCGATCTACCCCTTGCTGTTGCTGGTGGTGGGCGGTGGCGTGGTTTTGTTTTTGATGGGGTATGTCGTGCCGCGCTTCAGCCTGGTGTTTGAAGGGCTGGGGTCGAATCTGCCCTGGATGTCGCAGATCCTGATGAGCAGCGGCATGTTCCTGCACGCCCACCAGGGTGAATTCTTCGGTGGCTTGCTGGCCATCATCGTCGCCCTCACCCTGCTCCAGCGCCAGCCGGCCTTTCGTCGGGGGCTGGACCGCCTGATCGAAAAACTCCCTGCGGTGCACCAACGCATCTTCATGTATGAACTGGCGCGCTTCTACCGTTCACTGGGGATTCTGCTGCAAGGCGGCATTCCCCTGGTCACCGCCATGGGCATGGTCCGTGGCCTGCTCACCGTCGCCTCCCGCACGCGCCTGGACCAGGCCTGCGACCGGGTGCGCGAGGGGCAATCACTCTCTGCCGCGCTGGAACTCAATCACCTGGTGACCCCCGTGTCCCTGCGCCTGCTGCGAGCCGGCGAACAGTCCGGCAACCTCGGGCAGATGATGGAGCGCAGCGCCGACTTCTACGACGAAGAAATCAGCCGCTGGATCGAATGGTTCGTGCGGCTGTTCGAACCCTTGCTCATGACCTTCATCGGTCTGTTGATCGGGGTGATCGTGATCCTGATGTACATCCCGATTTTCGAGCTGGCCTCGAGCATTCACTGACTCTTTGACGCTGCCCCTTCAGACGCTGCTCCGGCTGAACGCTGCACTCTTTTTCAATGTTCCCGCCGAATAAATCGGCGCGCTGAACTGTTCATCAAGTTCCCACGGGGAAAAATCAGCACATTGCACTGTTCATGAAGGTTCCAATCTGAATTACAGGACGGAGAACGACATGCTCATCAATAAGCTTTTACTGGCAGTAGCTATTGGCGCGGTTCTGTCGGCGTCTACCGTATTGATTCCGGACAGTCTGTCTGGAGTTTCCAGCGCTCAGGCCAAGGATGGGGGTAGTGGTGGCGGTGGTGGCGGTGGCGGAAGTGGTGGTGGCGGCAGTCACGGTGGCGGCAGTGGTGGTAGCGGTGGTGGCGGCGGCAGTGGAAGCGGCGGCGGCAGTCATGGTGGAAGCGGCAGTGGTGGTAACAGCGGCAGCGGCCACAGTGGCGACCATGGCAGCAACAGTGGCCATGGCAGTGCCAACAGCGGTTCGAGCCACTCCGGATCGGTCTCGTCCTCAGGACGCAGCGGCACCCATGATGAACCCGGGGACGACCATGGCGTTCATCGGTCCGGTGAAGTCGGCGACGATCATGGCGTTCATGCCAATGGCGAGCCCGGCGATGACCGTGGTGTCCATGCCAATGGCGAGCCCGGTGATGACCGTGGTGTCCATGCCGAGCCCGGTGATGACAAAAGGAGCTGATTCCCACTGATTCCCATGCAACACAAAACCCTGTGGGAGCGGGGGGGGGGGGGGGGGGGGGGGGGGGGGGGGGGGGGGGGGGGGGGGGGGGGGGGGGGGGGGGGGGG